>DATBQR010000131.1:0-20551 GCA_036560705.1 Burkholderiales bacterium | reverse complement strand
ATGACGAAAGTCCGGGGCCGTTCGTTGATCAAGAGAAACGCTTTGTAGCGTTCCTTGCCCTCGGCGCGCACCGGTACCGCATCGATATCGCAGAGCTTCGGATCAACGCGCGCCGGGTCGCAGGCGCCCGGATCGAGCTTGACGACACCATCCCATACCACGCGGGTGTCGACGACATACATGAAGCACGGGCTGCCGAGCGTCTCGCAGGCTGCCTTGGCGCGCTGTTCCGCGTCCGGCCCGGTACGCCAGGACCAGGCGCCGAGCCAGCTGAGCGCAAAGGCGCGCGGGCGGCGCTTGGTCGCCAGGAATTTTTCATAACCATCTTTTCCGGACTCCGACAGATTGGGTACCGCGTGGACATCTGCAAGCCGCGGGTCTACGGGCTCCGGCGCGGGCCGCGTTCCGGTCTTTTTCTGCGGCACGGGCGGCGTGGCACGGATGTACTGTCGGAACATGATCTCGTCGTTGTAGGCGTAGATAAAGCAGGGACTGCCGCGCTCTTCGCAACCGGCCTTGGCCCGCGCGACGGCGTCCGGGCCGTTGCGGAACGTCGAGGCCCCCTTTTCGCTTATCGCAAACGCCCTGGGACGCTGCTTGCTCGCAAGGAAGCGGCGGTACAGTTCCTTTCCCCCTTCGCCGACGAATGGAACCGCGTCCACTTCGTTGATGTCGGCCGTGGCGTCCATGTTGCCCGGCGCCTGCGTTTCGGCTCCGCGGCTCCGCGCGAGAGGATTGGTTATGCCGGTCTGCGCGGCGCAGTTTTTCTGCTGGTAGAGGTTGATCAGGTGAATCTTGCGGTTGTCGGCCGCCGCGACGGCTTCGTTGATGTTCGAATAGGTGCCGAGCAGCGCGGGCCAGAAGAACAGCACCGCCATGACGTTGGTTCCCGTCGCTCCCCGCTCCTTGTCCGCGCTGGCGCGGAATGCATCGGCCTCGTCCATCTCGTACATGAGCTGGTTGCAACTGAGCGACACGTCGCCGACGCGAACCGGCTGCACCACATGCGGCGTGGCGCAGGCCGAAAGCATCAGGCAGACAGTTGCCGCAGCAGAGATTCGAGCGTTCATGGTTTCCCTTATTCCAGGCCAAGCAGGCCATTTTACGAGTTGCTACATCCTGAAAACGCCGAACTTCGTGTCCTCGACGGGTGCGTTGAGCGAAGCGGAAATCGCCAGGCCGAACAGCCTGCGCATGTCCGCCGGGTCCACCACGCCGTCGTCCCACAGCCGCGCGCTGGCGTAGTAGGGGTGCCCCTGGCGCTCGTACTGGTCACGGATCGGCTGCTTGAATTTCTCTTCCTCGTCCTTCGGCCACTTGCCGCCTTTTCCCTCGATGCCGTCGCGGCGCACCGTCGCCAGCACGCTGGCGGCCTGCTCGCCGCCCAGCACCGAGATGCGCGCGTTCGGCCACATCCACAGGAAGCGCGGCGAATAGGCGCGCCCGCACATGCCGTAGTTGCCGGCGCCGTAGGAGCCGCCGATGATGGCGGTGAATTTCGGCACCTTCGCGGTGGCCACCGCGGTGACCATCTTGGCGCCGTCCTTGGCGATGCCGCCGGCCTCGTATTTCCGCCCGACCATGTAGCCGGTGATGTTCTGCAGGAAGAGGAGCGGGATGCCGCGCTGGCAGGCGAGCTCGATGAAGTGCGTCGCTTTGAGCGACGACTCGGAGAAGAGGACGCCGTTGTTGGCGAGGATCGCCACCGGGTAGCCGTGCAGGTGGGCGAATCCGGTCACCAGCGTGGTGCCGTAGTTGGCCTTGAATTCATCCAGCTCCGAGCCGTCGACGATGCGGGCGATGATTTCGCGCACGTCGTAGGGCTTGCGGGCCTCGGCCGGGATGACGCCGTAGATTTCCTCGGTCGGATAAATGGGTTCTTTTGGTGTTTGTATTTTTAAATCTATTTTTTTATTGAAATTCAGATTCGCGACAATTTTTCGCAGGATCGCCAGAGCATGCGCGTCGTTCAACGCATAGTGATCCGAGACGCCCGAGATGCGTGTATGCACTTCCGCACCGCCCAGGTCCTCGGCGCTGACGATCTCGCCGGTAGCGGCTTTCACGATCGGCGGGCCGCCGAGGAAAATCGTGCCCTGTCCCTTGACGATGATGGATTCGTCCGACATCGCCGGCACGTAGGCGCCGCCGGCGGTGCAGGAGCCCATCACGCAGGCGAGCTGCGGAATGCCCGCGGCGGAAAGATTCGCCTGGTTGTAGAAAATGCGGCCGAAGTGCTCGCGGTCCGGGAACACCTCGTCCTGGTTGGGCAGGTTGGCGCCGCCGGAATCGACGAGATAGATGCAGGGCAGTCGGTTCTGCGCCGCGATCTCCTGCATGCGCAGGTGCTTTTTCACGGTCATCGGGAAGTAAGTGCCGCCCTTGACGGTGGCGTCGTTGGCGACGATCGCGCACTCGCGCCCGGAAATGCGGCCGATCCCCGTGATGATCCCTGCGCCCGGCGCCTCGTCGCCGTACATGCCGAAGGCGGCGAGCTGGCCGACCTCGAGGAAGGGCGAGCCCGGATCGAGCAGCGAGCGCACGCGCTCGCGCGGCAGCAGCTTGCCGCGCGAGACGTGGCGCTGGCGCGAGGCCTCGTCGCCGCCGAGCGTGACGTGGCCGACTTTCTCGCGCAGGTCGGCGACCAGCGCTTTCATGCGCGCGGCATTGGCGAGAAATTCCGCCGAACGCGGATTGAGCTGGCTCTTGATGACCGGCATCGGATCAGTGGCTCAAATGCGGGCGTACGTGACGGTGTGGTGCGTGAATATCCTGCCGCGCTTATCGTGACATTCCGCGACGCCGTAGATGATGCGCTTGCCGAGCTTGAGCACGCGGGCGGTGCAGTACACCGTCTCGCGCCGCGCCGCGTTCAGGAAGGCGGTGTTCAGCTCGGAAGTCACCGCGTCATGCTCGATGCCGATGTGGCGCTTGATCGCCAGCCACATGGCGCAATCGGCCGCCGCCATGAAGGCCGGCCCGTTCACCGTGCCGCCGGGGCGTTCGAACGCGCGGCGAAAGGGCATGGCGATGGTGCATTGCGCGTCCGTCACGGACAGCAGCTTGAGCCCGTAACCGCCCACGAACTTCGAGCGGCCGAGCAGCTTGGAGAGCGCGGTCCTGGTCGCCTTTCCGGCGGATGGATTCGCCATCGGCTCAGGCAAGCTCGATCGCCATGGCAGTGGCTTCGCCGCCGCCGATGCAGAGGGACGCCACGCCGCGCTTGCCGCCGTGCTTGCGCAGCGCGCCGATCAGCGTCACCAGGATGCGCGCGCCCGAGGCGCCGATCGGGTGGCCGAGCGCGCAGGCGCCGCCGTGCACGTTCACCTTGTCGTGCGGCAGCCCGTGCTCCTGCATCGCCGCCATGGTGACCACCGCGAAGGCCTCGTTGATTTCGTAGAGGTCGACCTGCCGGGCCGTCCAACCCGTTTTTTGAAACAATTTTCTTATTGCTCCGACGGGCGCAGTCGTAAACAAGGCAGGCTCCTGTGCGTGCGTCGAGTGGCCGGCTATCGTCGCGAGCGGCGCAAGCCCGCGTTTGTCCGCGGTGGAACGGCGCATCAGCACCAGCGCAGCGGCGCCGTCGGAGATGGAGGAGGAATTCGCCGCCGTGACCGTGCCGTCCTTGCGGAAGGCGGGCTTGAGCGTGGGAATCTTGTCCAGGTTCGCCTTGAACGGCTGCTCGTCCATCTCGACGAACTTCTGCTCCTTGCCCGATTTGATGGCGAGCGGGGTGATCTCCCAGGCGAACGAGCCGTCGCTGTTGGCTTGTTTTGCCCTCTTCAAGGATTCAATCGCAAAGCCGTCCTGCGCTTCGCGGGAAAACTTGTACGAAGCGGCGCACTCCTCGGCGAAGGTGCCCATCAGGCGGCCTTTCTCGTAGGCGTCTTCCAGGCCGTCGTAGAACATGTGATCGATCACCTGGCCGTGGCCCATGCGCAGGCCGGCGCGCGCCTTGGGAAGAAGATAGGGCGCATTGGTCATTGACTCCATGCCGCCGGCGACGATTATTTCGGACGAGCCGGCGATCAAGGCGTCGTACGCGAGCATCGCGGTTTTCATGCCGGAGCCGCACATCTTGTTCACCGTCGTGCAGCCGGTGGACAGCGCGAGCCCCGCGCCCAGCGCCGCCTGGCGCGCCGGCGCCTGGCCCAGGCCCGCGGGCAGCACGCAGCCCATGAGGACTTCCTGCACGTCTTCCGGCTTCAGCTTTGCGCGCTCGACCGCCGCGCGGATCGCCGCGGCGCCCAGTTCCGGCGCGGCGAAGCCTTTCAATTCCCCCTGGAATGCGCCCGTCGGCGTGCGGGCGGCGGAGACGATGACGATCGGATCGGTCGGCATATGAGCTACTCCTTCATGGTGGAGGCCACTGCGCGGATGGCCGCGGCGGTTTCCTCACTGAGTTTTCGGACGAGGTCGGCGGCCGGCATCGCCCGCGAAAGCGGCACGGCCTGGCCGGCCCACAGGGCGATGAAGCCGGGCTTGCCGGCCTTTGCCGCGGCTTGCCGCATTTTCCCCGTCACGCTGTTCTGCGCCGGGAAGGCGAGCTGCGGGGCATCCTTCGCCGCCATCTCCGTCACGAAGCGGTTGGCCAGGCCGCGCGCCGGTTTGCCCGAGAATTTCTCGGTGACGCGCGTATCGTCCTCGCGCGCGGCGAGCAGGGCGTCCTTGTGCGCCTGCGACGCCCCGCTCTCGGGGCAGGGGACGAACGCCGTGCCCAGCTGCGCCAGGTCCGCCCCCAGCGCAAGGCTGGCGGCGATGCCGGCGCCGTCCATGATGCCGCCTGCGGCGACGACGGGCAGTTTGATAGCGCGCACCACGAGGCGCACGAGTGCGAACGTCCCCGTGAGCGAATCATAGGGGTCGCGCAGGTAGCTGCCGCGATGCCCGCCGGCCTCGCCGCCCTGCGCGATGACGAAATCGAAGCCGAGCGATTCGAGCCGCTGCGCTTCGGCGACGCAGGTCGCGCTGCCGCCGACAAGAATATTTTTTGCTTTGAGTTTTCTCAGATTTTTTTCCGGAAGATCGGACAAGTGCACCGTAAAAACGCGAGGCGCAATTTCCTCGACCGCTGCGAGTTGCGCCTCGAGATCCGGCGCATAGGGCGCGTTCACCGGCGCGGGCGCGGGCAGGCCCAGTTCCTCGTAGTAGCCCGCGACCGCGTCCAGCGCGCCGCGTTGCGATCCGGCGTCGATCTGGCCGGGCACCGCCGAAGTGAAGAGGTTGATGCCGAACGGACGATCGGTCTTCGCGCGCACCCAGGCCGCCTGCTTCTTCATTTCCTCCGGCTGCGTGTAGGCGAAACCGAAGGAGCCGAGCGCGCCCGCCGCGGAGCAGGCAGCGACCAGCTCTTGCGACGACGGGCCGCCCGCCATCGGCGCCTGGACGATCGGCGAGGCGAGCCCCAGCGCTTCGGAGAGCGGCGTCGAGAGTTTCATCGTTCGCGCGTGCAATTCAGGCTGCGCAGCAGGCCGTCTTCCACGCCGTAGATCCAGCCGTGCACGGCAAGCGGCCGCCCGCCCGCCCAGGCGTCCTGAACGACAGTCGCCTCGGAGACATGCCGCACCTGCGCCATCACGTTCAGTTCGCAGAGCCGCCGCTCGCGCGCCGCGGGATCGCGAATCGCGTCGAGTTCCGCGGCGTGGCTCTCGTGCACGTCCTGCACGTGGCGCAGCCAGTTGTCCGCGAGGCCCACCTTCTGGCCGTGCAGCGCCGCGTGCACGCCGCTGCAGCCGTAATGCCCGCAGACGATGACGTGGCGCACGCGCAGCAGGTCGACCGCGAACTGAAGCACGGACAGGCAATTCAGATCCGTGTGCACCACCAGGTTGGCGATATTGCGGTGCACGAACACTTCGCCCGGCGCGAGGCCGGTGATCTGGTTGGCCGGCACCCGGCTGTCGGAGCAGCCGATCCAGAGGAACTCGGGCGACTGCTGGTTGGCGAGGCTGCTGAAGAATTCCGGGTCGGCGGCGCGCATGCCCTCCGCCCAGGCCCGGTTGCGCTTGAAGAGTTCGCTGACGTCGGTCATTGGGTTTCCGAGAACAGTTCCCGGCCGATCAGCCAGCGGCGGATTTCGGAGGTGCCGGCGCCGATCTCGTAGAGCTTGGCGTCGCGCCACAGGCGGCCGGTGGGGGATTCGTTGATGTAGCCCATGCCGCCCAGCGCCTGGATCGCTTCGCCCGCCATCCACGTTGCCTTCTCGGCAGCGTAAAGGATCGCGCCGGCGGCGTCCTTGCGGGTGGTTTCACCGCGGTCGAGCGCCTGGCCGACCGCGTAGACGTAGGCGCGGCAGGCGGAGTAGGTGGCGTACATGTCGGCCAGTTTGCCCTGCATCAGCTGGAATTCGCCGATCGGCTGGCCGAACTGCTTGCGTTCGTGCACGTAGGGAAGCACCGCGTCGAGGCAGGCGCCCATAATGCCGAGCGGTCCGCCGGCCAGCACCGCGCGCTCGTAATCGAGTCCGGACATCAACACCTTCACTCCTTTGCCTTCCTCGCCGAGGATGTTCTCCGCCGGCACTTCGCAATCCCGGAACACGAGTTCGCAGGTGTTCGAGCCGCGCATGCCCAGCTTGTCCAGCTTTTGCGCGGTACTGAAGCCTTTCATGCCTTTTTCGACGATGAAGGCGGTAATGCCTTCACCCTTTCCATAGATGACAAGCACATCGGCGTCGGGTCCGTTGGTGATCCACATTTTGTTGCCGTTGAGCACATAGCTGTCGCCGCGTCCGCTTTTTACTCTCACGGCGCGCAGCCGCATGCCGACGACATCCGAGCCCGCGCCCGGCTCCGACATCGCCAGCGCGCCCACATGCTCCCCCGAGATCAGCCTGGGCAGGTATTTTTTCCGCTGGGCGTCGCTGCCGTTCCTGCGGACCTGGTTCACGCACAGGTTGGAATGGGCGCCGTAGGACAGGCCTACCGACGCAGAGGCCCGGCTGATTTCCTCCATCGCCACGATGTGGGCGAGATAGCCCATGTTGGTGCCGCCGTATTCCTCTTCGACGGTGATGCCGAGCAGGCCGAGGCTGCCGAGCTTGCTCCACAGGTCCGCCGGAAACTGGTTGCTCGCGTCGATCTGCGCGGCGCGCGGCGCGATTTCCTGCGCCGCGAAATCGCGCACGGCCGCGCGCAGCATCGCGATGGTTTCGCCGTGCTCGAAGCGGAGGAAAGGATAGTCCATGGCCGATGGGAAACCCGCTACGCTACTTGACGTTTACGTAAACGTCAACTTTGCCGGAGCTGCTTGCGGATCTTCTTTTCGAAGGCCTGCAGCTCGGTGAGCTGCGCCTCGATGTCCCCCCTCTGCTGCAGCAGCGTGGCCTTGTGGGCTTCCAGCACCGCGAGAAAGCGCGCGAGCTGCGGCCGCTCGTCGCGCCCGGGCTCGTACATGTCGATCAGCTCGCGGATTTCGGACAGCGTGAGTCCCAGGCGCTTGCCGCGCAGCGTGAGCTTCAGGCGCGTGCGGTCGCGCGGCGAGTAGATGCGGCGCTGGCCGGCGCGTTTGGGCGCGAGCAGCCCGTGGTCCTCGTAGAAACGGATCGCGCGCGGCGTGACGTCGAACTCGGTCGCCAGTTCGCCGATGGAAAATTCGCCGCGTTCCTTTTCGTTTAGCTGCATGGTAGGGTGCAGAGATTCTAGCTCGACAAACCCGCGCGTGACCGTCCCCGACTATCCGTTTGCGGAACCGCCTGCGCCCGGCACGACCCGCGAGGTCGCACCCGGCGTGCACTGGCTGCGCATGGCATTGCCGTTCCAGCTCGATCACATAAACCTGTGGATGCTGGAGGATGGCGATGACTGGCTGTTGATCGATTCCGGACTCGGCAACGAACCCACGCGGGGATTGTGGGACAGGATTTTCGCCGGGAAAATCGGCTCGAAGCCGGTGCGGCGCGTACTGATTACCCATTACCACCCCGATCACGCGGGCAACGCGGCCTGGCTGTGCAAGCGCACGGGCGCCGAACTCTGGATGACGCGCGGCGAATACCTGACGGTGCACGCGGCGCGCCACGGTGCCGCAGGTTACTCGCCGGAAGCGCAAAGGGAACTGTTCCGTTCCAACGGACTCGATGAAGAACAGGCCAACGCGCTGCTCTCGCGCGGCGGCCTGTACAAAACCATGGTGCCCGACTTCCCGTTCTCGCATCACCGGCTGTTCGAAGGCGAGCGCGTCAGGGCGGGCGGCCGCGACTGGCAGGTAATCCTCGGCTACGGCCACGCGCCGGAACATGTCTCGCTCCACTGCGAGGAGCTGAACGTGCTCATCTCGGGCGACATGCTGCTTCCGCGCATTTCGACCAACGTCGCGGTGCGGCCGATCGATCCCTGGTCCAACCCGCTGCGCCTCTTCCTGGAGTCCATCCGCCGCTATCTCGCCTTGCCGCAGGATGTCTTCGTCCTGCCTTCGCACGGCCTGCCGTTCCGCGGCGCGCACGCGCGCGTCGCGCAACTCGAGGCGCATCATGCGGAGCGACTGGCGGAACTGCTGGCCTTCTGCAATGTCTCGCCGCGCGCGGCGGTCGACGTGCTGGAGATATTGTTCCGGCGCAAGCTCGACACCAGCCAGATTTTCTTCGCCATGGGCGAGGCGATCGCGCACCTGCACTACCTGTACCACGAGGGGCAGCTCGCGCGCGCGGTGGGCGCCGACGGCGTGGCGCGTTTCGCATCCCGCTAGGCGAGGAGGCGCGATGGACGGCAAGATCAAGCCGCTGGATCCCGAGGAAACCGCCCGTGTGCTGCGGGAGGTTGCCGAGCGTTCGGCGAGGATATTCGCCGACTTCGCGGAGAAAAATTCCGCTGCCGGCGCTCCTGGCGGCGCGAGCGACGAGCTTGGCATCGCCAGGGCGTACATGGACCTGTACGCGAAGATGCTCTCCAATCCCGCCGCGCTGGTCGCGACCTCGGCCAACCTCATGATCGACTACATGCAGCTCTGGCAGTCGAGCTGGATGAAGATGATGGGCGCGGAGGTATCCCCGGTGGTGGCGCCCGCCAAGGGCGACGGGCGCTTCAAGGACGAAGACTGGAGTTCCTATTTCCTGTTCGACTACATCAAGCAGTCGTATCTCATCACCGCGCGCCACATCCAGCAGGCGGTGGCGCAGGTCGAGGGCCTGCCCGCGGAATCCGAAAAGAAGGTCGCGTTCTTCACGCGGCAGTACGTCGATGCGCTCGCGCCGTCCAATTTCGCGCTCACCAATCCGCAGGTGCTGCGGGAAACGGTCGCCAGCGGCGGCCAGAACCTGCTGAAGGGCCTCGACAACCTGCTCGGCGACATCGAGAAGGGCGCCATCAGCATGACCGACGAGAAGGCCTTCCAGCTCGGCAAGAACGTCGCCACCACGCCGGGCAAGGTGGTCTTCCAGACCGAGCTGATGCAGCTGATCCAGTTCCTGCCGACCACGAAGGAGACCTACAAGACGCCGCTGGTCATCATCCCGCCGTGGATCAACAAGTACTACATCCTCGACCTGCGCGAGAAGAATTCCTTCATCAAGTTCGCCCTGGATCAAGGGCACACGGTGTTCGTGCTGTCCTGGGTCAATCCGGACGAGCGCCTGGCGCAGATGGGCTTCGGGGACTACATGAAGCAGGGCCCGCTCGCGGCGCTGCAGGCGATAGAGAAGGCGACCGGCGAGCGCGAGGTGAATTTCATCGGCTATTGCCTCGGAGGGACGCTGCTTGCGGCGACTTTGGGTTTTCTCTCTCAAAAAAACCAAATCGACAGAGTTCGCAGCGCCACTTTCTTCGTGAGCCTGCTGGACTTCTCCGCGCCCGGAGAACTGGGCGTGTTCATCGACGAGGCGCAGGTCGAGAACCTGGAAAAGAAGATGAACCAGCGCGGCTACCTGGAAGGCTCGGAGATGGCGACGACCTTCAACCTGCTGCGCGCCAACGACCTGGTGTGGTCCTTCGTCATCAACAACTACCTGATGGGCAAGGACCCGTTTCCCTTCGACCTGCTGTACTGGAATTCGGATGCGACGCGCATGCCGGCGCGCATGCACAGTTTCTATCTCAGGAACATGTACCTGAAGAACCTGCTCGGCGTGCCGGGCGGCATCACGCTGGAGGGCGTGCCGATCGACCTGTCGAAAGTGAAAGTCCCCTCGTACTTCATCTCCACCGCCGAGGACCACATCGCGCCCTGGAAGACCACCTACAAGGGCTCGAAATACCTGGGCGGCGACGTGCGCTTCGTGCTCGGCGGCTCGGGCCACATCGCCGGCATCGTCAACCCGCCGTCGGCGAAGAAATATCAGTACTGGACCAACGACACCCGGCCCGATTCCGCCGAAGACTGGCTGGAGACCGCGGCGCAGCATCCCGGCTCCTGGTGGGACGACTGGCAGGCGTGGATGGACGCGCGAAATGCGGGCGGGAAAATTCCCGCCAGAACCCCCGAGCATCCGCTGGAAGACGCGCCGGGCAGCTACGTCATGCTGCGGCTGGGGCCGAAGACGCCCGGCTAGATCTGCACGTCGCGCGGCTTGCGCGGC
This sequence comes from Burkholderiales bacterium, assembly GCA_036560705.1. Taxonomy (GTDB): domain Bacteria; phylum Pseudomonadota; class Gammaproteobacteria; order Burkholderiales; family SG8-39; genus RBG-16-66-20. The sequence continues at coordinate 10,041 of DATBQR010000131.1, read as the reverse complement.
GCGCGCGCGGCGAGCCGGTCGTAGAGCCAGGCCGGCATGATGCGCAGCAGGGAAGCGACGATCGCCATCTGCCAGGGGATCACGGCGAGCCGCCGCCGGGCGGCGATCGCGCGGGCAAACCGCCGCGCCGCATCGTCGGCGGAAATGAGGAACGGCATCCGGTACTTGTTTACCCGCGTCATCGGCGTGTCGATGTAGCCGGGGCAGAGGGTGACCACCGAGACGCCGCTGCCGGCGAGTTCGGCGCGCAGCGATTCCAGCCAGCTGATCGCGGCGGCCTTGGAGGTGCTGTAGGCGCCGGCGCCCGGCAGGCCGCGGAAGCCCGCCACGCTCGCGATGCCGCAGAGAATGCCGCCGCGCGCCGCGCGCATCTGCGGCGCGAACGCGGCGAGCGTCGCGGCAAGGCCGCCGACGTTCACGTCCAGCACGCGGCGCAGCTTGTCGACGTCCTCCAGTTCCTCGCCGCTGGTGCCGACCGATATCCCCGCATTGGCGATGACGAGATCCGGGACGCCGAAGCGCGCGACGAAATCCTGCGCGGCGGCGCCCACTGCCGCAATATCCGTGATGTCGGCGGGATAAATTGCGCTGCGGCCGGGCAGGCCGGCCGCGAGCTTCTCCAGCAGGTCGCGGCGGCGCGCGAAGAGGCCGATCGCGGTTTCAGGCCCCGCGTAGTGGCGCGCCAGCGCCTCGCCGATGCCGGTGGATGCGCCGGTGATGAAAACGCGGCGCACTGGAAGCCCGGCCGCTGTCCGCTACTTCTTGGCGGTGAGGGTCTTGCGCACGACGCCGAACAGGCCTTCGGCGTTCGCCAGCATGCCTTCGTGCGTCTTTCCCTGCTCGGCGCCGATCGTGTAGCGGCCCTGCACCATCAGGGCCGGCGTGCCGTCGATGCCGGAAGCCTTGGTCAGCTGCGCGGCGCGGCGCACCTTGCTTTGCACGCCGAACGATTTCATCGTGGCGTCGAGTTTCTTGAAATCGATGCCGTTCTTCGCCGCCCACTCGGCAACCGCCGCCTGGTTATCGGTCCTCAGGTGATCCTTGTGGATCGCGTCGAAGAAGGAGCGGTGCACCTTGTCGAGCACCCCGAGGGTCTCGAACGCGTAGTAAATCGCCGCATCGAGCCCCCAGCGTTCGTTGAAGACCGCCGGGATCCTGCGGAAATAGGCGTCGGCCGGCAGTTTCGGTATCCAGGCCTCGATCGCGGGTTCCAGGTTGTAGCAGTGGATGCAGCCGTACCAGAAAAACTCGGCCACCTCGATTTTGCCCGGGTTCTCGACCGGCAGCTGGTTCTGCAGCACGGTGTAGCCCGGGTTCGCCGCGGCCGGCTGGGCGCGCAGGGCGAGGGGAACGGGCGCGAGGCCGGCGGCGATTGCGGAGATCAGGATGCGGCGTGTCTTGTTCATGGATGGTTTTTCCGGGATCTTTCCTAGTTGTCCTTGGTGGCGGCGACGTCTTTCAGTTTGACAAGGTCCGCGTTGATTCCGTTCTGCGACAGCACGCGGCGCACGCGGTTCAGGTCCTCCAGCGTGGTGTAAGGCCCGAGCCGCACGCGGTACCAGGTCCCCTTGTCCGGCAGGGGGGTGGGCTCGACGTTCGACTCGAAACCCAGGATCGCGATCTTCGCCTTCTGGTTGTCGGCATCGGCCGGGTTCTGGAACGAGCCCGCCTGGATGAAATAGACGCCCTTGGCCTCCGGCTGGTTCTTGCCCGCCTTGGCCGCTTCCTTCAATTCCTTCTCCGAGACCGGCTCCTCGCTGCCGGGCAGGATTTTGTAGAAATCGAACTTGGGTTTGTCCGATTTGTCGCCCTCCCTGGCGCCGCCCTGCGGCATGCCGGCAACCGCCGGCGGCTTGGCCGGTTCGCCGGGCGCGGATTTTCCATCCCTGGTTTCGGCGGGCCTGGATTTGCTGAGGAAGGGCAGCGGGGCCTTGCTCAGGTAGAAAGCCACGCCCAGCGCGATGCCCAGGCCGAGCACCAGGCCGATGAAGATGCCGAGCATGAGCCCGCCGCCGGAACGGCTCGGACCGGAACGTGCGGATTGTTTCGCGGGCTTGGCCATTACATTTTCTCCGGAGCGCTTACGCCGAGGAGCGCGAGGCCGTTTGCGAGCGTCTGCCGGACCGCCGCGCAAAGCGCGAGCCGCGCGACGCGCAAGGCCTCGTCCTCGACCAGGATGCGCTCGGCATTATAGTAGCTGTGGAATTCGCCTGCGAGGGCGCGCAGGTAGAAGGCGACCGCGTGCGGCGCCAGTTCCTGCGCGGCGGCTTCCAGCATTTCCGGGAATTCGGCGAGGCGCTGCGCGAGCTGGAGTTCCTTTTCGCCCAGCAGGGGCGCCAGTTCCGCCGCGGCCAGCGGCGCGTGGCCGCCGCCCCACTGCGCCAGCATGCTGCACACCCGCGCGTGGGCATATTGCACGTAGTACACCGGGTTTTCCTCGCTTTTCGCCAGCGCGAGATCGACGTCGAACACGAATTCGGTGTCGGCCTTGCGCGACACGAGGAAGAAGCGCACGGCGTCGCGGCCGACCCAGTCGATGAGGTCGCGCACGGTGACGTAGGACCCGGCGCGCTTGGAAATTTTCACTTCCGTGCCGTCGCGCATGACTTTCACGAGGCTGTGCAGCACGTAGTCCGGATAGCCCTTCGGGATGCCGATGCCGAGGGCCTGCAGGCCGGCGCGCACGCGCGTCACCGTGCTGTGATGGTCGGTGCCCTGGACGTCGATCACCTTGGCGAAGCCGCGCTGCCACTTGGTGACGTGATAGGCGACGTCCGGCACGAAGTAGGTGTAGCCGCCGTCCGACTTGCGCACCACGCGGTCCTTGTCGTCGCCGTAGTCGGTGGTGCGCAGCCACAGCGCGCCGTCCTTCTCGTAGGTCTTGCCGCTGGCGACCAGGCCCTTGACCGCGGCATCCACCTTGCCGTCGGTGTACAGGCTGGATTCCAGGTAGTAGACGTCGAATTTCACGCCGAAAGCCTGCAGGTCGGCATCCTGCTCTTTCCTCAGGTAGGCCACCGCGTGCTTGCGGATCGCGTCGAGATCGTCTGCATCGGCGATTTCCTTCGCGATGTCCGCGATGTACTCGCCCGCGTAGCCGTCGGCGGGCCAGCCGGCTCCGCCGGGTTCGATTCCCTTCGCGCGCAACTGCACCGACCGCGCCAGATTCTCGATCTGCGCGCCGGCGTCGTTGTAGTAGAACTCGCGCGTGACCGAATGTCCCTGCGATTCGAGCAGCGCCGCCAGCGCATCGCCCAGCGCCGCCTGCCTGCCGTGCCCGACGTGCAGCGGCCCGGTCGGGTTGGCCGAGACGAACTCGACCTGGACCTTTTCGGGTTTCGCCGCCTTCACGCGTCCGAAGCTGGCGCCCGATTGCAGAATTTCGCGGACGATCTGCGTCTTCGAGGCCTGCTTCAGCCGGACGTTGATGAATCCGGCGCCGGCGATTTCCATTTTTTCTATGTAGGGATCTTTTCCGACGATCCCCAGGTTGAAAAATCCGACAAGAAGGTCGGCCAGTTCCCGCGGCTTGCGCTTGAGCCGTCGGGCGAGTTGCATTGCGACGTTGGTGGCCAGGTCGCCGTGGGAGGGGTCGCGCGGCCGCTCGAGGTGGACTTCCGTATCCGCGGCTTCGGGCGCGACTTGCTTGAGCGCGTCCTGAAACAGCCGGGTCAGATGAGCTTTGGCGTCCATGCAAAAGGGCGCGAATTATACGTTGGCAGGCGGAGGAATCGGGCTCTGACCCCGATTATCAGTCAAACTCGATCGGGTCCACATCGAGATGCCAGCGCACGCCGCTCGAGGTGGACGCGGGCAGTACTGCCGACCACTCGCGCAGGAAGTCCTGCAGCGCGGGGCGCGAGGCCGATTGCAGCAGCAGTTGCGCCCGGTCGACGTCGGCGCGGCGCGTGATGACGTGCGGCACCGGATCGTAGATCTGCAGCCCCTCGGGCACCGGCAGTTGCCGCGCCGCGGCTTTCAGGAACGCCATCGCCGTGTCGAGCTTGGCCGCCTCGGCGCGCAGCGCCGCCTCGTGGACGAAGGGCGGAAAGCCGGCGCCCTCGCGCTCGGCGAGCTGCGCGGCGGCGAAGCCGGCGTAGTCGTGCCGTATCAGCGCCTGAAACATCGGGTGCCCCGGATAGCGGGTCTGCACCAGCACTTCCCCGGGTTGCCCGCGGCGGCCGGAGCGGCCGCCGACCTGGGCGAGCGTGGCGAACAGGCGCTCGGCCGAGCGGTAGTCGGTGGAGACCAGCGCGCTGTCGGCGTTCAGCACGCAGACCAGGGTCAGGTTCGGGAAGTCATGGCCCTTGGCGAGCAGCTGGGTGCCGACCAGGATGTCGCCCTCGCCGCGCCCGATTCCTTTGAGGGTCTCTGCCATCGCCGCGCGCTTGCGGGCGCTGTCGCGGTCGATGCGCAGCGTGCGCGCCTCGGGAAACAGCGCGGCCAGCGTCTCCTCGACTCGCTGCGTGCCGCGCCCGAGCGGGCGCAAATCCACGTTGCCGCAGCTCGGGCACTCGCGCGGCACTTTTTCCTGTGCGCCGCAATGATGGCAGCGCAGCCGCCGGTCGGCCGCGTGCAGCACCATCCGCGCGCTGCAGCGCGCGCAGCCCGCCGCCCAGCCGCAGGCTTCGCAAGCGAGAACGGGCGCATAGCCGCGGCGGTTGATGAACACCAGGCTTTGCTCGCCGCGCGCGAGGCGCGCCCGGATGGCCTCGACCACCGGTTTCGCCAGCCCGTGCTCGGCCGTCTCGGTCCGCAGGTCGACGGTGCGGACCGCGGGCAGCCTCGACCCCGGCACCGCCCGTTCGGCAAGGGCGAGCAGTTCGTAACGGCCTGCCTGGCAGTTAAACCAGGTCTCCAGCGACGGCGTGGCGGTGCCGAGCACCACCGGGCAGCCGGCCAGCTTGGCGCGCAGCACCGCGGCGTCGCGCCCCGAGTAGCGCAGGCCCTCCTGCTGCTTGAAGGAGGCGTCGTGCTCCTCGTCCACCACCACCAGGCCGAGCCGCGGCAGGGGCGTGAGCACGGCGAGCCGGGTGCCGAGCACGATCTGCGCATCTCCGCGCGCGGCATCCAGCCAGGCGTTGGTGCGCGCGGCGTCTTCGAGTGCGCTGTGCAGCATCGCCATGCGGGCTCCTGGAAACGCCTGGCGAAAGCGCGCCTCCAGCTGCGGCGTCAGGCCGATCTCGGGCACCAGCACCAGCGCCTGGCCGCCGCGTTCCAGGACCTGCGCGATCAGGCGCAGGTACACCTCGGTCTTGCCGCTGCCGGTGACGCCGTGCAGCAGGAAGGGCCGGAACGAGCCGAGCGCGGCGCCGATGCGCGCGATCGCCTGCGCCTGCGCAGGGTTCGCCTCGTGGCCTTGCACGAAGTGCTGCGCCGCACCGCCATCCGCGTTCGCGCCGGTCTTCTTCTTGCGCTTTGGCAGCGGCTTGAGCGAGCGCAGGCGCGGCGGCAGCGCGCCAACCACGGTCTCGCCGAGCGGCCGCTGGTAGTAGGAAGAAAGGAAGCGCATCAGCTCCAGCCAGTCCGCCGACAGCCGCGGCGCGCCTTCCAGAACGCGCGCGACCGGCTTCAATCTCGACACCGCCACCGAACTGGCGTCGCCGGTTTCCACGACGACGCCAACCCGCTGGCGTGCGCCGAAAGGAACCACCACGCGGTCGCCGGTTTCTGCCGCCGCCGCGTCGTCCATCAGGTAGTCGAAGAGTTTTGCGACCGGAACATCGAGCGCGACGCGCAAAACTTTCATCCGAAAAAGCTGAGCTTTCGCATCGCGAATGTGTCGTTTCTGCTTGCGCCACAAGGATAAATTGCCGTGGCGGATTTGCTTGTGGACAAAGCTGTGAGTAAAGCTGCCGCATCACGGAAACTTTTCCACAGGATCGGCACGTGGCGCCGGCCAGATGCGTGTGCGAGCATGTTATTCATTTAGAGATCAGTAGGTTGCGTCGTTCTTCAGAGCGCTACGCCCGGGAGCGAGGCCATTTCTCCCTCTGGCGTCCCAGTGTGCATAAGTCAGGTCCGCGCCGCCCTGAGTTGCCGGCCGTAAGTGCGCACTTCGTCTACGAGGGCTGCGACCGTGTCGACGCGCGCATGCGGCGAGATTCCGTGACCGAGGTTGAAAACGTGGCCGGGCGCGCTGCCGAAGGCGTCGAGCACGCGCCGCGCCTGCGCCCGCACGTGTTCGGGCGGCGCAACCAGCACCGCGGGATCGAGATTTCCTTGCAGCGCAACCTTGGCGCCGACTCTGCGGCGCGCGTCGGCGGGATCGACGGTCCAGTCGAGCCCTACCGCATCGCAACCGCTCGCCGCGATGCTCTCCAGCCAGCCGCCGCCGCCCTTGGTGAAGACGATGCGCGGCGCTCCCCGTACTTGCGACAGTACCTTGCGCATGTAGGACAGCGAAAACTCTTCATATTGCGCCGCGGTGAGGCTGCCGCCCCAGGTGTCGAACAGCATCACCACCTGCGCGCCTGCCTCGATCTGCGCGTTCAGGTAGTCGGTCACCGCGCGAGCATTCACTTCCAGAATGCGGTGCAGCAGGTCGGGGCGGGCGTACAGCATTTCCTTGACCGCGCGCCAGTCGTCGCTGCCCGAGCCTTCGATCATGTAGCAGGCCAGCGTGTACGGGCTGCCGGAGAAACCGATCAGGGGCACGCGCCCGCCGAGCGCGCTGCGCGTCTCGCGCACCGCGTCGAGGACATAGCGCAGCTCGACCGCCGGGTCGGGCGCGGCGAGGCGCCGGATCGCCGCTTCGTCGCGCAACGGCCGCTCGAAGCGCGGGCCTTCGCCCTCCGCGAAATACAGCCCGAGGCCCATCGCATCCGGCACGGTGAGGATGTCGGAAAAGAGGATCGCCGCGTCCAGCGGAAAACGCGCCAGCGGCTGCAGCGCCACCTCGGCCGCCAGCGCGGGGGTCTTCGCCAGCTTGAGGAAGCTGCCCGCCTTCGCGCGGGTCGCGTTGTACTCCGGCAGGTAGCGGCCTGCCTGCCGCATCAGCCAGATCGGGGTGTACTCGGTCGGCTCGCGGGCCAGCGCCCGCAGCAGCACGTCGTTCATCGAACCAGCTTGCCGCAGATGAATTTCCACTCCGCCGCGCTGACCGGCGTGATCGACAGGCGGTTGCCGGGGCGCAGCGCCCGCAGGTTCTTCAGCGCGGCGTGCGCGTACAGGTCGGGCAGCGGAATGAGGGAGATTTTCCGCAGCGCGCGCACGTCGACGCAGACCCAGCGCGGCGCCGAGCGCTCCGACTTCGGGTCGTAGTAGGGGCTCTTGCGGTCGAACTGCGATGGATCGGCATAGGGCGCCGAGGCGACCTCGGCCAGTCCCGCGATGCCCGGCGCCGGGCAGCTCGAGTGATAGAACAGCACGCCGTCGCCGACGCGCATCTCGTCGCGCATGAAATTGCGCGCCTGGTAGTTGCGCACGCCGGTCCAGGGCGTGCTGCGTTTCGGTGCCGCGAGCGCGTCGTCGATCGAGCACTCGTCGGGCTCGGTTTTCATGAGCCAGGCGTTCATGGTGGGGCCGCCGAAATAAGGAAAATAGTGGAGTCCCCCACTCGTGCCGGTGGGTCCGGCCTCCGAACCCTTGCTAAGCAGGGTGGTCGCGTACCGGCCACATCAGGTTCGTCCGGCGGGCCCGAAGGCGAGGGACGATCACAACAGTGGCGCTGGAGGCCGCAACCTGGGGAAGCTATCGGTTCGGAAAATATGGACCCGGTCGTGCACAGCAGGGGACGAAGACTGTTTTAAAACAATTTGTCCTGCTTGGCGAGCGCTTCGTCCAGTTTCGCCTCGATGCCCGAAATTCTACGCTTCGCCTGACCGAGATCAAAGCCGTCGCCCAGCTTGGTGGAGAGGAATTCGTGCGCGATGTTGAGCGCCGCCATGACCGCGATGCGGTCGGCGCCGTTGACCTTGCCGGTCTTCTTGATGTCGCCCATCTTGCCGTCGAGGTAAGCGACCGCTTCCATGAGCGCTTCGCGCTCGCCGTCCTCGCAGGCAATTTTGTAATTGCGCCCGAGAATGCTGATTTCGATGTTCTTGGCGCTGTCGGCCATGGAGTGGATCAGTCGGGCAGGCGCGCGAGCAGGCTCTCGAGCTTCACCTTGGCGCCCTCGATACGCTCGTTCAGGCGCTTGGCGTCGTTCTTCGCAGTGGCCAGTTCCTGCCGCAACCCGTGGTTCTCGGCGCGCAATCGCTCGCACAGGCCGACGAACTGCGCGACCTTGGCTTCGAGGGAGTTCAACTCCGCGTCCACGCCAGAACTATGTTGCAAATCTGCTACAGCGTCAAGAAATAAGGGCCGGTTCTGCATGTGGTTCCTGATCATGCTGCGGCGCTCTATATAATCGTGCCGTCGTCAGCTTCAAGGTGTCCGCGGTGCGCTTCCACGCGCCGCGGGTGAAACGGGAATCAGGTGCGTTGCCGCCCCACGGGAAACCACGGGACGGCGCAAAGCCTGGACTGCCCCCGCAACGGTAAGCGAGGGGGTGCACACCCGGCCACTGTGAATGTTTCAGTTCACGGGAAGGCGTGCACCCGGCGGAGAGAATCCGCCACTCGCGAGTCCGGAGACCGGCCTTGGAGTTTTCTCAACTTTTTCGAGGCGTCGGGGAAGACGCCCAAGGGAGCTCCAAATGCGCTTCGCCTTGTCCGTGGCGGTACTCGCCGCTATTGCCTTGCCCGTGCACGCCCAGAACAACCATGCTGGCGTCGTCAACGCCGACGATGCTGTCGTCGTCAACGCCAACCGCTTTCCCGAGGATGCGCGCAAACTGCCGGCCAGCGTCACCGTGCTGACCGCGGAAGACATCGCCCGCAGCGCGGCCAAGACGCTGCCGGACCTGCTCGCCGAGCAGGTCGGCATCACGCTGAAGGATTTCTTCGGCAACAACGGCGCGTCGACCGGCATCGACCTGCGCGGCTTCGGCATTACCGGCGCGCAGAACACGCTCATCCTGCTCGACGGCCAGCGCGTCACCGACATCGACCTGTCGTCGGTGCAATGGTCGGCGATCCCGCTCTCCTCGATCGAGCGCATCGAGATCCAGCGCGGCACCGGGGCCGTGCTGTACGGCGACGGCGCCTCCGCCGGCGTCATCAACATCATCACCCGCTCGCCGCTCAAGCAGGGCGCGAGCGCCGAGCTCTACGGCCGCCTGGGGACCTACGGCACGCAGGAGGGGCAGGTCACCGGCAGCCTGGTGAAGGACAACTTCGGCATCAACGCCACGGCCTACAACTTCCGCTCGGACGGCTATCGCGCGAACAACGCCGACAAGCAGGCGAACTACGCCACCGGCCTGCGCTGGGGCTTCGGCGAGGGTTTCGCCGACCTGCGGCTCGCCCAGGACCACCAGGAACTGCGCCTGCCGGGCGCGCGGCTCGTGCAGCCGTCGACCGGGCTCGACGAATACGCGGCCGACCGGCGCGGCACGAATACGCCGCTCGATCATTCGAGCCGCGACGGCCACCGCGCGGCGTTCACCCTCGCGCAGAAGCTCGGCGACGCCGAGTTGCGGGCCGGGCTGGACTGGCGCGACAAGGACTCCCGCGCCTACTTCGACCAGGGGGGCTTTCCGAGCTTCCGCGACGATGCGCTCGACGTGTATGGGTTCACGCCGCGCGTCCGCGTGCCGTTCCAGCTGGGCGGCTTCGGCAACAGCCTCACGGTGGGCGTCGACGCCCACCGGTGGAACTACGATTCGCGCCGCACCACGCTGCCGGAATTCGTCAACCAGCCCACCAACCATGTGCTCGCCACGCAGACGAACAACGCTTTCTACCTGCAGGACCAGGTACAGCTCACGGCGGCCACCGGGCTCACGCTGGGCTGGCGCACCGAGCAGGTGAAAATCTCGGCGACCGATACGCTGGATCCGGCCTCGCCGGGATTCTTCTTCAACACGGCGGCGCCGCCCGCCAGCGCGAACAACACGCAGCAGGCCTGGGAGCTCGGCCTCAAGCATGCGTTCGACGCGCAATGGTCGGGCTTCGCGCGCGCCGGGCGCAGCTACCGCTTCGCCAACGTCGACGAGAT
>DATBQR010000130.1:0-2287 GCA_036560705.1 Burkholderiales bacterium | reverse complement strand
GTCGATGCGCGCCGGGCCCTGGCGATGGGAATGATCAATCGCGTCGTTCCAGACCAGGACCTTCTTCCGGAAACCCTGGGCCTTGCGACGAAGCTTTCGATGGTGAGGCCCGAAGCCCTCCGGGCGACCAAGCAGCTGTTCCACGAGGTCGCCGACCTGCCGCTGGAAGAAGCGCTGCAGCGCGGCCGGGAAATGAACAAGAGGATGCGTTCCTTTCGTAAAGGATAGCCGTGCATGGGCGTCACCTTCGCACTCGTCGCCATGCTGTGTTTCTCCACCAACATCCTGATCACGCGCTACGCCGTCACGCGCCTGCCGGTGGAAGCCGGGTTTTTCATCGTGCTGGCGACCAACATCCTGTTTCCGGCCCTGGTGTTTCCCTTCGAGCTCGCCGCGCGCGCCGCGCCGTGGGCCTGGCACTGGAAGGGCGCGGGGTTGTTCGCGCTGGGCGGCGTCATCGGCACTTTTCTCGGGCGCCGGTTCCTGTTCGACGCGGTGCGCATGCTCGGGCCCTCGCGCGCCAGCGTGTTCCACTCGACCGCGCCGGCGTTCGCGCTGGTCGGCGCCTGGCTGCTCGCGGACGAACACCTGGGGCTCTACGAAATCGGCCTGATGGCGGTGGTCTGGCTGGGACTCTGGTTCACGCAGCCGAGCGCCGGATCGGCCGCGGCCGGTACGCTCTCGCCGGCCGCCTTGCGCAAGGGGCTGCTGGCGGGCCTCTTCACGGTCGCCGGCTTCGGCTTCGGCAACGTGATGCGCGGCATCGCCATGCGCAGCTGGGACGAGGCCGTCCTCGGCACGGTGGTGTCGTCGCTTGCCGCGCTCGTCTGCCAGGTGATCGCGACGCGCGACTGGGGCAGGCTTGCGGCGCAGCTGCGCGGCGCGGACCGCGCCGCCTGGTGGCTCTACATCGGCTGCGGCGTGACGACGTCGCTGGGTTCGATCTTCGTCGCCTCGGCGATGAAGCACATGGAAATCGCCCTCGCCGTATTGATCGTGCACACCACGCCGCTGGTGATCTTCCCGGTGAGCGTGTTCATCCTGAATAACCGCGAGGACCTGACGCCGCGCACGCTGGTTGGCGCCCTGATGGTTCTTTCGGGAATTGGTTTTTTGGCTTTTAGATAAAGTTCTGAATAAAACAAAAACCGTGAAGCCCCTGCAACATCTCACCATCCTCGACCTGTCCCGCGTGCTGGCCTGCCCGTTCGCCAGCATGATCCTGGCGGAACTCGGCGCCACGGTGATCAAGGTCGAGCAGCCCGGCGCGGGCGACGAGACGCGCGGTTTCGAGCCGCAGCTCGCGCAGGACAGCGCCTACTACTTCGCCTGCAACCGCTCCAAGGCCTCCATCACCGTCAACCTGCGCAAGCCGGAGGGGCAGGACATCATCCGGGAACTGGCGCAGAAAGTGGACGTGCTGGTGGAGAATTTTCCCGCCGGCACGCTGGGCCGCTACGGCCTGGACTTCACCATGCTCTCGGCGCTGAATCCACGGCTGGTCTACGTTTCCTGCACCGGCTTCGGGCAGAGCGGTCCCTACGCGCACAAGAAGGGCTACGACACCGTGTTCCAGGCGATGGGCGGGCTGATGAGCCTCACCGGCGAGAAAGGCGGCGGGCCGGTGAAGCCGGGATTGCCGGTCGCCGACCTCACCTCGGGCCTGTGGGTGGCGATCGGCATCCTCGCCATGCTGTCCGGGCGCGAGAAGACCGGACACGGCGCGCACCTGGATTTTTCCATGCTGGATGGGCAGGTGAGCTTGCTGACGCTGGCCGCCGCGCGCTACTTCGCGCTCGGCGAAGTGCCGCCGCGCCTCGGCACCGAGCATCCCGGCCGTGTTCCGTCGGCGACCTTCCGCTGCAGGGACGGCAAGTTTGCCCACATCACCGCCAGCGACCAGCACTGGGAACCGCTATGCAGGGTTTTGAATTTGAATTTCGACCGGGACCTCTCAACCAATGAAATGCGGGTTGAGCATCGCGATGCGGTGATGCGTGCTTTGACCGACGCGGTAGAAAAAATAGACCGGGCAAAACTTCTTCAAATGCTCGATGAGGTCGAGGTTCCCGTCGGCCCCGTCAACGACGTCGCCGAAATCCTTGCCGACCCGCACGTGCGCGCGCGCGGGCTGGTGGGCAGTTTCGACTATCCGGGCGTGGGCGAATTCAAGGCGCTGGGGCTGCCCTACAAATTCCTCGGCTGGGACAACCCCGCGGTTGGCGCGCCGCCGGCGCTGGGGGCGGACACGGACACGATTCTCGCGGAGAAACTGGGCTATTCGAGA
>DATBQR010000129.1:0-4869 GCA_036560705.1 Burkholderiales bacterium | reverse complement strand
AATCTTTCCCGGGGGGAAAGAACGAAGGAGTAACGGCAAACCCACATTCTGCTCGACCGTCAGGTGAGGCAGAACGTGGAAGGCTTGAAAGACGAAGCCGAACTTGTCCCGGCGCAGCGCCGTCCGGGCGTCGTCGTCCAGGGTGCTGGCATTGACGCTGTCGAACAAAACCTCTCCGGCATCAGGTTCCTCGAGGCCGGCGATGATGTTCAGCAGCGTGGACTTGCCGACACCGGACTCACCGACGATCGCCGCGTATTCCCCTGCCTCGATGCGCAGCGAGACCGCGCTCAGAACCGGGCGCCCGCCGAAGCGTTTTTCGACACCGGAGATATAAAGCATGAGGCGCATTCTAGACGGCACGTCCTAGACACTCCGGGACGCCCTTGCTAGACTGAATTTCCTGAGGAGGAAAGCATGCAAAAAACTACACGTTACGCCCTCGCCGGCCTGATTGCCGCCGCCTTCATCACCGCGCCGGCATTCGCCCAGCAAAAACTCAAGATCGGCTTCATCTCCACCTTTTCCGGTCCGCAGGGCGTGATCGGCGAGGACATGAAGAACTCGGTCGAACTGGCGCTCGATCACCTGAACCGCAAGGTGGGCGGCCTCGACACCGAGGTCTTCTACGGCGACGACCAGGTCAAGCCGGACGTCGGCAAGCAGGTCGCCGAGGAGATGCTGAAGAAGAACAACGTCGACTTCGTCGCCGGCGTCATCTGGTCCAACGTCATGCTCGCGGTGGCGCCCACCGTCACCGGCGCGGGCAAGTTCATGATCGGCACCAACGCCGGCCCCAACCAGCTCGCCGGCGCCGACTGCAACGAAATGTTCTTCACCACCTCGTGGCAGAACGACGAGACGCCCGAGGCGATGGGCAAGTACATGCAGGACAAGGGCATCCAGGACGTCTACCTGATGGCGCCGAACTATGCCGCGGGCAAGGACATGCTCACGGGCTTCAAGCGCTACTTCAAGGGCCGCATCACGGACGAGGTCTACACGCGCCTCGGCCAGACCGATTACCAGGCCGAGCTGTCGCAGCTGCGCTCGAAGAACCCGAAGGCGGTGTTCGTGTTCCTGCCGGGCGGCATGGGAATCCAGTTCCTCAAGCAGTACTCGCAGGCGGGCCTGCGCGGGCAGTTCCCGCTCTACTCGGTGTACACGGTGGACGAGCTGTCGATCCCGGCGGTGAAGCACGCCGCGCTCGGCCAGCTGGAGACGCGCTACTGGAGCCAGGACCTGAAGAACGACGCCAACGTGAAGTTCGTCGGCGACTACCGCAAGAAGTACGGCGGCAAGACGCCCTCGTACTACGGGGCGCAGAGCTACGACGGCATCCTGCTGATCGATTCGGCGGTGCGCGCGGTGAAGGGCAACCTCGCGGACAAGAAGGGCATGATCGCGGCCATGCGCAAGGCGGATTTCAAGTCCACGCGCGGCAAGTTCAGCTACGGCCACAACCACTTCCCGATCGAGAACTTCTACCTGCTGAAGACGGTCGCGGGCCCCACCCCGTCGTCGGATCCGGTGATGGAGATCCAGCAGACGGTGTTCACGGCCCACAAGGACGCCTACGGCGCGGCCTGCAAAATGAAGTGGTAAGAGCCGCAGGTATCATCAAGGGGCGCACCGCGCCCCTTTTTTATTTATGAATCTTGTTCTGATTGCGGAACAGACACTGAACGGGCTGCAGCTCGGGGTGATGCTGTTCCTGCTCGCGGCGGGGCTGACGCTGGTGTTCGGCATCATGAACCTCGTCAACCTCGCCCACGGCGCCCTGTACATGGTCGGCGCCTACCTGGCGACCTTCTTCTACCAGCAGACCGGATCGTTTCCGCTCGGCGTGGCTCTCGGCCTCGCCGGCACGCTGCTGGTCGGCGTCGTCACCGAGCTGGTCGCGCTGAGGACCCTGTACGAACGCGACCACCTCGACCAGGTGCTCGCCACCTTCGGCCTGATCCTGTTCTTCAACGAATTGATCGTGATCCTCTGGGGCCGCGCGGCGATCTACAGCACCATCCCGGACTATCTTTCCGGACAGGTCGACCTGTTCGGCAGCCTCCACTATCCGGTGTACCGGCTGCTCATCATCGTCGTCGGCCTGGTAGTGGCGCTGCTGCTGTGGTTCGTCGTTTCGCGCACGCGCCTGGGCATGCTGATCCGCGCCGGCGCGAGCAACCGCGACATGGTGGCCGCCCTGGGCGTCAACATCCGCCTCCTCTACACCCTCGTGTTCGGTTTCGGCGCGGCGCTCGCGGGTCTCGCCGGGCTGCTCGCCGGGCCCATCTACTCGGTGCAGCCCGGCATGGGCGAGCTGATCCTCATCCAGGTGTTCGTGGTGATCGTCATCGGCGGCATCGGTTCGATCCGCGGCGCGCTCGCGGGCGCGCTCATCGTCGGCATGGTGGACACGCTCGGGCGCGCCTTCCTCAAACCCATCCTCGCCACGGTGATTTCTCCCACGGCCGCCGAGACCGCGGGGCCCGCGCTCGCCTCGATGCTGATCTACCTCCTCATGGCGGTAGTGCTCGCCTTCCGGCCCGCCGGACTGTTTCCCGCCGCCCGATGAAGCCACGCACCTTGATCCTGGTCGCTCTGCTCGCCCTGCTCGCGGCAGTGCCGCCGCTGGCCGCCTGGCTGAACCAGCCGTTCTATCTCGACCTGCTGCGGCGCGTGATGATCTTCGCCATCGCCGCCACCAGCCTCAACCTGATCCTCGGCTACGGCGGCATGGTTTCCTTCGGCCATGCCGCCTACCTCGGCATCGGCGCCTACGCGGTCGGCGTGTTGTCGCACCACGGCATCGACAACGGCTGGCTGCAATGGGGAATCGCGATCGGCGCTTCGGCGCTGGTGGCGGCGGCGGTCGGCTCGGTGTCGGTGCGCACCAGCGGCATCTACTTCATCATGATCACGCTCGCCTTCACGCAGATGCTCTACTACCTGGGCATCTCGGTCGACGAATACGGCGGCGATGACGGCATGCGCCTGAAAGTGCGCAGCCAGTTCTCCGGCTTGATCAACCTGGACGACCCCGCTGCGTTCTACTACCTGGTGCTGGCGATCCTGGTGCTGTTCCTCTACCTGTCTCAGCGCCTGGTGAATTCGCGCTTCGGCCTGGTGCTGCAGGCGGCGCGCTCCAACGAATCGCGCACCCGCGCCATCGGCTTTTCGCCCTACCCATACCGGCTGGCCGCGTTCGTGATTTCCGGCGCAATGTGCGGCGTGGCGGGCGCGCTGCTGGTCAACCACACCGCCTACCTCACGCCGGAATTCATGAACTGGACCCGTTCCGGCGAACTGATGTTCATGGTGATCCTGGGCGGCATCGCCACCACTTCCGGGCCGCTGCTGGGCGCCGCGGCCTTTCTCCTGCTCGAAGACCTGCTGCAGGGCTGGAGCCTGCTGCCGAAGTGGATGACGGAACACTGGCAGCTCTACCTGGGCGTGATCCTGGTGCTGGTGGTGATCTTCGCAAGGCGTGGACTGGCAGGCCTCTTGCCGGGCAAACAAGAATGAGTGAAATTCTTTTAGAAACAAAAAAAATAAAAAAATCGTTCGGCGCACTCCTGGCCACCGACAGCGTGGATTTCGACGTGCGCGAGGGCGAGACGCATGCGGTGATCGGCCCGAACGGCGCCGGCAAGACCACCTTCATCAAGCAGCTCTCCGGCGAACTGCGCCCCGACTCGGGCGCCATCCGCTTCGCCGGCGAGGACATCACGGCACTGCCCTGGCATGGACGTTCGCACAAGGGCCTCGCGCGCTCCTTCCAGATCACCAGCGTCTACCGCGACTTCTCGGCGCTCGACAACGTGGCGCTGGCGGTACAGGCGCATGCCGGCCACAGTTTCCGCTTCTGGCACGCGGCGCGGGAAGATCGATCGCTGACCGAACCGGCCGTTCGAATTCTGGAAAAAATAGGCCTGGATAAAAGGAAAAGCATTCCGGCCGCGAACCTGTCGCACGGCGAGCAGCGCCAGCTCGAGATCGCCATGGTGCTCGCCACGCGCCCCCGCCTGATGCTGCTGGACGAGCCGGTGGCCGGCATGGGCGCCGACGAGTCGCGCCGCATGATCGACTTCCTCGCCACCCTCAAGGGGGAAAAGACCATCGTCCTCGTCGAGCACGACATGGACGCGGTCTTCTCGCTTGCCGACCGCATCTCGGTTCTGGTCTACGGGCGCATCATCGCCACGGGGACGCCGGCGGAGATCCGCGCGAACGACGAAGTGCGCGCGGCCTACCTGGGGGAAGACCTCTGATGCTCGACGTCCAGGGACTCGAAACCTGCTACGGGCTTTCACAGGTCCTGTTCGGCGTTTCTTTTCGCATCGAAACGGGGCAAGTTGCCACGCTGCTCGGGCGCAACGGCATGGGCAAGACCACCGCGGTGCGCTCGATCATGGGCATGACCCCGTGCAAAGGCGGCAGGATCGCTTTCGGCGAGAAACCGCTCGCGGGCCTGCCCTCCTACCGCATTGCGCAGGCCGGCATCGGCCTGGTGCCTGAAGGCCGGCAGATCTTCCCCAACCTGACCGTGCGCGAGAACCTCGTCGCTACTGCCGCCAACCGGAGGAAAGTCCGGGATCCCTGGACGCTGGACAAGGTCTTCGATCTGTTTTCGAACCTGAAGAACCGGACGGGCAACTATGGCAACCAGCTCTCCGGCGGCGAACAGCAGATGCTGGCCATCGGCCGCGCGCTGATGACCAACCCGCGGCTGCTGATCCTGGACGAGGCCACCGAGGGCCTCGCGCCGCTGATCCGGGTCGAGATCTACCGCTCCATCGAACGCCTGAAGGCCGGCGGGCTGTCCATCCTGGTGATCGACAAGGACGTGAAAGCGCTGATCCGCGTCGCAGA
>DATBQR010000128.1:0-8414 GCA_036560705.1 Burkholderiales bacterium | reverse complement strand
ATGGGCAGGCGTGGTGCGCCTTCTGCAGATCGGGGTCGGCCTTGTAGAGCGCGTAACGGGCGCGGTACTCCTCCAGCGTGTAGGGCTCGCCCGCATCGTGCTTGCGCACGTGATCGCGCCCCCAGGACGACTCATAGATGTAGTCGCCGAGGAAGGCGACCAGGTCGAGGTCCTCGCCGGCCATGTGGCGGTAGGCGGTGAACCAGCCCTGCTCGTATTGCTGGCAGGAGGCGAAGGCGAAACGCAGGCGCGTGGGCGCGGCCTCGGCGAGCGGCGCGGTGCGCGTGCGGCCGACCGGGCTGAGCGCATCGCCGGCGCGGAAGCGGTACCAGTACCAGCGGTCGGGCTCCAGCCCCTTCACCTCCACGTGCACCGAGTGCGCCCACTGCGGATCCGCTTCGGCGGACCCCGCAGCGACGATCTTGCGCATGCCGTCGTCGGCGCCGATCTCCCAGCGTACCGGCACGCTCGCCGGGCCGAGGTCCGCCATCAGGCGCGTCCACAGCACCATGCCGTCCGGCCGCGGATAGCCCGAGGCGACGCCGAGCTTGAACGGATCGGCGGTGAAACGCGGATTCACCAGCAGTTGCGCGCGTGCCGGCAGGGATGGCAAAACACCCAGCGCGGCGAGGTATTGAAGGAAGCGGCGGCGATCGAACATTCGGGGAGGATATCCTGTCTGTGTTGCGGTAATGTTTTCGGCCAGGAGACTGCCATGAAAATGACCCTCACGAAATTGGCGGGCTTGGCACTGCTCGCCGTGTTGTCGGGGCCGGCCGGCGCAGCCGGCGGCGACCTTTCCCTGAATTACGGCGATCGTACGTTGTACGTCCATGTCCCGTCCCGTCTGCCGCCGGAAGGATCGCGCGCGCTCGTGGTCGTTCTGCACGGGGGCCTGGGCAATGCAGAACACATCGTGTCGCGGCGCGCCGAGTCGGGTCTGAACATGGACGCGGCGGCCGACAAGTACGGGTTTATCGTGGCCTACCTGAATGGCACCCCGGTGGCCCGCATGCTGGGAGACGACAAGAAAGGCTGGAATGCGGGCGAGTGCTGCGGCCTGTCGTCGGCGAACAATGTTGATGACGTCCGGTACATCAGCGGCGCGGTGCAATACCTGGCGCGCAGCTACGGCATCGATCCCGAGCGGGTGTACGGCATGGGGCATTCGAACGGGGCAATGATGGTGCTGCGCCTGATGTGCGAAACCGACCTGTTTGCCGCGGCCGTGCCGGTCTCGGGAGCGCTCGAGATCGAGGCGCGGACCTGTCCTCCCTCCCGCGGCAAGGGCATCCTGGCCATCCGCGGCGCCGGAGACGAAAACGTTCCAATGGCGGGCGGCAAGGGCAAAGGGGTTTCGAGAACGAACTTCAGATCGCAGGAATATACGAGGCAGGCGTTCGTAAATTCCGGCGCCCGGTACACCCTGCAGGTATTGCCGGGCGCGGAGCACCGGTTCGAAACCATCGACAGCGCAATGGAAAAGGCGGAAGGCATCGGCATCGCGGAGAAAGCAGCCCGCTTCTTCGGGCTGAGCCGCTGAACGCCGGGCTAAAATACGCACTTCCCGTAGCGAGGTGAGGAATGATCCATTTCGTCGTGCATGAAGAGGGCGACGGCGTCGGCGTCGTGGTGGTGGAGGGCGTGAAGGCCGGCCAGGACCTGGTCGGCTGGATCATGGAGGACGACAAGGAAATCCGCATGACCGCGAAGAGCGACATCCCGATCGGCCACAAGCTGGCACTGAAGGACTACAAGCCGGGCGACACGGTGATCAAGTACGGCGTCGACATCGGCAAGGTGGTCGCGCCCATCGCGCGCGGCGAGCATACCCACGTGCAGAACCTGAAAACGAAGCGGTGGTAATAGAGGGAAGATGAGCATGGACCTTTCCAAAGCGACTTTCCGGGGCTACAAGCGCGAGAACGGCCGCGTCGGCGTGCGCAACCACGTCCTCATCCTGCCGGTCGACGACCTGTCGAACGCCGCCGCCGAGGCGGTGGCGAACAACATCAAGGGCACCATCGCCATTCCGCATCCTTATGGACGCCTTCAATTCGGCGCCGACCTGGACTTGCATTTCCACACGCTGATCGGCACCGGCTGCAATCCGAACGTCGCCGCGGTGGTGGTGATCTGCATCGAGGACGGCTGGGCGAAGAAGGTCGCCGACGGCATCAAGGCGACCGGCAAGCCGGTGTCGTACTTCGGCATCGAGCAGCACGGCGACCACGACACCATCATGCGGGCGTCGAAAGCCGCCAAGGAATACGTGCAGTGGGCCTCCGAGCTGAACCGCGAGGAGCGGCCGCTGAAGGATCTCTGGGTGTCCACCAAGTGCGGCGAGTCGGACACGACCTCGGGCTGCGGCGCGAACCCGACCGTCGGCAATGCCTTCGATAAGCTCTACCAGCACAAGGTGACGCTCGCTTTCGGCGAAACCACCGAGCTCACCGGCGGCGAGCACCTGGTGGCGGCGCGCTGCCGCAACGACGAGGTGAGGAAGAAATTCCAGTTCATGTTCGACCGCTACCAGGCGATCATCGACAAGCACAAGACCAGCGACCTTTCCGATTCGCAGCCGACCAAGGGCAACATCGCGGGCGGCCTCACCACCATCGAGGAAAAAGCGCTCGGCAACATCCAGAAAATCGGCCGCAAGTGCGTGGTCGACGGCGTGCTCGACAAGCACGAGGAGCCGACCGGGCCGGGCCTGTGGTTCATCGATTCCTCTTCCGCCGCGGCCGAGATGGTGACGCTGTGCGCGGCCGCCGGCTACACCGTCCACTTCTTCCCGACCGGCCAGGGCAACGTGATCGGCAATCCGATCCTGCCGGTGATCAAGCTGTGCGCCAATCCGCGCACTGTCAGAACCATGGGCGAGCATGTCGACGTGGACGTTTCGGGGCTGCTGCGCAAGGAGATGTCGCCGGACCAGGCGGGAGACAAGCTGCTGGAGTGCATGTTCCGCACCGCCAACGGCCGGTTGACTGCGGCGGAGGCGCTCGGCCATCGCGAATTCGTCCTTACGCGGCTCTACGAAAGCGCTTGACGCTTTCGTCCTTGGGCGAATCTGCTTGAAGGTTTTAGTAAAAAGAAATTCGGCTTTTCAGGAATTCGAGGTCCCGCGCCATCCCAGCCAGACCGTGCTGGATGTCGTCACCTACATCCAGCGCGTTCTCGATCCGACGCTTGCCTACCGCTTCGCCTGCCGCGTCGGCATGTGCGGTTCCTGCGCGATGACCGTGAACGGCCAGGCGCGCTGGACCTGCCGGACGCACGTCGACAAGGTGGTGAAAAACGACGGCATGGAAATCGCGCCGCTGCGCAACCTTCCGGTGATCCGCGACCTCGTCACCGACATGCGGGAGTTCTTCGACAAGTGGGCGCGGGCCAAGGGGCAGTTTTCCGGCTCACTTTCGAAGAAGGACGACTTCCAAAAAATAAAACCTGCATCTCCCGACCGCGTCGCGGTGGATGCCGGCATCGAGTGCATCGGCTGCGGAGTCTGCTACAGCTCCTGCGACGTGGTCGCCGCGAACCCGGATTACCTCGGCCCTGCGGCGCTCAATCGCGCCTGGACCCTGGTAAGGGACGAAAGAGAATCGAAAAACGCTGAAAGGCTGCGTGCGGTCGCCGGCGACGCCGGCTGCCTTTCCTGCCATACGCACATGAGCTGCACCGAACGCTGCCCGAAGCAACTTTCCCCGACCGCGGGAATTGCCGGATTGAAGCGGGAAGTGTCTTTTGCTTTGTTGAAAAATTCTCTATGAACGTGAAAACCCAGACTCTGCTCTGGATGGCGCAGCGCGCGAGCGCGGCGGTACTGGGGCTGTGCGTGATGGTGCATCTCGCGACCATGATCTACGCGGTGCGCGGCGGCCTGACGGCCGCGGAAATCCTGGGCCGCACCCGGGGCAATGCCGCCTGGTTCGCGTTCTACACGCTCTTCGTGCTCGCCATCGTGATCCACGTGCCGATCGGGCTGCGTGCCGTGTTCAGTGAATGGATGCACTGGCGCGGCGGGGTGCGCGACGCGGTGCTGTTTTGCATCGCGGTATTCCTGGCTATTGCGGGGATGCGGGCGGTTCTAGGAGTATTCGGGTGAAGATCCTTGCCCTGGTTCACCGCGTGTCGGGGATCGCGCTGGCGTTCTTCCTGCCGCTGCATTTCTGGGTGCTCGGGCAGGCGTTGCAGGCGGAACCCGCGGGCGAAGCGGCGCTAGAATCGTTCCTGCGATGGACCGACCAGCCGCTCGTGAAATTCAGCGAGTGGGCCATCGTGTTGTTGCTGGCGATCCATCTTTGCGGAGGCATCAGAATTCTCATGATCGAATTTCTCGCTTGGCGCAATTGGCAGAAGAATCTCGCGATGGCCGCGGCCGCCGCGGCACTCGCGATCGGACTCATGTTCGCTCTTTCCTCCACCGCGCATGGGCAGTCCAATGCGACGGCCTGGCCGCAGAAATCGGTGCGCTTCATCGTGCCGTTCCCGCCCGGCGGCGCCACTGACATCTCGGCCAGGTTGATCGGCCAGAAGCTGGGCGATACGTGGGGGCAGACAGTGGTGATCGAGAACCGCGGCGGCGCCGGCGGCGGGGTAGGCGCGGCGGAAGCGGCGCGCGCGGCGCCCGACGGCTATACGCTTTTCTTCCCCTCGGGTTCGGTGATGACGGCGAACCAGCACATCTACGCGAAGCTGGGCTACGACCCGGAAAAGGATTTCGTGCCGGTGACCACCGCGGTTTCGGGCCCGCAGGTGCTGGTGGTCGCCGCCAATTCGCCCTACAAGAGCGTCAGGGAATTGATCGATGCCGCCAAGGCGCAGCCCGGCAAGCTCACCTTCGGCCATGCCGGCATCGGCTCGCAGACGCACCTCGCGGCGGAGAATTTCGTCAATACCGCCGGCATCAACGCGGTGCAGGTGCCCTACAAGGGCGAGGGTCCTTCGCTGGTGGGCCTGGTCGGCGGCGACACGACTTTCGCCGTGACCAATGTCGCGGCGGCGCTCGGCCACATCAATTCGGGGCGCCTGCGCGCGCTCGGCGTCACGAGCAAAACCGAATTCGCGCAGCTGCCCGGCGTGCCGCCGATCGCCAGGACGCTGCCGGGATTCGAGAACACCGGCTGGTTCGGCATCGTCGCGCCCACCGGCACCCCGAAGGAGATCATCCAGAAGGTGTACCGGGACACCAAGAAGGCGCTCGAATCGACCGACATGAAGGCGCGCCTCTACGTGCAGGGCCTCGCGCCGGTCGGCAATACGCCGGAGGAGATGGGCCGGGCGATGAAGGAAGAGACTGCCCTGTGGGCGCGCGTCGTCAGGGAACGGAAAATAAAAGTCGAGTGAGAATCGATCTCCAGCAAGTCGAGGACGCGGCCAAGGAGCTCTACATCAGGGCGCTGAAGCTGCTGCCGCCCGACATCAAGCAGGGCTTCGACACGCTGTCGGCGGGCGAGTCCGATGCCGGCGCCAAGCGCATGCTCGGCACCATGATCAAGAACATCAAGGTGGCCGAAGACACGGCGAACCTGCTCTGCCAGGACACCGGCATCCCGATCTACAACGTCTGGATCGGCCGCGGCGTCGAAGTCGACGGCTATGGGCTGAAGGAGGCGATCCGGCGCGGTTGCGCCCGTTCGACGCGCGAGTACTCGTTCCGCTCCTCGATCGTGCATCCGACCACGCGGGTGAACGAACAGAATTCGTCCGGGCGCGGCGTGCCGATCATTCACATTGATTTTTCCGGCGACAAGGACGTTCTTGAAATTCAGATGATCCCCAAGGGCTCGGGGTCGGAGAACAATTCCTGGCTGAAGATGGCGATCCCCGCCGAGGGCGTGGACGCCGTCAAGACCTTCGTCGTGGATTGCGTGCTGGAGGCGGGCGGCAAGACCTGCCCGCCCACCATCGTCGGCGTCGGCGTCGGCGGCACCGCGGATCTTTGCGTGCTGCTCGCCAAGCAGGCCGCCACGCGCCCGCTCGGCTCGCATTGCGGCGACCCGGAAGGCGCGAAGCTGGAGCAGGCGCTGACGCAGGCCGTCAACATGCTCGGCGTCGGGCCGCAGGGCCTGGGCGGGGATTCCACCGCGTTCGCGGTGCACGTCGAAACCGCCGCCACGCACATCACCATGAACCCGGTGGCGGTGAACATGCAGTGCCATTCGGCAAGGCGGGCAAGGGCGACGTTCAGTCCCAGGGGTCTGGAGTACGGTTTTTAGGGAATATTTTCAGGAACAAAGAACGGGAAAATGACCCACCATGTCCTGACGCCGCCGGTTTCCGAAGCGCAGGCGCGCGCACTGCGCGTCAACGATACGGTCACGCTGGACGGTACGCTCTACGGCATCCGCGACGCGACGCAGATCCACATGTTCGACCGCGGGCGCAAGACGCGCTTCGACCTTGCGGGTCAGGCGGTGATCCATACCGCGCCCAACGTGAAGAAGGTCGACAGGAGCGCCGCCAACCCCGCGGGCTACCAGCCTTCCTGCATCGGCACCACCACCAGCGACCGGATGGAGCGCTTCACGCGGCCGCTGATGGAAAAGAACGGCGTGCGCCTGGTGATCGGCAAGGGCGGATTGCGCGACGGTTCCCTGCAGGCTTTCGGGGAACTGGGCGGCGCGTACCTGGCGATCATCGGCGGCGCGGCGGCGCTGGAGACCACCTGGGTCGAGGCGATCGAGGACGTGGATCTGGATGATCTCCATCCGGAGTCATTGTGGAAATTCCGCGTGCGGGGCTTCGGGCCGCTGGTGGTCGCCATGGACAGCCACGGCGACAGTCTGTACGCTCGGGTAAAGAGCGACGCACGCAGTCGCCGAGCCAGGGCACTGGAGAGCCTTGGGATAAAAACATGACCAAAATACTGGAGGAGACATGAAATCGTTTTTCCGTTTTGCCGGCGTATTGCTGCTGGCTCTCGCAGGCGCCGCGCAGGCGCAGAACATTTCCATCGCTACCGGCGGCACCGGCGGCGTCTACTACCCGCTCGGCGGCGGCCTGGCCGCGGTGCTCTCGAAGAACATCCCGGGCCTGCAGGCCACCGCCGAGGTGACCGGCGGCTCGGTCGCGAACCTGCAGTTGATCGGCACGGGCAAACCCTACCTCGCCCTGACACAGGCCGATGCGGCGATCGACGCGGTGAAGGGACAGGACAAGTTCGCCGGCAAGCCCGTTCCCGTCCGGACGCTTGCGGTGCTGTATCCGAATCGCATGCACGTGGTGACGGTCGAGGGCACCGGCATCGCGAAAATTGCGGACATGAAGGGCAAGCGCGTATCGACCGGTTCGGGCGGCAGCGCGACGGAAGTATTCGCGTTTCGCGTGATCGAGGCGGCGGGCCTCGACAAGGACAAGGATATTACGCGCGAGAGACTGGGGGTTGCCGAATCGGTCAGCGCGCTGAAAGACCGCAAGATCGACGCGTTCTTCTGGGTCGGCGGCCTGCCGACCGCGGGAGTCACGGATCTCGCCAACTCGCCCGGTGTAAAGATCAAGATGATCGAGATCGCGAGCCTGGTGCCGGCCATGACCAAGAAATACGGCAACATCTACGTCCAGGACGTGATCCCGAAGTCGACCTACAAGGGCATGGAAGACGACAACCACCAGGCCACGGTGACCAACCTGCTGGTGGCGCACCAGAACATGGACGACAAGACCGTCTACAACATCCTCAAGGCGATGTTCGATCATCGCGACGATCTGATCCGCGTGCACAAGGAGGCGGAGAACATCAAGCTCGAGAACCAGAAAACCGAGGCTTCCTCGATTCCCTGGCATCCGGGCGCGATCAAGTATTTCGCGGAGAAGGGCATCAAGATCAACTGAGGTCCGCGGCGCCGGAGCCCCGTCCAGGCTGCTGGCGGGGCTTTTCATTTCAGGGGGAACGATGAGCGAAGACGTCACGCTGCTGCACCAGCCCGCCGCCGAAATCAGCGCGGAAGCGCTGCAGCGCGCCGAGGCGATGATCGAGCGGGAAGAGGGTGTCCAGAACAAGCTGACCGGTCTTCTCGCGGGCCTCGTCACCACGGTGGCGGTGGTGATGTCGTTGTTCCACCTCTACACCGCCTACGCCATCGTGCGGCCCGAATATCTGCGCGCGATCCATCTCGCGTTCGTGCTGTTCCTGTGCTTCCTGATCTTTCCCACCGCCAAACGCTTCCGGCATCGCGTCATGTGGTGGGACTGGCTGTTCGCGCTGGCCGGCGTCGCGACCACGGTGTACCTGATAGCGGGAGGCGACGATTTCTTCGACCGGTCGATCCTGCCGAACAACTGGTATATCGCTTTCGGCGTCGCACTGGTGCTGCTGATCCTGGAGGCGATGCGGCGCACCACGGGCTGGATCCTGCCGTTCGTCACCACCTGTTTCCTGCTTTACGCGTTCTTCGGCGAAATCCTGCCGG
>DATBQR010000127.1:0-35728 GCA_036560705.1 Burkholderiales bacterium | reverse complement strand
GGTCTTTTTCCCGCTTTCCGCGACCAGCTACAAGTCCATGGCGAAAATGAAGCTGATCACCCCGCGCATGACCAAGATCCGCGAGATGTACGGAGACGATCGCGCCAAGATGAACCAGGCGATGATGGAGCTCTACAAGACCGAGAAGATAAATCCGCTGGGCGGTTGTTTTCCGATCCTGGTGCAGATCCCGGTGTTCATCGCGCTCTACTGGGTGCTGTTGGCCGCCATCGAACTGCGTCACGCGCCATTCATGCTGTGGATTCAGGACCTGTCGGCGCAGGATCCTTACTATGTGCTGCCGGTCCTGATGACGGTGAGCATGGTGCTGCAGACAAAGATGAATCCGGTGCCGCCCGATCCGGTGCAGGCGAAGGTGATGCAGTTCATGCCGTTCATTTTCAGCGTGTTCTTCTTTTTCTTCCCGGCTGGACTGGTGCTGTACTGGCTGGTCAACAACATTCTTTCCATCCTTCAGCAGTGGCAGATCCAGCGGATGTTCAACCGCGACAAACCTGCCCATGCCAGACGGTGAAGTAGCGACAAACCAGGTCCCCCCGGACACTATTGCCGCCGTTGCCACGCCGGCCGGGCGGGGCGGAATTGGAATCGTCCGCGTGTCCGGCCCGGCGGTGCCGCAGATCGCAGACAAGGTGATCGGGCAACTGCCTGACGCCGGTAAGGCCGTTTTTCGCTCGTTCCGTGGCGTTCGCGGCGAACGCGTGGACGAGGGCATCGCCTTGTACTTCCAGGCACCGCACTCGTATACCGGAGAGACCGTCCTCGAACTCCAGGGGCACGGCGGGCCGATGGTGACGCAGGATGTACTCGGAGCGGTGCTCGATGCCGGAGCACGCCTCGCTGAACCAGGCGAATTCACGCGGCGGGCGTTTCTCAACGGCAGGATCGACCTGGCGCAGGCGGAGGCGGTAGCCGACCTGATCGACGCCGCCAGCCGGGAGGCAGCGCGCTCGGCGTTGCGCTCCCTGAGCGGCGAATTCTCCTCTGTAATTGCCGGCCTCGTTGCCGGGCTTACCGAGTTGCGCGCTCTTACGGAAGCAATGCTCGATTTTCCGGATGAAGAAGTGGATTCGCTGCATCGGAACGATGCCGGTGCGCGCCTTGGGAAACTGCGGTCTGCTCTCGAAGACGTGATTGTGAAAAGCGGGCAGGGAAGCCTGCTTCGCAGCGGCATTCACGTCGTGCTCGCTGGCCGGCCGAACGTCGGCAAGTCGAGTCTGCTCAATCGACTCGCGGGCGAAGAGCGTGCCATCGTCGCGGCCACGCCGGGGACCACGCGCGATGCCCTGCGCGAATCGATTCAGATCGAAGGCGTGCCGATCGTGGTGGTGGATACCGCGGGATTGCGCGCATCGGGTGATGAAATCGAACGCCTCGGCATGATACGTACGCGCGAAGAAATGGGGCGTGCCGACGTCGTGCTCGTGATTCTCGAGGCGGGCACGAGGGAGGCGCCCGAAGAGGAAATTCCTGGCGCCGGCGCGCGGATTGTCGTCGTCAACAAGATCGATCTTGTTCCGGGTTCTGTTGCGGGGATATTCGGAGACGAAGTGCACGTGTCCGCAAAGACCGGTGCCGGCCTCGATGCGCTGCGCGCGGCTTTGCTGCAGGCCGCGGGCTGGAATTCGCGCGGGGAATCGGTGTTTCTGGCGCGGGCGCGGCATTTGCGCGCCCTTAAAGCCGCGGAGAAGCATCTTGCGGCCGCGGCCGCACAGGACATGCAGTGGGAACTTTTTGCCGAGGAACTACGCCTCGCGCAGGCTGCGCTGGGAGAGATTTCGGGGCGGGTCAGTGCCGACGATTTGCTGGGGGAGATTTTTTCCCGTTTCTGCATCGGCAAATGAAAGCGGCGCGCGATACCTGGATGGATCCGGTCGTTGCCCTCGTGCCCGTCAACGCCACTGCTCCGATCTACCGCGTTGCCCAGCACCTGCGTGAGCGTGCTGGTTATTGACTATCGTTTTGGTATTTAAGGGAAATCCTTCCGGTCCGGCGTAGCCTCGCGGGGGCCTGCGCCGCACGGTAAAATTGCATCCACGAAAATTCCGTCGGCCCGGGCAGTGCGCTAGGGCCGTTTTGTTTTAAGGAGGGAGTTTGATGAGCGATCGCCGGGCCCCCGAAACTGGTTCTTTGCAAGCACCCGCATGGGTTCGGCACAGAAAGTTGCGTGCCTGGGTTGCTGAAATGGAGCAGCTCGCCAAGCCGGACAGGGTGGTTTGGTGCGACGGTTCGCAGGACGAATACGACCGGTTGTGCGCCGATCTGGTTGCCGGCGGCACCTTCGTGAAGCTGAACGAAAAACTGCGTCCCGGAAGCTATCTGGCGCGTTCGAATCCGACGGACGTGGCGCGGATGGAAGACCGGACGTTCATCTGTTCGGCCCGCAAGGAAGACGCGGGGCCGACGAACAACTGGGTCGATCCGGCTGAAATGCGCGCTACGCTCGGGCGGCTGTTCGATGGCTGCATGCGGGGGCGCACGCTTTACGTGGTTCCTTTCTCGATGGGCCCGATTGGATCGCATATCGCGCAGATCGGCGTCGAACTGTCCGACTCGGCGTACGTTGCGGTCAACATGAAGCTGATGACGCGCATGGGCCGCGCCGTGGTGGAACATCTGGGCGAAGATGGAGCGTTTGTACCCTGCATGCATTCAGTGGGGGCGCCGCTCGCCCCCGGCGCGAAGGACGCCCCGTGGCCCTGCAATGACAAGGAAAAGTGGATCGTCCAGTTTCCCGAATCGCGCGAAATCTGGTCCTTTGGCTCCGGCTATGGTGGTAACGCACTGCTCGGAAAGAAGTGCCTGGCGCTGCGTATTGCGTCAGTCATGGCGCGCGACGAGGGATGGCTCGCAGAGCATATGCTGGTACTCGGGCTTGAATCGCCTCAGGGGGAAAAGCACTACGTATCGGCGGCGTTTCCGAGCGCCTGCGGCAAAACCAACTTCGCCATGATGATTCCGCCCGCGGTGTTTGCCGGTTGGAAGGTAACCACCATCGGCGAAGATATCGCCTGGATCAAGCCGGGTGCGGATGGCCGTTTCTACGCGATTAACCCGGAGGCGGGCCTGTTCGGCGTTGCGCCCGGTACTTCGGAGGCGACCAATCCGAACGCCATGAAGACTTTGCGCGCGAACGTCATCTTTACCAATGTGGCGATGACGCCCGACGGCGACGTGTGGTGGGAAGACATGACCCAGCAGCCGCCCGCCCGGCTGATCGACTGGCAGGGCAAGGAGTGGACGCCTGGCTGCGGTCGCACGGCCGCGCATCCGAATGCGCGCTTTACCGTCGCAGCTTCGCAATGCCCCTCGATGGATGCTCGCTGGGAGGATCCGGAAGGCGTACCCATCTCGGCATTCATTTTCGGCGGACGGCGGTCTTCGACGGTTCCCCTGGTGGTCGAGGCGCCCAGCTGGGAGGACGGCGTTTACATGGGCGCCACGCTGGGCTCGGAAACGACGGCTGCGATTACCGGCAAAGTCGGCGTGGTACGACGCGATCCCATGGCAATGCTCGCGTTTTGCGGATATCACATGGGGGATTACTTCGCGCACTGGCTCAAAATGGGCAAGACGGTCTCCCGGCCACCGAGGATTTTCCGCGTCAACTGGTTCAGGAAAGACGCCAACGGAAAATTCATCTGGCCCGGCTTCGCGGAAAACATGCGCGTGCTGAAGTGGATCGTGGATCGTTGCGCGGGCCGCGCGCAAGGTGTGGACACCGCGCTCGGCATGATCCCGCGCTATGAGGATCTGAACTGGACGGGATTGGAGCGCTTCGAGCGCGGGCGGTACGAAGAACTCGCCTGCGTCGACGAGCGTGCCTGGGGTGAAGAGTTGAAGTCCCACGACGAACTTTTCCGTAAGCTTGCAGGGCACCTGCCGCAGGCACTGGAGTTGCGCCGCGGCAGCTTGCACCAGAAGCTCGCCGCCTAACCCTCAGTGTTGTTCTGCTGCATCGCAGCAACCACCTAAGTTAGCACTGTTCCACGTGAAACACCGGGCTGGGCATGTCCAGCCTAGTTCCACGTGGAACATTCACGTATCATTCGGCGCGCAGCACAGCCCCCGATGCAATTTCCCTCTGAATTCGACGTTATTGTGATCGGCGGCGGTCATGCCGGAACCGAAGCCGCCCTTGCGGCAGCTCGGCTCGGGTGCAAGACGCTGCTCCTGACCCACAGCATCGAAACCCTCGGCCAGATGTCCTGCAATCCGTCGATCGGCGGAATTGGCAAGGGGCATCTCGTCAGGGAAGTGGACGCCCTTGGGGGCGCCATGGCGCTTGCTACGGACGAAGCCGGTATTCAGTTCCGGACGCTTAACTCTTCCAAGGGCCCGGCCGTACGCGCCACGCGCGCGCAGGCCGATCGATTGCTCTACAAGCAGGCGATCCGTACCCGCCTTGAGAATCAGCCGAATCTGACCCTGTTCCAGCAAGCCGTCGACGATATCCTGCTGGAGGGAGACCGGGTCGCCGGTGTTGTGACCCAGATCGGGCTGCGTTTTCGCGGGCGCGCGATCGTCCTGACCGCAGGCACCTTCCTGTCGGGCCTGGTGCACGTTGGTATGCAGAGTCACCAGGCGGGTCGTGCGGGCGACCCTGCGTCCATCACCCTGGCCGCCCGCTTGCGCGAGATGAAGCTGCCGGTGGGGCGCCTGAAGACGGGTACGCCGCCGCGGCTGGATGGCAATACGATCGATTTCTCGGTGATGGATAAGCAGCCAGGCGACTCGCCTGAGCCGGTGTTCTCCTTTCTCGGCCGGCGCGACATGCACCCGCGGCAGGTGCCTTGCTGGATGACGCATACCAACGAGCGCACCCACGAGATCATCCGCGGCGGCCTGGATCGTTCGCCGATGTTCACTGGCGTCATCCAGGGCGTGGGCCCGCGCTATTGCCCGTCGATCGAGGACAAGATCCATCGGTTTGCCGGCAAGACCGGACACCAGATATTCCTTGAGCCCGAAGGCCTGTCGACCAACGAGATCTATCCGAATGGCATCTCCACCAGCCTGCCGTTCGACGTACAGCTGGAGCTGGTGCGTTCGATCCGCGGCCTGGAGCAGGCGCACTTGGTGCGCCCGGGATATGCCATCGAGTACGACTATTTCGACCCGCGCAATCTGAAATCGTCGCTGGAGACCAAAACCGTCCAAGGACTGTTTTTCGCAGGCCAGATCAACGGCACCACGGGCTACGAAGAGGCGGCCGCACAGGGATTGCTCGGGGGCTTGAATGCCGGGCTGCAGGCGCAAGGAAAACCGGCGTGGTGCCCGCGGCGCGACGAGGCTTACCTGGGTGTTCTGGTCGACGATCTCATTACGCGCGGCGTCAGCGAGCCTTATCGCATGTTCACCAGTCGCGCCGAGTATCGCCTCATGCTGCGCGAGGACAATGCCGATCTGAGGCTTACTGAGAGCGGGCGCAAGCTCGGTCTGGTGGACGATGCGCGCTGGGACACATTCAGCCGCAAGCGCGACGCCGTGGCGCGCGAAACCGAGCGGCTGAAGTCCACCTGGGTAAATCCCCGGACGCTTCCGCCGGAGGCGGCCAAGCGGGCTCTTGGCCAGCCCATCGAACGCGAATACTCGCTGCATGAATTGCTGCGACGACCAAATGTGAGCTATCGCTCGCTTTCCATAATAGCCGCTTCCAAAGCCGAGATAGAAGATAGGGTGGCGGAACAGGTCGAGATACAGGCGAAGTATCAGGGCTATATTGCTCGCCAGCGGGAAGAGGTCGGCCGGCGAGAGGTACAGGAGTCGGCTCGGCTGCCAGCGAGTCTCGACTACAGCGACGTGCTCGGGCTGTCGAATGAAGTACGACAGACGCTTGCGCGCCAGCGGCCGGAAACCATCGGTCAGGCGGCGCGTATCTCCGGTGTAACGCCGGCGGCGATTTCGCTTTTGCTGGTGCATTTGAAGCGTACGCGAGCGAAAACCGCAACGCAGGATCCGCAGCGCAAGAAAACCGCATGACGCCGCAGGCCGCGCTGGAACGTGGGGTGGGTGAACTCGCGCTCGCGCTTCCGGCCGGCGCGCCCGAGAAGCTGCTCGCCTACCTGGACCTGCTGGCGAAGTGGAACAAAACCTACAACCTGACCGCGATCCGCGATCCGCTGCAGGCGGTCAGCCACCATGTGCTCGATTCTCTCGCCGTGCTGCGTGACTTGCCGGATCGGGTAGGAGCGCTCGCGGATATCGGCTCCGGCGGCGGCTTGCCCGGGATTCCGATCGCCATTGCAGAACCCGCGCGGCAGGTGACCTTGAACGATGCCAATGAAAAAAAGGGCGCGTTCCTGCGCCAGGCGGCGATCGAACTCGGATTGACCAACGTCGCCGTGCATATCGGTCGCGTCGAGGAATGGCATCCCGCTGCGGGCTTCGCGGTGGTGATTTCCCGCGGCTTTGCCAGTCTTGTGGACTTCCTCGCGGCGTGCCGCCACCTTGCAGCGCCCTCGGGCGTGCTGGCGGCGATGAAGGGAACTTATCCGGAAGATGAACTGGCGCAGGTCCCGGCGGACTGTGATTGCCGGGAAGTGCGCCGGCTCAAGGTGCCGATGCTCGACGCGGAACGCCATCTGGTCCTCTGCCGGATCGGAATCTGACGGTGGCCAACATTATCGCGGTGGCGAACCAGAAGGGCGGCGTCGGCAAGACCACCACCAGCGTCAATCTTGCAGCCGGTCTCGCGCAATCCGGCCGGCGCGTGCTGCTCGTGGACCTCGACCCGCAGGGCAACGCCACCATGGGCAGCGGCGTGAACAAGAGCAAGCTGTCGCGCACCGTCTATCACGCGCTTCTGGGGCTGGGCGATGCCGCGAACATCCGCGTGCGCGTCGAGAGCGGCTACGATCTCATTCCCGCCAACCGCGAGCTTGCGGGAGCCGAGGTGGAGCTGGTCGATCTGCCCAACCGCGAGGGGCGCTTGCGCGCCGCGCTCGAGCGGATCGCCGGCGAATACGACTTCATTCTGATCGACTGCCCGCCGTCGCTCAGTCTTCTGACCGTGAACGCGTTTGCGGCTGCCGAGCAGGTGCTGATCCCGATGCAGTGCGAGTACTACGCGCTGGAAGGGCTCTCGGACCTGGTCGGTACGATCAAGCGGGTGCGCTCGAATCTGAACCCTCGGCTCGAGATCGCGGGCCTGCTGCGCACCATGTTCGATCCGCGCAACACGCTCGCGCACCAGGTTTCCCAGCAGCTGGAGCAGCATTTTGGCGACAAGGTCTACCGCACGCTGGTGCCGCGCAACGTGCGCCTCGCGGAGGCGCCGAGCTACGGCGCCCCGGCGGTGGTATGGGACAAGGCTTCCAAGGGCGCGCAGGCCTACATCGACCTGACCGCCGAGATTTTGAAAGGGTATCCATGAACAAGCCCAAGGGATTAGGCCGCGGCCTGGATGCGCTGCTCGGCGGCGACGAAAGCGAACGCAAGGACTCCATGGCGACCTTGCCGGTCGGCGCGATCCGGCCAGGCAAGTACCAGCCGCGCACCCGCATGGACGAGAAGGCGCTCGCCGAGCTCGCCGCCTCGATCCGGGCGCAGGGCCTGATGCAGCCTCTGCTAGTTCGACCAGTAGGGCGCGGTCAATACGAACTGATCGCCGGGGAGCGACGCTGGCGGGCGGCGCAGATTGCGGGCCTTGCCGAAGTCCCGGTGCTGGTGCGGGAAGTCGCAGATAGCGCGGCACTCGCGATGGCGTTGATCGAGAATATCCAGCGCGAAGACCTGAATCCGATCGAGGAGGCAACCGGGCTGCAGCGCCTGGTGGAGGAATTCCGCATGACCCATGAGCAGGCGGCCGATGCGGTTGGCCGTTCGCGCAGCGCCACGACCAATTTACTGCGGCTCCTGAAACTGGCCAAGCCGGTGCAGGCGATGCTGATGGCTGGAGGCCTCGAGATGGGCCACGCGCGTGCCCTGCTGGCCCTGGACGGGGCGCGTCAGGTGGAGGCGGCCAATCGCATCGTCGCGCGTGGCTTGTCGGTGCGCGAGAGCGAGGCGCTGGGCGCCCGCATGTCGCGCGGGCCGACGGGCCGCCGCAAGCAGAAGACGGACCGCGATCTGGCGCGGCTGGAAGAGGAAATCTCGCAGCGCCTTGGAACCACGGTACAGGTCCGGCCCGGCCGCAAGGGCAGCGGCACGATTCACATCCGTTATTCCGGGCTCGATCATCTGGATCAGCTGCTGAAAAAGCTCCGCTGACGCGAACCGGCTGCGTCCGCAATCAAGACAGAATTTTGCGCCGCAACACGTTGACCCGCGATGTGCGAACCGCATATACTTTCGCCGCTTTGCAGGGGGTGGGGAACATGAATGGCAAGCCCCCGTTTTTGAGCAAGGCGATCCGCACTGTTCTTCGGTGGCAGCTGATCGCCACCGCGGTCCTGACGGTTGTGGCCGGAATCGAAATCGGGGTGCACGGCGCACTGTCGGCGGCCTTGGGAGGCGCGGTCAGTATTTGCGCAGGCGCGGTGTCTGCGATGGTGGCAAGAGGGAGCGAGCAGTCCGCAGGGGGAATTCTAGTCAGCGCGTTGCGGGCCGAAGGCGTCAAGATCGGCCTGATCGTGGTCCTGCTGTGGCTGGTCTTGGCGGTGTACGGTGATGTTGTCGTGCTCGCGTTTATCGGATCGTTCGCGGCGACGATTCTGATTTTTGCAACGGCTTTTTTCGTCCGCGAACACTAGGGCTGGCGTGATCTAGCAATGGCCGCAGAAACAGAATTCAATCCGACCGAGTACATCCAGCACCACCTTACCTTCCTCAACAGGCCGGTCGGCGAGGGCGATTTCTGGACCCTGAACGTCGACTCGCTCGTCACCGCAGCGGTTCTTGGCGTGCTCGCGCTGGGTTTTCTGTGGTGGGTGGTGCGCGGCGCCACCGCAGGCGTGCCGTCGAAGCGGCAGGCGTTTGTCGAACTCGCTTTCGAGTTCGTGGACGAGCAGGTCAAGGGCATCTTCCACCACGGCGATCGCCATAGTTTCGTCGCGCCCGCCGCGCTGACGGTATTCGTGTGGGTTCTCTTGATGAATGCCATGGATTTCCTGCCGGTGGATATCCTCTCGTGGATCTACGAGCATGTTTTCCACCAGCATCACTGGCGCAGCGTTCCCACTGCCGACGTCAACACCACGTTCGCGCTCGCGTTGTCGGTATGGCTGCTGATGATCTGGTATTCGATCTCGGCCAAGGGGCTGGGCGGCTGGATTCACGAGCTGTTCTGCGCGCCGTTCGGTTCCAATCCGCTGCTGTGGCCCTTCAACCTGATGTTCAACTTCATCGAATACGTATCCAAGCCGCTGTCGCATTCGCTGCGGCTGTTCGGCAACATGTACGCGGGGGAAATCATCTTTCTGCTGCTGTGGCTGCTGGCCGCGACCAGCGGTCTTGCCGCGGGGTTCGCGGTCGTCCTCGGCGTTGGCTGGTCGATATTCCATATCCTGATCGTAGTACTGCAGGCTTACATATTCATGATGCTCACCGTGGTGTACCTCGCCATGGCCCACGAGCATCATTAAGAACCACAACCGCTTTCGAACCGACTTTTCGCTACAGGAAAGGAACGCAAAATGGAAAAACTGCAAGCTTTGGCCATGATCCAGGCCTACACCGGGATAGGGATCGGCCTGATGATCGGTGTCGGCGCCGCGGGTGCGTGTATCGGCGTGGGAGTCATGTGCAGCCGCTTCCTGGAGGCCGCCGCGCGCCAGCCCGAGCTCACCAACTCGCTGCAGGCAAAGGTGTTCCTGCTGCTTGGCCTGATCGACGCCTCGTTCATCATCGGCGTTGGCTTGGCGATGATGTTCGCGTTCGCCAACCCGCTGCTCGCCGTCATCAAATAACGGTCTCAACCCCCGAGGGGGCAGCATGAGCTTCAATCTAACGGTTATCGCGCAGGCGGTTGCCTTTGCGCTTTTCATCTGGTTCACGGTCAAGTTCATCTGGCCGCCGATGCTGCGCGCCATCGAGGCGCGGCAGAAGCAGGTCGCGGACGGGCTGGCCGCCGCAGAGCAGGGCAAGAAGTCGCTCGAAGTGTCGAGCAAGCAGGCCGAGCAGGCGATCCAGGAGGCGCGCGCGCGCGCCGCCGAAATCGTCGCGCAGGCGGAGAAGCGCGGCTCGCAGGTGGTGGAAGAAGCGAAAACCGCCGCCAAGGCCGAAGGCGACCGCGAAAAAGCCGCCGCCAAGGCCGATATCCAGCAGGAAGCGCAGCGCGCGCGCGAGCAATTGCGCGAACAGGTCGCGGCCCTCGCCGTCGCCGGCGCCGAGAAGATCCTGCGCCGCGAGGTGGATGCCAAGGCGCACGCAGAGCTTCTCGACGGGATCAAGAAGCAGCTGTAACAGGAAACCTCTAGGAAAACCCTTGGCCGAACCGAGCACCATCGCACGCCCCTACGCTGAAGCCGCCTTCAGGCTGGCCGACGCCCAGGGCAAGCTCGCCGACTGGTCGGCGACGCTCGCGAACCTGTCCGCAGTGGCTGCGGACGCGCGCGTGCGCGCAGCGATCGGCGATCCGAATTTTCCGGCGGCAAAGGTCGCCGGGCTGTTTATTTCGATCCTGTCCGGGAAGCTTACCGGCGAGGCCGAGAACTTCGTGCGCGTGCTGGCCGAAAACGGCCGCCTCGACGTCCTCTCCGAAATCCGCGGCCAGTACGAGGTGCTCAAGAACGAACGCGAAGGCGTGGTGGAGGCGGAGATCAGTTCCGCGTTCGACATGGACCAGGCGCAACTTGCCGACCTGGTGTCCAGGCTGGAGAAGAAAACCGGCCGCAAGGTGAAGGCGCGCGTCAGCGTGGACAAATCCCTCATCGGCGGCGTCAAGATCGTGCTCGGCGACAAGGTTATCGACGGTTCCGCGCGCGCCCAGCTGGGCGCGCTCGAGAACGCACTTAAAGCATAAATGCAGGCATAGAAGCGGGACGCTTAAGGAGTAGTCATGCAACTGAATCCGTCCGAGATTTCGGAACTCATCAAGAACCGCATCCAGAACATGGACGCCGGCGCGCAGATGCGCACGCAGGGCACCGTCGTCTCCGTGACAGACGGCATCTGCCGCGTCCACGGCCTGTCGGACGTGATGCAGGGCGAAATGCTGGAATTCCCGAAGAACACCTTCGGCCTGGCGCTGAACCTAGAGCGCGACTCGGTCGGCGCGGTGATCCTGGGCGAATACGAGCACATCACCGAGGGCGACGTCGTCAAGTGCACCGGAAAGATCCTGTCGGTACCGATCGGTCCCGAGTTGCTCGGCCGCGTGGTCAATTCTCTCGGCGCGCCGATCGACGGCAAGGGCCCGATCAACGCGAAGCTGACCGACGTCATCGAGAAGGTCGCGCCAGGCGTGATCGCGCGGCAATCCGTGTCGCAGCCGGTGCAGACTGGCCTCAAGGCCATCGACGCCATGGTCCCGGTCGGCCGCGGCCAGCGCGAACTCATCATCGGCGACCGCCAGACCGGCAAGACCGCGGTGGCGGTGGACACCATCATCAACCAGAAGGGCAAGGACCTCTTCTGCGTGTACGTCGCGATCGGCCAGAAGGCCTCGACGGTCGCCAACGTGGTGCGTAAGCTCGAAGAACACGGTGCGATGGCCTATACCATCGTAGTGGCGGCGACGGCCTCGGAATCCGCCGCCATGCAGTTCATCGCCCCCTATTCCGGTTGCACCATGGGCGAGTACTTCCGCGACCGCGGCCAGGACGCGCTCATCATTTACGACGACTTGACCAAGCAGGCCTGGGCCTATCGCCAGGTGTCGCTGCTGCTGCGCCGCCCGCCGGGACGCGAAGCCTACCCGGGCGACGTGTTCTACCTGCACAGCCGGCTGCTCGAGCGTGCCGCGCGCGTGAACCCGGCCTACGTTGAGAAATTCACCAAGGGCGCGGTCAAGGGCAAGACCGGTTCGCTGACCGCGCTGCCGATCATCGAGACGCAGGCGGGCGACGTGACCGCGTTCGTGCCGACTAACGTGATCTCCATTACCGACGGCCAGATTTTTCTGGAAACCGACCTCTTCAACGCGGGCATCCGGCCGGCCATCAACGCCGGCATCTCGGTGTCTCGCGTCGGCGGCGCCGCGCAGACCAAGATCATGAAACGCAAGGACACGGGGGGCGGCGTGCGTCTCGCGCTCGCGCAGTACCGCGAACTTGCGGCCTTCGCCCAGTTCGCCTCCGACCTGGACGAAGCCACGCGCAGGCAGCTCGAGCTCGGCAAGATGGTCACCGAACTCATGAAGCAGGCGCAGTACCACCCGCAGCAGGTGTGGGAGATGGCGCTGACGCTGTTCGCGGTCAACAACGGCTTTTACGGCGACATCGACGTCAAGAAGGCGCTCGCCGCCGAGCGTTCGATGCGCGACTACGTGAAGAGCAAGTACGCCGCGCTCATCCAGCGGATCGAGGAAAAGAGCGACCTGTCCGCCGACGATGAGAAGGCGCTCAAGGAAGCGATCGCCGACTGGAAGAAGAACGGCACGTACTGAAATACTGACGATACCGAGCTGACGCGCCATGCCAGGCACCAAAGAAATACGGGTGAAGATCAAGAGTGTGCAGAACACTCGGAAAATCACCAAGGCGATGGAGATGGTTGCCGCCTCCAAGATGCGCAAGGCGCAGGAGCGCATGCGCGCGGCGCGACCGTACGGCGAGAAGATCCGCAACGTCGCCGCGCACATCAGCCACGCCAACCCGGAGTACCGCCATCCGTTCCTGGTATCGCGCGACAGCGTGAAGCGCGTCGGCCTGATCGTGATCACTACCGACAAGGGCCTGTGCGGCGCTTTGAATACCAACCTGCTGCGCATGGCGCTGAATCAGTACAAGGCCTGGCAGACCGAGGGCGAGGAAGTTGACGTCTGCTGCATCGGCAACAAAGGCTTCGGCTTCATGCAGCGCTTGGGCGCCAACATCGTATCGCACGCGGTCCAGATCGGCGACCGGCCGCAGATGGACAAACTGATCGGTACTCTCAAGGTCATGCTGGATAGCTACACCAAGGGCCGCTTCGACCGGCTGGTGATCGGTTACACGCGCTTCCTCAACACCATGAAGCAGGAACCGGTGCTGGAGCAGCTGCTGCCTCTGTCGGGCGAGCGTCTGGGTGCGCCGGAAACGGTGTGGGACTACCTTTACGAACCGGAAGCCAAGGCGGTGCTCGACCAGGTGATGACGCGCTACATCGAGGCGATCATTTTCCAGGCGGTGGCAGAGAACATGGCTTCCGAGCAGTCGGCGCGCATGGTGGCGATGAAAGCCGCCTCCGACAACGCGCGCGACCTGATCGACGAGCTGACGCTGATCTACAACAAGAACCGCCAGGCCGGCATTACCAAGGAACTTTCCGAAATCGTCGCGGGCGCCGCGGCCGTATAGAAATTCAAATTTAGGAAATCATCATGGCACAAGCTCAAGGAACCATCGTCCAGTGCGTCGGGGCAGTGACCGACATCGAATTCGCCCGCGAATCGATGCCGAAGGTCTACGACGCTCTGAAGCTCGCCGACACGGGCGAAGGCGGACTCGTCGAAAAAGGACTGACCTTCGAAGTCGAGCAGCAACTCGGCGACGGCGTAGTGCGCTGCATCGCGCTGGGGTCTTCCGACGGCTTGCGCCGCGGCATGAAAGTGAACAACACCGGTGGCCCGATTTCGGTCCCCGTTGGGCAGGGTACGCTCGGCCGCATCATGGACGTGCTCGGACGCCCGATCGACGAAGTCGGCCCGATCAAATCGGACAAGCTGCGCTCGATCCACCAGATCGCGCCCAAGTTCGACGAGTTGTCCCCCTCGGTGGACCTGCTCGAAACCGGCATCAAGGTGATCGACCTCATCTGCCCGTTCGCCAAGGGCGGCAAGGTGGGCCTGTTCGGCGGCGCCGGCGTCGGCAAGACCGTGAACATGCTGGAGCTGATCAATAACATCGCGACGCAGCACTCGGGCTTGTCGGTGTTCGCCGGTGTCGGCGAGCGCACGCGCGAAGGCAACGACTTCTATCACGAGATGATCGAAGCGGAAGTCGTCAAGCCGGACAACCTCACAGAATCCAAGGTGGCGATGGTGTTCGGTCAGATGAACGAGCCGCCGGGCAACCGCTTGCGCGTGGCGCTTACAGGGCTGACGATGGCCGAGAGCTTCCGCGACGAAGGCCGCGACATCCTGTTCTTCGTCGACAACATCTACCGCTTCACGCTCGCCGGCACGGAAGTGTCGGCTCTGCTCGGCCGGATGCCTTCCGCGGTGGGCTACCAGCCGACGCTGGCCGAAGAAATGGGCCGCCTGCAGGAGCGCATCACCTCGACCAAAGTCGGCTCGATCACTTCGATCCAGGCCGTGTACGTGCCGGCGGACGACTTGACCGACCCGTCGCCTGCCACCACCTTCGGCCACCTGGACGCGACCGTCGTGCTGTCGCGCGATATCGCTTCGCTCGGCATCTACCCGGCGGTGGATCCGCTCGACTCCACCTCGCGCCAGGTCGATCCGAATACCATCGGCGAAGACCACTACAACACCACGCGCGCGGTGCAGGCGACCCTGCAGCGCTACAAGGAACTGCGCGACATCATCGCTATCCTGGGCATGGACGAACTCGCGCCCGAGGACAAGCTGGCGGTATCCCGCGCGCGGAAAATCCAGCGCTTCCTGTCGCAGCCGTTCACGGTGGCGCAGAACTTCACCGGTACGCCCGGCAAGTACGTTTCGCTGAAGGACACCATCAAGGGCTTCAAGATGATCGTCAACGGCGAATGCGACGCGCTGCCCGAGCAGGCGTTCTACATGGTCGGCGCGATCGAAGAGGCGTTCGAGAAGGCGAAGACGCTCCAGTAATGGCCGCCGCCACCATCCACGTCGACGTCGTCAGCGCCGAAGCCGCGATTTTTTCGGGCGAGGCGGAATTTGTCGTGCTGCCCGGCGAAGCGGGCGAGCTCGGCATCTACCCGCGCCATACTCCGCTGATTACGCGCATCAAGCCCGGCACCGTGGAAATCACGCCGGCGGGCGGCGGGGAAAAGCAGCTGATCTTCGTCGCGGGCGGCATCTTGGAAGTGCAGCCCAAGGTGATTACCGTCCTCGCGGACACCGCGATCCGCGGCGCCGACCTGGACGAGGCGAAAGCCAACGAAGCCATCAAGAAAGCCGAGGAAGCGCGGCGCAACGCCAAGGACAAGCAGGAAATCGCCACGGTCGAGGGCGAGCTCTCGATGCTCGCCGCCCAGCTTGCCGCCATCCGCAAACTGCGGAAAAAATAATCTAGAGCAGCAGGCTCGGATTGCGCAGGTTCTGGTCGCAGTCGATCAGGTTGATTTGCTTCACCAGGATCTTCCAGCCGTTGCCATTGCGCGCCAGCCGATGCGCGTTCCAGCCCGAAAACAATCGCGTTTCGCCGTTGCGCAATTCCGTGATCAGGAAGGTCGAGCGCACCATGCAGACCGCATCGCTCTCGCCGCGGAAAGCTTCGACATTGGAAACGATCCGGCTGGTGCGCGACTGCGGCACCTGCGACCAGGCGTAGCCGGTGCGCAGCCGGTAGACGCGGCCCTCGAGCTGACGGCGGTCATCGAACGCCACTGCAATTTCGCGCTGGGGATCGCTGCCGGGCGAGCCGGGTACCCAGAACAGGCATTCGTCGGCGAATAGCGCCAGCCAGTCTTCGAAACGGCCCTCGTCGAGGAGCCTGGCATCCAGATGGAGCATTCCGCGGCAGCTTTCCAGCAGTACCGGATCGCCGA
Organism: Burkholderiales bacterium; assembly: GCA_036560705.1. GTDB lineage: Bacteria > Pseudomonadota > Gammaproteobacteria > Burkholderiales > SG8-39 > RBG-16-66-20. Next base: position 19,972 of record DATBQR010000127.1, on the reverse strand, counting down.
TACGCCGGTCTTCGCGTTGCCAGTCCGCGAATTCCGCCGCCAGGTCGCGGTAAAAAGCGTCGTCTACGTAGCTGGCCTGGTTCATGGCGCCCGCTTCACTGCGAGCACCGGGCTCGCCTTCATCAGTTCTTTCCAGTGATGGATATAGAGCCGCATGAACACTTCATCGGTAGCGGGCGCGGTGACAATGCCGTGCTCGTCCGTGGTGATGCGCCCCGGGATGTCCATGCCGCGGTGCATGTAGACCCATTCGTCTTCCTGGGCGGCCAGACCCTTCTGGATCTCCTCGAAGTTGGTCAGGTCGTCCACTTCGCCGAAGCTCGGAAAGCCTTCCTGGGTGCGCAGGCGCAGCGCGTTGATGTCTTCGGTGACGCCGGGCGGAATGTCGGGGCCGTCCACGATCGCGGTGCCGTACCAGACCGTATCGGTTTCATCGACCGAGACGGGCTCGAGGACCTGGATGTGGTTGCCGAGGATCAGCAGGTTGGGGAATATCGTCAGATTGATCGGTTCAGAGGAGGCAAGGTCGAGCCAGCGGGCGGCCTGCGCGCCGAGCCGCGCGCGAAGTTTTTCCTCGTAGCGCTCCTTGCCCGGATGGGCGCCCTCGATCTCCCACAAGGCGCCGGGGCGCTTCTCCACGTTCGGGCGCTTGTCCTTCAGATGGTGGCCGCGGCCATAGCAGCGGCAGTACATCGGCGCGTCATCGGGTTTCGACTTGTAGTACGACATGCCCTTGTTCGGGTCTTTTTCGTGCCGGTTCTCCATCTCCAGGAGGGAGCGATGCGAGAACACCACGTGATAGCCGTCGCAGGAATTGTCGTAGGCGAGCTTCCAGTTGCCCTTGTACTTGAGCCGGTTGGCGCCGCACACGGCAATGCGGCCGCCCGGGTTGCGGTCGATCCAGTCGTCGAGCGGGCGTGCCGCTTCGCCGAGATACTCCTTCAGCGGCGGCATTTCCAGGTTGAGGGTGCCGAAGATGAAGCCGCGGTAGCTCTCGACGCGCGGCACCTGCGCCAGGTTGAACTTGTCGTCCTTGAAATCGCAGGCGTAGCCGTCGGGCCACGGCACGCCCGCCAGGCGGCCGCTGTTGTGGAAAGTCCAGCCGTGGTACGGGCACTGGAAGGCCTTGGCGCTGCCGCTCGCCGAGCGGCAGACCGTCGAGCCGCGGTGCGTGCAGCGGTTGAAGAGGGCGCGCAGCGAGCCGGCGCTGTCGCGCAGCAGGATCACCGGGCGCAGGCCGAGCCTGGCGGCGATGAAGTCGTCGTTCTTCGGTATCTGGCTCTCGTGTCCGAGGTAGACCCAGACGGCGCCGAAGACCTTGGTCATTTCCTCCTGGAACACTGCCGGGTCGGTGTAGAGGATGCGATGCGCGCGGTCGGCCTGCACCAGCGCGTCCCAGTCGTGGACCGGCCTAGAAGAAATCGAAATATTCATTCTGTTCCCAGGCAGTAGGTTCCTCCGGCATGCCTTCCATGCGGTTCTCTTCGAGGAACTGCGCGAACCGCTTGGCCTCGTTGCCCTTGAGTTTCAGGTAGTAGTCGACAAAGGTATCGCCAAGCTGCTTGCGGAACAACGTATCGTGATTCAGGGCCTCCAGTGCACCGGTCAGCCGGGTTGGGAGCATCGCGCGGTTTGCGGAATAGGCATCCTCGTCCTGCGGACCGGGATCCAGCTTCCGCTTGATGCCGTCGAGGCCAGACACGATTTGCGATGCGATGAACAGGTAAGGATTCGCCGCCGGCTCGCCCAGGCGATTCTCCAGGCGCGTGGCAGGATCGCCCGCGCCGCCGAGCGCTCTCACCATGGTGCCGCGGTGATCGTAGGCCCAGCCGGCGCGGTCCGGCGCCAGCGAATTGGGCTTGAAGCGCCGGTAGCCGTTGACCGTCGGCGTGGCGAATACAGTGGCTGGGACGGCGTTGGCAAGGAGTCCGCCAAGATAATGCTTCCCGAGGTCCGAGAGCGGCTCTCTTCCCGATGCGGGCATGAAGCGGTTCTCGCCGGTCTTCACGTCCACCAGCGATTGGTGCAGGTGCCAGCCGCTCGCGTAGTAGCCTTTCAGCGCCGGGCGCGCCATGAAGGTCGCAAAATAGCCGAGCCGCCGGCAGAGCTGCCGCGTCGCCGTCCTGAACAGAAGCAGGTCGTCGGCGGCGCGCAGCGCGTCCTGCGCGGAAAACGTGCATTCCACCTGGCCCGGGCCCCATTCGTTTTCAATGGAGCGCAGCGGCAGGCCAAGCGCTTCGCAGGTTTCCGCGAGCGCGCCGAATACCGGCTGCATCAGGTCCATGTTGGTTTCGGAGTGGTACGAATAACCGGGCTCGGCGGGGGTAGTGCGAATCGGCCTGCCGCGCAGTCCGGGGACGCCGACATGTTCATCGTTCAGCGCTTCCTCCGCCACGCGCGCCAGGTACCACTCGACCTCAAGCCCGATGCGCAGGCCGTAACCTTTGCCCTGCAGATCGCGCAGGAGCTTTTTCAGCAGCTGCCGCGGCGAAAAGTGGAACGGCACGCCGCTGTTGAAGTATTCATCGCAAAGCACCCAGCCGACGCCTGGCGCCCACGGCAGTACGCGAAAGGTTGCCAGATCCGGGACGATGGTCAGGTTGGGCGAACCGGTCATCTCGTCCAGCCCCATGCCGCCGCCGCGCGTGAACGAGGCGAACACGCGCCCGCCCGCCGAATCCAGCGTGGTGGTGGCGACGTTGATGTTGTAGCCGGTTTTCAGCACTTCCAGAAAAACCGGCACCGTAACCGCCTTGGCGCGCGAAGCGCCGTGCGGATCGGCCCAGGCGAGCCGTATCAGGCGTAGGTTCGCGCTGCGAATCCGGCCGGCGATATCCGCGGCGAGCTTTTTCTGCTCGTCGCTCCAGAGGGAATGCTTCTCGATGAACCCCGCCATGAACTAGGAAGATGCGCTGCGGGGTGCTGCTGCGTAGGGCTCGTCTTCGGCGACGAACTCGGTTTCCTTGGCCGCGTCCGCACTCCAGGCCTTGACGCCCGGCGAGTCCAGCAGCGTCTGCTGATATTCGCGGACTGCGCCCTTCAATTCGACTCCATAGGTGACGAACCGTGTTGCCACGGGCGCGTAGAACGCGTCAGCGGCGCAAAATTCACCAAACAGAAAAGGGCGTTTTGCCGCACCCCAGATCGCGCTGATGCGTGCGATATCCTTCGCCACGCCGTCGTTCATCCCTTTGCCTGGGTAGCGGCTGCGTATGTTCATCGGCATCGCCCCCCGGAATGCGCGGAAGCCCGAGTGGAATTCGGCGCAAAGCGACCGCGCGCGAGCGCGCGCCTGTGCACCGGCAGGCCATATGCCGGCGGCGGAGAAAAGCTCGTGCAGCCGCTCGGCGATGGCGAGCGTGTCCCAGGTTGCAAAGCCCTCGCCGGGTTCACCTTCCCACAGGACCGGCACCATGCGCGTGGGCGACAGCCGGCCGATGTGGTCGTCCCAGTCCTTTGAATGGAACTTCACCAGCCGTTCCCGGAACGGAAGATTCAGCCCGCGCAGCAGCACCCATGGACGCATCGACCATGAAGAATAATTTTTGTTGGCAATGACCAGCGTGAGGGTGGCTGACGAGGGGGCGCTCATGCCCCGCATTCTATCGGTCGTTGCCGAAGCGGGCGGGCGTCGCCGTGGCCGTGTCCCGACCCTCCTTTCCGGGCCGCGGCGCGCCCGCCCCCGCGGTTTCTCAGGCCCGGCGCGCGAGCGCCATGGCTAGCCACGCCACGATGCGACTGGCGCGGCTTGCGCGGCGGATCGGCGCGATTCCCGCAGGAAGCGCGCATTCGACGCCGAGGGCGATGTCGCCGTATTTCATCCGGCCGGTCATGCGGCGAGCAGCATGGTTACGCCCGCCAGCACGACGGCGACGAAAATGCCGATCGCGGCTGCGAGCGCGATTTGGGCTGCGAGTTCTACGGCGAACATCCTGCTCTTGACCATGGCTGGGCTCCTTGTCGACGCCTTGCATTTCATTCCCCAACCGGGCAAACGCCGGGTTCGCGGAATGGCAAAGCGGCGAAGAAAAATGCGGAAAAAATGACAGCAAGGCCTGGGGTATAGTCCCCGCATGGCCCGCCGCATCGTGATCGTCGAGGATGACGCCGCCATTCGCGCCAATTACACCGAGGCGCTCAAGCGCCATGGATACGAGGTATCCGCCTACGCGGCGCGGCGCGAGGCGATGGAGGCCCTGCGCAGCCGCTTGCCCGATCTCGCCATCATCGACATCGGACTGGGGGACGAGGCTGAAGGCGGCTTCGCGCTGTGCCGCGATCTGCGCGCTCTCTCGCCGCAGCTGCCGATCGTATTTCTCACGGCGCACGATTCCGACTTCGACGTCGTCTCGGGACTGCGGCTCGGAGCCGACGATTATCTGACCAAGGGAGTCAGCCTGCCGCACCTGATGGCGAGGATCGCGGCGCTGTTCCGGCGCGTGGACGCGCTGGCGGACACCAAGCCCGTGGAGGAGCGCATCGTGCGCGGCTCCCTCGAGCTGGATCTCAAACGCTTCAACGCGCTGTGGAGAAGCGGTCCGGTCGAGCTCACGCTCACCGAGTTCTGGATCGTGCATTCGCTCGCGCGTCACCCGGGCCACGTCAAGAACCGCGACCAGCTGATGCGCGACGCCGAGCTGGTGGTCGATGACGCCACCGTCACTTCGCACGTCAAGCGCGTGCGCGCGAAGTTCCTCGCCGTGGATCCGGCGTTCGACGCGATCGAGACCGCCTACGGCCTCGGCTATCGCTGGAAGGCCTAGGCGAATCCGGTGAGAAGGTTTCCGCTGCGCGCGAAGCTTGCGCTCGTCGCGCTCGCGCTGCTGGTGCTGCCCTGGGCCGGCTGGCGCTACGTGCGCGAAATGGAGCGCTTTCTTCTTGCCGCACAGGAAGAAGCGCTGGTAGCGACGGCACGCGCGGTGGCCACTGCGCTGCACGAGCGGCCGCAGCTGCTGGCCTACCGCGCGCGCAGCGAATCGGACCTGCGGCGCGAGGCGGAACAGGAACTGCAGCGCCTGACCGGCGGGGTGATCGAACATGAGGAACCCGCCCGCGACAATGCGGCCGACGCCGAGATTGCGTCGATCCTGAAGGGGCTGGAGCGGGCCAGCTCGCGCATCTGGGTGGTGAGCCGCGACTATCACGTGCTTGCGCTTGCAGGGAGCCTGAAGCGCCCCGACCTGCCGCCGCCCAGCGTCACCGAGCGCATGCTCGGCTGGCTGCTTGCGCCGCCAACCGAGGAATTCGACGACGCGATCGCCGAGGACGCGATTGCCGCGGGGCGAGAGGTCGCCGGCGCGCTGCAGGGTGCCGCGGGCACGCGCACGCGCAACACGCGCGACGGGCGCGCGGTAGTGATTTCGGCGGCTTACCCGATCTGGGTAGGCGACCAGGTGTACGGCGCGGTCGTGGTGGAGGAGACGACCAACCGCATCGCCTCGCTGCGCAGCCAGGCGCTGGAGCGGCTGCTGGTGGTGACGCTGGTCGTGTTTGCGCTGGTCGCCGCGCTGCTGCTCTGGTTCGCGACGCGCATCTCGAACCGCATCCGCCGGCTGAGCGACGAGGCGGAAGCCGCGATCGACGCGCGCGGCCGGGTGACGCGGCTTGCCACGGCTTCGGAGGCAGCCGACGAGATCGGCGACCTGTCGCGCAGCTTCACCACGGTGCTGGGGCGCCTGGCGCGCTACAACGCCTATCTGGAAGCACTCGCGAGCCGCTTGTCGCACGAACTGAGGACGCCGGTTGCGGTGGTGCGCTCCTCGCTCGAGAACCTGCACGCTGCGCGTACCACGGAGGAAACCCGTACCTACGTGGCACGGGCGGAGGAAGGGCTCGGGCGCCTGAGTACCATTCTTTCGCGCATGACCGAGGCGAGCCGCCTCGAGCAGAGCCTTTCGGCGGCGGTGCGGGAGCGCTTCGACGCGGCGGCAGTGGTGCGCGGCTGCGTGGAGGGCTATCGCCTGGCTTACGCATCGAAGATTTTCGAACTCGCCTTGCCGGGCGAACCGGTGGTGGTTTCGGGATCGGCGGACCTTCTTGCGCAGATGCTCGACAAGCTCGTTGAAAACGCGGCGGACTTCGCGGCGGCCGGGACTTCGATCCGCATCTCCCTTGCGGCCGATGCGCGCCTGCGCGTGGAGAATCTGGGGCCGCCGCTGCCGGATGCCATCCGCGAATCGCTGTTCGATTCGATGGTGTCGCTGCGCAGCGAGCGTTCGGGCGGCGTGCCGCACCTCGGGCTGGGGTTGTACATCGCGCGGCTGATCGCGGAATTCCATGGCGGCACGCTGCATGCGGAAAACTTGCCCGGCGGCGGGGGCGTCGCTTTCGAGGCGGATCTCGCGCGCGCCGCCTGAACGCGTGGCGCGCACCTTATAATTTCGCCCTTGCGACGGCACGTCCCCCTTGGAAAATAGCTACGACCTGCTGGTCGTCGGCGGCGGCATCAACGGCGCCGGCATCGCGCGCGACGCGGCGGGCCGGGGGTTGTCGGTGCTGCTGGTGGAAAAAAGCGACCTGGCCGGCGCCACCTCGTCTTCGTCCTCGAAGCTGATTCATGGTGGACTGCGGTATCTGGAACAGTACGAATTCCGGCTTGTCGCCGAGGCGCTCGCCGAACGCGAAGTGCTGCTGAAGGTCGCCGCGCACCTCGTCTGGCCGGCACGCTTCGTCATGCCGCATGTCCCGGAACTGCGGCCGCGCTGGATGATCCGCGCCGGGCTGTTTCTGTACGACCACCTTGCGCGCCGCACCAGCCTGCCCGGTTCGAAGGCGATCCGGCTGGATGCGCCGCCGTACAACGCGGGACTCAAGCCGCAGTTGAAATACGGGTTCATCTATTCCGATTGCCGGGTGGACGACGCACGCCTGGTGATCGCGAACGCCATGGACGCCCGCGAACGCGGCGTCCGGGTGATGACGCGAACCGAATGTACGACCGCGCGCAGAGAACAGGGGCGCTGGAGAGCGAGGTTGTCGAGCGGAGAGGCGATAGAGGCCATGGCGATCGTGAACGCGGCAGGGCCATGGGTGAAAACGGTTCTGAACGGCCACCTGTCCCAGCCTTCGCGCGACGAGGTGCGGCTGGTGAAGGGGAGCCACATCGTGCTGCCCAGGCTTTACGACGGCGAGCACGCGTTCATCCTGCAAAACGACGACCGGCGGGTCGTTTTCATGATCCCTTACGGCGATCTCCACACCCTGGTCGGCACGACGGATATTCCCGCTGCCGGCGCATATGCGCACCCCGAAGCAAGCGTCGAGGAGGTCGAATACATGTGCCGCGCGGTGAACCGCTACCTCGCGCGCCCGGCAAGGCCTCAGGACGTGGTGTGGAAATATTCCGGCGTGCGGCCGCTCTACGACGACGGCACCTCCGATCCGTCGGCAGTGACGCGCGACTACACCCTGCGCGTGGACGATGAAGCGGGCCAGGCGCCGGTGCTGTCGGTGTTCGGCGGCAAGATCACCACGTACCGGCGGCTTGCCGAGCACGCGATGGAGAAACTTGCGCCGTATTTCGCCGGCCTGAAGCCGGCGTGGACCCACCGTACGCCCCTCGCCGGCAGCGATTTCGGCGGCGTGCCGCGGGTCGAAGCCCGGGACGCGTTCTTTGGCGGCCATCCGCGCATTCCGGAGGCGACGCTGCGCCCGATTTTCCGGCGGCATGGCGCGCACGCGCAGGCGGTGATCGGCGACGGCGACCTGGGCGAGGATTTCGGCGCCGGGCTTACCGAGCGCGAGGTCCGCTATTTCATCGAACATGAATGGGCGCAGACCGCCGAGGACGTGCTGTGGCGGCGTACCAAGGCAGGCCTGCTGATGAATCCGGCGCAGCGGGAACGCGTCGCCGCAGTGATCGGCAGGGCGTGAAGCCGCTTGTTCAACTGCGCGACGCACGCCGCCTGCGCGGGCTGCTGTTCGACATCGACGAAACGCTCACCACCGAAGGCAAGCTCACGGCGCAGGCCTATGCCGCCCTGGAACGCCTGAAAAACGCCGGCAAGATCGTGGTGCCCATCACCGGACGCCCCGCTGGCTGGTGCGATCACATCGCGCGCATGTGGCCGGTGGATGCCGCGGTCGGCGAAAACGGCGCCTTCTATTTCCGCTACGCGCAGGGCAAGCTGATCCGGCGCTACCAGGACGACGAACGGACCCGGGAGGGCGATCGTGCGCGGCTGCAGGCGATCGGCAGGCAGATTCTCGACCAGGTGCCCGGCTGCGCGCTCGCCTCCGACCAGCCCTACCGCGAGACCGATCTCGCCATCGATTTCTGCGAAGACGTGCCGCCGTTGCCGCTGGAGACCGCCGGACGCATCGCTACTCTGATGCGCGCTGCGGGCCTTACCGCGAAAATCAGTTCGATCCACGTCAACGGCTGGTTCGGCGGCTACGACAAGCTCGCCATGACGAAGCGGCTTTTTGCGGAAGTCTTCAAGTGTTCCCCTGAAAACTTGCAGCGGGAATTTGCTTTTGCCGGAGATTCGCCCAACGATGCCCCGATGTTTTCCTTTTTCGACAGTTCGGTCGGGGTGGCGAACGTTGCGCGCTTCGCGGGGCGGATCGAGACGCCGCCGAAGTACGTTACCCGCGGCGCTGCAGGCGCCGGGTTCGCGGAACTTGCCGCGCAGCTGTTGGGAGAGGATTGATGGAGTGGTGGTGGGCTTACCTCGCGATCGGAGTGACGGTTGGGTTCCTTGCGGGGCTCTTCGGCATCGGCGGCGGCATGGTGATAGTGCCGATGCTGGTGTTTGTTTTCACGGCCAAGGGCCTGCCCGCCCAGCACATGATGCATCTTTCGCTCGCCACTTCGATGGCAACCATCGTGTTTACGTCGCTCTCCAGCGTACAGGCCCATCATCGGCACGGCGCGGTCGACTGGACGGTGGCGCGCGCTATGGCGCCGGGAATCGTCGCCGGCGCGCTCGCCGCGACGCTGGTCGCCGGATTCATTCCGACCCGGCCGCTGGCGATTTTCTTCACCGGCTTCATGTTCTACGCGGCCGCGCGGATGTTCATCGAGGTAAAACCCAAGCCTTCGCGCCAGCTGCCCGGGGCCGCGGGCCTGTTCGGCGTAGGGGCGGGAATCGGCGCCTTGTCCAGCGTGCTCGCCGCCGGCGGCGCGTTTCTCTCCATCCCGTTTCTGGTGCGATGCAATGTGCCGCTCAAGCGTGCGATCGGCACCGCAGCCGCGAACGGATTCCCGATCGCGGTCGCGGGCACGGCGGGCTACGTCCTGAACGGCCTGCGCGTCGCGGGTTTGCCCGAAGGCAGCTTGGGCTTCGTCTATCTTCCCGCGCTCGGGATCATCGTCGTCGCCAGCATGACGACCGCGCCCCTCGGCGCGCGGCTCGCGCACCGGTTGCCGGTGCAGCGCCTGCGCATCGTGCTCGCGCTGCTGCTGCTCGCGATCGCGCTGCGCATGCTGGCGAACCTCTGGTAGATTGCCTCACGTTTTTTCCAGGAGCGCGTCATGGCCGGCCCGTTGTCGCATGTCCGAGTCCTCGATCTGTCCCGCGTGCTGGCCGGCCCCTGGGCGGGCCAGAATCTGGCGGACCTGGGCGCCGAGGTCATCAAGGTGGAACGGCCCAAGGTCGGCGACGATTCGCGCGCCTTCGGCCCGCCCTGGGTAAAGGACAGGGACGGCGGCGAGACGAAGGACTCGGCCTACTTCACCTCGGCGAACCGCGGCAAGAAATCCATCACGGTTAACGTCGCCAAACCCGAAGGGCAGGAACTCATCCGTAAGCTCGCGCGCAAGTGCGACGTCCTGATCGAGAACTACAAGCATGGCGATCTGGCCCGCTACGGTCTGGGCTACGAAGACCTCAAGGGAGTGAATGCGGGCCTGATCTATTGCTCGGTCACCGGCTTCGGCCAGAGCGGCCCGTACCGGGAGCGGCCCGGCTACGACTTCATGATCCAGGGCATGGGCGGCATGATGAGCGTTACCGGGGAACCGGACGGCGCGCCGGGCGGCGGGCCGCAGCGCGCCGGCGTGCCGATTGCCGACATCATCACCGGCATGTATGCGTCGATCGCGATCTGCGCGGCGCTCGCGCATCGCGCGGAAACGGGCGCCGGCCAGCACCTCGACCTCGCGCTGCTCGATTCGCAGATCGCGCTGCTCGCCTACCAGAACACCAATTATTTCTCCACCGGCAAGCCGCCCGGACGCATCGGCAACCTGCACCCGAACATCGTGCCCTACCAGCCTTTCAAGTCGAGCGACGGCGAGGTGATCGTCGCCTGCGGCAACGACAACCTGTTCAGGAAATTCTGCGAAGCGGCGGGCTGCGCCGCCCTTGCGCAGGACCCGCGCTTTGCCACCAACGGCAAGCGCGTGGAAAACCGCGCCGAGATTACCCGGCTGATCCAGGAAATTTTCGGCCGCAAAACCACCGCGCAATGGCTCGCCGTGCTGGAGTCGGCCGGCGTGCCGAACGGCCCGATCAACAACCTGGCGCAGGTCTTCGAGGAGCCCCAGGTGAAGGCCCGCGGCGTGAAGATCGAACTGGACCATGCTGCCGCGGGCAAGCTGCCGCTGGTTGGCAGCCCGATGCGTTTTTCCGGGACGCCGCTCGAATACCGGCTGGCGCCGCCCCTGCTGGGCGAGCATACCGACGAGGTACTGCGGGGATTGCTCGGCGAGAGCGACGCAGAAATCGCCAAGCTGCGGGCCGAAGGCGTGCTCTAGTATTCCGGCTCGCGCTGCGCGGCACCATTTGCACGTTGCGCGATCGCAGCCTAGGATAGCGCCCGCTGTCCGCTCTACATCTCTCTAGGAGGAGACCCAAGTGAACATAGTCAAGCGAGTCGGTATTGCTATTGTCCTGGCCGGCGCCGCGTTCGGCGGCACGGCCTTTTCCGCGCCCACGGTAATGCGCGCTTCGCACCAGTTTCCCGGAGGCAAGGGCGACGTGCGTGACGACATGGTGCAGATGATTGCGAAAGATACGAAGGCCGCGAACGTGGACCTGGACGTCCAGGTATACCCGGGCGCGGCCCTGTTCAAGCCCAACCAGCAGTGGAACGCGATGGTGGACGGACAACTCGATTTCTCGCTCTTTCCTCTTGACTACGCGAGCGGCAAGGTGCCGACGTTCAGCGCCACCCTGATGCCGGGCCTCATCCGCAGCCAGGAACGCGCGAAGCGAGTCAACAATTCGCAGTTCATGAAGGACATCCGCGCCGAGATCGAGAAGAACGGGGTCATCGTCCTGTCCGACGCCTGGTTCGCCGGCGGCATGGCGGCCAAGAAGGGCTGCGTCGTGAAGCCGAGCGACCTGAGCGGCATGAAGTTCCGCGCGGCCGGCCCGACTTTCGCCGCGATGTGGGAAGCCGCGGGCGCGAGCATCGTCAGCCCGCCCTCGAACGAAATCTACAATGCCTTCCAGACCGGCGTGGTGACCGGGACCGACACCAGTCTCGGCACCTTCGCTTCGACGCGGCTCTACGAGGTGACCGACTGCCTCACGGCGCCGGGCAACAATGCGCTGTGGATGATGTACGAGCCGCTGCTGATGTCCAAGAAGAGCTTCGCAAAGCTGAACAAGCAGCAGCAGGAGGCTGTGCTAAAGGCGGGCCGAAACGCGCAGGCCTACTACGAGGGCAAGGCCGACGCGGTGAACGCCGAGGCGATCAAGGCCTTCGAGGACCACAAGGTAAAAGTGGTGACGCTGAGCGATGCCGAGTACGACGCGTGGGTCAACCTGGCGAGGAAGAGCGCGTACGCGCGGTTCGCGAAGGACGTGCCCAACGGGCAGAAGCTGATCGACGAGGCCCTCTCGGTCAAATGAGCGCCTGCACGTAGCGGTCGGCGGAACTCTTCTACTGGACGCGTTTATTCGCGCGGTCGACCGGCTGTCGCGCCTGTCCGGCGCGGTGGCCGCGGGTTTGATCGCGCTGGGCGTTCTCGTGATTTGCGACGTGGTGGTGGAGCGCTACTTGCTCAACCACACGACGATCTGGCAGATCGACGTGGTCACCTACTGCATCGTGTCGGCGACGTTCATCGGCAGCGCCTACGTGCTGAAAACCCGCGGCCACGTCAACGTCGACGTGCTGCCCCTGCACCTGGGGCCGCGCGCGCGCTTCTGGCTGGCGCTGTTCACGATGCTGCTGGCGATAGCGTTCTGCGTGACGCTGCTCGGGCTCTGCAGCGCCTACTGGTACCAGGCCTGGGCAGGCAACTGGCGCTCGGACACGGTGTGGCGCGCGCGCCTGTGGGTTCCGCTGAGTTCGATGCCGGTCGGGCTCGCGCTGCTCGTCCTGCAGTACGCCGTGGAACTGATCTGCCTGCTGACCGGGCGCGCGCGTCCATTCGGAATCGAAGAGGCAAGGGTGCGCGCATGAGCCCCGCGGCACAGGGCACGCTCGTCCTGGTCGTCACTTTCCTCGTCTTGCTATCCGGGGTGCCCGTCGCCTTCGGCCTGGGGGCGATCTCGGTGATTTTCATGCTGATCTTCCAGGGGCTGGATGGCATGCGCGTGGTCGCCGAGACGCTCTGGGGCGGGCTGGATGAATTTACCCTGGTGGCGATCCCGATGTTCGTGATGATGGGTTCGGCCATCGGTTCCTCGCCGGCCGGCAAGGATCTGTATGAAGCCCTCGACCGTTGGCTGTACCGCCTGCCCGGCGGCCTGGTGATCTCCAATCTCGGCGCCTGCGCCATCTTCGCCGCGCTCACCGGCTCCTCGCCCGCCTGCTGCGCGGCCATCGGCAAGATGGGGATTCCAGAAATGCGCCGGCGCGGCTACCCGGACGACGTCGCCACCGGTTCGATCTGCGCCGGCGGCACGCTCGGCATCCTGATCCCGCCTTCCATCACGTTCATCCTCTACGGCATCGCCACCGAGACCTCGATCGGGCGCCTGTTCCTCGCCGGCGTGCTGCCCGGGATCTTGCTGACCAGCCTCTTCATGCTGTGGACGTTGTTCATCATCTGGAAGCGCGGTTTCCGCTCGCACGCGGTCGATTTCCGCTACTCGTGGCGCGAAAAATTCCAGTCGATTCCGAAGATTGCGCCCTTTCTGGCCATCATCGGCGGCGTCATGTACTCGCTCTACGGTGGCGTGACGACGCCCTCGGAAGCCGCGGGCGTGGGCGCGGCTCTGTGCGTGGTGATGGCCGTGGTCATCTACCGGATGTGGAAGGCGAAGGACTGGTGGACGATCCTGCGCGAGACGACCCGCGAGTCGGTGATGATCCTCACCATCATCGCCGCCGCGACTTTGTTCGGCTACATGCTGACTTCGCTGTATCTCACCCAGATGCTCGCTCAAGCGATCGCGGACGCGCATTTCAACCGCTGGGTGCTGATGGGGATGATCAACCTGTTCCTGCTGGTGTGCGGGTTTTTCATTCCGCCGGCGGCGATCATCCTGATGACCGCGCCCATCCTCTATCCCATCATCACGGCGGCGGGTTTCGATCCGGTGTGGTTCGGCGTGATTCTCACCATCAACATGGAGATCGGCCTGATCCACCCGCCGGTGGGCCTGAACATCTACATCGTCAGCTCGATCGCGCCCGACGTGCCGGTCACGCGCATCATGTGGGGCACCATTCCCTATGTGCTATGCATGTTCTTGGCGATCGTCATCCTGTGCGCCTTCCCCGAGATCGCGACCTGGCTGCCCAATCACATGATGGGCGTGAAGGGTTGAGTGCGTACGGACCCGGGGCCCGCTCAGCGGCCCTTGAATTGCGGCTTGCGCTTGGCGAGGAACGCCGCCACGCCTTCGCGGAAGTCCTCGGTGTCGAAGCAGGCATAGCCCTCGTCGCGTTCCGCTGAAGTCAGAGTCCGAGGGTCCAGCAGGCGGCGGATGAATTTCTTGTGCCAGCGCGCCACCAGCGGCGCTCCGTCGGCGATGCGGCGCGCGGTTGCATAGGCTTCGCCGACCACCTCGCCATCGGCCACGACCCGCGATACCAATCCCTTTTCGTAGGCTTCGCGCGCCCCCCAGATGCGTCCTTCGAGCAGAATCTCCAGGGATGCCGCCGGCCCGATGACGCCCATCATTGCCTGCAGCTCGTCGTAGGATTCCGTCAGCCCGAGATTCTTCACCGGCACGCCGAAACGGGCGGACTCGCCGCAGATCCGCAGGTCGCATTGCGAGGCGACCAGCAGGCCGCCGCCGACGCAGGCGCCCTGGATGAGCGCCACCGTCGGATGGCGGCATTCGGCCACCGCGTGCATCCAGCCGATGCCGCCCTGGCTGTAGGCCTTTGCCTGTTTCGAGTCGGCGCGTTCGTTCTTGAACTCGGCAATGTCCGCGCCGGCAGCGAAGGCCTTGTCGCCGGCGCCACGCAGCACGACGCAGCGCAGGCCGTCGTCGGCCCCGAGCTCGCGCATGGCGGCCCCCAATTGCGCCCACATCGTCTTGTCGAGCGCATTCATGCGCCCGGGGTTGGAAAGCGTGACGGTGGCGATGCCGCCGTCGCGTTCGAGGATGATTTCGCCGCTCACGTGCTCACGTGTTCACGTAGCGCGGGCGAAAACGAGCCGGATCCGCTTGAGCCCGCCGGCAATCAGCGGCCAGAGGAGCAGGACGAGGGCGAGGGTCGTGATCGTGCCCACCAGGCTGTTGGACCAGAACACGCGCATGTCGCCGCCTGCCCCGATCATCGACAGCCGGAAAGAGTCCTCGGCGCGGTTGCCGAGCACCAGCGCGAGCGTGAAGGGGGCGAGCGGAATGCCGATTTTCTTGAACACATAGCCGACGACGCCGAAGACGAGCATCAGCCAGATGTCGAACATGGCGTTCTGGATGGCGAAGGCGCCGATCGCGCAGGACACCACGATCATCGGCGCGATCGCCGCGAAAGGCACTCGCAGCACGGCGGCGAACAGCGGCACGGTCGTGAGCACGAGGACAAGGCCGACCACGTTGCCCAGGTACATCGAGGCGATCAGTCCCCAGACGAATTCCTTGTGCTCGACGAACAGCAGGGGGCCGGGATTGAGTCCCCAGACCATCAGGCCGCCGAGCAGGATGGCCGCCGTGCCCGAGCCGGGGATGCCGAGCGCGAGCATCGGCAGCAGGGCGGAGGTACCCGAGGCATGCGCCGCCGTCTCGGGTGCGAAGACGCCTTCGATGCGGCCCTTGCCGAACGACTCCTTGTCCTTGGAGAAACGCTTGGCGAGGTTGTAGCTCATGAAGGAGGCCGCGATGGCGCCACCCGGCGTGATGCCGAGCCAACAGCCGATCGCCGACGAGCGCAGCAGCGTCACCCAGTACTGGGGCATCTCCTTCCACACCTTCAGCACCACCCGCAGGCTGATCTTGGCGGCGTGGCCGCGCAGCGCGAGGCGTTCTTCCATCGTCAGCATGATTTCGCTGATGCCGAACAGGCCGATGACCGCCACCAGGAAGTTGATGCCGCGCAGCAGGTCGCTCGAACCGAAGGTCATGCGCAGCTGCCCGGACACGGTGTCCATGCCGACGCCGGCGAGCAAGAGGCCGAGCGTCATGGAAACGACGATCTTGTGCTTTTCCTCGCGCCCCAGTCCGATGAACGAGCAGAAGGTGAGGAAATAGACCGCGAAAAATTCGGGCGGCCCGAATCTGAGCGCGAAGGAGGCGATGCCGGGTGCGAGGAACGTGATGAGCAGCACCGCGGCCAGCGAGCCGATGAAGGAAGAGGTGAAAGCCGCGGTGAGCGCCTCCGCCGCTTTGCCCTGCTGCGCCATCGGGTAGCCGTCGAAGGTCGTCGCCACCGACCATGCCTCGCCCGGGATGTTGAACAGGATCGAGGTGATCGCCCCGCCGAACAGCGCTCCCCAGTAGATGCAGGAGAGCATCACGATGGCCGAGGTCGGGTCCATCGTGAAGGTGAGCGGCAGCAGGATGGCGACACCGTTCGGTCCGCCGAGACCCGGCAGCACGCCGACGAAAATGCCCAGCACCAGGCCCACCATCATCAGCGCCAGCGTCTTCCACGTCAGCAGGACGCCGAAGCCGTACAGGAGCAGACCGAAAGCTTCCATCGCGCTCCGCCCTAATGGCCGAACAGGGCCTCGAGCGGCCCCTTCGGCATGATGACGTCGAAGGCGATCTCGAAGGTGACGAACATGACGAGCGAGAACAGGAAGGCGGTGAGCACCGATTTCCATACGGCAATGCGCCCGACGAGTGCCATGAAGCCCGCCACCAGCAGGAAGCTGGCGACGTAGAGGCCGAGCCACTGCGTAGCCAGGCAGAACAGCAAGGTCGGACCGAAGACCTGCAGCACGCGCCGCAGCTGGTCGCGCGTGACGAAGGTTTCGCGTGCCTGTCCGCGCGCCAGGAATTCCTTGCCGATGCCGTACAGGCAGGCGCCGGCCAGGATCACCGAGAGGTAGAACGGGAAGTAACCGGCCTGCGGGCCGGTCGAATCCCAGGACATGCCGGTGCGCCAGTTGTCGAACGCCAGCAGCAGCGCGAGCGCCAGCAGCAGGAACGAGACGACGACGTCGACGGTGCGCCTGGTGGCCACCGCCGGCGAGTCGTCCGCCGGCGCGGCCGGGTCTTCGACGACGATTTCGGCTTCCGGCTTCGACACCTTAGTTCGCGACGAAGCCCGCCTCGGTCATCAGGTTCTTGTTGAGCGCCTCGTCCTCCTCGAGGAACTTCAGCATGTCCTTGCCGGTGAGGAAGATCGGCTTGAGCGCCTGCTTCTCCATGTATTCCTTGTATTCGACCGTCTCGGTCACCTTCTTGAACAGGTTGACGTAGAAGGCGGTCTCTTCGGGCGTCACTTTGCCGGGGAGGAACATGGCGCGCAGCATCAGATACTGCACGTCGACGCCCTGGTCCTTGCAGGTCGGAATGTCGTTCCACGACAGGGTGTCGGTGACTTTGGCCTTGTACTGGATGCGTTCCTTGTCGAACACGCAGAGCGGCCGCACCTGGCCGGCGCGCCAGACCTCGAGATTTTCCGAAGGATTGTTGACGTTCGATTGCGTGTGGTCGCCGACCAGTTGCGTGGCTGCCTCACCGCCGGACTTGTAGGGCAGGTAGGCGAACTTCGCGCCGGTCTTTTTCTCCAGGAACACGGTGAGCACGTGGTCTTCGCGCTTGGAGCCGGTACCGCCCATTTTGTATGGGGGATTCGCCTTTTTGGCCGCGTCGGCGAATTCTTTTACGGTCTTTGCGGGATTTTGCGCATTCGTCCACAGCACGAACTGGTCGAGCGCGATCACCGACACCGGCGTGAGTTCGCGCCAGTTGAACGGGATCTTGGCCGACAGCGGCAGCATGTAGATGAGCGAGTACGCAATGAGAACCTTGTTGGCGTCGCCCGCGCTCGACTTCATGTACATCAGCGCCTCGGCCCCCGAGGCGCCACCCTTGAGCGAGACCACCATCGGCTGCTTCATCAGGTTGTTCTTCTGGATGGCGGCCTGCATCATCCTCGCCATCTGGTCCGAGGCTCCGCCGGCGCCGGCGGCGACGACGATTTCGACCGGTTTGGTGGGTTCCCAGGCGAACGCGGGTGCGGTCGTCAGGACGAGGCCGGCCAGCGCGCTCGCGAGCAGATTCAGTTTTATCCTCATGTCACTCCTCCTTTGTTGATTGCAGGGTCACCCGGGCGGCCTCTTCGGGCCGGCATCAGGACAATATGTCAGGCGATTGCCGCAGAGCCTGGCGGGCGTAGTAGCAGAACACGGCATCCACGTATTTCGGCTTGAGGCGGTAGTCGTGCGCTTCCTTTGCGCATTCCGGCTTGATCGGCCGTATGGTACCGGCTGCGCGCGCCATCAGCTGCAGTTTCGCCGCCCGCTCGATAAAGATGCTTAGCATCAGCGCCTCCTCAATGGTTTTGCAGGCGGCAAGCTGCCCGTGGTGGCCGAGCAGGATCGATCGCTTGTTGCCGATCGCCTCCGAAATGATGCGGCCTTCCTCGTCACCGATCGGCACGCCCGGATACTCCGGCAGGTGGGCGCAATCCTCGTAGAACATCGAGGTATCCATGTGCGATACCGCGAGCGGTTCGCCGATCATCGACAGCGCCGAAACATGCGGCGGGTGCGTATGGATGATGGCGTTGATCGCCGGGCGCCGCGCGTAGATCCACAGGTGGAAGCGGTTGGCGGGATTGGGCATGCCCTCGCCCTCGACGATGTTCAGATCGCCATCGACGCGCACGATGTTGCTCGAGCGGGCTTCGTCGAAGCCGAGGCCGAAGCTGAGCATCCAGTACGTGCCGGGTTCGTCGGCACGCGCGGTGATCTGGCCCGCGAGAGCGGACTCGTGCCCTTGCGCGGCAAGGATCTGGCAGCTCAGCGCCACTTTCTGGCGCAGCGGCCACGCCGGCGTCATCAGGTGCTTGTCCATGCGCTCGGCAGTCTGCTGGTGATAGTAGCTCTTGTCGCGCGCCCGTTCCTCGATCTTCATGGTGTTCCCCATCAGTCGATTCTCGCCCCGGATTCCCTGGCCACCTTGGCCCACTTCGCGATCTCGGCGTGCACGAAAGCGGCCGACTGTTCCGGCGTGAGATGCCGAGTTTCGGCGCCCTGCGCGGCAAGTTTCTGGCGCGTGTCGGCATCGGTCAGCGCTTTGGCTAGAGTGGCGTAGACGCGCGCAAGGATATCCCGGGGCGTGCCCGCCGGCGCGTACAGGCCGTACCAGTTCTCCGACAGGATGCCCGGATAGCCCGCCTGGGCAAGCGTCGGGACTTCCGGAAAGATGCCGATGCGGTTTTCGCTCGCCACCGCGAGTGCCCGCAGCTTGCCGGACTTTACGTGCGGCGCGATGGTGAGAGAGGTCTCGAACGCCATCGTTACTTGTCCGCCGACCAGCGCGGCCATCGCAGGCGCCCCGCCCTTGAACGGCACGTGCACGATGTCGATGCCGGCCGCCGTCTTGAACATTTCCCCCGTCAGGTGGAATACGGTGCCGTTGCCGGCGGAAGCCATGGTCAGCCTGCCGGGTTCCGCTTTCGCCAGCGCGACCAGCTCGCCGACGGATTTCGCCGGCACCGAGGCTTCGACGGCAAGCACCACGGGCAGCGAGGCGGCGATGGCGATGGTTACCAGGTCTTTCTCGGTGTCGTAGCCGAGTTTCGGATAGATGCTGGGATTGATCGCGTGCGCCGCCGGCGAGAACAGCAGGGTGTAGCCGTCGCCCGCGGCTTTGGCGACGATTTCCGTGCCGATGGTGCCGCCCGCGCCCGGCCGGTTGTCGACGACGATCGGCTGGCCGAGAGATTCGGACAGTTTCTGCGCGAGGATTCTGGCGATCGCGTCGGTGCCGGCGCCGGGAGAAAAAGGCACGATCAGCCGGATCGGATGCGACGGATAACCCTGGCCGAGCGCCGGGCCCGGCAGGATCGCGCAAACGGCGGCGAACAGGCAGGCGAATACGGACAGCGAGCGCAACATGTCTAGGCCGCGGCGCGCGCCGGGTTGGCGTGGCATTCAGCGAGGTAGGCCATGGCGGCTTGCACGCCCTCCTTCCTGACCGGAACCCCGGCGAGCTGCAGGCCCATCTCGCATCCGGCGAGCGTCCCCATCAGCGTCAGGTCGTTGAAATCCCCCAGGTGTCCGATGCGGAACACCTTGCCGGCGAGCTTGCCCAGGCCGGTGCCGAGCGACATGTCGAAATTCTCCAGGATCACTTTCCTTACCCGGTCGGCGTCGTGGCCGGCGGGCAGCAGTACGGCGGTAAGCGCCCCGGAATATTCGGCGGGATTCTTCGCCAGAACTTCCAGGCCCCAGGCGCGCACGGCGCGCCGCGTCGCCTCGGCATGGCGCTGGTGGCGTGCAAAGGCGTTCTCCAGACCTTCCTCCTCGAGCAGCATCATGAGGGCTTCGCGCAGGCCGTAGAGCAGGTTGGTCGCCGGCGTGTAGGGGAAATAGCCGTCCTTGTTGCTGGCGATCATGTCGCTCCAATCCCAGAAGCTGCGCGGCATTTTCGCCGTCTTCGAGGCCGCGAGCGCTTTCGCCGAAATGGCGTTGAAGGACAACCCCGGCGGCAGCATCAGG
>DATBQR010000126.1:0-27049 GCA_036560705.1 Burkholderiales bacterium | reverse complement strand
CGAAGTGAAGTCCCGCCGCGTCGGCGGCGCGAACTACCAGGTGCCGGTGGAAGTGCGCCCCATCCGCCGGCTGGCGCTGTCGATGCGCTGGATCAAGGAAGCCGCCAAGAAGCGCGGCGAGAAGTCGATGGCCCTGCGCCTGGCCAATGAACTGATGGAAGCCACGGAAGGCCGTGGCGGCGCGATGAAGAAGCGCGACGAAGTGCACCGCATGGCCGAGGCGAACAAGGCCTTCAGCCACTTCCGCTTCTAGGAACCGTCCCCATATCCGAAAGGTGTGCGGGCCCGCCACGAGCGGGCCTGCGCCCATTGAAAGAAAAGAGAATGACCATGGCACGCAAAACGCCCATCGAGCGATACCGGAACATCGGCATCTCGGCGCACATCGACGCCGGCAAGACGACGACGACCGAACGCATCCTCTTCTACACCGGCGTGAACCACAAGATCGGCGAAGTGCACGATGGCGCGGCCACGATGGACTGGATGGAGCAGGAGCAGGAGCGCGGCATCACCATCACGTCGGCCGCCACCACCTGCTTCTGGAAGGGAATGGACCTGTCCTATCCCGAGCACCACATCAACATCATCGACACCCCGGGCCACGTCGACTTCACCATCGAAGTCGAGCGCTCGATGCGAGTGCTGGACGGCGCCTGCATGGTGTACGACGCGGTCGCCGGCGTGCAGCCGCAGTCCGAGACGGTGTGGCGCCAGGCGAACAAGTACAAGGTGCCGCGGCTCGCGTTCATCAACAAGATGGACCGCGTCGGGGCGACGTTCTTCAAGTCCTACGACCACATCAAGAACCGCCTCAAGGGCAACCCGGTGCCGATCCAGATTCCGATCGGCGCGGAGGAAAAATTCGAAGGCGTGGTGGATCTCGTCGCCATGCAGGCGATCTACTGGGACGAGGCTTCCCAGGGCATGAAGTTCGAGCGCAAGGAAATTCCCGCCGAACTGGTCGCCGAGGCGAAGGAATGGCGCGAGAAGATGATCGAGGCCGCCGCCGAGGCCAACGAAGAGCTGATGAACAAGTACCTCGAATCGAACTCGCTGTCGGTCGAGGAGATCAAGAAGGGCCTGCGCCTGCGCACGATCAACAACGAGATCGTGCCGATGCTGTGCGGCACCGCGTTCAAGAACAAGGGCGTGCAGGCGATGCTCGATGCCGTGATCGATTACCTGCCGTCGCCCGTGGACATCCCGCCGGTGAAGGGCGAGAACGAGAAAGGCGAGCCGGACTCGCGCCGGCCGATCGACGAAGAGCCGTTCGCCGCGCTCGCGTTCAAGATCATGACCGACCCGTTCGTCGGGCAGCTGTCGTTCATCCGGGTGTACTCCGGCGTGCTGGCCTCTGGCGATACGGTCCTGACGTCGGTGCGCGGCAGGAAAGAGCGTATCGGGCGGCTGCTGCAGATGCATGCCAACGAGCGTAAAGAGATCAAGGAAGTCCGCGCCGGCGACATCGCCGCCGTGGTCGGGCTGAAGGATGTGATCACCGGCGAAACCATCTGCGACGTGAAGAAGTCGATCACGCTGGAAAAGATGGAGTTCCCGGACCCGGTCATTTCGCAGGCCGTGGAACCGAAGACCAAGGTCGACCAGGAAAAGATGGGCGTGGCGCTGAACCGCCTCGCGCAGGAAGACCCGTCGTTCCGCGTGCACACCGACGAGGAATCGGGCCAGACCATCATCTCCGGCATGGGCGAGTTGCACCTGGAGATCATCGTCGACCGCATGAAGCGCGAGTTCGCCGTCGAGGCCTCGGTCGGCAAGCCGCAGGTGGCCTACCGCGAGACCTTCAAGAAGACGCTGGAGTCCGAGGGCAAGTTCATCAAGCAGTCGGGCGGCCGCGGCCAGTACGGCCACGTCTGGCTCAAGCTCGAGCCGCAGCCGCACGGCACCGGCTACGAGTTCGTCGACGGGGTCAAGGGCGGCCGGGTGCCGAAGGAATTCATCCCGGCGGTCAAGAAGGGCGTGGACGAGGCGCTGCTGGACGGCGTGCTCGCCGGCTACCCCGTGGTGGACGTGAAAGTGACGCTGTTCGACGGTTCGTACCACGACGTCGACTCGAACGAGAACGCGTTCAAGATGGCCGCGATCTTCGCCTTCAAGGACGGCATGCGCGCCGGCACCCCGGTGCTGCTCGAGCCGATCATGGCGGTCGAAGTCGAGATGCCGGAAGAGAAGATGGGCGACGTGATGGGCGACCTCTCGTCGCGGCGCGGCGTGATCCTCGGCATGGAAGACCTGGCGGGCGGCAAGACCATCAAGGCCGAGGTGCCGCTGGGCGAAATGTTCGGCTACTCGACGACGGTGCGCTCGCTCACGCAGGGCCGCGCCACCTACACCATGGAATTCAAGCACTACGCGGAAGCGCCGAAGAGCGTTGCCGAAGCAGTCATCAGCGCGAAGACCAAATAACAACCGTATAGACCGGGAAACATCATGGCAAAAGGCAAATTTGAGAGAACGAAGCCCCATTTGAATGTGGGGACCATTGGGCACGTGGACCATGGCAAGACGACGTTGACGGCGGCGATGACGCATATTCTGGCGAAGAAGTACGGGGGCGAGGCGAAGAACTACGACCAGATTGATGCGGCGCCGGAGGAAAAAGCGCGCGGGATCACGATCAACACGGCGCACGTGGAGTACCAGACGGAGAAGCGCCACTACGCGCACGTGGACTGCCCGGGGCACGCGGACTACATCAAGAACATGATCACGGGGGCGGCGCAGATGGATGGGGCGATCCTCGTTTGCTCGGCCGCCGATGGGCCGATGCCGCAGACCCGGGAACATATCCTCTTGGCGCGCCAGGTGGGGGTGCCCTACATCGTCGTCTTCCTGAACAAAGCCGACATGGTGGACGACAAGGAGCTCTTGGAGCTGGTGGAGGTGGAGGTACGGGAGCTTCTCTCCAAGTACGAATTCCCGGGGGACAAGACCCCGATCGTGATCGGCAGCGCGCTCAAGGCCCTGGAAGGCGATGAGGGGGAGCTGGGGGTGAAGGCGATCCTGAAGCTGGCCGAGGCGCTGGACTCCTACATCCCGCAGCCGAAAAGGGCGGTCGATGGGCCGTTCCTGATGCCGGTTGAGGACGTGTTCTCGATCTCAGGACGCGGCACGGTGGTCACGGGACGCGTTGAGCGGGGCATCGTGAAGGTGGGCGATGAGATCGAGATCGTGGGTCTGAAGCCCACGCTGAAGACGGTGTGCACGGGCGTGGAGATGTTCAGGAAGCTGCTGGATGAGGGCCAGGCGGGCGATAACGTCGGCATTCTCCTCAGAGGCACCAAGCGCGAAGAGGTCGAGCGCGGGCAGGTGCTGGCCAAGCCAGGCTCGATCACGCCCCATGCCAAGTTCGAGTGCGAGGTGTACATCCTGAGTAAGGAAGAAGGCGGCCGTCACACGCCGTTCTTCAACAATTACCGGCCGCAGTTCTACTTCCGCACCACCGATGTGACGGGGGCGGTAGAGTTGCCCAAGGGCACCGAGATGGTGATGCCGGGGGACAACATCAAGATGGTGGTGACGCTGATCACGCCGATCGCGATGGAGCAGGGCTTGCGCTTTGCCATCCGCGAGGGCGGCAAGACCGTCGGCGCCGGCGTCGTCGCCAAGGTCATCGAGTAATCATGGAATCTCAACGCATCCGCATCCGCCTCAAGGCGTTCGACTACCGGCTGATCGACCAGTCGGCGCTCGAGATCGTCGACACCGCCAAGCGCACGGGTGCGGTGGTGCGCGGCCCGGTGCCGCTGCCGACGCGCAAGGCGCGCTTCGACCTGCTGCGCTCGCCGCACGCCGACAAGACCTCGCGCGAACAGCTCGAGATCCGGACCCATCTGAGGCTGATGGACATCATCGACCCGACCGACAAGACGGTGGACGCGCTGATGAAGCTCGACCTGCCGGCCGGCGTGGACGTGGAGATCAAGGTCAAGTAAGGAGCGGCAGGAAACGCCGCTTCAAAGCAAGGAGCGGCAAGAAGCGCCGCTTCAAAGCGCAGCACCGCAGCATGAAGTGAAGGGCCGGCCAACAGGAGCCGGCGCCCTCTCAAGCAGGGGGTTAAACATAAAGAGATGGAGAAGTGGTCATGACGATAGGACTGGTCGGCCGCAAGGTCGGCATGATGCGCATCTTCACCGACGAGGGCGACGCCCAGCCGGTGACCGTGCTCGACGTCTCCGACAACCGGATCACGCAGATCAAGACCGCGGACAAGGACGGCTATTCGGCCGTGCAGGTCGCGTTCGGCAAGCGGCGCGCGAGCCGTGTGAAAAAGCCCCTCGCCGGGCACCTCGCCAAGGCGGCGGTGGAAGCCGGTCACGTGCTGCGCGAATTCCGCGCCGAAGCCAAGGAAGTCGTCGACCTGAAAGTTGGCGGCAAGATCGGCGTCGAGATCTTCAAAGTCGGACAGACAGTGGACGTGCAGGGCACCACGCTCGGCAAGGGGTTCGCGGGCGTCATCAAGCGCCACCACTTCTCGTCCAACCGCGAAACGCACGGCAACTCGATCACCACGCGCACCCAGGGCTCGACCGGCCAGCGCCAGGACCCGGGCCGCGTATTTCCCGGCAAGCGCATGGCAGGGCACTTGGGCAACAAGCGCCGCACGATCCAGAACCTGGTCGTGGTGCGCATCGATGCCGAGCGCCAGCTGCTGCTGGTCAAGGGCTCGGTTCCCGGCTATTCAGGACGCGATGTCGTCGTCTGGCCGGCGATCAAGGGACAGAAACCGGCACAGAAATCCGCGGCCCAGAAGCCGGCGGCGAAGGCCTGACCATGGAACTCAAGCTCATTAGCGAAAAAAGCGGCGACAAGGGCTCGGCGGGCACGGTGTCCGCGAAAGACGAGATTTTCGCGCGCGATTTCAACGAAGCGCTGATCCACCAGCTCGTGGTCGCCTACGAGAACAATTCCCGCCTCGCCACCAGCAAGCAGAAGGACCGCGGCGAAGTGCGCCATTCGACCAAGAAGCCCTGGCGCCAGAAGGGCACCGGCCGCGCGCGCGCCGGCATGACTTCCAGCCCCCTGTGGCGCGGCGGCGGCAAGATCTTCCCGAACACGACGCTCGAGAATTATTCGCAGAAGGTGAACCGCCGGATGTACCGCGCCGGCATGGCGTCCATTCTCTCGCAGCTCGCCCGCGAAGACCGCATCCGCGTGGTCGACGAGTTCAAGGTCGAGCACCCCAAGACCAAGCTGCTCGCGCAGAAAGTGAAGGCCATGGGCTTCGACGAGGTGCTGGTGATCACCGACGAAGTGGACGCGAACCTCACGCTGTCCTCGCGCAACCTGCACCACGTCAGGGTGATCAGCGCGCAGCAGGCCAATCCGGTGGCGCTGGTGCGCTACCCGACCGTGCTGCTGACCAAGAAGGCGGTGGCCAAGCTCGAGGAGATGTTCAAATGACCGCGGTGAAGAAGTACAACGCGGAGCAGCTGATGCAGGTGCTGCTCGCCCCGGTCGTTTCGGAAAAAAGCACGCGCGTCGCCGACAAGAACCGGCAGTACGTTTTCCGCGTCGCCGATGCGGCGACCAAGCCGGAGATCAAGGCCGCGGTCGAGCTGCTGTTCAAGACCAAGGTGGAAGCGGTGACCGTCAGCCGGGTCAAGGGCAAGAAAAAGCGCTTCGGCCGCTTCATGGGCCGCCGCAACAACTGGAAGAAGGCCTACGTGCGCCTCGCCGCCGGCCAGGAAATCAATTTTGCGGTGACGGAGTAAGCCATGCCATTGATGAAGGTAAAGCCAACCTCCCCGGGCCGGCGCGCGCTCGTCAAGGTGGTCACGCCCAACCTGCACAAGGGCGAACCGCACTGGCCGCTGATCGAGCCGCAGAACCGCGGCAGCGGACGCAACAACCATGGCCGCATCACCATGCGGCACAAGGGCGGCGGCCACAAGCATCACTATCGCGTCGTGGATTTCCGCCGCGACAAGGACGGCATCCAGGCCACCGTCGAGCGGCTGGATTACGACCCCAATCGCAGCGCGCACCTCGCGTTGCTGCTGTACGCGGACGGCGAGCGCCGCTACATCATCGCCCCCAAGGGGCTGACCGCGGGCACGCAGCTGCTGTCGGGCGCGGAAGCGCCGATCAAGTCGGGCAACACGCTGCCGCTCAGGAGCATTCCGGTCGGCACCACCGTGCATTGCATCGAAATGCTGCCGGGCAAGGGCGCGCAGCTCGCCCGCTCGGCGGGCGCTTCGGCGCAGTTGCTGGCGCGCGAGGGTACCTACGCGCAGCTGCGGCTGCGCTCGGGCGAGATCCGCAAGGTGCACGTCGACTGCCGCGCCACCATCGGCGAAGTCGGCAACGAGGAGCACAACCTGGAATCGATCGGCAAGGCCGGGCGCAAGCGCTGGCGCGGCGTGAAGCCGACGGTGCGCGGCGTGGCGATGAACCCGATCGATCACCCGCACGGCGGCGGCGAAGGCCGTACCTCCTCCGGGCGGCCGCCCGTATCGCCCTGGGGCGTGCAGACCAAGGGATTCAAGACGCGGCGCAACAAGCGGACGCAGGTCATGATCGTCCGCGACCGGCGCGCGAAATAGGGAAGGCTAGAAAATGTCCCGTTCAATCAAGAAGGGTCCTTTCGTGGACCACCACCTGATGCAGAAGGTCGACAAGGCGCGCGGCACCAGCGACAAGCGTCCGATCAAGACCTGGTCGCGGCGCTCGACGGTGATGCCCGATTTCGTCGGCCTCACGCTCGCCGTGCACAACGGCAAGCAGCACATTCCCGTGTACGTCACCGAGAACATGGTCGGGCACAAGCTCGGCGAGTTCGCGCTGACGCGCATCTTCAAGAGCCACTCGGCCGCCGGCAAGCGCACCGCGGAAGCGGCTGCGGCAGGCGGCAGGCCGCCGCCCAGCGCGCCGGGTGCGGCTGCACCGGCTGCCCCAGCCGCGGCGCCGGCGGCGCCGGCGAAAAAGTAGAAATGCGGACGTAAGGAGCATTCATGGAAACCAAAGCATCCCTGCGCGGTGCCCACCTGTCGGCCCAGAAAGGCCGCCTGGTGGCGGACCTGGTGCGCGGCAAGAAGGTGGACCAGGCGATCAACATCCTCGCCTTTTCGCCGAAGGCGGGCGCTGCCCTGATCAAGAAGCTCCTCGAGTCCGCGATCGCCAACGCCGAGCACAACGACGGCGCGGACATCGACTCGCTCAAGGTGAAGACGATTTTCGTCGAGCGCGGCTCTTTCCAGAAGCGCTTCCACGCGCGCGCCAAGGGGCGCGGCACGAGGGTGCTCAGGCATTCCTGCCACATCTACCTCACGGTCGGAGATTAGGAATATGGGACAGAAGATCAACCCGACCGGCTTCAGGCTTGCGGTCAACCGCAACTGGAGTTCCAAGTGGTACGCCAACAACCGCAGCTTCGCGCCGATGCTGGCCGAGGACGTCAAGGTGCGCTCCTTCCTCAAGAAGAAGCTCGCCCACGCCTCCGTCGGGCGGGTGCTGATCGAGCGGCCGGCGAAAGATGCGCGCATCACGATTTTCTCGGCGCGGCCGGGCGTGGTGATCGGCAAGAAGGGCGAGGAGATCGAATCGCTGAAGGCCGAGCTGCGCCGCATCATGGGCGTGCAGCAGGTGCACGTGAACATCGAGGAAATCCGCAAGCCCGAGACCGACGCGCAGCTGATCGCCGACTCGATCGCGCAGCAGCTCGAGAAGCGCATCATGTTCCGCCGCGCGATGAAGCGCGCCATGCAGAACGCCATGCGGCTGGGCGCGCAGGGCGTCAAGATCATGAGCGCCGGCCGCCTGAACGGCCACGAGATCGCGCGCACGGAGTGGTACCGCGAAGGCCGGGTGCCGCTGCACACGCTGCGCGCGGACATCGACTACGGCACTGGCGAGGCGAAGACCAGCTACGGCGTGATCGGCATCAAGGTCTGGGTCTACAAGGGTGAAGTGATGCCCAAGGGCGAGGCGCAGGCCGCGCTGCCCGCCACGGCGGCTCCGGCCGTCGCTCCGGAAGCGCCGTCCGAGCCAAAGCGCGCCAAGAAGCCCGCGCCCAAGGTCGGCGCCAGGCGCGCTCCCGCCAGGCCGAGACCGGAAGGCGAGAAGAAGGCCGCCAAGAAGGCCGAGCCTGCCGCCGCCCCCAAGACCACCGTCAAGCGCGCCAAGAAAATCGTCAAGGATTCCGATGTATCCGGCGCCAAGGGCGCCGGGGGCGGCGAGAAAAAGGAATAAGCCATGCTGCAACCCGCACGCACCAAGTATCGCAAGCAGCAGAAGGGCCGCAACACCGGCATCGCCACGCGCGGCAACAAGGTTTCCTTCGGCGAGTACGGCCTGAAGGCGATCGGCCGCGGCCGCCTGACCGCGCGCCAGCTCGAGGCCGCGCGCCGCACCCTGTCGCGCCATATCAAGCGCGGCGGCCGCGTCTGGATCCGCGTGTTCCCGGACAAGCCGATTTCCAGGAAGCCGGCCGAAGTCCGCATGGGCAACGGCAAAGGCAACCCGGAATACTTCGTCTGCGAAATCCAGCCGGGCAAGATCATTTTCGAGATGGACGGCGTCGATGCGGCGCTGGCGAAGGAAGCATTCGCGCTGGCCGCCGCCAAGCTGCCGTTCCGGACCACGTCGGTACACAGGATGCTGGGGTAATCATCATGAAAGCCAGTGAACTTCGCGCCAAGAACGGCGACGAGCTGCAGAAGGAACTGAACGATCTGCTGAAGGCGCAGTTCGGCCTGCGCATGCAGCATGCGACGCAGCAGCTCGCCAACACGAGCCAGATCAAGAAGGTGCGCCGCGACATCGCGCGCGCGCGCACCGTCATCAAGGAAAAGGCCGCCAAATGAACGCAACAGCCAATACCGCCGCGCCGGCGGCCGCCGCCGCGGTTCCCGCGAAGAACCAGCGCAGGCTGGTCGGCCGCGTGGTGAGCAACAAGATGCAGAAGACCGTGGTGGTGCTGGTCGAGCGCCGCGTGAAGCACGCGGAATTCGGCAAGATCATCACGCGCTCGAGCAAGTACCACGCGCACGCCACGGAACAGTTCAAGCAGGGCGACCTGGTCGAAATCGCCGAATGCCGGCCGATTTCCAAGACCAAGGCCTGGACGGTGACGCGCCTGGTGGAGAAGTCGAAGCTGGTCGAATAGGTTGCCTAAGGCACGGATTTCAGGATAGAATCCGCGTCCGCTTTTGCATCAGGCATTTACGTAACCAAGCCCCGTACGGGGTCCAAAACTGCGGGCCAGGTGTTAACGGGAGACTCGTCTCCCGTGCCCTAGAGCACGCAAGTTGGATTGAGGAAGAACCATGATTCAGATGCAGTCAGTGCTGGATGTCGCCGATAACACCGGCGCGCGCTCGGTCATGTGCATCAAGGTGCTGGGCGGCTCCAAGCGCCGCTATGCCTCGATCGGCGACGTGATCAAGGTGAGCATCAAGGATGCGGCGCCGCGCGGGCGTGTGAAGAAGGGCGAGGTTTACGACGCCGTGGTGGTGCGCACCGCCAAGGGCGTGCGCCGCGGCGACGGTTCGCTGGTGCGCTTCGATAACAACGCGGTGGTGCTGCTGACCGCGAAGCTGGAGCCGATCGGCACCCGCATCTTCGGACCGGTGACGCGCGAGCTACGCACCGAGCGTTTCATGAAAATCGTATCGCTTGCACCCGAGGTTCTCTGATGCAACGCATAAAGAAAGGCGATGAAGTGGTGGTGATCTCCGGCCGCGACAAGGGCAAGCGCGGCGCGGTGCTGCGCCGCGTCGACGCCGAGCACGTGGTGGTCGAGGGCGTGAACCGCGTCAAGAAGCACATGCGCCCGAACCCGATGAAGAACATTACCGGCGGCATCGTCGACAGGGACATGCCGATCCACGTCTCCAATCTCGCGCTCTACAACCCGGCGACGCAGAAGGCGGACCGCATCGGCTTCAAGGTTCTGGGCGACGGCCGCAAGGTCCGCGTGTTCAAGTCGAACGGCGAACAGGTCGACGCGTAAGGACAGGCCATGGCCAAAGACAAAGACAAAAGCGCAAAACCCAAGCAGGAAGCCCAGCAGCAGCCGAAGGCGCCGAAGAAGGAAGCGCCCAGGAAAGAAGTCGCTTCCGCCCCGCCGAAGGCGCAGGGCCCCCAGTTGCCGGCGCCTCCCGCCCGGCTGGCGGTCCAGTACCGCGACAAGATCGTGCCCGACCTGATGAAGAAGTTCGGCTACAAGACCGTGATGCAGGTGCCGCGCATCAAGAAGATCACCCTCAACATGGGCGTCGGCGAAGCGGTCAACGACAAGAAGGTGCTGGACCACGCGGTCGCCGACATGACTCGCATCGCCGGCCAGAAGCCGGTGGTGACCAAGACCCGCAAGTCGATCGCCAACTTCAAGGTGCGCGCCGGCTATCCGGTCGGCTGCATGGTGACCCTGCGCGGCGCGCGCATGTTCGAATTCCTCGACCGCCTGGTGAACATCGCCATCCCGCGCATCCGCGACTTCCGCGGCGTGTCCAACCGCGCCTTCGACGGCCGCGGCAGCTACAGCCTGGGGGTCAAGGAACAGATCATCTTCCCCGAAATCGAATACGACAAGATCGACGCCCTGCGCGGGCTCGATATCGCCATCAATACCTCGGCGAAAACCGACGACGAGGCGCGTGCGCTGCTCACCGCGTTCCGTTTCCCGTTCAAGGTGGAGCAGGTCAAGCAGGATCCCGGCAAGCAGCAGGAACCGAACAAGCAAGAACAGAAAGGCTGACAACCATGGCCAAGCTCTCAGTGAAGCTCCGCGAAAAGAAACGCCGCAACACGGTCGCCAAGTTCAAGGTTAGGCGCGCCGCGCTGCTGGAGGTGATCCACGACGCCAAGGCCGCGGACGAGGACCGCGACGCGGCCCGCGCCAAGCTGCAGAAGCTGCCGCGCGATGCTTCGCCGGTGCGCCTGCGCAACCGCTGCGCGCTGACCGGGCGCCCGCGCGGCGTGTACCGCAAGTTCGGCCTCGGGCGCATCAAGCTGCGCGAACTGGTGATGCGCGGCGAGGTGCCCGGCGTGATCAAGGCGAGCTGGTAAGGAGTCCCTGATGAGCATGACCGATCCGATCGCCGATATGCTGACCCGCATCCGCAATGCCCAGATGGTCGGGCACGTGGATGTGAGCATGCCCTGCTCGAAACTGAAGATTTCCATCGCCCAGGTGCTCAAGGACGAGGGCTATGTCGAGGACTTCGCGGTACGCGAAGACGGCATGAAGAAGCTCCTGCGCATCGGCCTGAAGTACTACGCCGGCCGGCCGGTGATCGAGCGCCTCGAGCGCATTTCCAAGCCGGGCCTGCGCGTCTACAAGGACCGCGACAGCCTGCCCAAAGTGATGAACGGCCTGGGCGTGGCGATCGTTTCCACGTCGCGCGGCGTCATGACCGACCGCAAGGCCCGGGCGACCGGCGTCGGCGGCGAAGTCATCTGCATCGTCGCCTGAGGAGCCCGCCATGTCGCGCATAGCAAGGAATCCCATTCCGGTGCCCAAGGGCGTCGAGGTGAAGATCTCCCCGGCGGAGATTTCGGTGAAGGGCCCGCTTGGCACGATCGCGCGCCCGATGGACCCGAACGTCGGCGTCGAGAAAGACGGCGAGACGCTGAAGTGCAAGGCGCTGGGAAATTCCAATCATGCCAACGCCATGTCCGGCACCATGCGCATGCTGGTCGCCAACATGGTGACCGGCGTCACCAAGGGCTGGGAGAAGAAGCTGGCGCTGGTCGGCGTCGGCTACCGGGCGCAGGCCGCCGGCGACAAGCTCAACCTGTCGCTCGGTTTCTCGCACCCGGTGGTGCAGCAGATGCCCAAGGGCATCAAGGTGGCCACGCCGACGCAGACCGAGATCGTGGTGAGCGGCATCGACAAGCAGCTGGTCGGCCGGATCGCGGCCGAAATCCGCGACGTGAAGCCCCCCGAGCCCTACAAGGGCAAGGGCGTGCGCTACACGGGCGAGGCCATCGTGCTCAAAGAGACCAAGAAGAAGTAACGCAGCCTAGGACACATCGAGATGATCGACAAGAACGCCTCCCGCCTGCGCCGCTCGCGCCAGACCCGGCTCAAAATCCGCGAGATCGGCGCCGTGCGGCTGACCGTGCACCGCACCAACGTGCACATCTACGCGCAGATCACCACGCCCGGCGGCGACAAGGTGCTCGCCAGCGCTTCCAGCGTCGAGAAGGACCTGCGCGCAAAGCTGAAAAGCGGCGGCACCAAGAAGGCCGCCGAAGTGGTGGGCCAGCGCATCGCCGAGAAGGCGAAGGCGGCCGGCATCGAGAGCGTGGCCTTCGACCGCGCCGGCTACCGTTACCACGGGCGCGTAAAGGCGCTCGCCGAAGCTGCGCGGGCTGGCGGCCTCAAATTCTAAGGAATTAGCGATGGCGAAAATGCAGGCGAGGCGGATGCAGCAGCAGGAAGAGCGGGGCGACGGGCTGCGCGAGAAAATGATCGCGGTCAACCGCGTCACCAAGGTGGTGAAAGGCGGCCGCGTGCTCGGCTTCGCCGCGCTCACCGTGGTCGGCGACGGCGACGGCAGCATCGGCATGGGCAAGGGCAAGGCGCGCGAGGTTCCGGTCGCGGTGCAGAAGGCGATGGAAGAGGCGCGCCGCAAGATGTTCAAGGTGAAGTTGAAGAGCGGCACGCTGCACCACACCGTCATCGGCCGCCACGGTTCGGCGAAAGTGCTGATGCAGCCCGCCTCCGAAGGCACCGGCATCATCGCCGGCGGCCCGATGCGCGCGGTATTCGAAGTGATGGGCGTCACCAACGTGCTCGCCAAGTGCTTCGGTTCGACCAACCCGTACAACGTGGTGCGCGCCACGCTGCAGGGCCTGCAGGCAATGAATACGCCGGCCGAGATCGCCGCCAAGCGCGGCAAGAAGGTCGAGGAAATCCTTTCTACCTAGGAACGCCATGGCGGACAAGAAAATCAAGGTGAAGCTGGTGAAGGGGCTGGCGGGCTGCAAGACGGCGCACGTCGCGACCGTGCGCGGCCTCGGCCTGAAGCGCATCCATCACACGGTGGAACTCGTCGACACCCCCGAGGTGCGCGGCATGATCAACCGGGTGGCTTACCTGGTCCGGCTGGAGAGCTGACATGAGACTCAATGGACTGAAGCCCGCGCCGGGCTCCAAGCAGCTGCGCCACAGGGTCGGGCGCGGCATGGGCTCCGGCTGGGGGAAAACCGCCGGCCTCGGCCACAAGGGCCAGCGCGCGCGCGCCGGCGGCTACCACAAGGTCGGTTTCGAAGGCGGCCAGATGCCGCTGCACCGCCGCCTGCCGAAGCGCGGCTTCAAGTCGCTGACGCGCCGCACGGTCGCCGAGGTGCGGCTGTCCGACCTGCAGGCCATGAAGGCGAGCGACATCGACCTCGCGGTGCTACACGCCGAGCGCGTGGTGCCGCGCGAGACGCTGAGCGCGAAGGTCATCCTGTCGGGCGAGCTCAAGCGCAAGATCACGCTGAAGGGCGTGAAGGCGACCAAGGGCGCGCGCGCCGCGATCGAAGCGGCGGGCGGCAAGTATGAAGAGCCGGCGGCAGCGCCGGCGCCGGTAAAAAAGCTGGTGGCGAAAGAAAAGAAGGCAAAGGAATAAGCCCGCTTGGCCACCACGCTTCCCGGCAAAGGCAGTACCGCCCGTTACGGCGACCTGAAGAAACGGCTGCTGTTTCTTCTCGGGGCGCTGTTCGTGTTCCGCATCGGCGCCCACATCCCGGTGCCGGGCATCGACCCGAACGTGCTCGCCGAGCTGTTCAAGGGCCAGCAGGGCGGCATCCTCGGCATGTTCAACATGTTCTCCGGCGGCGCGCTGTCGCGCTTCACCATCTTCGCGCTGGGCATCATGCCGTACATCTCCGCCTCGATCATCATGCAGCTGATGACCGCGGTCTTCCCGCAGCTGGAGGCGCTGCGCAAGGAAGGCGAGACCGGCCGTCGCAAGATCACGCAGTACACGCGCTACGGCACGGTGTTCCTCGCGCTGTTCCAGGCGACCGGCATCTCGATCGCGCTGGAGTCGCAGGCAAACCTGGTGCTCGATCCGGGCCTCATGTTCCGCATCACGACGGTCACCACGCTGGTCACCGGCACCATGTTCCTGATGTGGCTGGGCGAACAGATCACCGAGCGCGGCCTGGGCAACGGCATCTCGATCATCATTTTTGCCGGCATCGCCGCGGGCTTGCCGAACGCGGTCGCCGGCACTCTGGAGCTGGTGCGCACCGGCTCGATGCACCCGCTGACGGCGCTGCTGGTGGGGGCCGCGATCGTGCTTGTCACCGCGCTCGTGTGCTTCGTCGAACGTGGACAGAGGAAGATCCTGGTCAATTACGCCAAGCGGCAGGTCGGCAACCGCGTCTATGGCGGGCAGAGTTCGCACCTGCCGTTCAAGCTGAACATGTCGGGCGTGATCCCGCCGATTTTCGCTTCTTCGCTGATCCTGTTTCCGGCCACCCTCCTCAGCTGGTTCGGCTCGGCCGAGGGCCTGAACTGGCTGAAGGATCTCGCCGGCACGCTGTCTCCCGGCCAGCCGGTCTACGTGCTGCTGTATGCCTCGCTGATCGTGTTTTTCTGCTTCTTCTACACGGCGCTGCAGTACAACCCGAAGGAGACCGCGGACAACCTGAAGAAATCGGGCGCCTTCGTCCCCGGCATCCGCCCGGGCGAGCAGACGGCGCGCTACCTCGAGAAGATCCTGACCCGCCTGACCCTGGCCGGGGCGATCTACGTGACCCTGGTGTGCCTGGTGCCCGAGTTCCTGATCCTGCGCTTGAACGTGCCGTTCTATTTCGGCGGCACCTCGCTGCTGATCATCGTGGTGGTGACGATGGATTTCATGGCCCAGGTGCAGGCCTACGTGATGACGCACCAGTACGAGAGCCTGCTCAAGAAAGCCAGCTTCAAGGGCGGCATGCCCGCGCGCTAGAGAAAAGGAAGACGACACATGAAAGTCATGGCCTCAGTGAAGAAAATCTGCCGCAAGTGCAAGATCGTGCGCCGCAAGCGGGTGGTGCGGGTGATTTGCACGGATCCCCGCCACAAGCAGCGGCAAGGATGATGTTTACGTCATTTTCGGTTGATAAACCCTTGAAGAAATTGATATAATCTCAGGTTCCCCGGAAAGAACACGCCATGGCCCGTATTGCAGGCATCAACATCCCCAACCACCAGCACGCCGGCATCGCGCTGACCGCGATCTACGGCGTCGGCCGCTCGCGCGCGACCGCGATCTGCGTCGCCGCCGGGATCGAGCCCAACCGCAAGATCAAGGACCTGACCGACGCCGAGATGGACCGCCTGCGCGAGAACATCACGCGCCTGACGGTGGAAGGCGACCTGCGCCGCGAAGTGCAGATGTCGATCAAGCGCCTCATCGATCTGGGCTGCTACCGCGGCTCGCGCCACCGCAAGGGGCTGCCGGTGCGCGGACAGAGGACGCGCACCAACGCGCGCACCCGCAAGGGGCCGCGCAAGGCGGCGATCAAGCAGAACGCGCCGGCCGGCAAGATCTAACCCTCCAACCTGTCAATCGGACCGGACAAGCACATGGCAAGCAAGGCAACCCCCTCGACGCAGCAGCTGCAGCAGACCGCTTCGGCGCGCGCGCGCAAGAAAGTGAAGAAGAACGTCGCCGAGGGCATCGCCCACGTGCACGCGTCGTTCAACAACACCATCGTCACCATCACCGACCGCCAGGGCAACACGCTGTCCTGGGCGACCTCGGGCAACGCCGGCTTCAAGGGCTCGCGCAAGTCGACGCCGTTCGCGGCGCAGATGGCCGCCGAGCGCGCTGGCCGCGCGGCGCAGGAATGCGGCGTGAAGAACATCGAAGTGCGCATCAAGGGCCCGGGCCCGGGCCGCGAGTCCGCGGTGCGCGCGCTGAACTCGATCGGCCTGAAGATCGGCTCGATCGCCGACGTCACCCCCGTGCCGCATAACGGCTGCCGCGCTCCGAAGCGGCGCAGAGTCTGAGCCGCCGGGTCTAAAAAGAGAATTTAGGAGAACGCATGGCCAGAAATCTCGACGCGAAGTGCCGCCAGTGCCGCAGGGAGGGCGAGAAGCTCTTCCTCAAGGGCGAGAAGTGCTTCACCGACAAATGCGCCATCGAGCGCCGCGCCTATGCGCCCGGCCAGCACGGCCAGAAGAGCGGCGCGCGCCTCTCGGACTACGGCAAGCAGCTGCGCGAAAAGCAGAAGACCCGCCGCATCTACGGCGTGCTCGAGCGCCAGTTCCGCAAGACCTACTTCGAGGCCTCGCGCTCCAAGGGCGTCACCGGCGAGCGGCTGCTGCAGATCCTCGAATCGCGCCTCGACAACGTGGCCTACCGCATGGGTTTCGGCGCCTCGCGCAGCGAAGCGCGCCAGGTGGTGCGCCATAACGGCATCCTGGTGAACGGCAAGCGCGTCAATATTCCGTCGTACGAAGTCGCCCCCGGCGACGTGGTCGAGGTCGCCGAGAAGGCGAAGGCCCAGCTGCGCATCAAGGCGTCGGCGGAAGCCGCCGAATCGCGCAGCATTCCAGAGTGGCTCGAGGTGGACACGAAGGCGCTGAAGGGGAAATTCAAGTCGCTCCCGGCGCGCGCGGACATGTCCTCCACGATCAACGAGAGCCTGATCATCGAACTGTATTCGAAGTAACAAGGTAAACCTACCCATGCCCCAGACCGGATTCCTCAAGCCGCGCATCGTCGATGTGCAAAACCTGTCCCCGTCGCACGCCAAGGTGACGATGGAGCCTTTCGAGCGCGGCTACGGCCACACGCTGGGCAACGCGCTGCGCCGCGTGCTGCTGTCCTCGATGCCCGGCTATGCGCCGACCGAGGTGCAGATCGCCGGGGTGGTGCACGAGTACTCGACGCTCGACGGCGTGCGCGAAGACGTGGTCGACATCCTGCTTAATCTCAAGGGCGTGGTGCTGCGGCTGCATAACCGCACCGAGGCGATCCTCGCCCTGAAGAAAAAGGGCGAAGGCCCGGTGACCGCGGGCGACATCGAGCCGTCGCACGACGTCGAAATCGTCAATCCCGGCCACGTCATCGCCAACCTTTCGGCCGGCGGCAAGATCGAGCTGCAGCTCAAGGTGGAAGCCGGTCGCGGCTACGTCCCGGGCAACATGCGCTACCTGCCGGAAGAAACCAAGGGCATCGGCCGCATCGTTCTGGACGCCTCGTTTAGCCCCGTGCGCCGCGTGTCGTACGCGGTCGACTCGGCGCGCGTCGAGCAGCGCACCGACCTGGACAAGCTGATCCTTGACATCGAGACCAACGGCGCCATCGAGCCGGAAGAAGCGGTGCGCTATGCGGCCCGCATCCTGGTCGACCAGCTGTCGGTGTTCGCGCAGCTCGAGGGCACGGCCCTGCCGACCGAGGAGAAGAAGGCGGTCGCCGTCGATCCGATCCTGCTGCGGCCGGTGGACGACCTGGAGCTGACCGTGCGCTCGGCGAACTGCCTGAAGGCCGAGAACATCTACTACATCGGCGACCTGATCCAGCGCACCGAGACCGAGTTGCTGAAGACGCCGAACCTGGGCCGCAAGTCGCTCAACGAGATCAAGGAAGTGCTGGCCTCCAGGGGGCTGACGCTCGGCATGAAGCTCGAGAACTGGCCGCCCGCCGGGCTCGAGCACCACAGGACGTAACAACAGGAAAGCACCATGCGTCACGGCCACGGACTACGCAAACTCAACCGCACGACCAGCCACCGCCTCGCCATGTTCCGCAACATGGCGAACGCGCTGCTGACGCACGAGCAGATCACCACCACGTTGCCCAAGGCGAAGGAACTGCGCCGCGTCGTCGAGCCGATGATCACCATGGGCAAGACCGCCACGCTGGCCAACCGGCGCCTCGCCTACAACCGGCTGCGCGACCGCGACACGGTCTCCAAGCTGTTCGGCGAACTCGGGCCGCGCTATGCCAAGAGGAACGGCGGCTACCTGCGCATCCTCAAGAGCGGCTTCCGCAAGGGCGACAACGCCCCGATGGCGCTGGTGACGCTGATGGATCGCGCGGAATCCGCCGCTGCGCCGCAGGGCGAAGGCAAGAAGAGCGAGAAGAAGGAAGCAGCCAAGGCTGCTTGATCGGAAGCGCCGCCGCCAGGCTGCGCTAGAGAATCAGAATGGCCCGGTAGTCGTTGACGTTGGTGCGCGTCGGGCCGGTGACCACCAGGTCGCCGAGAGCGGAAAAAACGGCATAGCTGTCGTTGGCCGCCAGGAGCTTCCTGGGGTCGAGTCCCTGCGCGCACGCGCGCGCGAGCGAATCGGGGGCTAGCAGGGCGCCGGCGTTGTCCTCCGAGCCGTCGATGCCGTCGGTGTCCGCGGCGATCGCGTGCACCTCCGCCATATCCCCCAGTTCCATGCCGAGCGCGAGCAGGAATTCGCCGCAACGCCCGCCGCGGCCGTTGGCGCGGCGGACCGTCACCGTGCATTCCCCCCCCGAGAGCAGCGCCACCGGCGGCTTGAAGGGCGAGCCGTGCATCCGGATCTCGCGGACGATCGCCGCCATGACCTTGGCGACCTCCTTCGCCTCGCCGGTCACCGAATCGCCCAGGATCACCGGCTCGATGCCGTTGTCGCGGAACAGCCTGGCCGCCGCCTCGAGCGAGCGCCGTGGAGTGGCGATGATGCGGTTCTCGACGTGTTCGAAGACAGGCGAGCCGGGCTTGGGCGTTTCCTCGCGCTCGCCGCGCAGGCCGGCGATCAGGTGCTTGAGCACCGCCTGCGGCGGCTTGACGTCGAAGCGGTTCAACACGTCCACCGCGTCCTGGTAGGTGGTCGGATCGGGCGCGCAGGGCCCCGAGGCGATGTGCGTCGGATCGTCGCCGGTGACGTCCGAAACGATGAGCGAGAGGATCGGCGCCCTGCAGGCGGCGGCGAGACGGCCTCCCTGGATGGCGGAGAGGTGCTTGCGTACCGTGTTGATCTCCTGGATCGGCGCGCCGCAGCGCAGCAGGTCTCTGGTCACCGCGCGCAGGTCGGCGATCGAAATACCTTCCGCCGGCAGCGACAGCAGCGCCGAACCGCCCCCCGAAACCAGCATCAGCAGCAGGTCCATCGGCTTGATCGCGCGCGCCGCGCCGAGCATTTCGCGCGCAGCCTGCTCGCCAGCCTCGTCGGGCACCGGGTGCCCCGCCTCGACCCAGCGGATGCGCTCCAGCGTCAGGGCGTGTCCGTAGCGGGTGAGCGCGATGCCGAAGAGCGGCTTGTCGGCAGGCCAGTGGCGCTCGACCGCCAGCGCCATGGAAGCCGCCGCCTTGCCGGCGGCGAGCACGAGCGTGCGGCCGTCCGGCGGCTTGGGCAGGTGGGCGGGGACGATCTGCAAAGGATCGGCCGCGGCGACCGCGGTGCGAAAACTCGCCTCCAGGAGTTCCCGCGGCGTCAGCCGAAACGCTCCCTGGCCGCTTCCTTGCCGAGGCCGTAGAGCACGGGATACACCTCGCGGAACGCCTGCATGATCTCGGCGACCGGCACGTCCGCATGGCTGCCGCGGTCGCGCAGGTATTCCATGTGGCGGCGATCGTCTTCATCGTAGGGGTGGAAGATCGAATCCTCGCGGCCGTCGAATTCCAGCGGCTTCACCTTGAAGCGCCGGCAGAGCTCGATGTTGAACGCCGGCGTCGCCTTCACCCATTTGCCGTCCAGCAGCAGCTCGGCGTAGCCGTGGTAGACGAACAGGTCGGTGCCCATGCGCTCGCGCAGGGCCGGCGTGGTGAGATGGTTCTTCACGTCGGCGAAGCCGACCCGCGCCGGAATGCCGTCGGCGCGCGCGCAGGCGGCGAGCAGGGCGGCCTTGCCGATGCAGAAGCCCTCGCCCGTGGCGATGCAGTGCGAGGCCTGGAAGGTCTCTTCCTTCGAGAAATCCAGGAAAGGGTTGTAGCGGATGCCGTCGCGCACCGCGTAGTACAGCGATACCCCGCGCGCCGCCGGGTCTTTTCCAGCGGCATGCTTCTTCGCAAAGGAAATGACCGCGGGATGGCCGCTGTCGATGTAGCGCGCAGGTTCCAGGTAGGCCTTCACCGGTCGAGCTTCATCAGCTTGCGCGCGCCGGAGAACAGCGCGCTCGACGGGTCGGCGAGCCCGCCGACCACGGAGAAATGGTGCATGCCCGGCATGCGAATGTCGCCGGCGAAGGCGCCTCGCCAGCGTTCCCCGAGCAGCGCGTTCTGCCGGTGGAATTCCGAGCTCTCGTCGCCGCCCACGCAGGTCATCACCGGGGCGCGCGTCGCCGCCGGCAGGAAGGCGGGCGATACCTTGAGCGCCTGCGCCTCGTCCAGGCGCAGGTCGCCGTTCAGCCAGTCCACCTGCACCATCGGCCGCATGTCGTAGATGCCGCTGATCGCCAGGCCGCCCTTGAACAGGTCCTTCGGCAGCCGCTTGTCGAACGCCGGCCAGACCGCCGCCATCATCATCGCGGTAAGGTGCCCGCCCGCGGAGTGGCCGGAGACGTACAGCCGCTCCTCGTCCATGCCGTATTCCTCGGCGTGCAGCCAGAGCCAGCGGCTCGCGCGCAGCATCTGGCGCACGATTTCTTCGACCGTCACCTGCGGGCAGAGGTCGTAGTTCACCACCGCCAGCGACACGCCCGCGTCCACCCAGGCCGGCGCGAGGAAGGAAAAGTCCTGCTTGTCGCGCGAGCGCCAGTAGCCGCCGTGGATGAACATCATGCAGCTGCCGTCGCCCTTGCGCGACGGGAAGATGTCGAGCGTCTCGCCGGGCGCCTCGCCGTAGCGCCGGTCGAGGTGGCAGGTCATCGTCGCGCGCGCGCGTTCCGATTCCTGCACCCAGCGCCCGACCCACTTCTCGTTGTCCGGGACCAGCGCGCGGTTGTTGTATTCGCGGGAATAGAAGGCCGAATCGCTCACCCGCGATGGTCCCGCCAGATGCCCAGGGCGATCTGCGCCGGCCGGTCGGAGTAGGAGAACAGCACGCACTCGCTGGCGGCTTCGATGCTGACCGGGTGCCAGGACGGGACGACAAACGCGTCTTTCGGCCCGAAGGCGAACGCTTCGCCGCCGATTTTCACCTTGCCCTCGCCTTCGGCCACCGAATACACGGTGCCGTCCGTCGAGCGGTGGGGATCGGAGCGGAAGCCTTTAGGCAGCAGCTGGATGAAGGTGCCGATGGTGGGCATGGCAGGCCCGCCGGTGAGCGGATTGACGAACTCCATTTTCCAGCCGTGGCAGGGATCCGGTTCCCCCTCTTTGGCAAGCCTGGCCAGCGTCTCGCGGCTGCGGTCGTACGGGTAGCTGAAGATCGGGGATGTTTTTCCATACGGCGCGACGGCGCCGAGCGGCTTGAGGTTGCTGCCGTAGCGCGCCAGGGACGCGCCCTCGCCGCGGGAAACCGGCTGGGTTTCCTCGGGGAAGGGTTCGTGGAATTGCGCGGCGAAGATGCGCAGAATCGGCAGGTCGAGGCCGTCCAGCCAGATGACCGGCTCCGATCCCGGGTTGCCGTGGTCGTGCCAGGTCCAGGACGGCGTGATGATGAAGTCTCCCGGGCGCATGGTGGTGCGTTCGCCGTCCACCGCCGTGTAGGCGCCCGACCCTTCCACGACAAAACGCAGCGCCGACTGCGTGTGGCGGTGGCTGGGCGCGATCTCGCCCGGCAGGATGAGTTGGTAGCCGGCGAACAGGCTCTGCGTGACGCAGGACTGGCCGCGCATGCCGGGGTTCTGCAGCACCAGCACGCGCCTGAGGGCTTCCTTGGCCGTGATGAGCTTGCCTGCTTCCATCAGGTGGGGGCGCGAGTCCGCCCATTTCCAGATCGCCGGCTTGCAGGGGGTTTTCGGCTCATCGGGAATCAGGTCGTGATACACCTCCCAGAGCGGGGAGAAATTGAGCTTTTCTATGCGGCGGTAGAGGTCCTGCCGCTCGGCGCCAATGCTGGGCTGGGGGACGCTGGCCATGGGGTCTCCGGAATTTCCCTGAAAAACGATTCTACGTCTACGTCCGGCCGACCTGCTTCAGCCAGGTCACCGGCTTGCCGAGCGCGCCGCCCAGGGCCTTGCCCTCGGGGTCGGCGAGCGCCGCTTCGCGCGCCTTGCGGATGGCCTTTGCCTGCGCGGCCGGATCCGCGGCGGCCGGGTGGTCCACCAGCGCATCGAGGATGGCGAGGAAATTGGCCTTGCCGCGGCGGTGGGTCTCGCCGTAGCCCTTGATCAGGCGCGCGCATTCGGCGATTTCCAGGGCGAGCGGGATGCTGCGCGCCGCGGCTTCGTGCACGCGCGTGAGCCACTGCTCGATGAGCTTTTGCTCCTCGCCGTAGCGGTAGGAATGGGGCCGCCACGGTCTCAGCCAGGCGAGCGAGCGGACCAGCAGGTAGCCGAACACCCCTGAAGTCTTCAGGTGCATGCCGACGTTGTAGGCATCGAGCTTGCCGTGCGCTTCGGCCCATGAAGTCACTTTTTTCCCCAAAAAATGAGGAAGCAATGAAGCGAACTCCTCCACGCCGGGTTTGAGGAAGTCGATGACCACCACCGGTTCGCCTTCTTTCGCGCCGACTTCCTTGCGCACGCGCTCGAAGCGCGAGGCGCGCGTCTTCAGGTCCGCGACGCGGATGATGTCTTCATAGCTCATCCAGAGAGCCAGCTGTCTTGCGGTTTCCGCGGCGAGTTTTGCATCTCCGTCCCGGAACGGACGAACGCGTCCCAAGAACAAGTTCGCATAAGCCTCGCCCTGATAATCCCTCAGACGCGACACGCCAACATCCAGAACTTCCCGCAGCGTATCCGCGCGCTTCGGCGGCGCGGGCGGCTGCGGCGTCGCGCGCGATCCGGCGGCGATCTCACAGCCGGCGGCAAAGCCGCGCAAGCTCGCCTCGGCGCCGCGTCCGCCGCCGCGGATCGCCTTCTCGCAGGCCTCGCGCGGCAGGGGCAGCACGCCGCTGCCCGCCATGGCGCCGAACAGTACGGCGTTGATCACCGTGCCGCTGTCCTGCGCCAGCTTGCGCATGTCGAAGAGCACGGCCTGCTTCGCCAGCTTGCGGCCGGCTTCCACGACGCGCGCGCTGTCGAAGCGGCCGTCGGCCATCTGCATTTTCTCGATGGTGGCGTAGATGCGGTGGGTGGAGGCGACCAGCGTGGTGCGCTCCGGGCTGACGTAGCCGTTCTGCATCGCCCGTCCGGCCTCGATCAGCTCCGAGGCGACCATGATGTCGACGTTGCCGGGGCTGGGCGTCAGCGAGAAGACGGGCTGCTTGCCGTCCAATTCGCCGGCCGTCGCCGGGAAAATTTCCAGGTAGTAGGTGGTGGCGCCGGTGCGCTGGGCCACGCCGGGAATCGAGGTGCTCTGCGACGGGTAGCCGCATTGCGCGGCAGCGTCGATCAGCCAGTCGGCCATGACGCCGCCGCCTTCGCCGCCGAGCGCGGCGATGAGGATGGTGATGGGACGCTCGGGAAGGCTCATTTGAAGAGACTCCGTACTTTGTCCACCGCCTTGTCAAAAAATCCGGGGTTCTGAATCACTTCCGCTCTATAGAAGGACGGACACAGGATGGCCGCGTGCGCGTTCTCGCCGCACAGGCCGCAGCCGACGCAGCCGTCGATCACCGTGGCCACCGGATCGCGCCGCAACGGGTCCGGATTGTCTTTCACGGTCAGCGTGGGGCAACCCGAGAGCCGGATGCAGGAGTGGTCGCCGGTGCAGGTGTCCTCGTCCACGCCGTACTTCACGCGGACGGTCCTTTTGCCTTCCGACAGGTTTTTCGCCACGACGGGGCGCAATCTGCGCTGGCGCTCGAGTTGGCATTCGCCCTCGGCGACGATCACCTTGAGGCCCTTCTGCGCCGTGGTCATTGCCTCCCGGTAGGTCTTCGACATCGCGCCGACGTCGTAGTTGTTGACCGTGCGCAGCCACTTGACGCCGAGGCCAGAGAGCGTGTCCTCGATGGTGCGATCCGTATGCACGGCGCTGGTGCCGGCTGCGACCGCGCGCGCTTCGTCGTCCGGCGTCGAAATCAGTTCCTGGGTGCCCGTGGCGGAGGCGTAGCCGTTCTTCATGATCACCAGCACGCCGTCGCCCTTGTTCATCAGGTTGGAGGCGACGCCCGACAGGAGGCCGTTGTGCCAGAAACCGCCGTCGCCCATCACCGCCACCGGGCGCTTCGCCGACATCGGCGTCACGCCGGCGGCGCTCGCCAGGCTCATGCCGTAGCCGAGCAGGGTATTGCCCTGCGAAAAAGGCTCGAACGAGGCGAAGGCATGGCAGCCGACGTCCATGGAGACGTGGGGCCGCCCGATGT
This sequence comes from Burkholderiales bacterium, assembly GCA_036560705.1. Classification (GTDB taxonomy): domain Bacteria; phylum Pseudomonadota; class Gammaproteobacteria; order Burkholderiales; family SG8-39; genus RBG-16-66-20. The sequence continues at coordinate 2,829 of DATBQR010000126.1, read as the reverse complement.
CCTGCGCCACCAGCTTCATCGCGGAGAACACTGGCCGCTCCGGGCAGCCGACGCAGAAGGTCGGCGGGCGCTGGGGGAGCGGGCCCAGCAAGGCGGCTGCTTTTTCTTTTGTGCTTTGAATTGAATTCAACCAAAGTGAACCCAAAGACAAATCCAGTTGCGGTGCATGCTGCGCCAGAAACCCTACGAGTCCCTGAACCATCAGTTCGGTGTTGTAGTCCCCCGCCATCTGCAGCAGGTCCTTGCCGTGCAGCTTCGTCTGCAGGTCTGCGCGCCGCAGGTGCATGGCGATTTCCTGCTCGATGAATTCGGGCTGGCCCTCTTCGACGACCAGCAGTGCGGTTTTGCTTTTTGAAAAGGAAGCTATTTCGTCAGGAATGAGCGGATAAACGGCGTTCAATACATAGATCGGGATACGGCTGTTGCCGAAGTCGTCGGCCAGCCCGAGCAGGCGCAGCGCGCGTATCAGGCCGTTATAGAGGCCGCCCTGCACGATCAGGCCGATGTCGGCCGCGTCGCCGGCGAACATCTCATTCAACTTGCGTTCCGCGATGTACTTGCGCGCCGCCGGCAAGCGCACGTCGTTCTTCAGCTTTTCCTGCCGGAAAATGGCCGGCGGATGCGCAAGACGGTCGTAGATGAATTCCTTCGGCGGACCGTCGAGCAGGTGGCGCATCGAGACCGCCGGCGCGACATTGTCTTTCGCGACGAAGCTGCCATGCACGTGGCAGGCACGGATGCGCAACTCCATCATGACCGGCGTATTGGAGGCTTCCGACAGCGCGAAGCCGTGCTCGACCATGTCGACGATGGTGGTGAGGTTGGGGCGCGGATCGAGCAGCCACATCAGCGACTTCATGGCGAAGGAATGGCTGCGCTCCTGCGCCACCACGCCGCCTTCGCCGTAATCCTCGCCCAGCACGATCAGCGTGCCGCCCATGACGCCGGCGCTGGCGAGGTAGGAGAGCGCGTCGGCAGCGACGTTGGTGCCGACCACCGACTTCCATGTCACCGCGCCGCGCGCCGGATAGTTGATCGAGGCACCCAGCATCGCGGCGGCGGAGGCCTCGCTGGTGCAGGCTTCCACGTGCACGCCGAGGCCGTCCAGGTAGTCGCGCGCCTGCACCATCACGTCGAGCAGGTGCGACACGGGCGCGCCCTGGTAGCCGCCGACGTAAGACACGCCCGACTGCAGCAGTGCCTTGGTCACCGCGAGGATGCCCTCGCCGTGGAAGGTCTGGCCCTCTCCGAGGCGGAGGGACTCTATTTCCTTAGTGAATTGCCGTTCCACAACTTGTCCCACCAGTTAGGGTTCTGAATGATTTCCGCCCGATAGAAAGAAGGGCAGAGCACGGCGGCATGCGCGTTCTCGCCGCACAGGCCGCAGCCCACGCAGCCGTCGATCACCGTGGCCACCGGGTCGCGGCGCAGCGGGTCGGGGTTGTCCTTGACGGTGAGGGTGGGGCAGCCGGAGAGCCGGATGCAGGAGTGGTCGCCGGTGCAGGTGTCTTCGTCAACGCCGTATTTGACGCGCACATGGCGTTCACCCTTCGACAGCTTCTCTGCCACGACCGGTCGCAATTTGCGCTGGCGCTCGAGCTGGCATTCGCCTTCGGCGATGATGACTTTGAGGCCCTTGTATTCGGTGGACATCGCCTCCTTCAGCACCTTGGCCACGTTGCCGACCCGGTAGTTGTCCACCGTCTTCATCCAGCCGACGCCGATGCCCTCGAGCGCCTTCTCGATCGCCATGTCGTCCGATTTGGTTTCGCTGTGCTGCGGACTGGAGGGCAGTTCCTGGGTGCCGGTCGCCGAGCTGTAGCCGTTCTTCATGATGACGAGGATGCCGTCATCCTTGTTGAACACCGAGTTGGCGATCCCCGAGGTAAGCCCGTTATGCCAGAAGCCGCCGTCGCCCATGATGGTGAGCGTGCGCTTGCCGAACATGCTGTTGACCGCGGAATTCGAGGCCATCCCCAGGCCGTAGCCGAGCACCGTGTGGCCGATGTTGAACGGCGGCAGCGTGGCGAAGGTGTGGCAGCCGATGTCGGCGGAGATGTGAAAAGCGCCGGTCGTTTTCTCGGCGACCTTCATTGCCGCGAACACTGGGCGCTCGGGGCAGCCGACGCAGAACCCGGGCGGGCGGGCGGGCACGACCCCGAGCAGGTCCGACGCCTTCGCCTTCAGGGTCCTTACGGCGTCAATCGCCCGTTCCGAATTCAGGAACTTCGAGACTCCGGCCAGCACGACTTCGCCCGTGTATTCCCCCGCGAGAGGGAACACGCCAGGCGTGTTGGGCTGCATGTCCTTGCCGATCACCTTGACGTCGTTGGCGCCTGCGCGGCGCAGCGCCGCCTGCACCGCATCCTCGATGAAGGCAGGCTGACCTTCCTCGACCACCAGCACGCGGTTCTTGTCGGCACAGAACGCGACGATCTCCTCGGGGATCATCGGGTAGGCGACGTTCATGCAATAGATCGGCACGCGCGTGGCGCCGAAGGCATCCGCGAGGCCCAGCAGCTGCAGTGCGCGGATCACCGCGTTGTACATGCCGCCCTGGCAGAGGATGCCGGTATCGCGCATTTCACCTTCTGCGCCGCTCGCGAATACTTCGTTGAGCTTATGTTCCCTGATGAACGCAACGGCAGCCGGCCAGCGCACCTCGATCTTGTGTTTTTCCTGCGCGTAGGTGGCCGGCGGCAGGCTGATGCGGCCGAAGTCGAAATCCGGCTCCAACAGGTGATTGTTCTTGGAGTTTTTTGAACCAACATTGTTCTTCGCTACGAACGACCCGTGCACGTGACACGCGCGGATCCGCAGTTCGAGCAG
>DATBQR010000125.1:0-8270 GCA_036560705.1 Burkholderiales bacterium | reverse complement strand
GACCTGATTCTCAGCGGGCCGAATCCCGTGCTGCTGAAGAACCTGGTCGATTTCCGCATCATGAGCAAGGCCTGGTGCGCGAAGAACAAGTCCGAGAACGTGCAGGACTTCAAGGCGAAGGAAGACACCTACGCCTCCCGCAACACCAACGGCACCGGACCCTACGTGCTGAAGGCCTGGGAACCCGACAAGCGCATCGTCATGGAAGCCAACGCCGCGTGGTGGGACAAGCGCGACGGCAACGTCACCGAGGTGATCTATACGCCGATCAAGTCGGACGCCACGCGCGTGGCCGCGCTGCTTTCCGGCGACGTCGACCTGGTGACGGACCTCCCGGTGCAGGACGTCGACCGGCTGCGCCAGGACCCGAAGCTGAAGATCCTCGACGGCGTCGAAGTGCGGACGATATTCATCGGCATGGACCAGTTCAGCGACGAATTGAAATACTCGAACATCAAGGGCAAGAACCCGTTCAAGGACATCCGCGTGCGCAAGGCGCTCAACCTGGCGGTGGACCGCGAGGCCATCCGGCGCGTCACCATGCGCGGCCTCTCGATCCCGGCGGCCATCATGGTGGCGCCCGGGGTGCGCGGCAACGAGAAGGACATCGACGTCCCGCTCAAGCTGAACGTCGCCGAGGCCAAGAAGCTGCTGGCCGAAGCGGGCTATCCGAACGGCTTCGAATTCCAGCTCGATTGCCCGAACAACCGCTATGTCAACGACGAGAGGATCTGCCAGGCGCTGGTCGGCATGTGGGCGAAGGTCGGGCTGAAAGTGAACCTGCTGGCCCAGTCGATGCCGATCTTCATCGCCAAGATCCAGAACTTCGACGCCAGCGCCTACATGCTGGGCTGGGGCGTGGCGAATTTCGACGCCAACTACTCGCTCGTGTCGCTGGTGCACAGCAAGACGACGGGCGCCGCCGGCAGCTTCAATCTCGGGCGCATCAGCGACCCCAAGCTGGACAAGCTGATCGAGGCGATCGACGTGGAGACCGACGCGAAGAAACGGGACGCGATGCTGAGGGAAGCGCTGGTGACCACGCGCGACCGGTACTACTACGTGCCGCTGCACCACCAGATGCGGCCCTGGGCGATGAAGAAGAACGTCAGCACGGTCTACAAGTCGGACGACCGGCCGGAGGCGCGCTTCGCGACGGTGAAGTAGGCAGCCTAGGGCTGCGGCTTGGCGGGGACCTGGAAGAACACTTCGTCGTTCTTCACCATCCCCAGTTCGTAGCGGGCCCGCTCCTCGATGGCGTCGAAGCCCTGCTTCAGGTCCTTGACCTCGGCGGCGAGCGCGCCGTTGCGCATCTCCAGGCCCTCGTTCCTGGCGTGCTGCGCGTCCACTTGCCGGTCAGCGTCCCACACGCGCATCCAGCCGCCCTTGCCCAGCCAGAGCGGATACTGGATGGCGAGGATAAGGGCGCTCAGGACACCGGCGAGGATTTTCATCTGAGCTGGAGAAACGCGTCCCGTCCTGGGTAGCCGACCGAGTCGCCGAGGTCTTCCTCGATGCGCAGCAGCTGGTTGTATTTCGACGTGCGGTCCGAGCGCGACAGGGACCCCGTCTTGATCTGCAGGGCGTTGGCGCCGACCGCGATGTCGGCGATGGTGGTGTCCTCGGTCTCGCCCGAGCGGTGCGAGATTACGGTGCCGTAGGCGGAGCGCTTGGCGAGTTCGATGGCGGCGAAAGTCTCCGACAGCGTGCCGATCTGGTTCACCTTGATCAGGATCGCGTTCGCCGCGCCCTGACGCACGCCCTCGCGCAGGGTCTTCGTGTTGGTGACGAACAGGTCGTCGCCCACCAGCTGCAGCTTCCGGCCCAGCCGCGCGGTGAGCAGCTTCCAGCCCTCCCAGTCGTCCTCGGCCATGCCGTCCTCGATCGAGACGATCGGGTACTTGTCGGCGAGATTCGCCAGGTAGTCGGCGAACTCCTGCGAGCTGAGATTGAGGTTCTCCGATTCGAGCCGGTACTTGCCGTCCTTGCAGAATTCGGAAGCCGCGCAGTCGAGCGCCAGCACCACGTCCTTGCCGGCGGCATAGCCGGCCCGGTCGATCGCCTCTAGGACCAGCTCGATCGCCGCGGCGTGCGTCGGCAGGTTCGGCGCGAAGCCGCCCTCGTCGCCGACAGAGGTCGGCATATTTTTCGAATTTATGATTTTCTTCAAAGCATTAAAAACTTCAGAACCACAACGCAAAGCCTCACGGAACGACGTCATGCCGATCGGCACGATCATGAATTCCTGCATGTCGAGGTTGTTGTTGGCGTGCGCGCCGCCGTTGACCACGTTCATCAGCGGCACCGGCATCTGCATCGGCCCGGCGCCGCCGAAATAGCGGTACAGCGGCAGGCCGGATTCCTCGGCCGCGGCCTTGGCCGCCGCCATCGATACGGCCAGCGTGGCGTTGGCGCCCAGGCGCGACTTGTTCTCGGTGCCGTCCAGGTCGATGAGGGTCTTGTCGATGAACGACTGCTCGGAGGCGTCGAGGCCGACGATCGCCTCGGAAATCTCGGTGTTGACCGACTCGACCGCCTTCAGCACGCCCTTACCGCCGTAGCGCCTGGCGTCGCCGTCGCGCAGTTCGATCGCCTCGCGGCTGCCGGTGGAGGCGCCCGAGGGCACCGCGGCGCGCCCCATGGCGCCGGATTCAAGGAGCACGTCCGCCTCGATGGTCGGATTGCCCCGGGAATCGAGGATCTCTCTTGCAACGATGTCGACGATCGAGCTCATCCTAAGTTCACCCCGTTTTCACCTTGTTCTCGATAAATCCGTTTTTCTTCACGATGCGGTCAAGTTCCACCAGCGTCTCGAGCAGTTCCTGCATGAGCGCGAGCGGCCAGGAATTGGGGCCGTCGCACAGCGCCTCGTCCGGCTTCGGATGGGTCTCCATGAACACCCCGGACACGCCCGCCGCGACCGCCGCGCGCGCCAGCACCGGGATGTGGGCCCGTTCGCCGCCGCTGGCCGTGCCCTGCCCGCCCGGCAGCTGCACCGAATGCGTGGCGTCGAAAACCACCGGGCAGCCGGTCTCCCGCATCACCGCGAGTCCGCGCATGTCGACGACAAGGTTGTTGTAGCCGAAGCTGAAGCCGCGTTCGCAGACCAGGATCTGCTGGTTGCCGGTGCTCTTCGCCTTCTCGACCACGTTGCGCATTTCCCAGGGCGACAGGAACTGGCCCTTCTTGATGTTGAGCGGCTTGCCCTGCTGCGCCGCGTTGCGGATGAAATTCGTCTGCCGGCACAGGAACGCGGGGGTCTGGATGACGTCCACGACCGCGGCGACTTCCGCCAGCGGCGTGTCCTCGTGCACGTCGGTGAGGACTGGCACGCCGACTTTTTGTTTTACCGCCGAAAGGATTTTCAAACCTTCCGCCACGCCGGGCCCGCGGTAGCTCTTGCCCGAGGTGCGGTTCGCCTTGTCGAACGAACCCTTGAAGACATAGGGCATGCCGAGTTTGCCGGTGTACTCCTTCAGACGCCCTGCCACGTCCACGCAGAGCTGCTCGCTCTCCAGCGTGTCCGGCCCCGCAATGAGGAACAGCGGCCTGTCGAGGCCGGCATCGAAGCCGCACAGCTTCATGCGGCGACGACGGAAAGCTTGCCGTCTGGAGACGAGCGCTTCGCCGCAGAGCGGTATTGGATGGCTGCATTGACGAAGGCCTTGAACAGCGGGTGGCCGCCGCGCGGCGTCGAAGTGAATTCCGGGTGGAACTGCACGCCGAAGAAGAACAGGTGCCCCGGCAGCTCCATCATTTCCGGCAGGTTCTCGCTCGGCGTGCGCGCCGTCACCTTGTACCCCTTGGCGGCGAGCTCCGGCACGTAGACGTTATTCACCTCGTAGCGATGGCGATGGCGTTCGTTGACCTCGGCGCCGTAGATCTTCGCGGCCAGGGTGCCCGGCTCCACCGGGACCTTCTGCGAGCCCAGGCGCATGGTGCCGCCGAGGTCGGACGTCTCGTTGCGGCGCTCGATGCGGCCGGTGCGATCCAGCCACTCGGTGATCAGCGCGACCACGGGATGCGGCGTATCCGCGTCGAATTCGGTGCTGTTGGCGCCGGCCAGCCCGCAGACATTGCGCGCGAATTCGATGGTGGCGAGCTGCATGCCGAGGCAGATGCCGAGATAGGGAACGCCGTTCTCGCGCGCGTAGCGGATCGCGCGGATCTTGCCCTCGGTACCGCGCTTGCCGAAACCGCCGGGGACCAGGATGGCGTCCATCTTCTCCAGCGCGGCGACGCCGTCGCGCTCGATTTCTTCCGAATCCACGTAGTGGATCTTCACGCGGCTGCGCGTATGGATGCCCGCGTGATTCAGCGCCTCGTTGAGCGATTTGTAGGAGTCCTGCAGGTCGATGTACTTGCCGACGAAGGCGATGTCCACCTCGTGTTCCGGATGCCCCAGCGCGTCCACCAGCCTGTTCCAGGCCGACAGGTCGGCGGCGCGCGCGAGGATCTGCAGCTTGTGGCAGACGATCTCGTCCAGCATCTGCTCGTGCAGCATGGTCGGAATTTTGTAGATCGAATCCACGTCCCAGGCGGAAACCACCGCCTCCTTCTGCACGTTGCAGAACAGCGCGATTTTCCGGCGGTCGTCGTCCGGCAGCGGCCGGTCCGTGCGGCACAGGACGACGTCGGCCTGGATGCCGATCTCGCGCAGCTCCTTGACCGAATGCTGCGTCGGCTTGGTCTTGATCTCGCCCGCCGCGGCGATGTACGGCACCAGGGTCAGGTGGATGTAGCAGACGTTGTTGCGGCCCAGTTCCAGGCCCATCTGCCGGATCGCCTCGAGGAACGGCAGCGACTCGATGTCGCCGACGGTGCCGCCCACTTCGACGATCGCCACCTCGGCGTCGCCCGCCCCGCGCTTGATGTTGAGCTTGATCTCGTCGGTGATGTGCGGGATCACCTGCACGGTGCCGCCGAGGTAGTCGCCCTTGCGCTCCTTCTTGATCACCGACTCGTAGACCTGGCCGGTGGTGAAGTTGTTCCAGCGCCGCATCTTGGTGGACTGGAAGCGCTCGTAATGGCCGAGGTCGAGATCGGTCTCGGCGCCGTCCTCCGTGACGAACACTTCGCCGTGCTGGAACGGCGACATGGTGCCCGGATCCACGTTGATGTACGGATCCAGCTTGATGTTGGTGACCTTGATGCCCCGCGATTCGAGGATCGCGGCTAGAGAAGCGGCGGCGATACCCTTTCCAAGACTGGAAACGACACCACCGGTAACGAAAACATACTTTGTCATGTACGCCGAGCGAGGCGTGAAAGCCGGAGTCTACAGGAATCGGCCTCACGCAACAAATTGCGATGCCGCCGTCGCGGACTTACGCCGCGACCTTGAAATCGCAGCCCGTCCTGGCGCGCACTTGCTCCAGCGTCACGCCGGGATGCATTTCCTTCAGCAGCAGGCCGCCGCCCGCCGCCACCTCGAACACGCAGAGATCCGTGACGATCATGTTGACCACGCCCCTGCCAGTGAGCGGCAGGCTGCAGCGCTTGAGGATTTTCGGGCTGCCGTCCCTGGCGTTGTGCTCCATCAGCACGATGACGCGCCGCACGCCGGCCACCAGGTCCATGGCGCCGCCGGGCCCCTTCACCATCGCGCCCGGCACCATCCAGTTGGCGAGGTCGCCGTTTTCCGCCACCTCCAGGCCGCCCAGGATCGACAGGTCGATGTGCCCGCCGCGGATCATGGCGAAGGAATCGGCGCTGGAGAAGAAGCTGGAGCCCGGGATGGTGGTGATGGTCTGCTTGCCGGCGTTGATGAGATCCGGGTCGACCTGGTCCTCGGCCGGGAACGGCCCGATGCCCAGCAGGCCGTTCTCCGACTGCAGGGTCACGTTGATGCCCTTCGGAATGTAGTTCGCCACGAGGGTCGGAATGCCGATGCCGAGATTCACGTAGTAGCCGTCCTGCAGCTCCTTCGCCGCGCGCTGCGCCATCAGCGCGCGCACCGGCGACTCCTTCTTCGAGGCGGCGGCGCCGGCCACGGTGCGGAACTCGATGCGCTTCTGGTAGGCCGGCCCCTGCACGATGCGGTCCACGTAGACCCCGGGCGTATGCACCTGCTCGGGGTCCAGCTGGCCGACCTCGACCAGATGCTCTACCTCTGCCACCGTGACCTTGCCGCAGGTGGCGATCATCGGGTTGAAGTTTCGCGCGGTCTTGCGGTAGACCAGGTTGCCCGACTTGTCACCCTTCCAGGCCTTGACGATGGACAGGTCGGCGCGGATCCCCTCCTCCAGCACGTATTCCTTGCCGTCGAAGGTCTTGGTCTCCTTGCCCTCCGCGAGTTTCGTGCCCGCCGCGGTGCGCGTGTAGAAGCCCGGGATGCCCGCGCCGCCTGCGCGCAGCTTCTCCGCCAGGGTGCCCTGCGGCGTCAGCTGCAGTTCGAGTTCGCCCGCCAGCACCTGGCGCTCGAATTCCTTGTTTTCGCCGACATAGGAGGCGATTACCTTTTTGACCTGCCGGCTCTTCAGCAGCAGCCCCATGCCGAAATCGTCCACGCCGGCGTTGTTGCCGACGATGGTCAGGCCCTTCGTGCCGCTGTCCACCAGCGCCTGGATGAGATTCTCGGGAATTCCGCACAGACCGAAGCCGCCCGCGGCGATGGTCATGTTGTCGCGCAGGACGCCCTGAAGGGCCGCGGCTGCGCTCGCTTGGACTTTTTTCATCTGGACGAAACCTCCGGAAGGAATGCGCCATTCTATAATCCCCGCCATGGCACGCGAATCGATGCAGTACGACGTGGTGATCGTCGGCGGCGGCCCGGCGGGCCTCGCCGCGGCGATCCGGCTGAAGCAGCTCTCCGCTGGAACTTCGATCTGCCTGGTCGAGAAAGGTTCGGAAATCGGCGCGCACATCCTGTCCGGCGCGGTGATGGACCCGCGCGCCATCGACGAGCTGTTTCCGGACTGGAAGGCGAAAGGCGCGCCGCTCAATGCTCCGGTATCGGAGGATAGATTTTTATTTTTAACAAGTACTAAGTCTTTCAAAACACCGAACTTCCTGTTACCCGCCTGCTTCCAGAACCACGGCAACTACGTCATCAGCCTGGGCAACGTCGCCCGCTGGCTTGGGCAGCAGGCCGAGGCGCTGGGCGTGGAGATATTCCCGGGCTTCGCCGCCGCGGAAGTACTGTATGACGACAAAGGCGCCGTCAAGGGCGTCGCCACCGGCGACATGGGCGTCAACCGCAAGGGCGAGCACACCGACGCCTTCCAGCCCGGCATCGAGCTGCACGCGAAATACACCTTCTTTGCGGAAGGCTGCCGCGGCAGTCTCGGCAAGCAGCTGGAGGCGAAATTCGACCTGCGCAGGGGTTCCGATCCGCAGGTCTACGGCATCGGCCTGAAGGAATTGTGGGACCTGAAGCCGGAGAAGCACCAGCAGGGCCTCGTGGTGCACACCGCGGGCTGGCCGCTCGACAGCGACACCTACGGCGGCTCTTTCCTCTATCACCTGGAAAACAACCAGGCCGCGGTCGGTTTCGTCGTCGGCCTCGGCTACACCAACCCGTACCTGAGTCCCTTCGAGGAATTCCAGCGCTACAAAAGCCATCCGGCGATCCGCGGCTTCCTGGAAGGCGGCAAGCGCGTCGCCTACGGCGCCAGGGCCATGACCGCCGGCGGACTGCAGTCGCTGCCCGAACTGGTCTTCCCGGGCGGCTGCCTGATCGGCGACGACGCGGGCTTCCTGAACGCCGCGCGCATCAAGGGCAGCCATTGCGCCATCAAGTCGGGCATGCTCGCGGCCGAAGCCGTGCACGCGGCGCTGGGTGCCGGGCGCTCGGGCGACGAACTCGCCGCCTACCCGGAGGCCTTCAGGCAGAGCTGGCTGTTCGACGAGCTCTACCGCGCGAGGAATTTCAAGCCGTGGATGTCGAAGGGCCTCTATACCGGTTCGCTGATGGTGGGCATCGACCAGATCGTCTTCGGCGGCAAGGCGCCCTGGACGCTGCACCACGACCACGCCGACAACGAGACGCTGAAGAAGAAGACCGAGGTGCAGCCCATCGCCTATCCGAAGCCGGACGGCGCGCTCAGCTTCGACCGCCTCACCGATCTTTCCTTCTCCAACACCAACCACGGCGAGGACCAGCCGATCCACCTGACGCTGAAAGACGCGTCGATCCCCGTGAAGGTCAACCTGGAACAGTACGCCGGCCCGGAGCAGCGCTATTGCCCCGCCGGGGTTTATGAATTCATCGACGTTGATTCAAACCCCAGGCTGCAGATCAACGCGCAGAATTGCGTGCATTGCAAGAC
>DATBQR010000124.1:0-7445 GCA_036560705.1 Burkholderiales bacterium | reverse complement strand
CCACCGTGCTATGGCTGGCCACCTCCGGAAACGGGCGATATGGCCTGCCAATATTGCTGCTCGCCGGCCCGGTCCTCTATTGGACAATTCTTCGTTCCATGCCCGGTGGCCGCTGGCCCCTGCTGACGGCGGCGGCGATATTGCTGGCGCAAAACGCCCACGCGTGGAACACTTGGAATGGCGCCTGGGAGACGCTGCCATGGAGCGAAAAATGGGTCGAGATATCCGTCCCCAGGCAGCTCCGGGAGCAACCCTACCTGTACTTCACCACGGAATTGCAGACGGATTCGTTCGTAGCCGCGTTTGTCCATCCCAAGTCCGCATTCGTCAATCTTTTCGGCCAATACCCGATTCCTCCGGCCGGTCCCGGATCGGACCGGGTCAGGCGCCTGATCGCCCAGCACACGGGGCGGCTGCGGATGATGGTGCGGTTGACCAGGCCCGCTTCCGGGCAGATGGACCTGAAGAAATACCTCCCCGGCCTGGACGAGAGCTTCTCCTCGTGGGGGTTGCGGACGGATGAATCGGACTGTATCGATATCCCCGTCAGCCTCCCTAGCGGAATGCAAGCGGGGAATCCGGACCATTTTTTCCTGTCCTGCGCACTGGTACCTGGGACCCGGGTATCGGATGCCTATGTGCGCACGGAGCGGCGGCTGGCCGCCGTATTCGGCCGCATAGAGAACGCTTGCCCGCTGTTGTTCAGCCCGCCGGGCTGGCACTTCGACAGGAAGGGCGGGATGTGGTCCCGGAAGTACATGAATTCCGACATGATGCTGTACTCCGCCAAGGGCCGGATGTTCTATTCGCAAATCGAATATGGCCTGCACGACGTGAATATCGGCAGCGTCGAGGACTGGGAGGCCGGCAGGGGCAATCTGCGCTGCGAACGGCCGCCAGCGCCCTGGAGCGCCAACACCGACAGCTAGGGTGCGTAGCCCGGAATCCTGGATTCGTCGACCTCGTCGATCTGCTCCTTGTCCAGGAACAGATCGGCATAGCGCCGATAGACTTTCCTGCGCACGAAGACATCGAACAGGTCCGGGTCGACATGGCCGCTCAGCCTCATCCGGCCGAGGATTTCCAGCGACTCCGACAGGGTCTTGCCCTTCTTGTAAGGCCGGTCTTTGGCGGTGAGCGCCTCGAATATGTCGGCGATGCCCATGACGCGCGCCTGCACCGACATCTGCTCGCGCAGCAGGCCTTTCGGATAGCCCTTCCCGTCCATGCGTTCGTGGTGCCCGCCGGCGTATTCCGGCACGTTCGTCAGGTGCTTGGGCCACGGCAGCGCCTCGAGCATCTTGATCGTCGCAACGATGTGGTGATTGATGATCTGCCGCTCGTCTCCCGTCAGCGTCCCGGCGCGGATGGTCAGGTTCTTCAGCTCGTCCTCGCTCAGGAAGTTCGCCTCGTGCCCGGAAGTGTCGGTCCAGCGGTAGCGCGCGATCGCCCTCACGCGCTCCTGGTCCGACTCCCGCATCGCTTCGCCGCCGATGTTGCAGGCGCGCAGGAACGCCCGGTCGTCGTCCAGGCGCCGCAGGCGCTCGCGGTGGCGGGCATCGGCCGCGTCGTGCTCCGCGCGCAGCGCGCCGTGCGCAACCAGCAGCGCCTTTTCCTTCATCAGCTCGATCTCGGCGTCCCTTTTCAGGACCTCGAAGCGCGTGTCGATGATATGGATGCGGTCGTAGATGGTTTCCAGCTTGGTGGCCTTGTCCACCACGTGCACCGGCGTGGTCACCTTGCCGCAATCGTGCAGCAGGCCGGCGATCTTGAGCTCGTAGCGGTCCTTGTCGGTCATGCTGAAGGACGCAAGCGGGCCGTCGCTCATCTCGTTCACCGCCTCCGCAAGCATCATCGTCAGCTGCGGCACGCGCTGGCAGTGCCCGCCGGTGTACGGAGACTTTTCGTCGATCGCGGTGTTCATCAGGTTGATGAAGGACTCGAACAGTTCCTCCAGCTGGATGATCAGCATCCGGTTGGTCAGCGCGATGGCCGCCTGGGAGGCCAGTGATTCCGCCAGCCGCTGGTCGGACGGCGAAAAGGGAACGATCTCCCCGGTGTTCGGGTCGGAGGCGTTGATCAGCTGCAGCACGCCGATGGCCTCGTTCTCGTGGTTCTTCATCGGCACCGTCAGGAACGATTTCGAGCGGTAGCCGGTCTTCTTGTCGAAATTGCGGGTGCCGGAAAAATCGAAGCCTTCCGCCGTGTAGGCGTCGGGGATGTTTACCGTCTTGCCGGTCAGCGCGACGTAGGCCGCCACCATGCTGTGGTTCGGCTTGCCGTCCTTGCTCATGAGGTGGATCGGATAGAACGGCACCGGGTTGCCGCTGGTGCCGCCGAGGTAATTCCCGAGCGACGTCGTGCGCACGATCTCGAAGCGCAGCGTTTTCTCGTCCGTGACGCGATACAGCGTGCCGCCGTCGGCGCGCGTGATCGTTTTCGCGGCGGAGAGGATGCTCTCGAGCAGGCGGTTGATGTCGCGCTCGGCGGACAGCGACGCGCCGATCGCGTTCAACTGCTCCAGGCGCTGGCCGAGATCCTCTCCCGCCGCGGCCGCGGCGATGAGCTTCAACCCCTGCGTGCTGTTGACCGTCGAGCCGCTCATGAGCGCCCGGGCACCGCAGTCACTTGATACAGACCGAACGGACTTCCTTGATGTTGGTCATGCCCGTCAGGCATTTCTCCATCCCGTCCTGCTTCAGCGTGCGCATGCCCTCTTCCAGCGCCACCGCCAGCATCTCCGCCACGCGCGACTTTTCGGCGATCAGCTTCTTCAGCGGGTCCGTCGCGATCAGCAGCTCGTGCAGGCCGCAGCGGCCCTTGAAACCGCTGCCGCCGCACTTGTCGCAGCCGACCGGTTTGTAGAGCGTCAACTGCCCTTTTTCATTGCCGTAGGTCTTCGACCATTCGCGGTAGACGTTCTCCATCGCCGACTTCGGATCCTTCTTGAACGTCGAGGTATTCTGCAGCTCGTCGCAGTACTCGGTGAGGAACGACTTTATCTCCGCCGGCTCGGGGTTGTACGGCTGCTTGCAGCTGCACATGCGCCTCGCGAGGCGCTGCGCCAGGATGCCCAGCAGCGCGTCGGAAAAGTTGAAGGGGTCCATGCCCATGTCGAGCAGGCGGATGATCGATTCCGGCGCCGAGTTCGTGTGCAGGGTCGCAAACACCAGGTGGCCGGTGAGCGAGGCCTCGATGCCGGTGCCGGTCGTCTCCTTGTCGCGCATCTCGCCGACCATGATGATGTCGGGATCGGCGCGCAGGAAGGCCTTCATTACCGCCGCGAAGTCCAGCCCGGCCTTCTTGTTCACCTGCACCTGGCGCAGGCCCTTCTGGGTGATTTCGACCGGATCCTCCGCGGTCCAGATCTTGGTGTCCGGGGTATTCAGGTACTTGAGCACCGAGTGCAGCGTGGTGGTCTTGCCCGAGCCGGTCGGACCGCAGACGAAGAACAGCCCGTAGGGCTTGCCGACCGCCTTTTGCAGTTCCTCGAGGTTGTGCGAGGTGAACCCCATCTTTTCGAGCGGAATCGGCTCGCCCGCGGCGAGGATCCGCATCACCACGTCCTCCACGCCGCCCGCGGTAGGAATCGTCGCGACCCGCAACTCGATGTCGAGCGGACCGAATTTCTTGAACTTGATCTTGCCGTCCTGCGGCTTGCGCTTCTCGGAGATGTCCAGATCGCACATGATCTTCAGGCGGGCGGCGAGCGCCGAGCGGTAGCTCGCCGGGACCTCGATGTAGGCCTGCAGGTTGCCGTCCCTGCGGAACCGGATCTCGGTCTTCGCCTTGCCTGGATAGGGCTCGATGTGGATGTCCGAAACGCCCTGGTTGTAGGCATCGATGATGATCTTGTTGACGAGCTTCACCAGCTCGTTGTCCGCGGCCGCCGAAACGTCGTCCTGCGTGGAGCCTTCGCCCCCTTCGATCGCCTCATCATCGCCCAGCGTTGCCAGCATGTCGCCGATATCGCCGGAATCGGCGGCTTCCTGGCCGTAGAACTGGTTGATCGAGTCCTTGAACTCCTTCTGCGTTGTGACCTTGTAGATCAGCTTCGACTTCGGGAACACGTTCGAGGCGATGCGCGAACTCTTGATGCGCTCGGGATCCAGGCACAGGACCGACAGGCCTTCCTTCGCCTCGTCGATCGGCAGCCACTGGTTCGCCTCGACGTATTCGCGCTTGAGGTTCTTCAGCAGGTCCATCGGCTTGACGCGCTCGGCCTTGAACGGCTCGTAGGGCACGCCGAAGAATTTCGCCAGCGCCGCGCCGATCGCCGGAATCTTCACCTGGAATTCATCGGTGAGGACCGCTTCGATGTCGATCGCCTTTTTGCGGGCCTGGCGCGAGGCGAGTTCGAATTCGCCCGCGGAAAGCACCGCGTCGGAGATCAGGTAGTCGTACTTGGTCTTGACGAGCTGCGGCTTCTGCCGCTGCCTGAACGCGATGGCCAGGGTCTGCGCCAGCTCGTTGACCCCTTCCTCGGTGAGCGGACCGAACGGCACGCCCGCCTTGTTGTTGATGATCTGGATCACGCCGATCAGCTCGGCGCCGCCCTGCTCCACGATCGGCGCCAGCAGCTGCTGCTTGGTGCGGTAGCCGGTGCGCTTGTCCACTTCCTGCAGGAAGCGCAGGTTGGCGTTGAGCGACTTCAGCTCGGCCTCGTCGTAGCAATCCTTGATGTTGGTCAGTTTGCGCGACAGCGCGACGTAGCCCGCGATGGAGTGCTCCGCGATCGGCAGCTTGAGATCCTTGAACGAGTTGAGGCCGGTCTTGACTTTGGAGACGATCGACTGCTTGTCGTCGCCGACGGAATAAATGGTCAGCCGGTCCGCATTGAACAGCTGGCAGATGTCCGAACTGACCTCCAGCATGATCTCGTCGATGTTGCTGGTAGCGTGGATCTTGTTCGTGACCAGCTGCAACTGCTTCTGGAAAGCCAGCCTGACGTTGACATCCGCCTGCGGCGTCGCTTGTTGGCTGAGTACTGCGCTCATTGCAAACCTCCGGTTCCGGCTTGCGCCCCTTTTAGACTGGCTATCCTAGCTCTGGGACGGCAAACATTCAACACTCATTTCCATGATTTTTAACAAGCTTTTCAGGAACTGCGTCACCTCGTGGCGGGCTAGCGGCCGCGGCCGGCGGCCCACAGTCCCCCCTCAAGGAGACTGACCCGGAAACCGCGCTGGGCGAACAGGAAGGCCGCTGCAGAGCTGCGGCGGCCGCTCTGGCAGTAAACGATGTATTCCCGCGACGGGTCCAGCACCGGAAAGCTGTTGCGCACCTCGTTCAGCGGCACGTTTAGCGCACCCTGCAGGCGGTCGTACCGGTATTCCGAGGGGTAGCGGACATCCAGCCACAGCGCACCGCGCGCCGCGCGGTCGAGGCCTTCGGCGTAGCCGACGCGCTGCAGGAGCGGCTCGCCCAGAAGTTCATGAAAGTCCTGCTTGCCCAGCCGCAACAGCTTGCCCTCGGTCGCCATGGTCACCGTGGCGTTGCGCCTTGCCTGCGAGGCAAGCGCCTCCTCGCCGAAGGTATCGCCGCTTTTCAGCTCGGCCAGCGCGACCTTGACCCCGCCGACCATGCGCTCCACCTGGCAGCGGCCCGACTCGATTACGTAGTAATAGTCGCCTTCCTCGCCTTCCCGGATGACGACTTCTCCCTGCTTCGCGCCAACCCGCGCGAAGCGGGCAAGCAGTTCTTCGATGCGCGCGGCGGGTAGTTGCGAGAACACGCCGTGCCGCAGGCTGGCAAGGGAAAAAATTCCGGACACGAGACGCGAATCGCCGCGCGCGGCCTGCCCCATCGCGCTGCCCGACGCGGCGTCTCCCGCCGCAGCCTGGTCGAAGGTCATCAGAATGTCGAGCACCTCGTCATCCACCACCAGCAATTCGACGTCGCTGATGGCCCTCGAACGCGCGATCTTCGCCGCACGCCGGTTCAGCGGATGGCGGCCGTCTCCCATGCCGCCCACCACCACCAGCGTGCCGCCTCCCGCGTACATGAGCAGAAGTTCGCCGTGCAGCAGGAAGATCGACTGGCCCGAGTCCATGAGCGGCGCAAGCGGGTCGCTGCCGCGCGGGGCGCGCTCGACAAACGCGACTTCGGCAAGTTCGCGCAGGCGCTCCGCCGACAAGGCGCCCAGCGGCGCCAGCACCGAGAGCTGCTCCGGGGCGGCGCGCTGCGCCGGCAAGCGTCGCTGCGTATTCACCGACGGGCTCAGATTTCGAACACCTGCCCGTTCTGCAGCATGCGCGGCCGGTGGCCGCCGGCGCACTCCTCGATCTCCTGCATCGTCAGCTCGATCTCGCCGGGCTTGAGGTGCGTGATCCAGACCTCGGGATCGAGATCGAGCTTGGCAAGTTCGTCCGCAAGCATCGACGGACAGAGATGCTTGGAGACTTCGGCCAGCTGGCGCTCCTTGTTGGAGAACGCCGTCTCGACGATCAGGACTTTCAGGTTCTGGATGCGATTGACAATGCCCCAGAGATCGTCGTTCGGCCCGGTGTCGCCGGAGAACACCAGGCTGCCGGAGCCGCTCTCGAGGTGATAGCCGATCGCGGGCACGGTGTGCACCGCCGGCAGCGGGGTGAATTTCCGCTCCCGCAGGGTCACGGTGCGCCCCAGCTCGACCTCCTGGTAGCGCATGAACGGCGCTTCGGCGCTGGGAATCTCGGTGAAGTCGGGCCAGATCGCCCAGTTGAAGAGGTGGTTCTTGAGAATCTCGATGGTAGGCCCGGTCGTGTACACGGTGATCGGGCGCGAGCGCATGCCGCCGACGGTATCGACGAGAAATGGAATCGACGTGACGTGATCGAGATGCGAGTGCGTGACGAAAATATGGTCGATCTGGGTCAGTTCGGCGAGGGACAGATCGCCGACGCCCGAGCCCGCGTCGATCAGCACATCGTTGTCGACGAGAAAGGACGTGGTACGCAGATGCCGCCCGCCGATGCCTCCCGAACAGCCGAGAACGCGCAGGCGCATCGCCGCCGGCCTACTTCTCGTCGAACACCGTGACGCCGTCCCAGCCTGCGGGCGGCGGGTTGCGGCGGTAGTTCGTGACACGTTCCGCGTAGAGCGAATACAGCCCGCGCTCGGGTGCGAACGCACGCAGGTGGGCGAGTTCCTCGTCGGCAGCGTCCCACTTCTGCCCTCGGTATGCGCTCAACACCCGGCCCCACATCCTCAGCTCGTCCAGGTCCTCCGGGCTGACATCGGACTCAAGGCCTATCGGTTCGTAGATCGTGAGCGCCTCCTCCTTGCCCTTCACCTTGATGCGATCGACCTCGCGGAACACCACGTCCTTCACCGCGTTGCGCGTCGCCTCGCCCACCAGGACGCCGGCCCCATAGTACTTGGTGCGCGCCTCCAGCCGCGAGGCGACGTTCACCGGGTCGCCCATCACGGTGTAAGCGCGACGGACCTGCGAGCCCATGTCGCCG
>DATBQR010000123.1:0-2586 GCA_036560705.1 Burkholderiales bacterium | reverse complement strand
CCCAAGGTTGGCGCGCCGAACCCCTACGCACCGGTCGTCGGTGCGCCGAATCCGTACGCGCCCGTCGTCGGCGCGCCGAATCCCTACGCCACGCGCGGCGGCGATCCGCCCCGGTCCCTGTCGGACGAACGCCCGCGCCCGCGCTGAGTCGGCTACACTCGCCGGCGAAGATGGATCTCCCCGCGACGCTGCAGCCAGGATCCACCGGGCGCGCAGAACTCACCGTAGGCGAAGAGCACACCGCGCCGCGCGTCGGCAGCGGCCTGGTGCACGTGCTCGCCACCCCGGTGATGATCAACCTGTTCGAGGCGGCCGCGCTGGACGCGGTCGACAGACACCTGCCCGTCGGCTACCAGAGCCTCGGCACGGTGCTCAACGTGCGACACATCGCCGCGACGCCGGTGGGCATGAAGGTTTCCGCCCTCGCGAGAATCTTGAAAATCGAAGGCAGGACCGTTTTCCTCTCCGTGGAAGCGCGCGACGAAAAGGAACTCATCGGCGACGGCCTGCACGAGCGCGTGGTCGTCAACGTCGAAAAATTCAGCCTGCGCGTGCAGGCCAAGCTGAAGCCCGGCTGAGCCCGGCGCAGTGGCTGCCTCAGTGCGCCGCGGGGGAGGCCCCGAACGGCGGCTTGGTGGTCCACAGCAGCGCGATCAGTACGATGAACAGGATGGTGATCACCCAGAACACGTCGTTGGTCGCCAGCATGTAGGCCTGGCTGTCGACCATGCGGTTGATCTGCGCGTAAGCGCTGTCCGTACTCATGCCCATCCCCGTCAACTGGTCGAGCATCGCGCGCCCCGGCGCATCGTAGGCGTTGACGTGCTCGATCAGCTGGGTGCGGTGGATCGACTGGCGGTGGTCCCAGCCGGCGATGGTGATCGAGGCGGCGAAGCTGCCGAGCATCATGCGCAGGAAGTTTTGCAGCGCGGTCGCGTTGGCGATGCGCGCGAGCGGGATGCCGCTTAGGTTGATGGAAAACAGCGGCGCGAAGAAGAAGGCGACGCCGAGGCCCTGCAGCCATTGCGGCAGCATGACGGTGGCGAAGTCGGCCCCGGTGGTGAAGGTCGAGCGCCAGTATCCCGTCACGGCGAAGGTGACGAAGCCGACCGTGGCGAGCAGCCGCGGATCGACGCCCTTGCCGATGGCGCGCCCGACGATCGGGGCGAATATCACGGCGAATACCCCGCCCGGCGCGAGCGCATAGCCGGCCCACTGCGAGGTATAGCCGAGCTGCGTCTGCAGCCAGAGCGGCAGCAGGATGACGCCGGCGAAGAACAGCGCGTAGCCGAGCGATACCGTGATCACGCCGCTGCGGAAATTGCGGAAGCGGAAGAGATCCAGGTCCACCACCGGATGCGCCTCGGTGAGTTCCCAGGCGAGGAACAGCGCGAAGCCGAAGGCGGCGACGACGGCGAGCGAGACGATGAAGCCGGAATGGAACCAGTCGAGCTCGTTGCCCTTGTCGAGCAGGATCTGCAGGCAGCCGACCCACAGCACGATCAGCCCGATGCCGGTCCAGTCCACCGGCAGCTTGCGGATCGGCGTGTCGCGGTCGCGCAGCATCAGCCAGGTGGTGATCGAGGCGAACACGCCGAACGGCAGGTTGATGAGGAAGATCCACGACCAGTGGTAGTTGTCGGTGATCCAGCCGCCCAGCAGCGGGCCGATGATGGGCGCCACGGTGATGGTCATCACCCAGATCGCCAGTGCCATGCCGCGCTTCTGCGGCGGGAAGTTGGACAGCAGCAGCGCCTGCGAGAGCGGCACCATGAAGCCGGCGGCGGCGCCCTGCAGCACGCGGAAAGCGACCAGCATCTCCAGGCTGGTGGCGAGCGCGCACAGCAGCGAGGCGCCGGTGAAGCAGGCGATCATGGTGGCGTAGATGCGCACCTGGCCGAAGCGCCCGGCGAACCAGCCGGCGAGCGGCACGGTGATGGCGTTGGCCACCGCGTAGGAGGTGATCACCCAGGCACCCTGGCTGGGCGCCACCGCGAGGTCGCCGGTGATGGTCGGGATGGCGACGTTGGCGATGGTGAGGTCGAGCACCTCCATCACGTTCGCCATCGACAGCACGAACGTCAGGAACGCCAGCGTGAGGCCGGTGTAGGGCTGCGGGACGGCCTTTGCGTCGGCCATGAGGGCGTTTCCCCCTCAGCTGCGCGGCTTGCCGCCGCCGTTGTCGCGGATGATGCGCGCGATGCGCTCCGCCGCCTGCTTCTCCGGCGCGTCGAACACGCTGGTCTCCTGGGCGGTGGGCGCGCGCGCCGCCTGCGGCAGGCGCGCCCCGCTGCGGTCGTGCGTGTCGACGGCGACGCGCAGCGACAGTCCGATCTGCAGCGGATGCGCGGCGACTTCCTTGGGATCCAGCACCACGCGCAGCGGCAGGCGCTGCACCACCTTGATCCAGTTGCCGGTGGCGTTCTGGGCGGGCAGCAGCGCGAAGGCGGCGCCGGTGCCGGCGCCGAAGCCGGTGATCCTGCCCTGGTATTCCACGTGGTCGCCGTACAGGTCGGCGGTGACCTTCGCCGTCTGGCCGACGCGCACGTCGGCCAGCTGGCTTTCCTTGAAGTTTGCGTCCACCCA
>DATBQR010000122.1:0-7499 GCA_036560705.1 Burkholderiales bacterium | reverse complement strand
TTTTCGAAGAACCGGCGGCGGTTTTCTCCCTGGCTGGCCTTGACGCCCCGCTTGGTATCGCGCCCCGAGGTAACGCCCTCAAAGTGAATCACCTCCGATGCCGGCTGGTACAGGACCCGCAATCCCGAGGCCCGCACCGAGAAGGCCAAGTCCGTATCTTCGTAGTAAGCCGGAAGGTATCGTTCATCGAACCCCCCCAGTTTCTGGAACAACGCCTTCGGGATCATGATCGATGCGCCGGAGCAGTAGTCCGCATCGCGGCGATAGTTGAATTGCGGCGCGCTCGGATCCTGCCTGTTGCCGTAATTCCAGCCGCTCGCGTCGTTCCAGATGATGCCGCCCGCTTCCTGCAGCAGGCCGTCGGGGTAGACCAGTTTGGAACCCACCAGGCCCGCATTCTCGACACCCTCAAGGCTGTCTGCCAATGCGTCGAGCCAGCCGGGAACCACCCAGGTGTCGTTATTCAGGAACAGCAGCAGGCGGCCGCGCGCTTCGGCCGCGCCGCGGTTGCATGACCGGATGAATCCCATGTTCGCAGGATTGCGCAGCACGCGCAGGTTCTCGCAGCCTTCCAGCATCGCCGGCGTTGCGTCGGTGGATGCATCGTCAACGACGAGTATCTCGAAGCTGCGCCTGGTTCCGGACTCGGCGATGGATCGCAGGCAGAGGGCCGTATAGGGCGCTTGATTGAAGACCGGTATGACGATCGAGACGTCCGGGCGTTCGGTGCGCGCAAAACCGGGAAGCAGCGCAGCGCCTTTTTGCTTCGCGTCCGCCAGACGGGCGAGCGCCTGCGCCAGCGCGCCGTTAGGCGCAGAAGCGAGCGCCCGCAAGACATGCTGCGTCAGGAAATACAACCTGCCGAGAAGCGCCAGGTTGATGAGATGGCGGAGGTGGTGCGGCAGCGGAAGCGCGCGATAGGTTCTGGCCGCAAGTCGCAAGGGACCCCGGAACAAATTCGCAACGCCGGGCCGTGGAGATGGCGCCATAGGATCAATGCCTTTCGGATATCCTTTGCCGGCTTGCGCGTCGCGGTAGAATCGGCACGAACAGCGAGCATAGCACTTGGCAAAATTCATCCTACGCCCCGCCCCGCAGCATGCTCTGCTCGATCTGCATGAGCTTTGGCGCTACCGCTACCTGTTCCTGGTCCTGGTGTGGCGCAACCTGAAGATACGCTACCAGCAGACCGCCGTAGGCGTCGCCTGGGCGGTGCTGCAGCCGCTGCTGCTCACGGCCGTTTTCACTCTCGTCTTCAGCCGGCTCGCCAGCATGCCCACCGACGGCCAGCCGTATCCGATCTTCGTGCTGGGCGGCCTGCTGATGTGGCAGTTCGTCGCCCAATCCTTTCAGCAGGCGAGCGCCAGCGTGGTGTTCGAGTCGTATCTCGTCACCCGGATCTACTTTCCGAGGATCCTCCTGCTGCTGGCCACGATCGGCGCCGCCCTGTTCGACTTGGCATGCGTATTCGGCCTGATGGTGTGCTTCATGCTCTGGTACCGCGTAGCGCCCGGGATCGGTGCGCTGGCGTTCGTCCCGGCGCTGCTGCTGGCAACCGCGACGGTATTCGGGCTGTCGCTCTGGCTCTCGGCCCTCTACGTCCGCTACCGCGACGTCGGACTCCTGCTGCCGTTCATAACGCTGATATGGATGTACCTCTCCCCGGTCATCTACCCGCTTTCCCTGCTGCCGCCCAAATACGAGGCGCTGTACGCCATGAATCCGATCGTGGTGGCGGTGCAAACGAGCCGCTGGGCGTTTGCCGGGGGGACGCCGCCGAACGTCGGCATGGTGGGAATTTCGACGGCGGTGGCTGCGGTCCTCGTCGTCACCGGTCTGTGGTTTTTCCGGCGGCAAGAAGGAACTTTCGCCGATATCGTGTAGGAGCTGCAATCGAACCTGCACTGCAAGTCGAAGGCCTGGGCAAGCGGTTCGTGGTAAACGAGCTGCGGCGTCCGAACACGCTCTCCGAAGTCCTCGGGAAACTTCTGACATTGCCGTTCTCCGGAGGCGGGCGTGGCGCGGCACCGCAGCCGATGCCCGAGGCCATCTGGGCGATCAGGGACGTGTCTTTCGAGGTGCGGCCAGGGCAGGTCCTCGGCGTGATCGGACGCAACGGTTCGGGAAAGAGCACGCTGCTCAAGATCCTCGCGCGGATAACCTCTCCCACCGAGGGGATCGCGATTCTGGAAGGCCGCGTCGGAGCGCTGCTCGAGGTCGGCACCGGCTTTCATCCCGATCTCAGCGGCCGCCAGAATATTCTGCTGAACGGCACCATGCTCGGCATGGTACCCCGCGAAATCCAGCGCTGCGAGGAAGCGATCATCGAGTTCGCGGAGATCCGCGACTTCATCGACACGCCGGTGAAGCATTACTCGAGCGGCATGTTCATGCGTCTCGCTTTCGCGGTTGCCGCCCACCTGGAGGCCGAGATCATGCTGGTCGACGAGGTGCTGGCGGTCGGAGATTCGGCGTTCCAGGACAAGTGCAAGAGCAAGATCCAGGACATCGCGCGCAGCGGCCGGACGATCCTGTTCACCAGCCACGACATGGAAGCGGTATCGAGAATCTGCGATAGCGCGATCGTCCTGGACGGCGGCCGGATCGTCTACAACGGCGGCGCCAGCGGCGCGATCGAGCGGTATCGGGCAATCATGCAGGTCGCGAGCCCGCCGGCGGCGCCGGCCGCCTAGGTCCGCGCATGCCCCCGGCCGGACGGCGCGCTCTCGGATGACCTGGACCCGGTCGCCGTCGGTTCGCCTGCTTTTGTGGTGCGTCGCGGGAACGGCGCTCGCCCAGGCGGTCATTGCACGCGCAGGCGCGGGAAATCCGGACCTGTTCAGCCGGATATTCTGGTATCTCCTGACTGCGTTCGACACGAACGGCAACCTTCTCCTCCTCCTGCTCGCGACCTGCGCATTCCTTCTGCGCCGGCAGCCGGCGGCATTGGCCGCGGTACGCTTCGCCGCCGAGCGGCCCTGGAGCGTGGCCGCGGCGGTTTTCCCGCTGCTTTGCCTCTGCTCGCTGCGCATCTACCACGACTATCCGCTGTCGATGGACGAGTACGCGGCCGTATTCCAGGCGCAGGCCTTTGCTGCCGGCCACCTGACCGGCGTCTTTCCCGCGGACCTCGTCGATCGGCTGGTCCCGCCTTTTTCCCACGGCTACTTTTTCAGGGTCGCCCGGTCTGCGGGCGAGGTGTCGAGCAGCTACTGGCCCGGTTTCGCCCTGCTGCTGACGCCATTCGTCTGGCTCGGCATCCCATGGGCGGCGAATCCGGTGATCGGGGCGCTCACCATCCCCGCGGTGCACAGGCTCGCAAGGCTGGTTGCAGGCTCGCCGGAAGCGGCGGGCTGGGCCGTAGTAATCACGGTGGGTTCGCCCGCGTTCATTGTCGCCTCGATCTCCTATTACTCGATGCCGGCGCACCTGCTGTGCAATCTCCTGTTTGCGCTGCTCCTGATGCGGCCGACCGCGCCACGCGCCTTCCTCGCCGGAATCATCGGGTCGCTGGCGCTCACGCTGCACAATCCGGTACCGCATCTGCTGTTCAGCCTGGCGTTTTTTGTCTGGCTGTGCGTCCGGCCCGCGTCTGCGGCCATTCTTGGCTCGCTCATCTGCGGCTACCTGCCGCTGTCCGCGTTGCTAGGCCTCGGCTGGCATCATCACCTCGCCAGTCTCGCCCAAACCGGCCTGGCGGCACACGCGGTCGGCGCAGAACCCTCGCTGCTGGAAACGGTGTCGGCGTACATCAGGCCGTTCCTCAATCCCCCGCTGCCGGGCGTCATCCAGGCGCGCATCGCCGACCTGTCCAAGGCCTGGACATGGGGCGCGGCCGGTTTCATGGTGCTCGCAGCCTACGGCTGCATGGTTTCGCGCGCCGCAACGGAGACCAAGCTTCTCGGGGCCGCGCTGGCCATTACTTTCTTCGGCTATGTCTTCGTTCCCTTCGACCAGGGGCACGGCTGGGGTTTCCGCTATATCCACTCCGCCTGGTTCGTCATCCCGGTGCTCGCGTCGGTCGCCCTGAGCCGGGTGCACGGCAGCCCGGGCGGCGAGCTGCGCAACATGGCCGCCTGGGGGATCGTGCTGTCGATCGTCTGCGCGAACGGCCTGCGCCTGGCCCAGGTCGAGGCTTTCATCACTCGGCACCTGGACCAGGTACCGCCGCTCGCCCGGCCCGCCACCCGGGAGCAACCGGAGGTCGTGTTCGTCAATCTCGCTGCCGGGCTCTACACTCGGGACATGGTGCAAAACGACCCCTTCCTGCGCTCACCCCGCGTTGTGATGGTGCAGGACGGGAAGAACATCCCGCAACTGATGGCCCGGCATTTCCCGGCGTATGCGAAGACCGCGGAAGGCGGCTGGGGGGAACTCTGGACCGCGGCGCAAGCCGCCTCGCCCAAGAAATGACGCAGCCATTGCCGGGGCAGGATTCGCGCGATCCCTGCGAACTGACGATTCTGATGCCCTGTCTCGACGAGAGCGAGACGGTGGCAATTTGCGTGGCGAAAGCCCTTGCATACCTGCAGCGCAGCGCGGTCGGCGGCGAGGTGCTGATCGTAGACAACGGAAGCACCGATGGCTCTCCCCGTATCGCAGAACAGGCCGGCGCGCGGGTCATCCTCGAGAAGCGCGGCGGCTACGGGAATGCCCTTCGCACCGGTATCGCCGCGGCGCGGGGCCGCTACGTGATCATGGGCGATGCCGATGACAGCTACGATTTCACCGCGCTCGACGCATTTGTCGCAAAACTGCGCGGTGGTGCGGACCTCGTGATGGGCAACCGTTTTCTGGGTGGCATCGCTCCGCGGGCCATGCCCGCGCTGCACCGGTACCTCGGCAACCCGGTTCTCAGCGGAATCGGCAGATTGTTCTTTCGCAGCCCGGTCGGAGATTTTCACTGCGGACTGCGCGGCTTCCGCCGCGAGGCGGTGGCCGGGCTCGGGTTGACCACCGGCGGCATGGAGTTCGCGAGCGAGATGGTAGTCCGCGCGACGATCGAAGGCCTGCGCATTGCCGAGGTGCCGACCACCCTTTCGCCCGACGGGCGGACGCGGCCGCCACACCTGCGAAGTTTTCGCGACGGCTGGCGCCACCTGCGCTTCCTGCTGCTGTTCAGTCCCCGCTGGCTGTTCCTCTACCCGGGGGCGATCCTGATGGCCGCCGGCCTGGCGTCGATGCTGTGGCTTCTGCCCGGGCCGCGCCGCGTGGGCGGCATCGGACTGGATGTGAACACCCTCATGTACTGCGCGGCGGCCATCGTCTGCGGCTTCCAGGCGCTCGCCTTTGCCGTATTCGCCAAGGTAGCCGCCATCAATGCCCGGCTGTTGCCGGAGGATCCGCGTATTCGCCGCCTGACGTCGGTGGTGACCGTAGAGACGGGAATGACCGCCGGGCTGCTGCTGGTTGCAGCCGGACTCGCGGCCGGCGCCTACGCAGTCGGCATCTGGGGCCGGGTCTCTTTCGGACCGCTCGATCCAGCGGTGACGCTCCGCATCGTGGCTCCTTCGGTCACCGCGCTGATACTGGGCGTGCAAATCATCTTCTCGAGTTTTTTCCTCGGCGTCCTCGGGCTGCGCCGAAAATGAACGTGAGCGACGAATCCCCCGTCAGCGCGACGCTTCCTCGTGATAGTCGTCGTCGATGTTCACGCCCCAGATCGCGCTCTTGTCGCTGCTGCCGGCGAGGATCGCTTCGGACGCCTTCTTTGCCGACAGCATCGAGTGGTCCTGGTTGTTGTAGCGGTGCATGCCATTGCGTCCGATCAGGAACAGATTCGGAAACGCATCCAGGTACTCGCGCAATTCCGGAAAGCGCGCGTAGCTGCCATAGTAGCCGGGGTAGGCCTTTGGCACCCGGACCACGACGCCGTCCAAATGGTCCGCGGCATCGGCAAGGTTCAACCGCTGCATTTCGGCGATGCCGAATTTCTGCAACTGGTCGTCTGGCAAGGCCCAGAGTTCATCGCCCTCGCGGCAGAAGTACTCCATCCCTATCCAGACGGTCTCAGGGTCTTTCACCAGATACGGACTCCAGTTGTTGAAAATCTGCAGCCGGCCCACCTTGACGCCGGATTCCTGGATGTAGATCCAGTTGTCGGGGACGATGTTCATCGGCCCGCGGCCCGCCGGATTCCGCATCAGGCGCCGATAGAGCAAGCCGACGGTGATGAAATCGCGGTACTCGAGACCGGCCGCGATTTCCCTGGAGGCCTGCGGCGCCTGCGGCGCGAGGCCCGCCACCAGATCGCGAACCGGCATGGTTGAGATGAAGCTGTCGGCCTCGTACAGCTGCTCGGCGCCGCCGGCTCTCAGCACGCGCACCGCCTGGATGCGGCCGCCGCCCTGTTCTACCTGCGTCACTCGCGCCTCGAACTCGAACCGCACGCCGCGCGCGCGCAGTTGCTCGACGGTGGTTTCCCACATCAGCCCCGGACCGTATTTCGGATAGAGGAACTGCTCGGCGAGGGAGGTCTGCTGCGCTGCGCCCAGGCCGCCGCCGCGGCGGAACGGCTTGAGGACGGCATGCAATAGCGCCTTGGCGATGGACAGGCTCTTCACCCGCTGAGCGCCCCACTCGGCGCTGATCTGGTTGCAGGGCGTGCCCCAGACTTTTTCGGTGTATTCCTTGAAGAACTGCAGGTAAAGCAGGCGGCCGAAGCGGTTTACGAAGAAATCCTCCAGGCTGAGCTCCGGACGGCGCGGAAAGAGCATCGCCCGGACGTAGCTGGCGCCGAAGCGGATGCAGCGCCAGAGCCCGAGCTTGAGCGCGGTTTCAAGGTTCACCTTCAGCGGATAATCGAAAAACTTGCCGTCGAAATAGATGCGCGACAGGCGCTTGCGGACCAGCATCGCGCGCGCGTCCGTTTCGCTTGCAGCGGGCACCGCGCCCACGGTGCGTCGCTTGCCCTGGTAGGAAATCACCAGTTCCTGGCTCCCCGCATCTGGCGCGGGACCGGCTGCCAGCGGCAGCATGCGCGTCCACCAGTCCATCACCCAGTCCGATTTGGAGAAGAACCGGTGGCCGCCGATGTCGATGCGGTTGCCCTTGTACTCGATCGTCTGCGAAAGCCCGCCGATATTCCGCGTTGCCTCGAGCACCAATATGCCGCCCGTTCCCGCCTCGGCAAGCTCCCAGGCCGCGGTGAGCCCCGCCGGGCCGGCGCCGATGATCACCACGCGTGATTGGATCGTTTCGATTGGCTAGCGCCTCGTGAAAAGAAGTAATTTCCGGGAAACGAAATTGAAGCAGAAAATGATGCCGGCCGAAATGATCTTGGCGAGCTCGAACGATACCGCCATCCATTGCACCGCGGCAAAAAGGATCAGCTGGTTCAGCGCCATGCCGGCAAGACCGATCAGCGCAAACAATGCGAATTCCGCCTTGCGGTCCGCGAGCCGGCGCTCCCTGAATACCCAGCGGATGCTGAGCAGGTAGATCGTCGCCAGGCCGAGAGCAAATCCTAGCGGCGCGGCGACGAGATAGTCCACCGCCGC
>DATBQR010000121.1:0-140578 GCA_036560705.1 Burkholderiales bacterium | reverse complement strand
CGGCGGCACCTCGACAACTTTGCCGTCGCGCAGGATGACGATCGGATGGCCGAGCGATTTATGGCGGCGCCAGGCGTCGTTCACGGCGCGCTGCATGGCCTCGGTGATGAGTCGGGTAGGCACGCCGATGATCTCGGGTTCGGCCGCGCCACGACCGTAGCCGGCTTCTTCTTCGTGGACTTCGGTGCTCTTCACCATTGCCTCCCAGATCGCCCTGTCGTACACCTTGGGCTGCTCACCCACCGGCTTCTCGGCCACGCACGTCAGCCGAGACGAATTTTCATACAGGGCCCATGAATCGGCAATCGGCGCGTACAGTTCGAAGAAATTGCGCAGCCCGAGAGCGTGGCGCCGCCGGATGACATCGGGCGGAATGGAGTGACCTCCCATGGCGAAACGTCGGGCAACGCGTTCGATGGACTGCTCCGCGGTCGGCAGCCAGATGAAGAACAGGTGGACCCGATAGTTCCGGTCTTTCTGCAATGACCTGAACCATGACGCGTGCAACCGGCCCGAGAGGGTCGTTTCAAAGGCGAAGTCCCGGCCAGCATCGGCAAGGGTGTGCATCCGCCGCACTGCAATGCGTCCGGATTCGATGGCAACACTGTCGGGCGAACCGGGCGCGAGTTCCGACGCGATGACGTCGGCGTTGACGAACTCCTGTACGCCGACGGAGCGCAGAATCGCCGGCGCGGTCGTGGACTTGCCTGCGCCGTTGGGACCGGCGATGACGACGAGGTTGGGCAAGCGGCTACTGAACCTTTTCCCCTGCGAAAGCCTCGACGGCTTTCAGGTGCGCTTCATGCACGTGCTGCAGGATCGCCGGCCATTCGGCTTCCGGCACGAAAATTTCTCCTGCGTTGCTGCCGTCCGAGGTCGCGGCGACCTTGCCGTAGAGGGCGATCCAGCGCTGGTCGTAGTCGCGCGGATTGGCGGCATCCCAGTCGACGGCTTTCTGCGCAAGCGCGACGAGGCGGTCGCGCCGGTAGAACTGGTTGCTGGTCAGTTCGCGGCTGAGGCGTTTCCTGAGTTCGAGCATCCCGGCTTGCGCGGCAGTCTTGTCGCGGCAGCGCAGCGCGTCGTAGACCGCGCGCAGCCGCCCGACGTGATACCAGAAGATGGCCTGTTCGGCATGGTCCTCGGCCAGGGTGTTGGCGAGCGCGTAGAGCACCGGCGGCGTGTAGGAGCCCGGCGAGGCGAGCACTTCCTTGATGGCGAGCCGCTTGTCGCTGCCGTATTGCGCGCCCAGCCGCTGGATCATCGCCTCCGTCGGCCGCATGTTGATGCCGGCGTAGACGCCGCGAAACTGCGCGGGAGCATTCTGCGCGAGGACCTGCGCGGACGCAGCCAGCGCCGCGCACAACAGTAGCCGCTTCAGCATTGCCGGGCTAGCCCTGATAGGCGGGCCCGAGCGGCCGCATGCGCAGGCCCTTGCGCAGCCGCGTCCATTTGAACTCGGTGGGATCGGCGAGCGCGGGACCCGGCGCTTTCACCACCAGCACTTCCTTCGCCATCGGCTGGAAATCGGCGCGGAAGTGGACCGAGCTCTTCAGCGCGAGGATGCGGCTGCGCCGCGGCTCGACGCCGAGGTGGCGGAACATTTCCTGGTCGGCGGCCTGGCATTTGCGCGAGGCGAGCACGACGCGCACGCCGGGCGAGGATTTGCTTCGCAGCAGCGCCATGTTGCCGAGCTGCATGCGGAAACCCTTGAACATGGGGCCGGTGCAGGTGAAGCGGCCGTCGCCGAGGCGCTCGACGGTAAATTCGCCTTCGAACGGGGAATCGCCGGGAATGTTCGAGCGTCCTCCCAGTTTGAAGCTTGAACTGAACCCCAAACCAATTTCATGCGCACGCTTGGCCGCCTCGCCGTCGATGAGCAGGCCGAGCACCGCGTCCTGGGCCTTCTGCCCGATGAGGGATTTCAGCAGGCCCGTGGTATCGCCGTTGCCGCCGGCGCCCGGGTTGTCCTGCGTGTCGGCGAGCACCACCGGCATGCCGGGTTCGCCGTGCGCGCGTGCACGCGCCACCGCGTCGTCGGGCAGATGCAGTTCGACGGCGAAGTCCTTCTCCGACTCGGCGACCATGCCATGCAGGCGTTCCACGGCGTCGAAGGTGCTTTTCTGGTCGGCGCCGTAGCCGAAGACCGCCATGCCGCAGTCGGGAAAATCGGCCATCGGGAAGCCCGGCGTGAACGACAGCGTCACGCTCTCGTTGCGCCCGATGTCCTCGTAGAGGCCCTTGCAGGGATCGATGAACGAACATTGCGAGGACAGCCCGGTCAGGTAGTCGAGCGTCCGGTAATGCTTGGCGAGCCGCTGCCCGCCGCGCAGCATGCGCTCGAGCAGGCCGGCGGCGCGCGCGCCGGTCTCGGCCATGTCGACGTGCGGATAGGTGCGGTAGGCGACCAGCGCGTCGCAGCGGTCAAACATGGCGCGGGTGTAGTTGCAGTGCAGGTCAAGGCTGGCGGCGACGGGCACGCGCGGTCCCACCGCCTCGCGCACCCGGCGCAGGATCTCGCCTTCGCCGTCGTCGTGCGCCTCGGTCACCATCGCGCCGTGGAGATCCAGGTAGACACCGTCCACGGGAAGTTGCTTGTTTAATTCAGAAATCAACCCGGAAACAATTCTCTCGAAAGCGTCCGTGGTGACGTGCGCCGAAGGGCTGGCCGCCGCCCAGGCGGTGGCGACCAGGTCATGTCCCTGCGCGCGCAGCGCGCGGATCGCGCCGGCGGCGGGAATATTGGCGCCCTCCACCGCGGCAAAGACGCTTTCGCCGTACTGGACCGGGGGCCAGCCGCCGCCCGCCTCGAACGCGCCGTAGTCCGCCCTGGAAGGGGCGAAAGTATTCGTCTCGTGCTGCATGCCGCCGATTGCGATGCGTGCCATGGCCTGATACCCTGCCTTGGATTTTTACCTAGGGGATTTTCTCATGCGAAAGCTAATTGCACTGCTGGTTCTTGCCGCCGCGTTCAGCGTGTCGCACGCCCAGGAAAAGGTGCTGCGCGTGGTGCCGCACTCCAACCTGGCGATCCTCGACCCGATCTGGACCACCGCCTACATGAGCCGCAACCACGGCTACATGATCTACGACACCCTGTTCGGCACCGACGAAAAGAACAGGGTGCAGCCGCAGATGGTCGAGTCGTGGACGGAGAGCCCCGATCACCGGCTCTGGACTTTCAAGCTGAGGAAGGGCCTCGCTTTCCACGACGGCAAGCCGGTGACCGGCGAGGACGTGGTCGCTTCCCTGCAACGATGGGGCAAGCGCGACGCCATGGGCGTGGCGCTGATGACCTTCGTCGACCGCATGGACTCGCCCTCGCCCGACAGCTTCCGCATCTTCCTGCGCGAGGCCTGCGGCTTCGTGCTGGAGGCGCTGGGCAAGCCTTCTTCCAGCGTGCCCTTCATCATGCCCAAGCGCGTCGCCGAGACCGACCCGTTCAAGCAGATCGACGACTACACCGGCTCGGGCCCCTACATCTTCAAGCGCGACGAGTTCAAGCCCGGCGACAAGGCGGTCTACCTGAAGAACACCAAGTACGTGCCGCGCAAGGAACCGGCCTCCGGCACCGCGGGCGGCAAGAACGTGTACGTCGACCGCGTCGAATGGAACCTCGCGCTGCGCGACGTGCAGGCGCAGGCCAACGCCCTGGTGAAGGGCGAGGTCGACATCATCGAGGCGATCGCCTTCGACCAGTACGCCAGCCTGTCGAAGGAGAAAGGCATCAAGGTGATCAAGCCGGCCGTCGGCCAGCAGTACATGTGCCGCTTCAACCACCTGCTGCCGCCGTTCGACAAGGCAGCGGTGCGCCGTGCCGCGCTCGCCTCGTTCGACCAGCGGGCGTTTCTCAAGGCGCAGGTCGGCGTGGAGGAGCTCTACAACACCTGCCCTTCGATGTTTACCTGCGGCACGCCGTATGCCAGCACTGCCGGCAGCGAGATCATGGCGAAGTCGAACATGCGCCACGCACAGGAGCTGCTCAAGCAATCCGGCTACAGCGGCACGCCGGTGGTGCTGATGAAGCCCACCGACCTCGATGCCATCGGCAAGCTGCCCGATGTCGCCGCGCAATTCATGCGCCAGGCCGGCTTCAAGGTCGACCTGCAGGCGATGGACTGGCAGACGCTGGTATCGCGCCGTGCGAAGAAGGACCCGGTCGCCAGCGGCGGCTGGAACATGTTCTGCACCGCCTGGGTGGCGCCGGACATCTGGAGCCCGATCAACAACGCGGCGCTGGATGCGCGCGGCGACAAGTCGGGCTGGTTCGGCTGGCCGCTGGACGACAAGCTGCAGGAGCTGCGCGGCAAGTTCATGCGCGAGACCGACGCCGCGAAGAAGAAGAAGCTCGCCGAGGAGATCCAGGCGGAGGCCTTCCAGAACGGCACCCACGCGCCGCTGGGCGAATACCAGGCGCCGGTGGCGATGCGCAGCAACATCACCGGGCTGAATACCTCGGGCCTCGCGCACATCTACTGGAACGTGAAGAAGAACTGAGCCGGCGCGCCGGTTGTTTCCGTACATTGCCCGGAGGGTTCTCGCCACCATACCGGTGCTGCTGATCGTCGCGGTGCTGGTGTTCCTGCTGCTGCGCCTGACCCCGGGCGACCCGGCGGCGATCATGGCGGGCGACGCCGCCAGCGCCGAGCAGATCGCGCAGATCCGCGCCAGCCTCGGGCTGGAGAAGCCGATCGCCGCGCAGTTCGGCATTTGGGGCAGCCGCCTGCTGCAGGGTGATCTCGGCGAATCGTTCTACTTCAAGATCCGGGTGACCGAGCTGATCGCGCAGCGGCTCGAGCCGACCCTGTCGCTTTCGGCGGTGACCATCGTTTTCGCCGTGCTGGTCTCGGTGCCGCTGGGCGCGCTCGCCGCCTGGCGCTTCGGCGGCTGGTTCGACCGCTGCCTGATGGGCTTCTCGGTGATGGGCTTCTCGGTGCCGGTGTTCGTGCTCGCCTACATCCTCGTCTACGTCGTGTCGCTCAGGCTCGGCTGGCTGCCTGTGCAGGGCTACCGGCACATAGGGGAAGGACTCTGGCCCTGGCTGCAGCACCTCATCCTGCCCGCCCTCACCCTGTCGGTGATTTTCATCGCGCTGATCGCGCGCGTCACGCGCGCCGCCGTCATGGAGGCGCTCGGCGAGGACTACATCCGCACCGCGCGCGCCAAAGGCCTCCCCGGTCTGCGGGTCCTGGTGCATCACGCCCTCGCCAATGCCGCCGTGCCGATCGTCACCGTGATCGGCACCGGCATCGCCCTGCTGGTCGGCGGCGTGGTGGTCACCGAATCGGTGTACGCCATTCCGGGCCTCGGCCGGCTGACCGTGGACGCGGTGCTCGCACGCGACTTCCCGACCATCCAGGGCGTGATCCTGTTCTTCTCCTTCGTCTACGTGCTGGTCAACCTGCTGGTCGACCTCTCGTACGTGTTCTTCGACCCGAGGATCCGCTACTAGCATGGCGTCCACGCGGATACTGGAGAACTGGTCGGTGCGCATCGGCGGCGCGGTGCTGGTGCTGCTGGTTCTCGCGGCCGCCGCCGCGCCCTGGCTGGGCACCGTCGACCCGACCCTGTTCGACGCGGGCAGCCGCGACCTGGTGCCCGGCAAGGCGGGCGACATCACCACGCTCGACGGCGAGATCATCAAGCACGTCTTCGTCATGGGTTCGGACTCCTTCGGGCGCGACATCTACAGCCGCGTGCTCTACGGCGCGCGCGTGTCGCTCGCGGTGGGCCTGCTCGCAGCCTCGCTCGCCCTCGCCTTCGGCATCGTGCTGGGACTGAGCGCGGGGTATCTGCGCTGGCTGGACGGCGTGCTGATGCGCTTCATGGACGGCATCATGGCGATCCCGGCGATCCTCATCGCCATCGCGCTGGTGGCGCTGTGGCGCGGCAGCCTGGCCACCATCGTCGTCGCCATCGCGATCCCGGAGATTCCGCGCGTCACGCGCCTGGTCCGCTCGATGGTGCTGTCGATCCGCGAGGAACCCTACGTGGAGGCCGCGGTGTCGCTCGGCACGCCCGCCTGGAAGATCATGTTCGGCCACATCCTGCCGAACTGCGTCGCGCCGCTGATCGTGCAGGGCACCTACATCTGCGCCAACGCGATCCTGGTCGAGGCGATCCTCTCCTTCCTCGGCGTGGGACTGCCGCCCGACATCCCGACCTGGGGCAACATCATGGCCGAGGGCCGCCCGCAGTTCAACCAGTACCCGCACAACATTTTCATTCCCGGCGCCTTCCTCGCGCTCACCGTGCTCGCGGTGAACATCCTGGGCGACGGCCTGCGCGATACGCTCGACCCGAAAATGGCGAAACGCGTATGAGTGTTCTTGAAGTTAACGAATTGACAATAAAACTTCCC
Organism: Burkholderiales bacterium; assembly: GCA_036560705.1. Taxonomy (GTDB): domain Bacteria; phylum Pseudomonadota; class Gammaproteobacteria; order Burkholderiales; family SG8-39; genus RBG-16-66-20. The sequence continues at coordinate 134,220 of DATBQR010000121.1, read as the reverse complement.
CCCGGAGGCGACCGCACCGAGGCCATCTCCAAAGTATCTTTCAGCGTCGCGCACGGCGAAATCGTCTGCCTGGTGGGCGAGTCGGGCTCGGGCAAATCGGTGATCGGCCAGAGCGTAATGGGATTGCTGCCGAAGGCGCTGCCCCTGGCCGCCGGGTCGATCCGGCTCGAAGGCGAGGAGCTCGCCGGCATGGCCGAGGCGGACCTGCGCCACCGCCGCGCCACGCGCATGGCGATGATCTTCCAGGAGCCGATGACGGCGCTCAATCCGGTCATGCGCTGCGGCGAGCAGATCGACGAAGTGTTGCGCTTTCACACAAAAAAATCCCCCGAAGAAAGAAAACGGAAAATCCTCGACATCATCCGCGAAGTCGCGTTGCCGGAACCGGAACGCATCGCCGCTTCCTATTCGCACCAGCTCTCGGGCGGCCAGCGCCAGCGCATCATGATCGCCATGGCGCTGGTGCTCGAACCCGCGCTGCTGATCGCGGACGAGCCGACGACGGCGCTGGATGTGACGACGCAAGCCCAGATTCTGGGTTTAATCATCCAATTGCAAAAAAAACATGGGACGGGCGTTCTTTTCATCACCCACGACTTCGGCGTGGTGGCGGAAATCGCGCAACGCGTGGCGGTGCTGCGCCTGGGCGAGCTGGTCGAACTCGGCGCGCGCGACGAGGTGCTGCAGCACCCGCGGCACGAGTACACGAAAATGCTGATCGGCTCGGTACCCACGCTGAAACCGCGCCGGCGCGCCGCCGATCCCGCCGCTCCCGTGGTCCTCGAAACAAGAGGCCTGTCGAAAACCTACAGCGCCCGCAGCTGGTTCGCGCCCGCCCGCGAGGTGCGCGCGGCCGAGGACGTGACGCTGGAAGTGCGCCGCGGCCAGACGCTCGGCATCGTCGGCGAATCGGGCTCGGGTAAATCCACCGTCGCGCGCTGCATCGTGCGGCTGATCGATCCAAGCTCGGGTGAGATCCGCATCGGCGGCACGGAAATCGCCGCCATGGGCGCGGCCGCGCTGCGGCCGTTGCGGCGCAAGGTGCAGATCGTGTTCCAGGACCCCTACCGCTCGCTCAATCCGCGGCGCACGGTGGGCGAGGCGATCATCGAGGGACCGCTCAACTACGGCGTCGGCCGGGCCGAAGCGCTCGAACGCGCGCGCTCGCTGATGGACCTGGTGCGCATGGACGCCGCGGCGCTGTCGCGCTACCCGCACCAGTTCTCCGGCGGCCAGCGCCAGAGGATCTGCATCGCGCGGGCGCTGGCGATGCGGCCGGAGCTGCTGATCGCCGACGAGGCGGTGTCGGCGCTGGACGTGTCGGTGCAGGCGCAGGTGCTGCAGCTGCTGGAGGAAATCCGCGCCCGGCTCGACCTGGCGATGCTGTTCATCACCCACGACCTGCGCGTCGCGGCGCAGGTCTGCGACCGGGTGGCGGTAATGTCGAAGGGCCGCGTGGTGGAATACGGCACGGCGGAGGAAGTCTTCCTGCGGCCGAGGCACCCGTACACCCGGGCCCTGTTCGACGCCGCGCCGGGGCGAAACTTTGCGTTCGGCACAACAACGTAAAATCCACGCCATGGATCGCCTGGACCGATCGAAGATTCACGCCCCGGGGCTGGAGATACGGGTGGTGGAACGCTGCACTTCCACGAATGCCGTCCTGCTGTCCGAAAAATCGGAGCAACCGGTGCTGCTGGCGGCCGAAGCGCAGTCGGCCGGCCGCGGCCGGCGCGGCCGCAAGTGGCGTTCGGCGCCCGGCGCGGGCGCGACCTTTTCCATCCGGCGGCACCTGCGCTGCGAGCAGCGCCGGCTGCCCGGGCTCTCGGTTGCGGTGGGCATCTCCGCGGCGCGCGCGCTGCGCAGGCTGGGCGCGCGGGGCGTCGTGGTGAAGTGGCCCAACGACCTGATGGTCAGCCGCCGCAAGCTCGGCGGCATCCTGATCGAAACGCGGACGCAGCTGCGTTCCGACGCGGGCCCTGCTGCGGACGGCAGCACGGTGATCGTCGGCATCGGCATCAATTGCCGGGCGCAGCCGCGGCTGGGCGCACGCCTGGCCCGGGGCGTCGCCGCGCTCGACGAAGTACTGTCGCGCCGGATCTCGCGTAACGCAGTGATCGGTGCGGTGGCGCGCGAAGTGCTGGGCGCTCTCGATGCCTGGGAGCGCGTATATGAACCTGCACGGGAGCCTGCCCTGGACCACGCGAGGAAGCGCGCGGCATGATCCTCGCCATCGACGCCGGCAATTCGCGCGTGAAATGGGGCTGGTACGAAGGCGCGCCCGGCGCCGGCGGCTGGTCGGGCATCGCCAGCGTGTCGCTGATCGAATTCGCCGCCTCCAGCGACCACGTCAATCCCTTCTCCGCCACGCACGACAACCCGGCGCGCATCGTCATCTCGAACGTCGCCGGCGAAGGCGCGCACCAGCTGCTGGTGAACTGGACCAGCATCTTCGAAGCCGAACCCCTCTGGCTGAAGGGCGAGGCGCAATCCTGCGGCGTGCGCAACGGCTACGAGAAGCCCGGGCAGCTCGGCCCGGACCGCTGGGCGGCGCTCATCGCGGCGCGCGCCCTGGAACCGGGCCGCGCCTGCCTGGTGGTGAACGCCGGCACCGCGACCACGGTGGATGCCCTCTCGCCGGCGGGCGAGTTCCTCGGCGGCCTGATCCTGCCCGGCATCGACCTGATGCGCTTCGTGCTGCACGAGCACACCGGCCGCCTGCCGCTGCAGGAGGGACGCTTCGTCAAGACGCCGCGCAACACCATCGACGCGATCGAGAGCGGCTGCCGCCACGCCCAGGCGGGCGCGGTGGAGCGCATGCACCGCGCCATGGGCGGCGAACTCGCCTGCCTGGTCTCCGGCGGCGGCGGCCGGGCGCTCATCGAGCGCCTCGAGCTGCCCTGCCGCTACGTCGAGAACCTGGTACTCGAGGGCCTGGCGCGCATCGGCATCGAATACCCCGCCGGCGCGTGCGCGGCCTGAACCGATGAGAGCGCTTTTCCTGCTGCTGGTCGCCCTCAACCTCGCGTTCTTCGCCTGGGTGCGGTATTACGCGCCCTCCGACAGCGCGTCGGACAGCGAACCGCTGCGCCGGCAGATCAAGCCCGACAGCATCCACATTCTCGCCGGGGCCGAACTCGCCGGGCTGCCGGTGCTCAAGCCGAAACCCCCGGCTCCGGTCGAGCCGGCGGCGGCGCAGGCTGCCTGCGTCGAGTGGGGCGGCTTCGCGATCGCCGAAGCGCCGAAGGCAGAGCAGGCGCTCGCGCCGCTCGCGCTGGGCGCGCGCCTGTCGCAGCGGCGCAGCGAGGAAACCGCCGGCTGGTGGGTCTTCATCCCGCCGCAGGCCAACCGCCCGGCCGCCCTGAAGAAAACCGCCGAGCTGAAGGCGCTCGGCATCGACGACTATTTCATCATCCAGGACGAGGGGAAGATGCGCTGGGCGGTGTCGCTGGGGATATTCAGCAGCGAGGACGCCGCCAAAAGCCGCCTCGACGCGCTGCGCGCCAAGGGCGTGCGCAGCGCGCAGACGGGCGAACGCGATACGCAGGTGGCGAAGATCTGGTTCCAGGCGCGCGGCGCGGACGCCCCGCTGCAGGCGAAGCTGCGCGAAACCGCGCAGGGCTTTCCCGGCACCGAGGTGCGGAACTGCCCCTAGCCGATCGGAATGGCGCCGCCGGCGACGTGCTGCGCGACCAGTTCGAGCAGCCGGTCGGCGCGCACCGGCTTGGTCAGGTAGCCGACCGCGCCCAGTTCCTTGCCGCGGTGATCGCCGTCCTCCACGGAGGTGAGAAAGATCACCGGGATGTAGGGCAGCGTTTTGTCCGATTTCAGCGCCGCGACGAATTCGAAGCCGTCCATGTGCGGCATGTTGACGTCCGAGAGGATCAGGTCGGGCGGGTTCTTCAGTACCTGGTAGCCGGCGTTGATCGCATCGGCGGCGGTGCTGACGTCGTAGCCCGCCGAGGCGAGGTGCATGCGCAGCAGTTCGCGCAGGCTTTCGTCGTCGTCCACGACCAGGATTTTCGCCGCCATTATTCCGGGCGCTACTGCGGGCAGTTCTTCATCGCCTGCTGCGCGCTGGCAACCTCCTGCGCCCGCTGGCTGTCGTCCATGTAGTACCGTTCGCCGGTCGACGGGTTGGTGCGGGCGATGCGCTGCCCCGACTGCAGCGACATCAGGTATTCCTTGTTGCGGACGCAGTCCTCGGCCTTCGCCGCCTTGTCCTTGCGCTCCTGCGCCTCCTTCTCGGCCTCCTTCTTGGCGTCGTCCTGGCGCTTGCGGAATTCCTGCGCCTGCTCCGCGGGCGTGAGCGGACCCTTCTTGGCGTCCTTGGACGCGGGATCGGAAGAAGCCGCCGGAGCCGAGGCGGACCCCGATGCCGGCGCGCCCATGACGCTCGCCTTGACGCCGGGCGGCGGCGTGTCGCCGTAGCGCGTCTTGCCGTCCTTGTCGACCCACTTGTAGAGCTGCGCCTGCGCGGCGCCGGCGAAAGCCAGCGCCAGCAGGAATATCCAGGGTTTCTTCATTTCAACCTCCGCATCTGGTGCTGGTGCCCCGACTCGAACGGGGGACCTACTGATTACGAATCAGTTGCTCTACCAACTGAGCTACACCAGCATCCGGGCCGCAGGCGCGATCCTAACATGCGGCCGACGTGCGGCCCGTCCGCGCCGCGCACGGCGCAGGCGGTCCCGGTTACTGATCGGTGATCAGTTCCCGCCACGAAACCCGCCGGACGGTGGACGCGGCGCCGCCGATCGGCACGTTGGTGGTCAGCGTGGTGCCGTCGGACATCCGGGTGAGCTGGACGACGGTGTTGTTCGGCAACCGGACGAAGACCGCGCGCGTGGCAAGCGCGCTGCCGAGCTGGACGCCCGACACGTGGGTGGTCGACGTCGACACCGGGGCGCCGGTGGCGTAGTCCAGCAGGTAGCGGAAGCTGGTGCCGCCGGCCGTGCAGGCGTTCGTCGAGGGTACGTTGGTGGTGAAACCGATCGTCCCCAGCGCCAGCGTGGGATCGGTGTTGTCGCGCTCGCCGCTGTCGGGCAGATCCATGAACCAGCCGTTGTTGGTCGGGAAGGTGACCGGCGTGCTCGTGCTGGTGCGCACGATCTGTCCGGCGCCGCAGATGGTGGCCGGGGAGTTGGCCGGACAGGTCGTCGTGGTCAGCGTCTGCTGCACGAATTTCGATCCGGTGGCCCGGGGCGTGGGGAGCGTCGTCGCATCCAGCTTGTCCTGCACCGCGTAGAACGACTGCTGGGTGGTGTCGTTAAGGTCGGTCAGGCCGAGGAAGCGGCCGGTGCCGAAATAGACGATCGCCACGTTGTTGACCAGCCCCAGCTCGGGCTTGACGGTAATCGGCTGCACCGTCGTGCCGGCGCTATTGGCATACACCGTGACCAGCTTCTGCGCATCGACCCCGGCGGTGCCGTAGAGATTGTTGACGTCGAAGCGCCACAGGTTGCCGAGCAGATCGCCCCCGTAGACGCGCAGCGTCGTGTTGTCGACCGAGGTGTTGTCTACCCAGGCATTGATGCGCGCCAGGCCGCTGGGCGTGCCGGTGCTGCCCACGCCGGTGGCGATGTCCAGCATCTTGACGCCGGTGGCCACGTTGACGACGTACAGGTGCCCGTCGCCGTCCTGTCCGGCAGCGGTGTTGTTGTAGCCCGAGGTGAGGAACACCACCCAGGTCCCGCTGCCGTTGGTGGCGGTGCCGTCCTTCAGCTTCGAGATCACCGGATTGCCGTAGGTGAACCCCATGTTGGTGTCGGTGAATTCCCACAGCGCCTTGGGGTGGGCGGGATCGGTGATATCCAGCGCGTAATAGCCCTTGCCGCCGCCGCTCAATCCGGCGACGAGAACGGTGTGCCAGGCGGAGCCGAAGTAGACGTCCCCCACGATCGGCGTGCCGTCGGCGAAATACTGGTGGCTGCTGGCGTACGCCTTGTCCGCCAGCTTGTACAGGTTCGGAAACAGCAGGGTCGGCACATAGGCCCAGACCTCCGCCCCGTTGTTCGCGTTGAAGGCATGCAGCATGCCGTCGTTGGCGGCAACGTAGACCATGCCCTGGCGGGTGGCGCCGGTGCTGGCGAAACTGCTGAACCCCGCATCGGAGAAATTGAGCAGCGGCGCCTTCACATAGACCGCCTCGGCATCCACGATGTCGCCGAGAACGTGCAGCCGTTGCCGGTAGTACAGCGTGTTGGACGCCAGCGCGCCTTCGTTGCTGCGGTCGCCGGCGAGGAAACTCACCAGAGGGGCCCCGGCCGCGGCCGCGATCCGCGCCGGCGTATCCAGGCAAGGCGCCGTGCCGCCCGGGCAGAACTGCGACAGCGAGGCGATGTTCGCCGCATTGAAGTAGCCCTGCTCGGTCGAGTTCAAGTTCCCGTACGCGAACGTCTTGAGGTGGGTGGTCGAATTGGTCGCATCGAAGGTATAGATGACGCGCCCCGTATTGATGTCGAGTTGCGCCTGCGAATGCCAGTCGATGGCGGAGGAGACCGCGCCGGTGGTGAGGTCGAGCTGCTGGCGCACCATTTCGCCGTCCCACTCCGTGGTAGTGAAGGTGGAACTGAACACGAAGTTGTCCCCGGAGGTCACGTTCGGGTTGCTGGTGGTGGCCGCCGCCGACGAGCCGGTGCGCGTCTTCACCCCGGCGAGCGCGGTGCTCAGGCCGAGGGTGAGCGTGGCCGGATCGGTGGCGCTGAAATACTGGCCGCGGCCGTTCACCGCAGCATGCCAGGTGTCGTCGATGTTGGCGAGCAGGCCGTCGCCGCCCGAAATCTGGCCGGGCGCCGGCCAGTTGCAGGCGCCGCTCGTCTGCCAGGAGCAGATGCCGCCGGCCGAGTTGGCGGTGGTGCCCTGCTTGACGTCGAAGAAATCCCCCGTCTTGTCGGTCAGGTAGGTGGGCGAGTACAGCATGTTGCCGCGCGCGCCCAGCGCCAGCGTGAAGGTGGTCATGTGCTGGGTCGAGGCGGTGTCCTGGCCGCTCACCGGGACGTTGTTGGTGCAGACGTCGATGCCGGTGGTGGCGGGCGGAATCGCCGCGCCGGTGCAATTGCCGAGCGACGAATCGCGCAGGTCGGTGATGTAGTAGTACTCGGCGACGTCCGACAGCGTGTTCGAACTGCCGCCGGTGGGCGAGGCGGCGGTCGTGGTGGTCGCGCCCACGACCGGCGTGTCGGTGCTGAGCGTGGTCGTGGTCGGCCCGCTGGTAACCGTGGTGGTCGGCGACCCGGCGGTGGCGGTGGTGGATCCGGCCGCGGGAGGCGACGCGAGGCAGCTGGTAGTGGCCCCCGTGCCGTTGACGAATGTCGATCCGCCGGTCGGCGCCCCGTTGTCGGTGAGGGGGGTGGTCGAACTGCTGGTGGGGGTGGTGACCGAACCACCGCTCGTGACGACGGGAGGGGCGGAAACGCCGTTCGTCGTCGTCACGGTCGAAATCGACGTCGAAGCGACATCCTGGAACGTCGTGGTCGTGGAAGTCTGGGTCTGCAGGTAGGTCTGCGGCGTAACGGTAACCGTATAGCCGCTGACCGCCGCGATCTGCGCTTTGCAGTAGCGCAGCGGGCTGCCGCTGTACACGGGGGTACACGAGTTCGACGTCGAAGTGGTGTTGAAAATACACCACGCCTGGCCGCCGCCGTCGTAGGCGCAACCGCTGTTGTCCGGCGAATCCGGAACGTTGGTGGCGTTGGAGATCCCGCGACAGACGGTAAGCTTGGGATTCGATCCGATCCCGGTGATGCAATCGTTGGAATTGCCCGGGGCCGAGGCGGTGCCGATGCACCAGCTGCGGACCGACCCGACGCTGTTGCTGCCGTCATCCTGCAGGCAGGTGCCGGTGGGACTGGCCCTGCCGCTGCTGGCCGCCTGCACGGTGCAGTTCTGGGTCGCGGACACCGCGGTCGTGCTTCTCGTCCAGGTGGTCTTGACGGTCTGGTTCTGCACGGCCTTCTTGTGAGCGGTCGTCACTGTCGGCGTCTGCGCGGTGACGACGTTGTTGGAGCCGTCGTTGAACGGCCTCGCTTCGAGGCCGTCCTGGTTGTCCATCGTGGAGCCGTCGAGCTTGAAACCGTTGCCTGCGTTCCAGAAGCCGTCGGTCGACAGGATGGTGAAGTTCTGCTGGCAGGAATACTGCACAGGGTCGGTGGCGGTGAAGCCGCTGATGGTCGCCTTGTGGGCGTAATACTGACCGGCCTGCGACAGCAACGTGCGCAGCGGCGTGCCGCTGCCCACGGTCTTGCCGTACAGCAGAGTGTAGAAGGCCGTCTTCTGCGTGGTGTCGAACGCGGCAACGTTCAGCGACTCCGACTGCTGGTTCATCGACAGGAAGCCGACGCGATACTGGTTGGTGATCGGCTTGACCGCCAGCCCCATCGCGGTCTTCATCATCAGGATGCGGGTCCGGTAATAGCTGTACCAGTTGGCGAAGTTCGTCCGCTCGTCGGTCTGGGTCCCGGGAACGACGTTGAACAGGACGTTGCCGCCGCCCGAGGCCGCGGTGCTGCCGCAGTTCGACGTGAGGGCATATGTGAACTGATTGGACGCGGGGGTGACGCTCACCACCGTTCTCGACCCGTTGAGGGTGGAGTTGTTGAGCCCGACAATGGTGATCGCCATGCCGACCGTCATCCCCGCCGTGCCGCCCGCGGCGGTCGTCGCCGTGACCGTGCATGGAGAGTTGGTGGTCGGAGAGCGGGAATAGGACGCTATGGTCGAATTGGAGCTCACGTTGACCCGGGTCCACAGCGCGCCCGTGCCGCCCGCGGCCAGCGTTCCGGTCGGTATCGACGGCTCGCTCGAATTGCTGCGGCTGGCGCCGCACTCGGTGGCGAAGGTGCTGGTGGTGCTGTTGTAGTTCTTCTGCGCCGAAGTCTGCGCGCCGTTGTACTTGTAGTAGTAGCCGGCGTAGGCGGTAGCGTCGGAGGTGAGAGCGCTGTCGGCCGAGGGAATGCCCGAGAAGCTCGTGCTCAGGTTGGTGGTGGTGCCGCTCTGGTTGTAGCCGTTCTCCCACGCGGCGGTGTAGCTGGAATTCGCGAAGCTCGCCCCGGTCGCGTCCACCGGCGGCGAGTAGACGATGTTGGGGTTGTAGTACATGCCGTTGCACTGGGGGCTACGTCCGCCGAACCAGCCGTACTTCCAGACCACCGAACTGCCCGCGTCGGAGCTGTCGTCCGGCATGTGGAACCAGGCCATGCTGCCCGAGTCGTCGAAGGCGAACAGCAGGTTGGGCAGGATCGAGGAGCTGGGGGAAGTCACCAGCGGCGAACTGGCGAGGTCCGTGATGGCGGCATAGGCATTGGCATGCACCATCAGGAAAACAAGCGCGCCGCTGATATACCTGCGGAATTTGCGGATCATGTCCGGCTCCTCGAATGCATGGGCTTACAGCGTCACCACCACCTGCACGTAGCTCACCGTGTTGCGGGGGCCGGCGATGCGGGTGGTGATGCGGTAGTAGATGGAACTGTTGTAAAGCAGGGCGACCGCGCCGGCCCCCTTGCTGCTGGACGTCGCCTGCGCCACGGACTGCGGCGCGGCGCAGTCCACGCCGGGCGAGGTCGGATCGCCCGTGCCGTTGCAAAGGCGCTGGATCACATAGGACACGGTGTTGCCGGCCTGGTCCTGCCCCAGGGAGGTCACCAGAGAAGGCCCTCCGGGCGGGTTGATCACGGACGTCCAGAAGGAGTCCCAGCTCTGGCCGGTCACCGGATCCTGGCGCTGCGCCATGTAGCCCTGCGACGGCGTGTTGTTCCAGAGATAGCCGGCGGTGTTGTTGGCGGTCAGCCAGGTGATGGCGGCCTCCGTGCCGGTGTCGCCGGAACTGGTCGCGGCCTGCTGGAACGCCAGGTTGCCGGCGATCAGGCTGGTCGTGTCCACCGAGCGCATCAGCGCAATGCCGGCCAGCGTCATCGCCACCAGCACGATCAGCGCGATCATCAGCACCACGCCGCGCTGCCGCGCGCGGCCGGGCATCCGTCCATTTTTCCGGGTCAGCATCCTGATTGCGCTCCCGCCCACGCCATGTTGCGGATCGGCACCGTGCTCTGGAACACGCGGTAGCGATAGTTCTGCCAGTTGGTCAGACCGGTGACGTTGATCGACGCCGACGCCGTGCCTTCCCAGGTCGGATAGTTGGCGGCGGCAGTGCTGGCCGTGACCGCGGTCTTTTCAAAGTTGGCGCTGCGCGCCACCAGGGCGAGCTGTATGGCCGAGACCTTGGCGACATCGCACATGGCCGCCATCGCGGTCCGGTCCCAGACGTCCGCGATGCCGTCCATGGGCGAGTTGGTGTCGCGCCCGTAGCGCGCCCTGAGGCTGACGATGTTGTTGGCGATCGGCACCCAGACCGTGCTGTCGTTCACCGATCCGGCGGCGCTGCAATCGTTGACGGTGTAATCGCACTGGGTCAGGTTGCTGCTGCGCACGGCATACGCCAGCACCTTGGGCGACTGGCCAACATTGAACAACGTGCCGTTGGTCATGCTCGTCACGCCGGTGTTCACCGCGGCGGTGGCGGTATTGGCACCCGCGGCGGGAGGAACCACCCAATCCAGCGTCAGGGTGCAGGGCGACGCGCGCGACGGGGGCGCCGCGATCACCTTGTCCGCGGTGGCATAGACGAGGCTGGAAGTGAACGAAGACGGGGTCTGCACCAGGTAGACGGCCTGGCTCGACTGCGAGGTGATGCCGTCGCCCTGCGGCGAACCGTTCGAACTGCCGTAGACGACGAGCAGCGTATCGGTGTTGGCGTCGCCCGCCGGAATGCTGGCATGGTTGATGGTCACCGGCGCCAGCGTGTTCAGGACCACTCCGGTGCGCAGGGTCAGATTGCAGGCGATCAGCTTGACGTCGGTGAGGCCGAGCCCCGCCTGGCGGATGTCGCGCTGTATGCCGAACAGCGCGATCGCCCCGGAGGTCTGCGCGTCGCCGCCGCTGGTGGTGGAGCGCTTCTGCCCCTCGGCCAGGCTGAATACCTGCAGCATGATCATGATGCCGAACATGCCGATCACCATGCCGACCATGATTTCCACCAGGCTGAAGCCGGAAGAGCGCCGGAACCGGGAACGCAGCATAGGAATATTCACGCCGGCCTCTACTGTATCTGCGCGACGATGGTGTAATTGTGGGCCGCGGTGCCCGCCGGCTCGCTCGGCTGCAGCCAGAACACCTGGATCGTCACCATCGGCGGGGTAACCCCGGTGTTGACGGTGACGAGCGGCGGATTCGCCGCCGGCACTGGCAGCGCGGCCGTCACGTTGGCCTTCCAGGCGGTGTAAGCGGCGCCGTCGGTGCCGCCGCCGCCCTGGAAATTGGTCTGCAGATTCGCCGCGATGCGGTCCGAAACCCACATCTGGCCGAGCAGTTCGCCCGCGAGCAGGCTGGCGTCGGAGCGGTATTTCGCGTCGCCGGCCGCCTTCACCGCCGTGGTCTGCATGCCGACGATGGCCAGGATGCCGATCGAGAAGATGAGGATCGCCACCAGCGCTTCCAGCAGGACCGAGCCGGCCTGCCCCTTCGAACGCGTCATCGCCCGGGTCGATGTCATCCTAGAGGCATCCTTGCGGATCGGGGAGCGCAAAAAAGGGATCGCACATGCGCACCTGCCCGCCGGTGGAAACGATGACCCACAGGCAATGTATCGGCCCGGGAGTTCCAGTCACGGCGCAGGCTCCGCCGGTCGGGTTGGTGACCTTGATGGTGATGTTGGCGGCGGGAACCGGGTTCACGCGCCCGAGGCCGGTAAATACGATGGCCGACTGGTCCGCCGTCACCACCGCGTTCGGCGTCCCCTGCGATGCGGAGCGCATCTGGATCAGGCGCGGCGCCGTCGTATCCGACGCCGCGCTGCCGCAGGCGCCGCTGGGATCGTCCAGGCTGACGACCCAGTTTTTCCCGGTCACGGAGATCGCGCAGCTGTTGTCGGCAGTGTCGGTAAATTGAAAGCGCACGGAGGTATTGCGCCGGATCGCCTCCGCTCGCGCAATCGATATGCCGTTCTGGATCGCGTCCGCGGCGACGCGGATCTGGCTGTTCTGCATCCAGGCGGTGAAATTCGGCAGGGCCAGTACCGTCAGAATCGCGACGATGGCGATGCCGATGGCCAACTCGATCAGGGTAACGCCCCGCTGCAGGCGCAGACGACCTAGCACACGCCGCCTTTCTTGGTGACCCAGCACGTCGCGTTGCCGGTCCATCCTGCCGCGGTAATGGTGCTGCTTTGCGCGCCGCTCTGATCTATCGCGTACGTAAAGCCGGCCATGCTGGCCTTGCCGACGGCGTTCAGCGTGTACGTGGTCGCGGTCGCCGTGCAGGTGAAATCGAAATACTTGCTGGTGCTGGTGTCGGAGGCGTTGCAGGCGACCGCACCATTGGGCCCGCCAGCGTAGGTGCGGTTGTCCTGGAAGAACTGCTCCAATTTTGTCCGCGAGGTGGCAAGATTGGAAGTCGCGTCCGTAATCTTCCCTCGGGTGACGTAGTCGGTATAGGCGGGCACCGCGACCGCGGCCAGAATGGCGACAATGACGACGACGATCATCAGTTCGATCAGCGAGAATCCCTGAGATGTTTTCAAATGCGACCCCCTCCCGGACATGGCGTAAAGTTTGAGCGCGCGGCCAGGGGCGATAATAGTCCTGCGGGGGCTACGGTAAAGCCCCGCCGACATACGGTCCGATTTCCGGTATGAATGGTCGATTCTCACCACTCCGGCAGCTTTGGGCGACGGGCAGAGCCGGCGAGGATTCGCGGCTGATCGCCGCGCTTGCGCTGTCATGCCTCGCCCACGCCACGCTGCTGTTCCTGCCGATGCTCGGCGCGCGGCAGCAGGAGTACCGGACGGCCATCAAGGGAGAGCAGGCGGGGCCCTATTTCGTCAACGCCACCCTGGTCCTGAAGGAAGGCGCACACCGCTTTTCCGGCAGGCCTGTTCCGGCCGAGGGCGAGAACGTTGCGAATTCGTCTACGACCGCCCTTGATGCGGGCAGCCAGACCCGGCCGGAAGAACCGGGAGCGTCCGGCGCCGGTCTGCTGCCGCTCCCCGGGCAGGACTACTACACCACCGACCAGCTCAGCAAACGGCCGCAGCCGACGGCGCCCGCGGACCTCGACCCCTCCGAGATCAAGCCGATCGTCGCGTCGGGGAAGCTGGTCCTGAAAATCTGGATCAGCAACCGGGGCAGCGTCGCCAGGGTGGAGGTCGAATCGAGCAACCTGCCGGACCTGTTCATCCAGGCGGCAGTGGATGGGTTCAAGCGCCTGACCTTCGTCCCAGGCGAACGCGACGGACGGGCCGTCGGCACGGTGATGAGAATCGAGGTGATCTACCAGGACGGCCGGGAATTGCACCGATAGAAGCCCGCCGCGGGCTCTTGGCAAATCCCCCTTCCTTCCTAGTCGGGAACCCCTTGTTGCCGCGCCAGTTCGCGCGGCAGGGTAAACACGACGTGCTCGGCGATACCTTCCAGCGGCCGCACGCTTTTTGCACCCAGCTCCAGCAGCCGCTCGATCAGCTCGTTCACCAGCACTTCCGGCGCCGATGCGCCCGCGGTAACGCCGACGCGCGGCTTGCCGGCGATCCACTCCGGCCTGAGCCCGGCGGCGCTGTCCACCATGTAGGCGTCGACGCCCATGTTCTGCGCCACCTCGCGCAACCTGTTCGAATTTGAACTGTTCGGCGAGCCCACCACGATCACCACGTCGCAGCGCGGCGCCATGAACTTGACCGCATCCTGGCGGTTCTGGGTGGCGTAGCAGATGTCGTCCCGCTTCGGCCCGCGGATCGACGGGAAGCGCGCCCGCAGCGCGGCGACGATCAGCGCCGCGTCGTCCACCGAGAGCGTGGTCTGCGTGACATAAGCCAGCCTTTCCGGATTTGCCACCGCGAGCCGCGCCACGTCGTCCACGGTTTCGACCAGGTGCATGCCGCCGTCCGACTGGCCCATGGTGCCCTCGGACTCGGGATGGCCCCGGTGCCCGATCATCACGATCTCGTAGCCCTCGCGCAGCATCTTCGACACTTCGACGTGCACCTTGGTCACCAGCGGGCAGGTGGCGTCGAACACCTTCAGGCCGCGCGCGTCGGCGTCGCGGCGGATCTCCCTGGAGACGCCGTGCGCGGAGAAGATCACCGTGCTGCCGCGCGGCACCTCGTCCAGCTCCTCGACGAACACCGCCCCCTTCTTCCGCAGGTCCTCGACCACGTACTTGTTGTGCACGATCTCGTGGCGCACGTAGATCGGCGCGCCGCGCTGCTGCAGCGCGCGCTCGACGATCTCGATCGCGCGCTCGACGCCGGCGCAGAAGCCGCGGGGGTTGGCGAGCAGAACATCCATGACGGCAATTATCCGCGCATCAGGGCTTGAGTGCGTAGGCGGCGTCGAACGCCGCCTCGAGCCCGCGCATCGATTCCCCCGGCGCGCCGCGCAGCCCGTCGATCACCTGCTTCGCCCATTCGAAATACTCCTGCCGGCGCTGCAGGTCCCATTTCGCCGGCGGCCGCTCCGCCACGTCGCGCAGGTTGCAGATCTTGTCGGCCAGCTTGACCAGCTTCGCGCCGGCGCTCAATCCAGCGGCGTGCACGATCTGCAGGCGCTTGCGCTCCGCCTTGGGCAGCTTCTGGTCGTCGGTAACCTCCCCGACCATGGCGGCGACGCGGCTGCCGAAATGCTCGACCAGCTCCTCGAAGGTGGTCGCGGTGTCCTCGATGGTGTCGTGCAGCAGCGCCGCCGCGAGCACCTCGATGTCGCCAACGCCGCCTTCCGCTGCGAGCACCTCGGCCAGCGCGATCGGGTGGTTGATGTAAGGCGAGGCCTCGGCGTCCTTGCGCCGCTGGTCGCGATGCTTGTAGGCGGCGAACGACAGCGCCTTCAGCAGCAGCGCCAGGTTCATCTCAGGCGCCTTTTTCACGGCTCTCCGGTTCGCGGTGCAGGAAACTCTCCAGGATCAGGACCCCGGCGCCGACGGTGATCGCGGAATCCGCAACGTTGAAGGCCGGAAAGTGCCAGCCCATGGCGTGGAAGTCGAGGAAGTCGACGACGTGGCCGTAGGCGACGCGGTCGTACAGGTTGCCGAGCGCGCCGCCGAGGATGAGCGCGAGGCCGCCGCAAAACAGTTTTTTATCGGGGTTCCTGAAAATCAGAAAACTTACGACGACGGAAGCCGCGACGGCGATCGCCGCGAAGAACAGCGTCTGCCAGCCCTGCGCCGAGGCGAGGAAGCTGAACGCCGCGCCCTTGTTGAATACCAGCACGAGGTTGAAGAACGGCGCCAGCGCGCGGCTCTCGCCGGGAGCGAACGAGGCGAGCACGGCGGCCTTCGTCAGATAGTCCAGGACGACCGCCAGGGCCGCCAGGCCGAACCAGCGCGCAACCCGGGGCCGCCTAGGCATGGCGCCGCGGTTCGCCGCTGCCGTGCAGGTTGCTCTCGCAGCGGCCGCACAGCCCAGCCTCGCCGACATCGGCGCGGTAGTGCCAGCAGCGTTCGCACTTCGGATGTTCACTTGCCTTGACCTTGATTTGAACGGGAGATCCCTTCGCCTCGCGGACGTCCGCGCGCGAGGTGATCAGCACGAACCGCAGCTCGTCGCCGAGGCGCGCCAGCGATTCGTAGCTTGGACCGTGCGCCTGGATGTCCAGTTCCGCCTGCAACGGCGAGCCCAGCTCCTTCTGCGCGCGCCGCTCCTCGATCTTCTTGGCCACGGTCTCGCGAAACCTGCGGACGTTCTCCCAGTGATCCAGCATGACCTGGTCCAGCCCGGAGCCCGGCAGCTGATGCCAGGTTTCCTCGAACACGCTCTTACCGGCATTGCCGGCGAGGGTCTGCCACGCCTCTTCAGCGGTGAAACTGAGGATCGGCGCCATCAGGCGCAGCAGGCTCTGCCCGATGTGCCAGAGGGCGGTCTGCGCGGAACGGCGGGCGCGCGAGGCGGCGCCGGTGGTGTAGAGCCGGTCCTTGAGGATGTCGAGGTAGAACGACCCGAGGTCTTCCGAGCAGAAGGCCTGCAGCTTCTGCACCACGAGGTGGAACTGGTAGGCCTTGTAGTCCTCGGTCATGCCCGCCTGCATGCGCGCGGTCAGCGCCAGCGCGTAGCGGTCGATTTCGGTCATTTCCGCCACCGGCACCGCATGCAGCACCGGATCGAAATCGGAAGTGTTGGCGAGCAGGAAACGCAGCGTGTTGCGCACGCGCCGGTAGCTCTCGACCACGCGCTTCAAAATTTCGTTCGAAATGGTCAGCTCGCCCGAGTAGTCGCCGCTCGCCACCCAGAGGCGCAGGATCTCCGCGCCCAGCGTGCCGGCGACCTGCTGCGGCGCCATGCCCGTGCCCTTCGACTTCGACATCTTGCGGCCGTCCATGTCGATGACGAAGCCGTGCGTGAGAATCGCCTTGTACGGCGGCACCCCGTTCATCATGCAGGACACCAGCAGCGACGAATGGAACCAGCCGCGGTGCTGGTCCGAGCCTTCCAGGTACAAGTCGGCCGGAAAGGCGCTTTCGCCGGCGTGCGATCCCTTCAGCACCGTCTGGTGCGTGGAGCCGGAATCGAACCAGACGTCGATGGTGTCCTTCACCTTCTCGTAGTGCGCCGCGTCGGCGCCGAGGAATTCCTCGGTGGCGACGGTCTGCCAGGTTTCGATGCCGCCCTGCTGGACGCGCCGGGCGACCTCCTCGATCAATTCGAGCGTGCGCGGGTGCAGCGCGCCGGTTTCCTTGTGCACGAAGAACGGCATCGGCACGCCCCACTGCCGGGCGCGCGACAGCGTCCAGTCGGGGCGGTTGGCGATCAGGCCGTGCAGCCGCGCCTTGCCCCAGTCCGGGAAGAACTCGGTGGCCTCGATGCCGCGCAGCGCCGTCGCGCGCAGAGTTTCGGCGGGCCGGGTCAATCCTTCCGGCCCGTTGTAGCCGGGCACCTCGTCCATGCCGGCGAACCACTGGACGGTGGCGCGCAGGATCACCGGCGTCTTGTGCCGCCAGCAATGCATGTAGCTGTGGACGTGCTTCCAGTCCACCGCGAACAGGACGCCGTTCTGCTCCATCGTCTTGACGATTTTCGGATTGGCGTCCCAGATCATCAGTCCGCCGAACAGCGGCAGCGAGGCGGCGTATTTGCCGTCGCCCATCACCGGGACGAGGATTTCCTCGTCCTTCATGCCGTAGCGGCGGCAGGAGTCGAAGTCCTCCACGCCGTAGGCCGGCGCCGAATGGACGATGCCCGTGCCGGCGTCCAGCGTCACGTATTCGCCCAGGTAGACGGGCGAAGTGCGGTCGTAGAACGGGTGCTTGAAGCGCAGCCCTTCCAGCGCGCGGCCCTTGGCCTTGCCGATCAGCCGCCAGGACTTGATGCCGTACTTCGCCAGCAGCCTGGGCATGGCGAGCGCATCGAATTCTTCTTCGGTCGCCTCGGGGATTTCCCCGGCCAGGAGCATCGCATCGGCGACGATCAGCAGGCCGCGGTCGGTGTCGATCAGCGCGTAATCGAAATCCGGGTGCACGTTGAGGGCCTGGTTGGCCGGCAGCGTCCAGGGCGTCGTCGTCCAGATGACGATGTATCCCTTCTTGTCCGGCAGGCTGCGCAGCCCGAAAGCCGCGGCGATTTTTTCCCGTTCGACGAATTCGAAACCCACGTCGACGGCGGGATCTTTCCGGTCCTCGTATTCGATCTCCGCCTCGGCAAGCGCGGAGCCGCAGTCGAAGCACCAGTTGACCGGCTTCAGGCCGCGGAAGATGTAGCCCTTCTTCAGCAGCGTTCCCAGGCCGCGGATCTCGTCGGCTTCGTTGCCGTAGGCCATCGTCAGGTAGGGGTTGTCCCAGTCGCCGAGAATGCCGAGGCGCTGGAAGTCGAGCTTCTGCCGGGCGATCTGCTCGGTGGCGTAGGCGCGGCACAGGCGCTGCGTCTCCCCGGCGGGCAGGTTCTTGCCGTATTTCTTCTCGATCTGCACCTCGATCGGCATGCCGTGGCAATCCCAGCCCGGCACGTAGGGCGCGTCGAAGCCGGCCATGGACTTCGACTTGACGATCACGTCCTTGAGGATCTTGTTCACCGCGTGGCCGATGTGGATGTCGCCGTTGGCATAGGGCGGCCCGTCGTGCAGCACGAAGCGCGGCCGACCTTTCGCCGCGGCGCGCAGGCGCCGGTAGACGCCCTGCTCGTTCCATTCCTTCACCCACAGCGGCTCGCGCTTGGCGAGATCGCCCCGCATCGGGAACGGCGTGTCGGGCAGGTTCAGCGTGCTTTTGTAGTCAGCCATTTTTCCTGAAATAGTCCTGGGCCTGCTGCACGTCCCGCGCTATCGCGGAGCGCAAAGCGTCCAATCCACCGTACTTCTCCTCGTCCCGGATCTTCTGCAGGAATTTCACCCGCAGGTGGCGCCCGTAAAGGTCGCCGTTCCAGTCGAACAAATGCACTTCCAGAAGCGGCGGCGCGTTTTCCCTGACGGTCGGCCGCCTGCCCACGCTGGCGACGCCCCGCAATACCGCATGCGTCTCCTCCAGCTCCGCCGTGACGGTAAAAATTCCCGCCAGCGGCGGCCGGCGCCGCAGCACGATGTTCGCGGTCGGGAAACCGAGCGCGCGGCCGAGCTTCTCGCCATGCGCCACGCGCCCGCTCATCGTGTACTCGCGCCCGAGCAGCCGCGCCGCGGCCGCCAGGTCGCCCGCCGCCAGCGCCGCGCGCACGCCGGAACTCGACACGCGCTCCCCGGCGTTCATGACTTCCGGCATCGCCTCCAGCGCGAATCCCAGCCGCGCCGCGCACGACTCGAGCAGCGCGAAATCGCCGGAGCGTTTCGCGCCGAAGCGGAAATCCCTGCCGACCAGCAGCCAGCGCACCCCCAAACCCCGCACCAGTACGTCTTCGATGAACCGGTCTGCCGCCAGCGCGGCAAGCCGCGCACCAAAACGCAGCACGTGCGTCCTGTCGATCCCCGCCTCCGCGATCAGCTCGAGCTTCTCGCGCAGCCGCGACAGGCGGGCCGGCGCCGCGGACGGCGAAAAAAACTCCCGCGGGTGCGGCTCGAACGTCAGGACGCTGCAAGGTAGCCTCAACTCGCGCGCCTTCGCGGCCAGCCTGTCCAGCATGGCGCGGTGACCGCGGTGCACGCCGTCGAAATTGCCGATGGTGAGCCCCGTGCCGGAGGCAAATCCACTGCGGCTTCCCCCCGGCTTGATTGTCCCGTGCGTGACCTGCATTCGTGCGTGTAAAATGTTGAATTATAGCGGCTTTCACTCGGCCGCTTGCGCTTGAACTTGCCCATTCACTCGGAGGAGACCGGTGAAGACGCTCGAAGACCAGATGTCCTTCTACGCCGCCTACCATCAGGACGCGCGCAACAAGGCGACGCACTTCGTCGGCGTGCCGCTGATCGTTTTTTCGCTGATGATCCCGCTCGGCTGGCTGCGCACCGATGTCGGCGGCGCTTCCGTGAGCGGCGCGTTGATCGTCACTTCCGCGCTGCTTCTCTATTACCTGATGCTCGACGTCCCGCTTGGCCTGGCGATGGGCGCCGTGTTCGCGCTGATGCTCCGGGGCGCGGAACCGCTGTCGCAGGCCCCGCTGTTCATCGGCCTGACCTGGTTCCCGATCCTGTTCGTCGGCGGCTGGGCGCTGCAGCTCTGGGGCCATGCCTACGAGGGCCGCAAGCCGGCTCTGGTGGACAACCTGTTCCAGATCTTCGTGGCGCCGATTTTCCTCGCCGCTGAGGTATTCTTCGCCCTCGGCTTCAAACCGAGGCTGCACGAGGAGGTGCAGCGGCGCGCGCTGCAGATGCGCGCGCAGGCGGGCGTCGGCAGCACCGGCGGTAGCCTGACGTCCGCCTGATTCGACCCGTGGTTCCCGAACTCGCAAAGGAGGGGTTGCGATGATGAAGCTGTGCCTGCGGCTGTCCCGCGCTATCGACTGGCTCAATGAGCAAGTCGGCAAGCTCAGTTATTGGTTGATCCTTGCGGCGGTGCTGATCAGCACCGGCAACGCGATCGTGCGCTACGCGCTCAACAAGAGCTCGAATTCCTGGCTGGAAATCCAGTGGTACTTGTTTTCCTTTGTATTCCTGTTCTGCGCCGCCTATACCCTGCTGCACAACCAGCACGTCCGGATCGACATCCTGACGGGACATCTGTCAGGCCGGGCCAAGGCCTGGATCGACATTCTCGGCACCGTATTTTTCCTGCTGCCGATGGCAATTCTCATCATGTGGCTCTCGTGGCCGGTTTTCGTGGACGCGTACAAGAGCGGTGAGGTTTCGACCAACGCTGGCGGCCTCACGGTCTGGCCAGGGCGCCTGATGCTTCCGGCAGGCTTCCTGCTGCTGGTGTTGCAGGGCTTCTCCGAACTGATCAAGCGTGTCGCGTTCCTGCTCGGAATGATCCCGGACCCGGCCGAGAAGGACGAAGGCCCGACGGACGAAGAACTGCTCGCGGCGGAGTTGCGCAAGCAGCGGGGAGAAGCCGCATGACTGCATTTCTCATTCACAACATGGCGCCGCTGATGTTCGCGTCGCTGATCGTGGTGATGCTGTTCGGCTACCCGGTCGCCTTCGCGCTCGCCGCCAGCGGCATTTTCTTCGGCCTGCTCGGCATCGAGCTGGGCCTGCTGCAGGAGACGCTGTTCCAGGCCCTGCCGCAGCGCATCTGGGCGGTGATGTCGAACGACACGCTGCTCGCCGTGCCGTTCTTCACCTTCATGGGCCTGATACTGGAACGCAGCGGCATGGCCGAAGACCTGCTCGACACTATCGGCCAGCTGTTCGGCCCTTTGCGCGGCGGCCTGGCGTTCGCGGTCGTTTTTGTCGGCGCCCTGCTGGCCGCCACGACCGGCGTGGTGGCCGCCTCCGTCATCTCGATGGGGCTGATATCGCTGCCGATCATGCTGCGCTACGGTTACGACAGGCGCTTCGCGACCGGCGTGATTGCTGCGTCTGGCACGCTGGCCCAGATCATTCCGCCCTCGCTGGTGCTGATCGTCATGGCCGACCAGCTCGGCAAATCGGTCGGCGACATGTATGCGGGTGCGTTCATACCAGGGATCACGCTGGCAGGCATCTATGCGCTATACGCCGCCGGCGTCGCTTTTTTCAAGCCCGCCTGGGCGCCGGCATTGCCGCTGGAGGCGCGCACGTTCCGCGAGGCCAATGGCAGCAGCGGCATTCCGTCCCTGGCGGTCGTGTCGCTGATTTCCCTGGCAGCGGCCGTTGCATTCGCAAAATACAAGTACGGGGCGCCCGATGCGCCGACGGACGAAATGCTCGTGGTCTCCACCGCGGTCGGCGTTGGCATCGCCTTCGTCGCGGCCGTCCTCAACCACCTGTTCAAGCTCGGCCTGCTCTCGCGCATGGCGGAACGCGTCACCTTCGTGCTGATCCCTCCGCTGGCGCTGATCTTCCTCGTGCTCGGCACCATTTTCCTCGGCGTCGCGACGCCCACCGAAGGCGGCGCCATGGGCGCCAGCGGGGCGCTGGCGATGGCGATCGCGCGGCGCCGGCTGTCGATCAACCTGCTGCGGCAGGCCATGAACACGACCGCCAAGCTGACCTCCTTCGTGGTGTTCATCCTGGTCGGCGCGCGCGTGTTCAGCCTGACCTTCTACGGCGTCGACGGCAACCTCTGGATCGAGCACCTGCTGCTCAACCTCCCGGGCGGCCAACTCGGCTTCCTCATCGTGGTCAACTTGCTGGTGTTCCTGCTCGCCTTCTTCCTCGATTTTTTCGAGCTCGCCTTCATCATCATCCCCCTGCTCGGTCCGGTCGCCGAAAAGCTCGGCATCGACCTGATCTGGTTCGGCATCCTGCTCAGCGTCAACATGCAGACTTCGTTCATGCACCCGCCGTTCGGCTACGCGCTGTTCTATCTGCGCAGCGTCGCGTCGCCCAAGGACTATGTGGACAGGGTGACGGGCCGGACGATTGCTAGGGTGACGACCGGGCAGATTTACTGGGGCGCCGTGCCCTTTGTCCTGATACAGCTTCTGATGGTCAGCCTGGTGATCGCGTTCCCGGCCATCGTGAGCGGAGGGATGGCCAAGAAAGCGGCCGTGAATACTGACCAGATCCAGATTCAAGTTCCGGAGGAAGTCCCGGGCACCGATGGCGCGCCGCTTGAAGGGCAGTCGGCCAGTGAACCCGGAGCAAAGGACGCAAACAAGGATGAGGATGACCCCGAGAAGGCGATCGAGCGGGCGATGAGCGGCAAGAGTGAGGAGCCTGCGGCCGAAAAACCGAAGGATGCGGCGAAGCCCGGCGCCAAGAAATAGCCCGTCCGTCCCGGTCCACGAAGCAAAAAAAAGCCCCGCCGAAGCGGGGCTTTTTTTGACCGACAGCGATTGCAACGCCGCCGGCCGGCGTCAAGGCCCGCCTTACTTCTTCGATCCCCGCTGCGCTGCGCGCTGCGCCGCGATCATGAAGTTGTCCTCGCGATTTTCCGCGATCGACAGCCATTCGAACTGCTCGGCGCGGAATTTCTTCCACGGCTCGTAGATCTTGCGGAACTTCGGGTTCTTCGAAGCGACTTCCTCGTAGTTCTCTTCGGAGGCCTTGTGACACGCGGCCAGGATATCGGCGGAGAACGGCGACAGGGTCACGCCATTGGCGATCAGGCGCTTCAGTGCCGGCGGGTTGAGCGCGTCGTACTTCGACAGCATCCAGATGTAGGCCTCGGCGCAGGCCGCTTCCAGAATCGCCTGGTACTCCTTCGGCAACGACGCCCACGCCTTGTCGCCGACAATCAATTCGAGCGACGATCCGCTCTCCCACCAGCCCGGGTAATAGTAGTTTTTCGCCACCTTGTAGAAGCCGAGTTTCTCGTCGTCGTAAGGGCCGACCCATTCGGCTGCGTCAATCGTGCCCTTTTCCAGCGCCGGGTATATGTCGCCGCCGGCGATCTGCTGCGGCACCACGCCGAGACGACTGAGCACCGTGCCGCCGGTACCGCCGATACGGAACTTCAACCCCTTGAGATCGGCCAGCGACTTGATTGGCTTGCGGAACCAGCCGCCCATCTGGCAGCCGGTGCTGCCGGCCATATGATTGACGATGTTGTAGTCCTTGTAGAAATCGCGCATCAATTCGAGGCCGCCGCCCTGGTAGTACCAGGAATACTGCTGCCGCGCGTTCAGGCCGAACGGGATATTCGTGCCGAACGCGAAAGTCTGGTCCTTGCCGAAGTAGTAGTACGCGGCGGTGTGGCCGCACTCCACCGTGCCGTTCTGGACCGCGTCCAGGACCTGCAGGCCGCCGACGATCTCGCCGGCCGCAAATACTTTGATGTTGAATTTGCCGCCAGTCGCCTCGGCCACCCTCTTGGCGATATGCTCGGCGCCGCCGAACAGCGTGTCCAGGCTCTTCGGCCAGCTGGTCGCCATGCGCCAGCTGATGTTCGGCATGCCGGTGACCGCGGCCGGCGCCTGCCCGAACGCGGGTGCGGCGGCGGTTCCCACTGCCAGGCCCGCTGCGGCCTTCTTCAGGAATGATCTGCGCTTCATGTAACCCCTCCTCCGTTTGGATCGATTATTGGACCTGCGATTGAAGTCCGAGCGGCGATTCTAGCCCCGATTGCGGCCCCGGGGAACCCGGCCCCCGCCTCAGTTCAGGCGCGCGCAGCGCACCGAGAGATCGACCATTTTCGCGCGCACCTCGTCCGCGTCGCCCGCGTCCGGCGCCCGCTCCAGGTATTCGGCCAGGTCCTTGAGCGCGGGGCGCCAGCATTCGAGGCGCTGGTAGACGAAACCGCGGTCGCGCAGTTCCGGGGCGGCATCCGGCGCGACGATGAGCATCCGGTTCAGCACCTCGAGCATGCGCTCGGGCTTGTCCTTCTCGCGGTAGACCCCCTTCAGGTTGCGCAGCACGCGCGCGAGGATCTGCCGGTTGCTCGCCGGTTCGAGGAACTGGTCGAGCGGCAGCTCGGCGGCCAGGACGCCGCTCGCCCTGCCGGCCGCAACATCGCCCGGGATTACGCGCTTCAGGCGCTCGCGCAGTTCGCTCTCGGACTGCGGCACGCCGCCGGAAAAAGGGTCGAGCACGAGCGTGCCGCCGCGCAGCGGCAGGCGGACCAGGAAATGCCCCGGGAACGACACGCCCTCGAACGGCAGTTCGATGCGCCGGCCGATCTCCATGTACAGCACGGCAAGCGTGATCGGAATGCCGGTCCGGCGGTCGAGCACCTCGTTCAGGTAGGAGTTGCGCGGATCGTAGTAGTCGTCCGTGTTGCCGCTGAAGCCGAGGTCGTCGAAGAGGAATTCGTTCAGCGCGATCACCCGGTCCTCGAGGGCGGCACCGGCGCCGAGGCGCGCGCGCAGCCGTTTGGCGAACCGGTCGATCTCGCCGACGTAGCCGTCCACGTCCAGCCCGGGGTAGGCGTCCTCCGCGATCTGCAGGCAGGCCCTCGCCAGTTCGATCTCCCCGTCGCGGCGCGACACCAGCTCGGAGAAGCGATCCAGCCCCGCCGTCAATCGGCGCCCCGCATCGAAAAATGGCGCAGCCGGAAGCCGAACGCGAACAGGCAGGCGCCGTAGACGGCGGTCCCGAGCAGCACCAGCGCGGCCAGCATGCCCAGCTTCCAGTGCCAGCCCGCCTGCAGCCAGGCCGCGGCCTGCCCCATCGCCAGCCGGAGCACCGCGGCCATCACCGCGACGGCCGCGCCGACTTTCAGCGCGAAAGCGGGCCAGCCGGGCTGCGGCGTGTAAATGTTTTGTTTTCTCAGCGTCAAATACAACAGCAATGCGTTCAGGCAGGCGCCAAGGCCGATCGCCAGCGCGAGGCCCGCGTGCTTGAACGGGCCGATGAAGGCGAAGTTCATCGCCTGCGTCGCAGCCAGCGTCAGCAGGCCGATTTTCACCGGCGTCACCACGTTCTGCCGCGCGTAGAAGCCCGGTGCGAGTATCTTGACCAGGATCATGCCGACCAGTCCCAGACTGTAGGCGACCAGCGCATCGCGCGTCATCCAGGCGTCCGTCGCGCTGAACTGGCCGTAATGGAACAGCGTGGCGATCAGCGGTATCGCCAGCACCGCGAGCGCCGCCGCCGCCGGAAGCGCGAGCAGCAAAGTCACCCGCAGCCCCCAGTCGAGGAGACGGCCGTACGCCTCCGGTGCGCCGCTGGCATGGTGCTTCGACAGGCTCGGCAGCAGGATTGTTCCGAGCGCCGCGCCGAGCACGCCCGCCGGGAATTCCATCAGCCGGTCGGCGTAGTAGAGCCAGGACACGCTGCCGGTGACGAGGAACGAGGCGAAGATGGTGTTGATCAGCAGCGACACCTGGCTCACCGAAACGCCGAACACCGCCGGCGCCATGAGCTTCAGGACGCGCCGCACGCCCGGATGCTTCAGGTCGAGGCGCCAGCGCGGCAGCATGCCGATTTTCCACAGGAACGGCAGCTGCAGCGCGAGTTGCAGCAGACCGCCCGCGAACACCGCCCAGGCCAGCACCAGCACCGGCGGGTCGAAGCGCCCGGCAAAGAACGCCGCACCGACGATGAACGAGACGTTCAGCAGCACCGGCGTGAACGCCGGCACCGCGAACCGGCTCCAGGTGTTCAGCACGCCGGCGGCCAGCGCCACCAGCGAGATGAAGACGATGTAGGGAAAAGTGATGCGCAGCATCGTCACGGTGAGATCGAACTTGCCCGGCTCGGCGGCAAAACCCGGCGCCGACACATAGACCACCAGCGGAGCGAGCAGCATGCCGAGCGCCGCGGTCAGCAGCAGCGAGAGGAAAAGCACGGTGGACACGCTGTCCACCAGCGTGCGGGTCGCCTCGGGCGATTCGCGGTTGCGGACCTCGGCGAGGATCGGCACGAAAGCCTGCGAAAACGCGCCTTCGGCGAACAGCCGTCGCAGCAGGTTGGGAATGCGGAAGGCGACGAAGAACGCGTCGGTCGCCAGGCCGGCGCCGAAGATCCGCGCGATGAAGGAATCCCGCACGTAGCCGAGGACCCGCGACAGCAGGGTCATGCTGCTGACGGTGGCGAGGGCCCTGAGCAGGTTCATGCTAGAATTCGCGCCTTTTTTCGCACTGGAAACAGTACATGGCCAACATCAAGTCCGCCCGCAAACGCGCCCGCCAGGCCGTCGTCCGCCGCAGCCGCAACGTGAGCCTGCACACCGCTGCGCGCAGCGCGATCAAGGACGTCAAGAAGGCGATCGCCGCGGGCGACAAGAAAGCCGCCGCCGCCGCACTGGTCAAATCGCAGGCCGTGATCGACCGCGTCGCCGCCAAGGGCGTCGTGCACCGCAACGCCGCCGCCCGCCAGAAGAGCCGCCTCGCCCACGCCATCAAGGCGATGTCCTGAGCGGGAAAACAGGGCCCCTGCCCCGTTTTTTCAATCCGTGTCCCCTGCTCGCAGCACCTTGGCGAGCTCGGAGCGGCTGGCATCGCGCCCGTCGCGCGTCTTCAGTTCGTTGTCACTGGCAAAACTGAGCAGGAAACGGTAAGCCATCGGTTCGAGCTCTTCGAGCCGCACGTCCACCACCACGCAGCGCACCCCCGAAGCGGTTACCGGATGAACGTAAGGGGAGTACTGCATGCGATGGTCGCCGCCGAAGGCCGACATCACGCCGCACAGCCGCTCGGCCCAGTCGCTGGGCCGGAACGGTTTGCCGTCGACAGTCACCCCCTGGATGACAAACTCGACGATTTCCGGCTCGGGCATACGAAATAATAGCGTATGGTCAAACCGCTCAGCCGCATCCTGGTCATCGAGGACGAGCCGCTCGTCCTGCGCGAGATCGTCAAGGGGCTGAATGCGGCGGCCAGGTCCCTGGACAACCCGCTCGGAATTTCCTTCAGCGGCGTAGCCACCGCCCGGGAGGCGCTGTCGGCGATCGAGGCGGACGGCGACATCCAGGCGGTGCTGGTGGACGACAAGCTGTATTCGCTCCCCGGGGGCCGGAAAAACGGCGGGCGCAAACGCCTGCAGATGTCCGCCCTGGAACTGGTCCAGCGCATCACCCGCTTCCGGCCCGAGCTGGACGTCTACATCCTGATCGCGCAGGAAAAGGAGGACGACGTCGTCGATGCCCTGTTCACCGAGGCGGTGGACGGCTACTTCTACCGCGAAGAACGCGACTACCGCGGCATCTACCGCATCCTAAACGCGCAGATCCAGGAAAAAGCGCGCACGCCCTTCACCGACCAGCTGAAGACCTACGTCTGGATGGCGAAGGACCAGTGGCACACGCCCGGGCACTCCTCCGGCGAGTCGCTGCGCGGCAGCCCCTGGGTGAACGATTTCTACGAATTCATGGGCGACCACGTGTTCGACGCCGACCTGTCCGTGTCGGTGCCGATGCTCGATTCGCTGATGGATCCCAAGGGCGTGATCCTCGAGGCGCAGGCGATGGCGGCCAAGGCCTTCGGCGCGCGGCGCACCTTCTTCGCCACCAACGGCACCTCGACCGCCAACAAGGTCATCTTCCAGACCCTGCTCGCGCCGGGCGAGAAGCTGCTGCTCGACCGCAACTGCCACAAGAGCGTGCACCACGGCGTGGTGCTGTCCGGCGCGCACCCGGTCTACCTGGATTCGGCGCTGAACCGGAAATACGGGCTGTATGGTCCTGTGCCGAAAAAAACCCTCCTGAGGGAAATCCAGAAGCACCCCGACGCGCAGGCATTGATCCTCACCTCCTGCACCTACGACGGCCTGCGCTACGACCTCGAGCCGGTCGTGCGCGCGGCGCACGCGAAGGGCATCAAGGTCATCGTCGACGAGGCCTGGTACGGCTTCGCGCGCTTCCACCCGGAATTCCGTCCGACCGCGCTGGAGGCGGGCGCGGACTACGCGACGCAATCCACGCACAAGGTTCTCTCCGCGTTCTCGCAGGCCTCGATGATCCACGTCAACGATCCGGGCTTCCGCGAGCACCTGTTCCGCGAGAACTTCAACATGCACACTTCCACCTCGCCGCAGTACGGCCTGATCGCCAGCCTGGACATCGCCCGCAAACAGGCGACCATGGAGGGCTACAAGCTGCTGTCGCGCACCATCGCGCTCGCCAAGGAAGTCCGCCAGCAGATCAACTCC
Source organism: Burkholderiales bacterium (assembly GCA_036560705.1). Lineage (GTDB taxonomy): Bacteria > Pseudomonadota > Gammaproteobacteria > Burkholderiales > SG8-39 > RBG-16-66-20. The sequence goes on along the minus strand of DATBQR010000121.1, from coordinate 106,213 downwards.
ACCGGCATGTTCCGCGTTCTGGAGCTCGCCGACCTGCTGCCGGAGGAAGTGCGCGGCGACGGCATCCGCCTCGACATCACCAAGGTGACGGTGGACGTCTCGGGCTGCGGCTACACGGTAGACGAACTGCAGAAGGAACTCTTCGACCGCTTCAACATCCAGATCGAGAAAAGCACCTTCAACACCATCACGCTGCTGCTCACCATCGGCACCACGCGCTCCAAGGTGTCGCGCCTGTACGACGCGCTGATGCGCCTCGCGCGCGAGGGCCGCCCGCGTCGGCGCCTTGAGCGTGCGCCGGAGATTCCGGCGTTCACCAAACTGCGCTTCCTGCCGCGTGACGCCTACTTCTGCGGCGGCGAACTGGTGCCGGTGTTCGACGAGAAGGAGCGCGTCAACCGCGCGCTCTCGCACCGCGTCTGCGCCGACGGCATCGTGCCCTACCCGCCGGGCATCCCGGTGCTGGTCCCCGGCCAGGTCATCACGCCGAAAATCACCGAATATCTGGCCGCGCTGCTGCGCTCGCAGAAGCGTACCGAACTGCACGGCATCGTCTACGAGGGCTACCAGCCCTGCGTGCGGGTACTCAGGACTTCGGAAGAGAAAAATCTGCGGCGAATAGGCTGATCCGGGCTCTCTACCCTTTTCGGCTAGCCCCTGATACGATTCCAAAAACGGCGGTTCTTCGACCGCCGTTTTGCATTTTGGAAAGGGATAACGCCATGAGCCACGTCATGAACACCTACGCCCGCCAGCCGGTCGCGTTCGTGCGAGGCCAGGGCGTGTGGCTGTGGGACGAAGCCGGCAAGAAGTACCTCGACGCCCTCGCCGGCATCGCGGTGAACACGCTCGGCCACAACCACCCGCGCCTCACGCGCGCGCTCACGGAGCAGATCGGCCGCCTCATCCATAGCTCGAACTTGTTCCAGATCCCGCTGCAGGAGCAGGCGGCCGACCGCATCGCGCAGATCACCGGGCTGGACGAGGTGTTCTTCTGCAATTCCGGGCTGGAAGCCAACGAAGCCGCGATCAAGGTCGCGCGCAAGTACGGCCACGACCGGGGCATCGCCGAGCCGGCCATCATCGTGATGGAGAAAGCCTTCCACGGGCGTTCGCTGGCGACGCTGTCCGCCACCGCCAGCCGCAAGGTTCAGGCCGGCTTCGAGCCGCTGGTGCAGGGTTTCGTGCGCGTGCCGCTCAACGACCTGGACGCGGTGCGCCAGGTCGCCGCGCACAACAAGAACGTGGTGGCGGTATTCATCGAGCCGATCCAGGGCGAGGGCGGCATCAACGTCTCGCGCCTCGAATACCTGAGAGGCCTCAAGGAAATCTGCGAGCGCAACGAGTGGCTGTTCATGTCCGACGAGGTGCAGTGCGGCCTGGGACGCACCGGCAAATGGTTCGTCTACCAGCACGCCGGTTTCATGCCGGACGTGGTGCCGCTCGCCAAGGGCCTGGCCGGCGGCGTGCCGGTGGGCGCCTGCGTGGTCGGCGGGCGCGCCAAGGGCGTGTTCAAGCCCGGCAACCACGGCTCGACCTTCGGCGGCAACCCGCTTGCCATGTGCGGCGTGGTGACGACGCTGGACACGGTGAAGGATGAAGGCCTGCTCGACAATGCGGCGAAATGCGGCGCCGCGATGCTTGCGGGTTTGAAGGCGGCGCTCGGCGGAGTCGCGGGCGTTACCGAGGTGCGCGGCATGGGCCTGATGATCGGCATCGAGCTCGACCGGCCCTGCGGCGAACTGGTGAAAAAGGGGCTGGACGCGGGCCTCGTGTTCAATGTCACCGCCGACAACGTGGTCCGCCTGCTGCCGGCGCTGGTCGTCACCGAGGCCGAGGGCCGCGAGATGGTCGAGCGGCTGGCGCCGCTCGTGAAGGCTTTCCTCGCACAGGAATCCGTTCAGCCCAAAACCGCAGCGGTACGTTGAGCCGGTCATGGCCCCGACCAAGCCCGCACTGCGGCATTACCTGCAATTCAGGGACCTCGCGCGCAAGGAGTACGAGCACCTGTTCGCGCGCACGCGCTGGATCAAGGACCGCTTCAAGCGCTACCAGCGCTACTGGCCGCTGGAGGACCGCACCCTGGCGATGATCTTCGAGAAGCAGAGCACGCGCACGCGCCTCTCGTTCGAGGCCGGCATGCACCAGCTCGGCGGCGCGGCGATCTTCCTCAACACGCGCGATTCCCAGCTGGGGCGCGGCGAACCGGTCGAGGACGCCGCGCAGGTGATCTCGCGCATGTGCGACCTCGTGATGATCCGCACCTTCGAGCAGGAGATCCTCGAACGCTTCGCCGGCAACTCGCGCGTGCCGGTGATCAACGGCCTGACCAACGAGTACCACCCCTGCCAGATCCTCGCGGACGTCTACACCTTCATCGAGCAGCGCGGCTCGATCAAGGGGAAAACGGTGGCCTGGATCGGCGACTCGAACAATGTCTGCAACACCTGGCTGCAGGCGGCGGAGATTTTCGACTTCAAGGTGAACGTCTCGACGCCGCCGGGCTACGAAGTGGAGGCCGACCGGGCGCCGAAGAACTGCGAGTCTTTCGCCGACCCGATGCAGGCGGCGAAGGACGCGCACCTGGTCACCACGGACGTCTGGACCTCGATGGGCTTCGAAGCCGAGAACGAGGAACGCAAGAAGGACTTCGAGGACTGGCAGGTGGACCCCGAGATGATGAAGGCGGCGCGCAAGGACGCCCTCTTCATGCACTGCCTGCCCGCGCACCGCGGCGAGGAAGTCTCAGCCAGGGTCATCGACGGCAAGCAGAGCGTGGTCTGGGAAGAAGCCGAGAACCGCCTGCACACCCAGAAGGCGCTGATGGAGTTCCTGCTGCTCGGCAGGGTGAAGGACTAGGTCTTCGGTTTTTTCTTCTTGCTCGAACCCAACAGCGGTACAGCGCCGCTCTTGGAGTCCCCAAGCAGCCCCGCCTCGCCGTAGACACGCAGCTTGTCGCGCGTGTCGACGATGTCGAGGTTGCGCATCGTCAGCTGGCCGATGCGGTCGCCGGGCGTGAAGAACACCTCTTTGCCCTTCTCCATCGTCAGCCGTTCGGGCTTGTAGGTGAGGTTCGGGCCTTTCGTGTCGAGGACCGACCAGTCGTTGCCGCGGCGCAGCTCCAGCTTCACTTCGCCGGTCACCGCCTTCGCCACCCAGCGCTGCGCCACCTCCCGCAACATCAGGGTCTGTGGATCGAACCAGCGTCCCTGGTAGAGCAGCCGGCCGAGCCGCCGGCCGTTCACCCGGTACTGCTCGATGGTGTCCTCGTTGTGGATGCCGGTGACCAGCCGTTCGTAGGCGATGTGCAGCAGCGCCATGCCCGGCGCCTCGTAGATGCCGCGGCTCTTCGCCTCGATGATGCGGTTCTCGATCTGGTCGCAGGTGCCCAGGCCGTGCCGGCCGCCGATGGCGTTGGCCTCGGCGAACAGCGCCACGGCGTCAAAAAAACGCTGGCCGTTCAGCGCGACCGGGACGCCTTCCTCGAAACGGACGGAAACCTTCTCCGCCTTCACCTTCACGTCCTCGCGCCAGAAAGCGACGCCCATGATCGGCTTGACGATGGACAGGCCCTTGTTCAGGAACTCGAGGTCCTTCGCCTCGTGCGTGGCGCCGAGGATGTTCGAGTCCGTCGAATACGCCTTCTCGGCGCTCATCTTGTATTTGAAGCCCGCCTTTGCCATGTACGCGGACATCTCCTTGCGCCCGCCCAGCTCGTCGATGAAGCGCTGGTCGAGCCAGGGTTTGTAGATCTTCAGCGAGGGATTGGCGAGCAGCCCGTAACGGTAAAAGCGCTCGATGTCGTTGCCCTTGTAGGTGCTGCCGTCGCTCCAGATGCCGACGTCGTCCTCGCGCATCGCGACGACGAGCATGGTGCCGGTGACCGCCCGGCCCAGCGGCGTGGTGTTGAAGTAGGTCGCCCCGCCCGTGGAAATGTGGAACGCGCCGCACTGGATCGCGGCGATGCCCTCGGCGACGAGCTGCGGCCGGCATTCGACGAGACGGGCCACGCGAGCGCCGTAGGCGAGCGCCTTCTTCGGGATCTCTGCATAGTCCGATTCGTCCGGCTGGCCGAGGTTCGCGGTGTAGGCGTAGGGGATCGCGCCCTTCGCGCGCATCCAATGCACCGCAGCGCTCGTGTCGAGGCCGCCCGAGAACGCGATGCCGACCTTCTTCCCCCTGGGTAATGCACCGAGAATCGTCGCCAAGCTCTTGCTCTCCGTAAACAGCAGATGATACGTAGAATGGCGGCCATGCGCATCCTGGCATTCCTGTCCGCCGCGCTCCTCGCCATCCCGGCGCCGGACTGCGCCGCCGCGCCGTTCTCGGTGCGGCTCGGCATCGAGCGCATCGTGGTCGACACCCCGCCGGGCTTCACGGACACCGTCGACCTCGCTTCGCCGCGCCTGCAGGACCTCGCCGATACGCTCACCTCGGCCTCCAACCGGATCCTGATCTTCGCGCTGTCGGACGCCGACGTGAAGCGCTTCACCAACGGCGACCAGCTCGACGCGAAGCGCTACATGATCGCGGTAACGCCGAAGGTGCTGGAACGCGAGCGCGTGACCCCCGAGCAGTTCGCCTCGCTCGTGTCGGATTCGCTGCACGACCTGGGCAAGCCGGTGGAAGCCAAGGACATCGTGAAGTTCCTCGACAAGCAGCCGGTGGGGAAGCTGGTGCTGGTCGCGGAGCTGAAGAAGGAGACCTCGGCCGTGTCGGTGCTGCAGGGAACGCGCCTGCCGTCGCTCGCCGGCGCGACGATGTTCGACGAAAAGAAACCGCAGTACCTGTTCTCGACCACCACGCTGTTCCTGGTGCGCGGCAAGGCGCTGCAGCTGGCCGTCTACACCCTGTACGAAGGCCCGGCCGACCTCGACTGGCTGAAAACGATCACCCAGCGCTGGGTGGACGAGCTGGTGCGCCTGAACCGCTAGGGCCGCGCATGCCGTCGTTCGACATCGTCTCGCAGGTGGACAAGCAGGAAGTAAAGAACGCCGTCGACCAGGCCAACAAGGAAGTCGGCAACCGCTTCGACTTCAAGGGGTCCGACGCGCGCGTCGAACTGGCCGAGCTGGCGCTAACGGTGTTCGCCGACGACGAGTTCAAGCTGGGACAGGTGCTGGACGTGCTGCGGGGACGCATGACCAAGCGCAACATCGACATCCGCAGCCTGGAGCTCGGCGCGGTGGAGAAGATTTCCGGCGACAAGGTGAAGCGCACGGTGACGGTGAAGACCGGCGTGCCCCAGGACAAGGGCAAGCAGATCCAGAAGCTGGTCAAGGACGCGAAGCTGAAGGTCGCCGCCTCCATCCAGGGCGACGCGGTGCGCATCTCCGGCGCGAAGAAGGACGACCTGCAGGCCGCGATCCAGCTGGTGCGCACGTCGGTGGCCGACATGCCGCTGCAGTTCACCAACTTCCGGGACTAGCTTCCGGCCAGGCCCTCGGTCCAGCGGTCGTAGATCCGGTCGGCGACTTTATGCAGCGCGGCAACGCGCTCTTCGAGGTTCTTTTCGATTTTCGCCGGTTGCTGCACGCCCGGGCTGGCCGCGCTGCCGCGGATCTCCTCGGCGCCGCCGCTGCACCAGCTGCGGATCAGCTCCCCGGTCATCTCGACGTGGCACTGCAAGCCGAGATGCCTGCCGACGGCGAACGCCTGGTTGGCGCAATGCGTATTGCCGAGCACGCGGGTTGCCCCCGGCGGGACGCTGAAGGTCTCGCCGTGCCAGTGGAAAGACTCGAACGCGGTCAGCGGCGCGAACCATTCGCGCGCGACGTTGTTGTCGGCGACCTCGACTTCGCCCCAGCCGATCTCCTTGACCCGCGCGCGGGTCACCTCGCCGCCGAGCGCCTTCGACATCAGCTGCCCGCCGAGACAATGCCCGAGCGCCGGCACGTCCTTGCGCACCGCCTCGCGTACGAATTCCAGCATCGGCCTGATCCAGGGCAGGTCGTCGTTGACGCTCATCGGCCCGCCCATGAACGCCACGCCCGAGAACTTGCGCACGTCCTTCGGCACCGCGCGGCCCTCGTCCAGCGCGAACAGCTTCCAGGGGATCGCCCGGCGCTCGAGGTAAGTGGCAAAATAGGCCGGGCCTTCACTGCGGACGTGCCTGAAAATCGCCACCGGCTTCATGATTCGACATTCTATTGCGCTTCTCGCTCTGCTCGCGAGCCTTCCCGCCGCGGCCGCCGACGTCTCGCTGATCGGCACCTTCGGGTCCACGGCCGCGATCCTGTCGATCGATTCGGGCGCACCGAAGACGGTCAAGGTCGGACAGAGCTTCGGCGGCGTCACGCTGATCGCCGTCGAAAAGGACCGCGCGACCGTCGAAGTGGACGGCAAACGCCGCGTGCTGGCGCGCGGCCAGCTCTACAGCAGCGGCGCGCCGGCTTCCGAGCGCCAGAGCGTGACGCTCGCCGTCGGGACCGGCGGGCACTTCATGGCCGAGGGACAGATCAACGGCGGCGCCATCCGTTTCGTGGTGGATACCGGCGCGACCGCCGTCACCATTCCCGCGAGCGAGGCAACCCGGCTCGGCATCGACTACAAGCGGGGCCAGCGCGGCACCACGCAGACCGCCGGCGGACCGACCCCGATGTACGTCGTCAGGCTCGACACGATCCGCGTCGGCCCCATCGAGCTGCACGGCGTCGATGCCGTCGTGATCGAGCAGGGCCTGGATGTCTCGCTGCTGGGAAACACCTTCCTGAACCGCATGGAAATACGGCGCGAAGACCAGACGATGACGCTGACCCGCCGGTACTAGCCAGGCGGCCCAGCCCTGACCGCCGGCTGCTAGGCGGCCTGCCTGTCCTTCTCGCTAAGCGAGCTTGTCTCGCTCGATCAGCGCGTAGGCCGAGTGGTTGTGGATCGACTCGAAATTCTCCGACTCGACCACGTAGTAGGTGACGCGCTCGTCCAGGTTCAGGACCGCGGCCACGTCGCGCACCATGTCCTCGACGAATTTCGGGTTGTCGTAGGCCCGTTCGGTGACGAACTTCTCGTCCGGACGCTTTAGCAGCCCGTAGAGTTCGCTCGACGCCTGCCTCTCGACCAGGTCGACGATTTCCTCGATCCAGACGAAGTCGCTGGTCTTGGCCGTCACCGTCACGTGCGAGCGCTGGTTGTGGGCGCCGTATTCCGAAATCTTCTTCGAGCAGGGGCACAGGCTGGTCACCGGCACCAGCACCTTCATCGCGAAGCATTGCTTGCCCTTCTTGATCTCGCCGATGAAAGTGACCTCGTAGTCCATCAGGCTCTTCACGCCCGACACCGGCGCCTTCTTCTCGATGAAGTACGGGAAGTGCATTTCGATGCGGCCTTCCCGGGCCTCGAGGCGCTCGACCATCTCCTTCAGCATCGCCTTGAAACTGTCGACGGTGAGCTCGCGCTCCTGCGCGCTGAGGATCTCGACGAAGCGCGACATGTGCGTGCCCTTGAACTGGTGCGGCAGGCCGACGTACATGTTGAAGGTGGCGATGGTGTGCTGCACAGTCGGCGAGGCGCGTTCCGCGGAGGGCCTCTCCATCACGCGTACCGGGTGGCGGATCGCCTTGACCCCCACCTGGTCGATTGCCAGCTTGCGCGAATCGGCGTCGTTCTGGACGTCGGGGATGGCGTGCGGGTCTTTGGCGTTCATGAGGGGATTATAACTCCCGAGTTAATTACTCGGGTATTACGGAGCGAACCGATTTTTGGATGCCTTGCGCATCCAACCCTACTGCCGACAGGAGTTTGGCAGAGTCGCCATGATCGATGAACCGGTCGGGCAATCCCAGCAAAAGCACTTTCCTTTCAATGCCCAGCGCCGCCAGCGCCTCGCACACCGCGCTGCCTGCCCCGCCCATGATCTGATGCTCCTCCACCGTGACCAGGAGTTCGTGGGTTTCGGCGAGCCGCTTCACCAGGTCCGTATCCAGCGGTTTGACGAAGCGCATGCTGGCGACCGTCGCATCCAGGTTTTCCGCCGCATCGAGGGCCGGCTTCACCATCGAGCCGAAAGCGAGGATCGCGATTTTTTTGCCCGCTCTTTTTACTTCGCCCTTGCCGACGGGAATTGAAGAAAATTCCCGCTGCAGGGCAACCCCGGGGCCGGTGCCGCGCGGATACCTGACCGCCGCCGGCCCATTCATCTGGAAACCGGTGAACAGCATCTGCCGGCATTCGTTCTCGTCGGCGGGCGCCATCACGGTGAGGTTGGGCACGGTGCGCAGGTACGCATAGTCGAACGCCCCGTTGTGGGTCTGTCCGTCACCGCCCACCACGCCGCCCCGGTCGAGCGCGAACAGCACCGGCAGGTTCTGGATCGCCACGTCGTGGATCAGCTGGTCGTAGCCGCGCTGCAGGAACGTCGAGTAGATCGCCACCACCGGCTTCAGCCCCTCGCAGGCGAGGCCCGCGGCGAAGGTCACCGCGTGCTGTTCGGCGATCGCCGCATCGAAATAGCGGTCCGGGAATTCCTCCGAGAAGCGCACCATCCCGGAACCTTCGCGCATCGCCGGCGTGATGGCGATCAGGCGCTCGTCCTGCCTCGCCATGTCGCACAGCCAGTCGCCGAAAACCTGGCTGTAGGCCGGCTTGCCGCCCGCAGCCGCCTTCTTGATCCCTTCGGCCGGGTTGAACTTGCCGGGACCGTGATAGGTGATGGGGTCTTCCTCGGCGAGCTTGTAGCCCTGGCCCTTGCGCGTGAGGACGTGCAGGAACTGGGGCCCGCGCAATTTCTTGATGTTGGTCAGCGTGGCGACCAGCGTGTCGAGATCGTGGCCGTCGATGGGGCCGATATAGTTGAAGCCGAACTCCTCGAACAGCGTCGAGGGCGAAACCATGCCCTTCACGTGCTCCTCGGCGCGCCTGGCGAGTTCCCAGGCGATCGGCAGGCGCTTGAGGATGTGTTCGCTCGCCCGCTTGGCCGTGTCGTACATGCGCCCGGACAGCAGCCGCGCCAGGTAGTTGGTCAGCGCGCCCACCGGCCGCGAAATGGACATCTCGTTGTCGTTCAGGATCACCAGCAGGTCGACGTCCATCGCGCCGGCATTGTTCAGCGCCTCGAACGCCATGCCCGCCGACATGGCGCCGTCGCCGATGACCGCAACCGCCCTGCGCTTCTCGCCTTTGCGCTTGGCGGCCACGGCCATGCCGAGCGCGGCCGAGATCGAAGTCGACGAATGGGCCGTGCCGAAGGCGTCGTATTTCGACTCGCTGCGCCTCGGGAAGCCGGAGATGCCGTCAACCATCCGCAGCTTCGCCATCTGTTCGCGCCGGCCGGTGAGGATCTTGTGGGCGTAGGTCTGGTGTCCGACATCCCAGACGATGCGATCCTCGGGGGTATCGAACACGTAATGCAGGGCGATCGTCAGTTCCACCGTGCCGAGGTTGGACGACAGGTGGCCGCCGGTCTTGGAAACCGAGTCGAGCACGTAGGCGCGCAGTTCGTCGGCGAGCTGCTGCAGCTGCCTTTTATCCAGCCCGCGCAACTCGACCGGGTCGTTGATCGTCTTCAGCAACTCGTACATCGACGGATTGTAGCCGTCGACCGGAAGGTCCCCGCTCACGCCGGAAATCGTGCTCATGGCTAGAATTTTCTCAGAACAATGAAGTCCGCGAGCTGCCGCAGGCGCAGCGTGGAACCCGTGCGGCCGCCCAGCGCATCCAGCGCCGCGTGTGCGCCGCCGCGCAATTCCTCCGCGAACCGCTTCGCGGGCCCGGCGCCCATCGCCGAAACATAGGTGGGCTTGCCCTGCTTCGAGTCCTTGCCGGCGGTCTTGCCGAGCGTCGCGGTGCTCGCTTCGGCATCCAGCACGTCGTCGACGACCTGGAACGCGAGGCCGACGCGGTGCGCGTACTGCTCGAGCGCCGCCGGGCAGGGCCCGGCGCACAGCGCGCCCAGCTTTACCGCGGCGCTGATCAGCGCTCCCGTCTTGCGCACGTGCATGAATTCGAGTTCCGTCTGGGAGAGCGGTTTGCCGGTCGCTTCCAGGTCGATCGCCTGCCCGCCCGCCATGCCGCGCGAGCCGGCGGCGACGGCCAGCGTGCGCACCATTTCCAGCTGCACGCGCGGATCGTCGGCGAGCGGATTTTCCGCCAGCAACTGGAAAGCGAGCGTTTGCAAGGCGTCGCCGACGAGCAGCGCCATGGCCTGGTCGTACTCGACGTGCACGGTGGGCTTGCCCCGGCGCAGCACGTCGTCATCCATGCACGGCATGTCGTCGTGCACCAGGGAGTAAGCGTGGACCATCTCCACCGCCGACGCCGCGATGTCGAGCCGGCCTTCGGCGGCGCCGGCGAATTCGCCGGCCGCGAAAGTCAGCAGCGGGCGGACGCGCTTGCCGCCTTCCAGCGTGGCGTAGCGCATCGCCTCGTGCAGGCGGGCGGGCGCGTGCTGCGGGCCGGGAAGGCTGCGCGCGAGCGCGCCTTCGACGCGCGCCTGGATCGCTCCCATCCAGGCGGTGAAATCGGCCTCAGTCGCGCTCGCCAGCATCCGACCCGGCCAGCAGAGGCTTGAGCACTTCCCCTTCCAGCACCTTGACCTGCTGCTGCGCGGCCTCGAGACGTTCGCGGCACTGCTTCGCCAGTTCCAGGCCACGCTTGTGCGCGGCCAGCGACTGCTCGAGCGACAGGCCGCCCTCTTCCATGCGGGCCACGATGCTTTCGAGTTCCGCCAGGGCCTTCTCGAAGGTCGGTTCGGCGGGCTTCGCTTGCTTGCTCATAGGGGGGTGGACACCATATCCGAGTGCGGCGGCAGGGTCAAACCCGAATCATGTAAAATGCCGCGCTTTTAAGCACTTACGGCACGTACGCGCAACCAGCGAATGTCCAAGCTCATTCCCGCGCCCCACCTGCGGCCGGTCCAGTGCCAGCTGCCGGTCAGCTGGTACTTCGATCCGGAAATCTTCGCGCTCGAGAAAAAACTTCTGTTCGATGCCGGCCCGGGCTACGCCGGCCACGAACTGATGGTGCCGAACGTGGGCGACTACCAGACCATCGGCTGGATGGACGACGCCAGGATGCTGGTGAGGAACTCGGAAAATGCGGGCGGCGTCGAGCTGCTGTCGAATGTCTGCCGCCACCGGCAATCGCTGATGCTCGAGGGGCGCGGCAACATCCAGAACATCGTCTGCCCGCTGCACCGCTGGACCTACGACCTGAAGGGCGAGCTGCTCGGCGCGCCGCAGTTTCCGGAAAATCCCTGCGTGAAGCTGCACTCGAGTCCCCTGACCCGCTGGAACGGGCTGCTGTTCACCGGACCGCGCGATGCGCGCAAGGACCTGGCCGATTTCGGCTGCAGCGAGGATTTCGATTTTTCCGGCTACGTGCTCGACCGCGTGGAGACCACGGATTACGCCACCAACTGGAAAACCTTCGTCGAGGTCTACCTCGAGGTCTACCACGTGGATTTCCTGCACGCGGGCCTGGGCAACTTCGCCGATTGCAGCAACTTCCACGTGCGCTACGGCGAGCGCAACTCGGTGCAGGTGATGTCGGCCAAAAAGGGCCTGACCGCACCCGGCACGCCGGTCTATCGCAAATGGCAGGACGCCTGCCTGAAGCGCCTCGGCGGCAAGACGCCGAAATACGGCGCACTCTGGGCCACCTATTTTCCCGGGCTGACCTTCGAGTGGTATCCGAACGTGCTGATCGTCTCCAACCTGATCCCGCGCTCGCCCACGCTCACCACCAACGTGGTGGAATTCTATTATCCCGAGGAAATCGTCCATTTCGAGCGCGAATTCGTCGAGGCGCAGAGAGCCGCCTACGTCGAAACGGCGCTGGAGGACGACGAAATCTGCCGCCGCATGGATCGCGGCCGCCGCGCGCTCTGGCAGCAGGGCCTGGACGACGCCGGCCCGTACCAGTCGCCGATGGAGGACACGATGGTGCATTTCCACGAGTGGCTGCGGCGCGAGCTCGGCAAATGAACGCACTGGTATCGACCGGCGAACTGGCGCAGCACCCCGAGTGGCGCGTGTTCGATTGCCGCCACGATCTTGCCAATCCCGCTCTCGGCGAGCAGCAATACGGCGAGGCGCATATCGCGGGCGCCCTGTTCGCGCACCTCGATCGCGACCTCTCCGCGCCGAAGACGGGCAGGAACGGCCGTCACCCGCTGCCCGAACCGAGGAGCTTCATTTCATGGCTGGGCAGGCAGGGCCTCAAACCGGAAGACCAGGTGGTCTGCTACGACGGCGGGCCGGGCGCCATGGCCGCGCGCCTGTGGTGGATGCTGCGCTGGGTGGGACACGAACCGGTTGCCGTTCTCGATGGCGGCATGGCGAAGTGGCTGAAGGAAGGCCGGCCGGTGACCGCCGAGGTCCCGCAGTTCCCGCCGGCCGGCTATCCTGGGAAAGCCAGGGCCTCGGCGGTTGCGACCGTCTCTCTGGTCGAGAAAAAACTCCGCAAGGCGGCGCTGCTCGACGCGCGCGCGCCCGCGCGCTACCGCGGCGAGCAGGAGCCGATCGATCCGGTCGCAGGGCGCATCCCGGGCGCGAAGAACCGCTTCAACAACGACAACCTCTCGGCCGAGGGCACCTTCAAGCAGCCGGAAGTGCTGCGCGCCGAATTCGAAGCGGCCCTCGCCGGACGAAATCCGGCGGACTACATCCACTACTGCGGCTCCGGCGTCGCCGCCTGCCACAACGCGCTGGCGATGGAAGTCGCCGGCCTCACCGGATCGCGCGTCTACATCGGTTCCTGGAGCGAGTGGTCCGCGGACCCCGCCCGGCCGATCGCGCGCAGCCTCTAGAGAGACCTTCCCGCCGTCCAGGCGAACAGCTGGTGGAAGACGCTCTCGCGGACCTCCGCGGCCGAGAGCACGAGGTCGTGCAGTCCCCCGGGAAATTGCAGCGCGGTCACATCCCGGCCGAGCGTGCGCGACCAGCGCGACACCTGCTTCCAGTCGAGCACCATGTCGGCTTCGTCCGAATACATCGACAGCACCGGGCAATCCAGCGACAGGCCGGCGTGGACCTTGGCGTGCGCCGCGAAGATCGCCCCTACCCAGCCGAAGTAGGCCGGAAATCCCATCAATGGCTTGAGCGAGAGATCAAAGTCCCACTCGCCATCCCAGTTCCTGTGAAGGCTGCGCACGTAGGCCGGCAGCACCGCCCCGGGATCGTTCATGAACGGGGAAAACCAGCCGAGCAACCGGGCGATCCGCAATTTGCCCTTGCGGGCTTCCTTCCAGTCGAAGAACGGGCTGTTCAGCCAGAGCGCGCGCACGCGATCGCGCTGCTCGCCTTCATGCTTGTACAGGGAACAGATCAGTCCACCGGTCGAATGCCCGGCCAGCAGCACGTCGGCGCCGATCTCCGTGATCGCGCGCGTGATGTCGTCGTAGTACTCGGACAGATCCTTGCAGAAGCACGGGTGCTGCTGCGGCAGCAGCGAGCGGCCGTGCTTGCGCAGGTCGAGGGCGTAGAACGCATAGCCCTCGGCGGCGAAGCGCCGGGCCATGTGCTGCTGGAAAAAATAGTCGATGAAACCGTGCACGTACAGTACGCTGCCTCGCACCGCACCTTGCAGCGCTTCCGGCGCGGGCAGGCGCACCAGCGTCGCCACCACGCGCCCGTCGTAGTCGTCCGGCGCCGCGAGCTCGAGCGACTCGAACCCGGGCAACAGGCGGTCAGGCTGCCAGGCCATGACGTTCGAGCGCCCAAGCTACATGTTCGCGAACCAGGGGGGATTGATGGTCCATTCGTTTCTTCAGGGATTGAATGATTTCAGGCGAGCCCGGCGCATTGCCGAGGCCCACCGCCAGATTCCTGAGCCAGCGCTCGTAGCCGATGCGCCGGATCGGCGAACCCTGCATTCTCCGGTCGAACTCCTCCGCGGTCCAGCCGAACAGTTCCACCAGCGTCGAGCGATCCAGCCCGTTCCTGACCTTGAAATCATCTTCGTCAGAAAGGCGGGCAAAGCCGTTCCACGGACAGACCAGCTGGCAGTCGTCGCAGCCATAAACACGGTTGCCGATGAGCGGGCGGAATTCCTCGGGAATCGGCCCCTTGAGTTCTATCGTCAGGTAGGAAATGCAGCGCTGCGCCTCCAGTCGGTAGGGCGCGCGGATCGCCTGCGTCGGGCAGACGTCGATGCAGCGGCGGCAGCTGCCGCAATGGTCCGTCGCCGGCGCATCCACCGGCAGCGGCAGATCGCAGTAAATCTCGCCGAGGAAAAACCACGAGCCCGCGCCGCGGTCGAGCAGCAGCGTGTGCTTGCCGCGCCAGCCGACGCCGGCGCGCACCGCCAGTTCCACCTCCATGACAGGCGCCGAGTCCGCGAAAGCGCGGTGGCCGAAGGGGCCGACCTCGGCCTCGATGCGCTCGCAGAGCTTCTGCAGGCGGCCGCGCATCACCTTGTGGTAGTCGCGGCCGCGCGCGTAGCGCGCGATGTACGCCGCGGACGGATCCCGCAGTTCCTCTTCGACGGAACCGGGGACATCCGCCAGGTAGTCCATGCGGCAGGAGAGCACGCGCAGGGTGCCGGGCACCAAGTCGGCCGGGCGCGAGCGGAGTTCGCCGTGCCGCGCCATATAATCCATCTCGCCGTGCCACCCCAGCCCGAGCCAGCCGGCGAGGCGGCCATGCGCGGCCGAGAGATCGGTATCCGCAATGCCCACCGCCTGGAAGCCGAGCCCCAGTCCCCACTGCTTGATGTCCGCCGCGAGCACCGAATAATCCATGGCCGAGCATCCTAACTGGCCCGACCCTCTGCATCTCAGTTTGCCCGGAGAAGCCGCGACGCTTCGATTCGGCGAAGCGCTGGCCGCCGGCGCAGCGAACGGGCTGGTGCTGCACCTCAAGGGAGATCTCGGCTCCGGGAAAACCACCCTGGCCCGGGGCCTGATTCGCGCCCTGGGCCATCCGGGACGGGTAAAAAGCCCGACCTATACGCTGCTTGAACCTTATAGCCTTTTGAGATTAAACTTGTATCACTTTGATTTTTATAGGTTCAAGAACCAGTCTGAATGGCTAAGCTCAGGCTTCCGCGAGCACTTCAATCCGCAGTCGCTCTGTATCGTGGAATGGCCCGAGCGGGCCGGAGACCTGCTCACGCCGCCGGACTTCGAAATTCACCTTCGCTACGACGGCGAATCACGCACGGCGGCGCTGGCAGCGCACTCGAAGCCCGGCGAGGCCTGGCTGGCAACTGCCTTGTTGCGCTGGCGCTCTTCCTAGCCGCAAGCTGCGCGCAGGCGCAGATCGTCTCGACGCGGATCTGGCCGGCGAAGGAATACACCCGCGTCACCCTGGAGTCGAAAGCCGAGATCAAGTACAGGCTGTTCGCGGTGAAGAACCCGGAGCGGCTGGTGCTGGACCTGGAAGGGGTCGAGCTCGGTCCCGCGCTCGCCGAGCTGGACGGCAAGGTCGCCACCGGCGATCCCTACATCGACAAGCTGCGCGTCGGCCGCAACCGGCCGGGGGTGGTGCGCCTCGTGCTCGATCTGAAGGCCGAGGTGAAGCCGCAGGTCTTCGCCCTGAAACCGATCGCCGAATACGGCCACCGCCTGGTGCTCGACATCTATCCGGTGGTGCCCCCTGATCCCCTCGCCGCCCTGATCGAGGCGGACGGCAGGGCCCCGAAGAAGGAAGACAGGGCGGAAAAGGAAGCGGCCCCGCCGCCGCCCGACAAGCCCAAGGTCGCCCGCATGGCGACGATCGTGATCGACGCGGGGCACGGCGGCGAAGATCCGGGCGCGCGCGGCAGGCACGGTTCGCGCGAAAAGGACATCACCCTGACGATCGCGAAACGCCTCAAGCTGCTGGTCGATGCCGAGCCCGAAATGCGCGCGGTGCTCACGCGCGACGCGGATTTCTACGTCCCGCTGCAGACCCGCGTGGACAAGGCGCGGCGCGTCAAGGCCGACCTCTTCGTCTCGGTCCACGCCGACGCGTTCATCAAGGCGAATGCGCGCGGCTCGAGCGTGTTCGCGCTCTCGGAGCGACGCGCCACTTCCGAAGCCGCGCGCTGGCTGGCGAAAAAGGAAAACGAGGCGGACCTCATCGGCGGCGTGAATATCGACGTCAAGGACAAGTATCTCGCGCAGACCCTGCTCGACCTTTCGCAGACCGCCACCATCGACCACAGCCTGCGGCTCGGCAACGCGGTGCTGGGCGAGATCGGCCAGGTGAACACGCTGCACAAGGCGCAGGTCGAGCAGGCGAGCTTCGCGGTGCTGAAATCGCCGGACGTGCCTTCGATCCTGGTCGAGACCGCCTTCATCTCCAACCCCGAAGAAGAACAGCGCCTGAACGACGAGGCCTACCAGGACCAGATCGCCCGTGCCATCCTCACCGGCATCAAGCGCTACCTCGCCAAGAATCCTCCGCGCCCGCAGCTACCCCTGGCGCTGACGAACTAGGCGCGCCCTGCCCCAGGCAAAAGCAGCCGGGACCATCGAAACGAGCACGATCAGCACGATCACCACGCTCAGGTTGTTCTTCACCAGCGGGATGTTGCCGAAAAAGTAGCCCGCGGTGCACACGGAAATCACCCACAGCAGCGCGCCCGCCACGCAGAAGCCGACATAGCGCAGGTAAGGCATGGCGCCGATCCCGGCCACGAAGGGCACGTAGGTGCGCACGATCGGCAGGAAGCGCGCGAGGATGATGGTCTTGCCGCCGTGGCGCTCGTAGAACGCATGCGCGCGCCTGAGGTGCGCCGGGCTGAACCAGCGCGACTGCTCGTATTGGAAAATGCGCGGGCCGATCCACCGGCCGATGCCGTAGTTGACGTTGTCGCCCGCCAGCGCCGCGGCGACCAGCACCGCCATCACCGTGGCGATGTCCATTCCGCCCGCCGCCGCGACCGCGCCGGTGACGAACAGCAGCGAATCCCCGGGCAGGAACGGCCAGATGACGAGGCCGGTTTCGATGAACACGATGGCAAACAGCAATGCGTACACCCAGGCGCCGTGCAGGGCGACGAAGTCCGCGAGGTGCGCATCGAGATGAACCGCGATTTCCCAGGCCTGGGAGAGAATTTCCATGCCCGGATTCTATATACTCCGGCGGGAGCCGCATTCCATGAGCCACATCCGCATCCTGCCCGAGCTGCTGATCAGCCAGATCGCCGCGGGCGAAGTGGTGGAGCGCCCCGCCTCCGTGCTCAAGGAACTGCTGGAAAACGCGCTCGATGCGGGTGCCGCCGAAATCCAGGTCGCGCTCGACCAGGGCGGCATCAAGCGCGTGCAGGTGGACGACGACGGCGGCGGGCTGGCGAAGGAGGATCTGCCGCTCGCGCTCGCGCGCCACGCCACGAGCAAGATCCAGACGCTGGACGACCTGCAGGGCGTGGCGACGATGGGGTTCCGCGGCGAAGCGCTCGCTTCCATCGCGTCGGTCGCGCGCCTCTCCATCGCCAGCCGGGCGGCAAACTCGTCCCACGCGTGGATCATCCGTTCCGAGGGCGGCAGCGGCGGCGCGGCGAAACCCGCGGCACGCGCAGCCGGCACCACGGTGCTGGTGGAAGATCTCTACTTCAACACGCCGGCGCGCAAGAAATTCATGCGCACCGAGCAGACCGAGTTCGGACATTGCGAAGAGACGTTCCGCAGAGCGGCGCTGGCGCGTGCGGACATCGCCTTCACCCTCAAGCACAACGGCCGCGTCTCCGCTCACCTGCGCGCGCAAGCCGTCGGCGAGCGCGCCGCGGCGCTGCTCGGCCGCGAGTTCCTCGACGCCAGCTTCCGGGTCGACGCGCAGGCCGGCACGCTGCGCCTCTCCGGCCTCGCCGGCACGCCGCAAGCGGCGCGTGAGGGGAACACCCGCCGCGCCGACTCGCAATACCTGTTCGTCAACGGCCGCTTCGTGCGCGACCGCATGCTGTCGCACGCGGTGCGCGAGGCCTACCGCGACCAGCTGCATGGCGAGCGCCAGCCCGCCTACCTGTTGTTCCTCGAGATCGACCCGCGCACCGTGGACGTCAACGTCCACCCGGCCAAGATCGAAGTGCGCTTTCGCGATTCAGGCGGCATCCACCAGTTCGTCTTGCATGCCCTCAAGCGCGTTCTCGCCCCGTCAGCGGCGGAGGCGCCAGTGGCCTACGCGAGGATTCCGCAATCCGGTCCCGGCTTGCAGCCCGGATTCCAGCCTGGTTTCGGCCTCGCACAGCCGGCCCAGGCGTACCAGACCTTCATGGCGACCGCGACGTCGGCGGCGCCGCTGCCGGCCTCTGAAAAATCTCCTCCCCTTGGTTTTGCGCTCGCGCAGCTGCACGGCGTCTACGTTCTCGCCCAGAACGACGCCGGGCTGGTGCTGGTGGACATGCATGCCGCGCACGAGCGCATCGTGATGGAGAAGCTGAAGCTGGGCCTGGATGCGGGCGAAGTTGCGCGGCAGCGCCTGCTGGTGCCCGCGGTGCTGGCGGTGGATGCGCTCGATATCGCCACCGCCGAGGAGAACAGCGAAGCGCTGGAGAAACTGGGCCTGGAGACCA
The DNA here is from genome assembly GCA_036560705.1 of Burkholderiales bacterium. Lineage (GTDB taxonomy): Bacteria > Pseudomonadota > Gammaproteobacteria > Burkholderiales > SG8-39 > RBG-16-66-20. The sequence continues at coordinate 87,784 of DATBQR010000121.1, read as the reverse complement.
GCGTCTCCGGTCCGAACGAGCTGGCGGTGCGCTCGGCGCCGGCGCTGCTCGCCGGCGGCGATGTCGCCGGGCTGACGCGCAACCTGCTCAAGGACATCCGCGAGTACGGCGCGAGCGAGGTGCTGTCGGCACGCCAGAACGAGCTGCTCGCCACCATGGCCTGCCATGCCGCGGTGCGCGCCAACCGCATCCTCACGGTCACCGAGATGAACGCGCTGCTGCGCGAGATGGAAGAGACCGAGCGTTCCGGCAGCTGCAACCACGGCAGGCCGACCTGGTACCAGCTCACCATGGCGGACCTGGACCGCCTGTTCATGCGCGGCCAATGAGGATCGGCCGGGCACGATGTCGGTCGCCGGCCGCCGCTAGGGCGCCGCGGTGAAGAAAACCGCCTTTGCGCTGCTCGGCCCGACCGCGGGCGGCAAGTCGCGCCTGGCGATGCAGCTGGCCGGCGCGCACCCGGTCGAAATCGTCAGCATCGACTCCGCGCAGGTCTACCGCGGCATGGACATCGGCACCGCCAAGCCCTCGCCGGCCGAACGCCGCGCGGTGCCGCACCACCTGATCGACCTGATCGATCCGACCGAACGCTATTCCGCCGGACGCTTCCGCGCGGACGCAATCCGCGCAGTCGCGGAGATTCACGGCAGGGGGCGGATCCCGCTGCTGGTCGGCGGCACGATGCTCTACTACCGCGCCCTGTCGCAGGGCCTGGACGAACTGCCGCCTGCGGACGCGGAGATTCGCGCGCGCATCGATCTTGAGGCATCGAGCAAGGGCTGGCCCGCGCTGCACGCGGAACTGGCGAAGCTGGACCCGAAAACAGCCGCGCGGCTGGAACCGGGCGACGCGCAACGCATCCAGCGCGCGCTGGAGGTCCATCGCATCAGCGGAAAACCGATTTCGGCTTTCCAGGTCCGGGCGAAGAGCGAATTGCCGTTCGAACTGAAGGCTTTTTCCCTCGTCCCGGAAAACCGTCCGGAACTGCACCGGCGCATCGCGGGACGATTCGATGCGATGCTGAAATCCGGCCTGGTGGAAGAGCTGAAGACGCTGCGCGGGAAATTTCCTCTGAGCGCCGCGCTGCCCAGCATGCGCTGCGTCGGCTACCGGCAGGCCTGGGATTTTCTGGAGGGAAGGAGCAGCGCGAAGGAATTGCGCGAAGCCGGCATCGCCGCTACGCGGCAGCTGGCAAAACGGCAACTCACCTGGCTGCGCAGCCTGCCCGGCATCGAGCCGGCCGGTCGGCTCGCGGAAGCACTCGGCCGGGGGCCGACCTAGTCGAGGCTGAGCCCGACCTGGCGCGCGACGCGCCGGTAAGCTTCCAGCTGCTCGGCGACGAAGGCCGACAGTTCCTGCGGCGTCGAACTGCGCGGCTCGAAGGCGAGCTTGCCGAAAGCGTCCTTCACTTCGGGCCGCGCGAGCACGGCGGCGAGTTCGCGCGCGACGCGGTCGACGACTTCCTTCGGCAGCTTGGGCGGACCGAACAGCGCGCCCCAGGGCGTGATCGGGATCGGCGCAAGCCCGGCCTCGGCCAGGGTGGGCGCGTCGGGAAGGAGCGGGCTGCGGTTCGGCAGCAGCGTCGCCAGCGCCCGCAGCTTGCCGTCCTTGACCTGCGGCCCCGCGATGCCCGGCGTGGCGATGGCCATGTTCACGCGGCCCGCAAGCAGGTCGATCGACAGCGGCCCGTCTCCCTTGTAGGGAATGTGCGCCATGTCGAGCTTTTGCAGCGCCGCGAAGGAGCCGGTGGCGAGAATGCTGGTGCCGTTGCCGGACCCGTAGTTGAGCTTGCCCGGATTGGCTCGCGCGTAGGCCACCAGCTCGACGATCGTGTTGGCCGGCACGTTCGGATGCGTGAACACGAAAAAGCCGAAGATGCCGACCATCGATATCGGCGTGAAGTCGCCGATCGGATCGTAGGGCGGCGCCTTCTTCACCGCCGGCACATAGGACAGGCCGGTCGCCGTTCCGTAATAGAGCGTGTAGCCGTCGGGCGCCGCCTGCTTGACGTACTCGGAAGCGATGATGCCGTCGGCGCCGGGCTTGGTCTCGATGATCACCGGCTGGCCGAGCTGCTGGCCGAGCGGTTGCGCGAAGATGCGCGCCCCCAGCTCGGCGGCGCCGGCGGGCGGGAACGGCACGATCAGGCGGATCGGCCGGTTGGGGTATTGGGCGGCCGCGAACCCCGGGTAAAACCCCAGGATCGAGAAAAAAAACAGGAAAACGCGCATGGTTTTCATTCGGGCTGCACCCCGGCCGCGCGCAGGATCGTGCGGTAGGCCTCCATCTGCGATTTGGTGAACGCGCCCAGCTCCTCGGAGGAGGTCGGATTCATCTGGAACGCCTGCTTTTCCATCGCGGCGATGACGTCCGGCCGCTTCATCGCGTCGGCGAACTCCTTGTTCAGCCGCGTCACGATTTCGCGCGGCATCTTCGCCGGCCCGTACAACGCCGCCCACGACACCACCGAATACTGCGGAACGCCGACCTCGGCCATCGTCGGCACTTCCGGCAGCAGGCTGGAGTGCGTCTTCAGGTTGGTGGCGACGGCGCGCAGCTTGCCGTCCTTGACGTGCGCGAGGCCGGTGGTCGGCGTGGCCCACATCAGCTGCACGCGCCCGCCGACGAGATCGCCTATGCCCTGCGGCTCGCCCTTGTACGGCACGTGCGTCATGTCGATGCCGGCGAGCGAATTCATCTGCGCGAAAGACACGATGCCGGTGGTGTTGCCGGTGGCGTAATTGAGCTTGCCGGGATTCGCCTTCGCGTAGGCGACCAGCTCCCGGAAGGACCTGATCGGCAACTCGGCGTTTACATAAAGGAAAAACGTATACCGGCCGATATCGGTGATCGGCGTGAAATCGGCGACCGGGTCGTAGGGCGCAACCTTCTTCATCGCCGGCACCACCGCCATCGGGCTGTTGGTCGCCATCAGCAGCGTGTAGCCGTCCGGCGCGGCTTTCGCGACTTCGGCCCCCGCGATGGCGCCGTCGGCGCCGACCTTGTTGTCGACGAGCATCGGCTGCCCGATGGCTGCGGATACCGATTGCCCGAGGATGCGCGTGATCGTGTCGGTCGCCGACCCGGCAGGGAACGGCACCACGACGCGGACGGGCTTGTTCGGGTATTGCGCCAGCGCAGGGACCGCGAACAGCAATAGGGCGGCCGATGCGGCAACACGCGCGAGCAATCGTTTCATTGCGGTCTCCTCCGTCTCCGCGGCAATTATAGAATGAGCCGACACGGAGGCACCATGGAAATCGGCATCGTCGGCCTGGGCAGGATGGGCGCCAACATGGCGCGGCGGCTGGCGCGCGGCGGGGCGCAGGTCGTCGCCTACGACAGCAGCAAGGCGGCGCGCGACGCGCTGGGGCCCGAGGCAAACGTCGAATGCGTCGAAGGCCTGGCCGCGGTCGCGGCGCGGCTCGCCGGCGAACGCGTCATCCTGGTGATGCTGCCTGCCGGCGCGGCGACCGAGGACACCCTCGCCGAACTCCTGCCGCTGCTGTCGGCGGGCGACACGATCGTGGACGGCGGCAACGCGTTCTACAAGGACAGCATGGCGCGCGCGCTCGAACTGTCGCAGCGCGGGCTGCGCTACATCGATGCCGGCGTCTCGGGCGGCGTGCACGGCCTCGCCAACGGCTACTGCCTGATGCTGGGGGGGTCGCCGAAATCGATCGAAATCTTCGAACCTTTCGCACGCATCCTCGCCCCGGCGACCGACACCGGCTGGCTGCATTGCGGGCCGAGCGGCGCCGGCCACTTCGCCAAGATGGTGCACAACGGCATCGAGTACGGAATGATGCAGGCGCTGGGCGAAGGCTTCGCGCTGCTGGCGGCGCGCAAGGAGTTCGAATTCGACCTCGGCCGGCTCGCTGAGACCTGGCGCCACGGCAGCGTGGTGCGCGGCTGGCTGCTCGACCTGTGCGCCGAGATCCTCGCCAAGGACGAGGACCTGCAGGCCGTCGCCCCGGTGGTGGCCGACTCCGGCGAAGGCCGCTGGACCGCGCTCGAATCGGTGGAGCTCGGCGTGCCCACGCCGGTGATCACCCTGGCGTTGATGGCGAGATTCTCCAGCCAGGGCAAATCCGACTATTCGAGGAAGCTGCTGGCGATGATGCGCGCAAAGTTCGGTGGGCATGCGGTAAAAAGCAGCGCATGATCGTGGTGGTGATGGGCGTCTCCGGCGCCGGCAAAACCACCATTGGCGAATTGCTAGCTGCCCGCCTGAACTGCCGTTTCCTGGATGCCGACCAGTTCCATCCCGCGGCAAATGTCGAAAAAATGGCCGCCGGCACGCCGCTGACCGACGAGGACCGTTGGCCGTGGCTGGAAAATCTGAATGTGAAGCTGCAGCGGGAGAAAAAGGCGGTGCTCGCCTGCTCCGCGCTGAAGGAGTCCTACAGAAAGGTCCTGGCCCGCGGACTCGCCGATTGCCGCTTCGCGCATCTGCGCGGCAGCATCGAGCTGATCCGCGCGAGGCTCAAGCAGCGCCGGCACCGCTACATGCCGGCGTCGCTGCTGGAGAGCCAGTTCGCCGCGCTGGAGCCGCCCGCCGGCGCAATCGGCGTCGACATCGGCCAGCCGCCCGAGCGCTGCGTCGAGGAGATCCTCGCGGCGCTCGGCTAGCCCCGCGCTAGATCAACGGAACGATCAGCAGCGCGACGATGTTGATGATCTTGATGAGCGGGTTGATCGCCGGGCCGGCGGTGTCCTTGTAGGGGTCGCCCACCGTATCGCCGGTCACCGCGGCCTTGTGCGCCTCGGAACCCTTGCCGCCGAAATTGCCTTCCTCGATGTACTTCTTGGCGTTGTCCCAGGCGCCGCCGCCGGTGCACATCGAGATCGCCACGAAGAGCCCGGTGACGATGGTGCCCATCAGCATGCCGCCGATCGCCATGCGCGCCGCCTCGGCGCCCATCAGCACGCGCATCACCAGCGCGAGCACCACCGGCGTGAGCACCGGCAGGAGCGACGGAATCATCATTTCCTTGATCGCGGCCTTGGTCAGCATGTCGACCGCGGTGCCGTACTCGGGCTTGGCCGTGCCTTCCATGATGCCCTTGATCTCCTTGAACTGGCGGCGCACCTCGACCACCACCGAGCCCGCCGCGCGGCCGACCGCTTCCATGGCCATCGCGCCGAACAGGAACGGAATCATGCCGCCGACGAAGAGGCCGATGATCACCGCCGGCTCCGACAGGCTGAACGCCACGGTCTTGCCGGCGTGATCCAGCGCGTGCGTGAAGTCCGCGAACAGCACCAGCGCGGCAAGACCGGCCGAGCCGATCGCGTAACCCTTCGTCACCGCCTTGGTCGTATTGCCGACCGCATCCAGGGGATCGGTCACGGCACGCACCGATTCCGGCAGTTTCGACATTTCGGCGATGCCGCCCGCGTTGTCGGTGATCGGGCCGTAGGCATCCAGCGCCACTATGATGCCGGCCATCGACAGCATCGAAGTCGCGGCGATCGCGATGCCGTACAGGCCGCCGAGGGTGAAGGACGCGTAGATCGCGGCGCAGACGCACAGCACCGGCCACGCGGTCGAGCGCATCGATACGGCGATGCCGGCGATGATGTTGGTGCCGTGGCCCGTGGTCGAGGCCTGCGCGACATAGCGGACCGGGTAGTACTCGGTGCCCGTGTAGTACTCGGTGATCCACACCAGCGCGCCGGTGAGGACCAGTCCCACCACGGCCGACAGGTAGAGCTTCATCACGCCGCCCTGCGCGGCGAATTCGGTGCCGCCGAACACCCAGCTGGTGAGCGGGTAGAAGAAGATCAGCGCGAGCACGCCGGCCACGATCAGGCCGCGGTACAGCGCGTTCATGATCTTCGAGCCTTCCTTGTGCTTGACCATGAAGCAGCCGATGATCGAGGCGACGATGGAGAACCCGCCGAGCACCATCGGGTAGAGCACCGCCTGCATCTCGGCGCCCTTGATCACCAGCGCGCCCAGCAGCATGGTCGCGATCAGCGTGACCGCGTAGGTCTCGAACAGGTCGGCCGCCATGCCGGCGCAGTCGCCGACGTTGTCCCCGACGTTGTCGGCGATCACCGCGGGGTTGCGCGGATCGTCCTCGGGAATGCCGGCTTCGACCTTGCCGACGAGGTCGGCGCCCACGTCCGCGCCCTTGGTGAAGATGCCGCCGCCGAGACGCGCGAAGATCGAGATGAGCGAAGAGCCGAACGCGAGGCCGATGAGCGGCTGCAGGACGGCGTGCAGATCGGCTGCGCCCGCCGGGGCGGACGATTTCAGCACGGCGAAGAAACCCGCCACGCCGAGCAGGCCCAGGCCCACCACCAGCATGCCGGTGATCGCGCCGCCGCGGAACGCCACGTTCAGTGCCGCATCGATGCCCTTCGTGGCGGCCTGCGCGGTGCGCACGTTGGCGCGCACGGAAACGTTCATGCCGATGTAGCCGGCCGCGCCCGACAGGAGCGCGCCCAGCGCGAAGCCGATCGCCGTCATCCAGCCCAGGCCCGGCACCAGGCCGATGACCAGGAACAGCACCACGCCCGCGGTCGCGATGGTCGTGTACTGGCGGTTCAGGTACGCCTTGGCGCCCTGCTGGATGGCCGCCGCGATCTCCTGCATGCGCTCGTTGCCCGCGGGCAGCGACACGATCCAGTTGGCGGAGATGGCGCCGTAGCCAATGGCGATGAGCGCGCAGACCAGCGCGAAGACGATCTGTTCCATTGCTTGTTCCCCTCTTTGCTAAAAAAATATTGCGGGCTTGGGGCTCGCAGGAAAGCCGCGAATTCTAGCAGAAAATCATCAGCTTCCGCATCGCCGGGGTACTACTTCAGGGCGGAAAACGCCCGCGCCTTGATCTCGTCGACCGAGCCCAGGCCGGAGATCCGGCGGTACTGCGGCGCGCGGGCGTCGCCGGAGGCCGCCCACTGCTTGTAGTAGTCCACGAGCGGCCGCGTCTGCGCCGCGTAGACATCGAGGCGCTTCTTCACCGTCTCTTCCTTGTCGTCGTCGCGCTGGATCAGCGGCTCGCCGGTCGCATCGTCGCGGCCCGCCGCTTTCGGCGGATTGAATTTGACGTGATACGTGCGGCCCGAGGCGTTGTGCACGCGGCGTCCGCTCATGCGCAGGACGATTTCCTCGGACGGCACGTCGATCTCGAGCACGTAGTCGAGGGCGACTCCCGCGGCCTTCATCGCGTCGGCCTGCGGGATGGTGCGCGGAAACCCGTCGAACAGGTACCCCTTGGCGCAGTCCGGCTCCTTCAGCCGCTCCTTGACCAGGCCGATGATGATGTCGTCCGAGACCAGCGCGCCGGAGTCCATCACCCTCTTGGCCGCGAGACCGAGCGGCGTCCCCGCCTTGACCGCGGCCCGCAGCATGTCCCCGGTGGAAATCTGCGGGATCGCAAATTTTTCCTTGATGAAAACAGCCTGGGTGCCCTTGCCGGCGCCTGGCGGGCCAAGCAGTATCAAGCGCATCTTGTTATTCCCCCTGGGCCAGCATTTTACGCACGGCTTCGAGATCCTGCGGGGTATCGACTCCCGGCGGGATCGCCGCCGCGCTGATGGCGACCGCAATGCGGTAGCCGTGCCAGAGCGCCCGCAACTGTTCGAGGGCTTCCGTTTCTTCGATTGGAGACGTGGAGAGTCCCGCAAAACGCTGCAGGAATTCGTTTCGGTAGCCATAGATTCCGGCATGCCGGTAACAGATTCCGCCCGTTTGCCTGGGAAACGGAATGCGCGATCTGGAGAAATAGAGCGCGTAACCCGCCGCGTCCAGCACCACCTTCACCACGTTCGGATTTTCGAGCGAGGCTGTGTCATGGATCGGGTGGCAGGCGGTGGACATGCTTGCTTCGCGATTGCGCTCCAGCATCGCGGCGACGTCCTTGATGAGCACCGGTTCGACGAGCGGCTCGTCGCCCTGGACGTTGACCACGGTGTCCTGCGCGGTGAGGCCGAGCGCGACGGCGGCTTCGGCGATACGGTCGGTGCCGGAAGGATGCGCGGCGCGCGTCATCAGCGCGCGGTGGCCGGCCCGCTCCACGGCCTTGAAGATGCGCTCGTCGTCGGTGGCGACCGCCACCGTAGCGGCACCGCTCGCCGCAGCGCGCTCGCAGACGTGAACCACCATGGGCTTGCCGCCCAGGTCCGCGAGCGGCTTGCCGGGAAATCGCGTCGACGCGTAGCGCGCCGGGATAATTACATGAAAGCTCAGGCCACTTCCTCTTCGGGCGGCAGCTTGCGCGCGTCTTCCTCGAGCATCACCGGAATGCCGTCCTTCACCGGGAATCCCAGGCGGTCGGCCTTGCAGACGAGCTCAGCAGCCTCCCGGCGGTGCACTAGCGGGCCCTTGCAGATCGGACAAACCAGGATTTCAAGCAGTTTTGGATCCACCCAGTTTCTCCAGCAGCCAGCGGCCGAACGCGGGGTCGAGCGAAGCACTCACCGGAAACACCCAGTGGTGCGCCTGAGCGAAGCGCTTGCATTTTACCGCGTCCTTCTCGGTCATCACGACCGGGGCGCTGTCGCCGAAATCGAGGTCCCCGGCGCGGAACGGATGGTGATCGGGGAACGGATGCGGGACCGGTTTCAGCCCGAAACGCGCCAGCTGCAGGAAGAAGCGCTTCGGGTCGCCGATGCCGGCCACCGCGTGCACTTTCTGCCCGGCGAAGGATTTCGCCGGCCGCACGTCGTGCGCGTCCGTGATGCGGACCAGGCTTTCGCCCTCGAGCTTCATTGCAAACCCGGCCACGCCCGGCGCGCCGTGCGTCACCACCGCGTCCACCGAACGCAGCCGGGACAACGGCTCGCGCAGGGGCCCTGCGGGCTGGAGAAAGCGGTTGCCGAGGCCGCGCTCATCCACCACGCAGATTTCGACGTCTCTGCGCAGCGCATGGTGCTGCAGGCCGTCGTCGGACACGATCACGTCGCATTCCGGGTGCTTGTCGCGCAGCAGGCGGCAGGCCGTCATGCGGTCGGGCGCCACCCACACCGGGCAGCCGCTGCGGCGCGCCAGCAGGATCGGCTCGTCGCCGACCTCGGCCGGGTCGGAAGCAATGCCCGCTTCGCGCGGACCTGAGGCGGAACCGCCGTAGCCGCGCGAAACGATGCCTGGACGCCACCGGTGCTCCTTGAGGAGCTGCACGATCCATAGCACCAGCGGCGTCTTGCCGCTGCCGCCGGCAGTCAGGTTGCCGACGACGATGACGGGAATGCCAGGGTGTGTTGCGCCAAGAATTTTTATCTTGTAGAGAAAACGGCGAACCACGACGACAACCCCGAACAGCAGGCTCGCCGGCCACAGCAGCCAGGCGATGGCGCCGCGGCGGGCCCAGTGCCTCACTACTTCGCGGACTGCGTGGTGAAGGTGATTTGCGACAGGCCGGCGATGCGCGAGGCTTCCATCACCCGGATCACCGATTGGTGGGTGGCGGTGGCGTCGGCGCTGATGATGACGACCGGCTCGCGCAGGCCGGCGCCGGCGCGCCGCAGTTCGCCCGAGAGCTGCTCGATGCTGGCGAACTCGACCGGCACCTTGTTGATGACGTACTGGCCCTTCGCATTCACCAGCACGTTCACTTCGCCCGGCCGCTCGATCTGCTTCTCGGCATCGGCCGTGGGCAGGTTGATCTGCAGTTCGGTGTACTTCGAATACGTGGTGCTGATCATGAGGAAGATCAGGATCACCATCATGACGTCGATCAGCGGCACGAGGTTGATCTCGGGCTGCTCCTTGTAGCGGCCGCGCTGGAAATTCATTGAGGCCTGGTCTGGTAGCCCTCGCGCTCGCCGTGCACGATGTCGATGAGTTTCGAGGCCGCCTGCTCCATCTGCACGACGAAGCCGTCGACCTTGTTCTTGAAGTGACGGTAGAAGATCAGCGAGGGGATCGAGATGGCGATGCCGAAGGCGGTGTTGTAGAGCGCAATCGAGATGCCGTGGGCGAGCTGCTGCGGATTGGTGCCGCCCGGCGCCTGCGAACCGAAGATCTCGATCATGCCCACCACCGTGCCGAACAGGCCCAGCAGCGGCGCCGCGGTGGCGATGGTACCGAGCGTCGTGAGGAAGCGCTCCAGGTTGTGCGCCGTGGCGCGGCCCTCCTCCTCGATCGCCTCCTTCATGACGTGGCGGGGGCTCTTCTCGTTCCTCAGGCCCGCGGCCAGCACCTCGCCGAGCGGCGAATCCTTGGCGAGCTTGTCGAGGATCTCGGGGTTCACGCCCTGGCTCGCGTAGACCGAGGTCACCTGTTCCAGCAAGGTCGGCGGAACGATCTTCGCCTCGCGCAGCGAAATGGAACGCTCGATGATCAGCGCCACTGCGATGATCGATGTCAGCAGTAGCGGCCAGATCGGCCAGCCTGCAGCCTGGATGATGGCAAACACGTCGCTATCCTTTGAAACGTAGAAACATTTTCGTGCGCGCACTTTAGCCAAACCGCACCGCAGCAGCAACTTTGATCGCGGCTGCGTTTGGCGTCCAGCGCCCGATATCCACAAAAGATGTGGATAAGTTTGTGGATTATCCCTGAACGGCGGGGCTCGTCAGCCTAGCGATGCGGTTCTACACGGTTGCGATTAAATTTTCATCAGCTCTTTTCGTATTTTAAACATGGCGTTACGTATAAGAATGGGGCTCCGCAAGGATTCCTTGCGGAAGCGCCAGACAAGCCGGCGCGCGTGTGGATTAGTGTAGTCTCGGCAGCGCCATGGAGCTTGACTTTTCTCCTGCCGCTGCGCCCGTCCTCAGCGTCTCCCAGCTGGTTCGCAGCGCCCGCGACCTGCTCGAACGGCGCTTCCCCCTGCAGTGGGTGGCGGGCGAGATCTCGAACCTGCGGCCGGCCGCCTCCGGGCACCTGTATTTCACGATCAAGGACCAGACGGCGCAGGCCGATTGCGTCATGTTCAAGAGCCGCGCCGCTGCGCTCGACTGGGAGCCGGCCGAGGGCCTGCAAGTCGAGGTCCGGGCGCTGGTGACGCTGTACGAGCCGCGCGGGCGCTTCCAGTTGAGCGTCGAAGCGATGCGCCGCGCCGGCCTCGGCCCGCTCTACGAGCGCTTCCTCAAGCTCAAGGACAAGCTCGGCCGGGAGGGCCTGTTCGATGCGGATGCCAAGCGGCCGATCCCGGAGCATCCCCGGCAGATCGGCATCGTCACCTCGCTCGCCGCTGCCGCACTGCGCGACGTGCTGACGACGTTGCGGCGCCGCAATCCCTCGATCCCGGTGATCGTCTATCCCGCTCCCGTGCAGGGCGAAGGCGCCGCAGCGAAGCTGGCGCGCGTGCTGGCGACCGCCAACGCGCGCGCCGAATGCGACGTGCTGCTGCTGGTGCGCGGCGGCGGCTCGATCGAGGACCTCTGGCAGTTCAACGAGGAGGCGCTCGCCCGCGCGATCCGCGCCTCCGGCATTCCGGTCGTCAGCGGCGTCGGCCACGAGACGGACTTCACCATCGCCGACTTCGCCGCCGACGCGCGCGCGCCCACGCCCACCGCGGCGGCCGAGCTGGTCAGCCCTTCGCTCGAGGCCCTGCGCGCGAGAATTGCGGAAACGACGTCGAGAATCTCGAGAGAAACCGCCAGGCAGATCGAATACACGATGCAGGCCGTGGATGCCCTCGCCCGGCGCCTGGTGCACCCCGCCGAACGGCTGCGCAACTCGCTGCAGCATCTCACGCACCTCGCCGCGCGCCTTGCCGCAGCCACCGCGGGGCATTTCGGCGGATTCCGCGGACGCCTCGACATCGCCGGCGCACGCCTTGCAGGCCTCGGCCACGACGCGGTCCTCGCGCGCGGCTACAGTGTCACGCTGAATTCCAGAAACGAGCTCCTGCGGGACGTTTCCGCGGTCGCCGTCGGCGACCGGCTCGTCACCCGATTGGCCAGGGGCGAAATCGAAAGCGAGGTCCGCAAAAAGAACCGCTAGTGCGCGTCGGAAAAGCTGTCCTCGATTTAAAAGGAGTCCTCTATGTCTACGGCCGCGAATATCGCCATTGCGCTGGTGGCGCTGCTGCACCTTTACTTCCTGGTCCTCGAAATGTTCCTGTGGGACAAGCCCTACGGGCGGCGGGTGTTCAAGCTGACGCCCGAGTTCGCGGCTGCATCGAAGGGACTCGCCGCGAACCAGGGCCTCTACAACGGCTTCCTGGTCGCCGGGCTGCTGTGGGGATTGGCGATGGGCGCGCCCGGCGTTCAGATCAAGGTGTTCTTCCTGGCCTGCGTCGTCGTCGCCGGCGTGTTCGGCGGCGCCACGGTAAACCGCAACATCCTCTTCGTGCAGGCGATCCCGGGAATCATCGCGTTCGCGCTCGTGCTGCAGGCCTAGGCGCGCGCCTATAATTCCGCCCTTCCATGGGCAACCGGCTATCGAAAATCGCCACGCGCACCGGCGACAAGGGCGAGACCGGCCTTGGCGACGGCAGGCGCGTCTCGAAGGACTCGGCCCGCATCCAGGCGCTCGGGGACATCGACGAGCTGAATTCGAGCATCGGCGTGCTGCTCGCCGAGAAAATGCCCTCCAAGCTGCGCGCGGCACTGCTGCAAGTGCAGCACGGCCTGTTCGACCTTGGCGGCGAAATATGCATCCCGGGCCACACCATGGTCACCGAAACGCACGTAGCGCATCTGGACGGGCTGCTGGCGGCATGCAACAAGGACCTGGCGCCGCTCAAGGAATTCATCCTGCCGGGCGGCACGCGCGCCGCCGCGCTCGCCCATCTCTCCCGCACCGTCTGCCGGCGCGCCGAGCGCAGCGTGGTCGCCCTCGGCCGCGCCGAACCCGTGGGCGAGCGGGCGCGCCAGTACCTGAACCGGCTTTCCGACCTGCTGTTCGTGCTCGGGCGCGCGCTCAACCGCGCCGGCGGGCGCGGTGACGTGCTCTGGCGGCACGAGCGCATAAAACGCAAGAAAAAGACCTGAAATGGCCGCCGACCCGCTCCCCGCGCAGCTGGCTGCGCTCCTGGCCGCCTGCGCCCGGCGCGACCAGGCAGCCCTTGCCCGCCTCTACGAGCTCACCTCGGCGAAACTGTTTGGCGTCGCGCTACGTATAGTCAGGCGAGAGGACTGGGCCGAAGACGTGCTGCAGGAGTGCTACCTGAGGATCTGGAACAACGCGCAGGACTACCGGGCGGGGCTCGCCGCGCCCATGACCTGGATGACCAGCATCGTGCGCAACCGCTGCCTCGACTGGCTGCGCCGGCCGAAGTTCGAGGTGCCGGACGCGGATGGCAGCGTCGCCGAGGCGACCGCGAGCGACCGTCCGGGTCCGCTGGCCGAACTCGAGCGCTCCAAGGAAGCCGCGGGCATCGCCCACTGCCTGCAGGGACTGGACGCCAAGCAGCGCCAGGCGATCATGCTGGCCTTCTACGACGGCCTGTCGCACGCGGAGCTGGCCAGCCACCTGCGCGAGCCGCTGGGAACCGTGAAGACCTGGGTGCGCCGGGGCCTGATCCGCCTCAAGACCTGCCTCGAGGCCGCGTGAACTTCCGCAACAAACCGGAGCTGCACGAACGCCTCGCCGCCGAGTATGCGCTCGGCACGCTGCGCGGCGCCGCGCGCCGGCGCTTCGAGCGATGGATGCGCGAGGACGCCGCGCTGGCGATGGCGGTGGCGCGCTGGGAAACGCGCCTCTCCCCCATGGCCGGCGCGGTGCAGCCGGTACCGCCGCCGGCGCATGTCTGGCGGAGGATCAGGGAACGCGCCCAGCCGGCAGGGCCGTCGCAGGGACTGTGGAACAGCGTCGGGTTCTGGCGCAACCTCGGCCTTGCCGCCAGCAGCATGGCGGCGGCGCTACTCGTCGCGCCCTTGCTGATCTCGCCGCAGGCGCCGCAAGCGACGCAGACCCCGGCGGCGCTGTCGCCCGCCGGCACCATCGTCGCCTCCTATCTCGCGATCCTGTCCGATGCAAAAACGCAGAAGCCGGTGCTGGTCGTCTCGGCGGGCCGCAAATCCGATCAGCTCTGGTTCAGGACGCTCGATCCCGCGATCCAGGTCGCCGGGAAAAGCCTCGAGTTGTGGGCGCTGCCCAGGTCGGGCGCGCCGAAGTCCCTCGGCCTCGTGGCAGGGGGGGAAGGCAAGCTCACGCTGGTTGCGGCAGCCGACGAATCGCTGGGCGAGATTCCCGCGCTCGCGGTCAGCCTGGAACCCGCGGGCGGCTCGCCCACCGGCGCGCCAACCGGCCCGGTGCTCTACAGCGGGCCCTGCGTAAAATACTGGTGATGCGCAGCTTCATCCTTGCCCTGCTCCTCGCGCCGCTGGCCGCCGCGGCGCAGGCGCCGGAGACGCCGTTCAATCTCGTCAGCCTGAGCGCCCAGGCGGAGCGCGAAATACCGAACGACCTGCTCACCGCGACGCTGGCAGCCGAGGCGGAAGGCGCCGATCCGGCGCAGCTCGCCGACGGCGTCAACCGCTCGATGCAGAGCGCGATTGCGGGCGCGCTTGCCTACAAGACCGTAAAAACCCAGTCGGCCGGGTACCAGAGCATGCCGGTGTACGACAAAAATCGCGTCGTGCGCTGGCGGGTGCGCCAGGAACTGCGCCTCGAATCGGCGGATTTCACCGCTGCGACCGAATTGATCGGCAAGCTGCAGGCGAGTCTGGTAGTGACCGGATTGACGCTGTCCGTATCCGGCGAGACGCGGCGCAAGGCGGAAAACGCGTTGATCGCCGAGGCGCTGGCGGCCTTCGAGGAACGCGCACGCGTGGTGCGGGACGCAATGAAGGCGAAGGGCTACCGGGTACGCGACCTGCAGATTTCACCCGGCGGCGCCCCGCCCCGCCCCGTCTTCGCGATAGCGGCGCGCGCCATGTCGTCGGCGCCCCTGGCGCAACCGGCGGTGGAGCCCGGCAGCACGCGCATCCTTATCACGGTGTCCGGGACCATCCAGTTGCAGTAAGAACGAGGCCGGCGGGCGTTAGAATCGGCCCATGCCTGCCCGTCCCCGCGCGATCCGCGCCCTGATATTCGACGTTTTCGGCACGGTCGTGGACTGGCGCGGTTCGATCATCCGTGAATGCCGCGCGCTCGGCCGCCGGAAAAAACTCGCCGTCGACTGGGACGCCTTCGCCGACGCCTGGCGCGCCGGCTACCGGCCGGCGATGGCGCGCGTGCGTTCGGGCGAGCTGCCCTGGATGAACATCGACCAGCTGCACCGTATGATCCTGGATGAGCTGCTCGCGCGCTTCGCCATCGAAGGGCTCACCGAGGACGAAATCGACCATCTGAACCGCGTCTGGCACCGGCTGGACCCCTGGCCGGATGCACGGCGCGGCCTGGCCCTGCTCAAGCGCCGGCATGTCATCGCCACGCTCTCGAACGGCAACATGGCGCTGCTCGTGAACATGGCCAAGCACGCGCGCCTGCCCTGGGATTGCGTGTTGTCGGCGGAGTTGTTCCGCCACTACAAGCCGGACCCGGAAGCCTATCTCGGCGCCGCGGCGATGCTCGGTTTCGAGCCCGCCGAGGTCATGCTGGTCGCCGCCCACAAGGACGATCTGCGCGCGGCGCAGGCCTGCGGCCTGGCGGCCGCGTTCGTGCGGCGGCCGCGCGAGAAGGGCCCGAAGGTAAAACCCGACCTGAAAGCGGAAGCCGATTTCGATTTCAACGCGAAGGATTTCATCGACCTCGCGCGAAGGATGCCGGTTTGAGCCAGGCAAATGGCAGGGCGACGCGCCACCGCGTGCTGATCGCGGACGACGAGGAATCGATGCGCCTGTTCCTCGCCAGGATCCTCGCCAGCGTGCTCAAGGCCGAGGTGACGCTTGCCGGCACCTGCGAGCAGGCGCTGCGGCTGGCGGGCAACTACGCCTACGACGCGATCCTGCTGGACCTGCTGATGCCGGGAGTGGGCGGCTACGAGGTCCTCAGGGAGATCCGCCGCGCCTCGCCCAACGTGGCGACGCCGGTCATCATCGTTTCGGTGCTGTCGGACAAGGCGACCCAGGACCGCTGCATGAAGGCGGGCGCGAACGCCTACGTGGTCAAGCCGGTGGAGCGCAATTCGCTGGTCGCCACGGTGAAGGCGCAGATCGCCGGCCGCGGCAAGCCCAAGAACGGAGGCAAGTGAGCATGGCGGAAATCAAGATCCAGAACGTCGAGGCGCTCGGCCAGCCGCTCGGCCAGTATTCCCACATGGCGCGCGTCGCGGGACACCGGGAGACGCTCTACATCGCCGGCATGCTCGCCGCGGGAGAGGATTTCGACGCGCAGTGCAGCGGCGCCTTCCGGCAGATCGAGATCGCGCTGAAGTTCGCGGGGGCGGGCTGGGGCAATGTGGCGCAGTTCACCACCTACCTGGTGCATTCGCAGGACATCCCGAAATTCATGGCCTGGCGCCTGCGCGAATTTCCGCGCATGTTCCCGGACGGCAAGTACCCGCCGAACACCCTGCTGATCATCGACCGCCTCGTCCAGGAACAGTTCCTGGTCGAGGTACAAACCATCGCGGTGATCTAGTCGGCCTTCGCGCCCGAGCGCTTGACCAATTCGGTGTAGGTTTTCAGTTCGGCGGCGACAAACGCCGCGAATTGGTCGGGCGTGCGGATCGCCGGCGCATCCGAACCCATGTTGTGGAGCCGCTCCTTCAGGTCGGGCGAATCCATCGCCTTCAGGATCTCCGTCGAGAGGCGGTCCACCACCGGCTGCGGCGTCTTCGCCGGCGCCGACACGCCCCACCAGGTGGTCATGTCGAAGCCCTTCAGTCCCGCTTCGTCCAGCGTCGGCAGGTCGGGCAGAAAGCTCGAGCGCGTGCGCGTCGTCGTCGCGAGCGCCCGCACCTTGCCCGCCTTGATGTTGGGCAGCGCGCTCGCCAGGTTGTCGAACATCAGGTTGATGCGCCCCGCCATCATGTCCGCCATGGCCGGCGCCGAACCCTTGTAGGGGATGTGGACCATGAACGTGCCGGTCATCATCTTGAACATCTCGCCGGCGAGATGGCCGGTAGAGCCGGTGGAGCCGGAGCCGAAATCGAGCTTGCCGGGGCGCGAGCGAGCGAGCGCGATGAGCTCCTGCACGTTTTTCGCCGGCAGGTCGTTGCTGACGATAAGGACGTTGGGGACCTGCACCAGCAGCGTCACATGCCGCAAGTCATGGATGGGATCGTAAGGGAGGGCGGAATAGAGCGACGGGTTGATGGCCAGCGTGGCGATCGCGCTGATGACGAGCGTGTAGCCGTCGGGCGGGCTTTTGGCGACCAGGTCCACGCCGATATTGCCGCCGGCGCCGGGCCTGTTGTCGGGCACCACGGCCTGCCCGAGCGACTCCTGCAGTTTGGCCGATATCAGGCGGGCGGAGATATCCAGCGGGCCGCCTGGTGCGTAAGGAACGACCAGCCGGATAGGCCGCGCGGGCCAGGCCTGCGCCGCCGCGAAAGGCGCTGCGGCGGCGAGCGCCAGTAGTACCAGAAGCCGCATCAGCGCAGCCGCGTTGCGAAGCTCAGGTATCTTCGGCCGCGAACGCCTCTTCGCGCTTCGCGCGCAGCGTGGGCAGCGCGATGATCACCAGCAGCGCGATCGCGGCGATGAGGAAGCCCATGCTGATCGGCTTCGAGGGACTGATGAACACCCAGGGATCGCCCCGCGACAGCAGCATCGCGCGCCGCAGGTTTTCCTCCATGAGCGGCCCGAGGATGAAGCCGAGGATCAGCGGCGCCGGCTCGCAGCCGAGCTTGGCGCAGACATAGCCGAGCAGGCCGAAACAGGCCATCAGGAAGCAGTCGAAGGGCTGGTTCGAGATGCTGAACACGCCGATCGCCATGAACAGCAGGATCGACGGATAGAGAATCCGGTACGGCACCGTCAGCAGCTTGATCCAGATGCCGATGAGCGGCAGGTTGAGGATCACCAGCATCAGGTTGCCGACCCACATCGAGGCGATCATGCCCCAGAAGAGCTGCGGCCTCTCGGTCATCACCTGCGGCCCGGGCGCGATGCCCTGGATCATCATGGCGCCGATCATCAGGGCCATCACCGCGTTGGAGGGAATGCCGAGCGTAAGCAGCGGGATGAAGGAGGTTTGCGCGCCGGCGTTGTTGGCGGACTCGGGCGCGGCCACGCCTTCGATCGCACCCTTGCCGAATTCGTGCGAATACTTGGAGATCTTCTTCTCCAGCGTATAGGCGCCGAAGGAGGCGAGCAGCGCGCCGCCGCCCGGCAGGATGCCGAGCGCGGAGCCGAGCGCGGTGCCGCGCAGCACCGGGGCGATCATGCGCCTGAAGTCTTCCTTGGTCGGCATCAGCCGGCCGACGCTCTTGGTGAAGACTTCGCGTTGCTCTTTCTGCTCGAGATTGGCGATGATCTCGCAGATGCCGAACATGCCCATGGCGACGGTCACGAAACCGATGCCGTCGGCCAGCTCCGAGATGCCGAAGGCGAAGCGCAGCACGCCCGAATTGACGTCGGTGCCCACCAGGCCCAGCAGCAGCCCGAGGATCACCATCGCGATCGCCTTGATGAGAGAGCCGTGCGCGAGCACCACCGCGGACACCAGGCCCAGCACCATCAGCGAGAAGTATTCCGCAGGCCCGAATTTCAGCGCCACTTCGGCGAGCGGGGGCGCGAACATCGCCACCACCAGCGTCGAGACGCAGCCGGCAAAGAACGAACCCAGGGCCGCGGTCGCGAGCGCAGGACCTGCACGCCCCTGACGAGCCATCTGATAGCCGTCCAGGCAGGTGACCACCGACGAGGATTCGCCCGGGATGTTGACCAGGATGGCCGTGGTCGAACCTCCGTACTGCGCGCCGTAGTAGATGCCAGCGAGCATGATCAGCGCAGCGATCGGCGACAGGCTGAAGGTGACCGGCAGGAGCATGGCGATGGTCGCCACCGGGCCGATACCGGGCAGCACGCCGATCAGCGTGCCGAGGAACACGCCGATCAGGCACATGATGATGTTGAAGGGCACGTGCTGCAGCGTCATCCCCCACATGGTGACGGGTTGCAGCTTGAAGACTTCGATGAAGCCGATTCCCAGGTTGTGCCAGATGCCGTCCATGGCGTCCCCTAGCGGATCGGACAGTTATTGATGAAGTCCGGGCAGACCGGGAAAGGCAACAACAGCCCTTTCACGAACACCAGCACCGAACCGACGACCAGCACCGCGCTGACGATCGCCACTTCCTTCCACTTGAATTCATGCCCGCCGTAGGCGCTGATGAACACCAGGGCCACCGAAGCGACCACCAGGCCGAGCGGCTTGAGCAGATAGGCGAAGGCGAGGCTGGATATGGCGATGAAGATCAGCGGCCGGAAGTGGAACGCCGCTATCGCCGGCCCTTCCTCGACCAGGGAATCCACCAGCACGATCGCGCCGAGGACCGCCAGCAGGCCGCCGAGCATGACCGGGAAGTAGGCCGGTCCCATGCGCACCGCGCTGCCCATCTGGTAGCCGTGGATGAGCCTGGTGCCGAGGAGATTGTCGAGAAATTCCGGGGTGCCGACCGAAAACACGACGAAAAACAGGCCGAATGCAATGAACATCAGCCCAGCCCAGAAATCCTGCTGACTTTTGATTTTCATTCCCATGGATGCGTCTCCTCCTGCTTGCCGGCGAGTGTAGCATGGCCCTCATGAGGCTGTTTCCCGCGCAGGAGGCGCTCGCATCCCTGTTCAGGGCGCTGCTGACCGCGATCCTGCTGAGCGCAGCCGGCTGCGGCCAGCAGGCGCAGCTGCCGCCGCTCGCCGCCGACGCAGTCGTCCTCGCCTTCGGCGACAGCCTGACCTACGGCACCGGCGCAAGCGAGGCGGAAAGCTACCCGGCGCAACTGGCGCGCCTGATCAACCGGCGCGTGGTGCGCGAAGGGGTGCCGGGAGAGGTGAGCGCGGCTGGCCTCGCCCGCCTGCCCTCGGCGCTCGATGAACACCGGCCGGCGCTGCTGCTGCTGTGCCACGGCGGCAATGACTTCCTGCAGCGGCAATCGAAGCAGGCCGCCGCGGAGAACCTGCGCGGCATGATTCGGCTGGCGAAAGCGCGCGGCGTCCAGGTGCTGCTGATCGGCACGCCGGAACCCGGCTTTACCGTCACGCCGCCCGAGTTCTACGGGGAGATCGCCAAGGAATTCCGCATCCCCTACGAGGGCAGCGTGCTGGGCAAAATCCTCAGGGACCCGAGCCTCAAGTCCGACCAGGTGCATCCCAACGCGCAGGGCTACCGGCTCATGGCCGAGCGCGTCGCCGAGCTGCTGCGGAAATCCGGCGCGCTCTGAATTTTTTCAGGCGCGCGACATCCTCCGGCCGGTCCACGTCCCACACGGTGCGCAGTTCCTGCCAGCACCAGCGGAGCCGGCGCAGCCTGCGGCGCGTCTGCGCGAGGACCCGAGGGGTGCTCCAGGCGACGCCGTCGAACAGCCGGCGCGAGACCCGGCGCAGCCCGATCAGCGCGTAGCCGCCGTCCTCGGCCGGCGACAGCACCGCGTGGGCGCCCGCCCGCAGCGCGCGCGCTGCGGCGCGCAGGTCGGCCGGCCGCAGCACCGGGCAATCGCTGCCGATCAGGACGACGTGAGAGTGGCTGCGCAGCGCGCGCTCGAACGCGCGGTACATCCGGTCGCCAAGGTCGCCGCCGCCCTGGGATCGAAGGCCGACACCGAAGCGTGTTTTATTTTTCCGGAAAAACCCGTTCTTGATGCCCGGAGAACAATACAAATCGACCTTGGCGAATCCCGCGGCAAGCGCCGTCTCGAGCGTCTGCTCCACCAGGCGCGCATGCAGCCGCGCCGCGCCTTGCCTGCCAAGCAGCGGCACGAGGCGCGTTTTCACGCGGCCCGGCTCGGGCGCGCGCGCGAACACGATCAGCGCCGGCTCAGGTTTTTCCAGCATAGCGCCGCGCGAGTTCATCCGGGGAGGCGCCGAGGAAATACGCGAGGCGCAGGCGCCACATCAGCAGCACGGTGCGCGCGACGCCGTTGCGCTCCCAGCGCCTGCCGGAAGTCGTCACGGTCTCGCGCAGGCAGGCGGGCGGCGAGAGCTGTTTCATCGACCGGCTGAAGGCGATGTCCTCCATCAGCGCAATCTCCGGAAAA
Organism: Burkholderiales bacterium; assembly: GCA_036560705.1. Classification (GTDB taxonomy): domain Bacteria; phylum Pseudomonadota; class Gammaproteobacteria; order Burkholderiales; family SG8-39; genus RBG-16-66-20. Next base: position 66,794 of record DATBQR010000121.1, on the reverse strand, counting down.
CCCGTGAATGCCGCCCGGCGCACGAAAATCGCCTGGTCGCCCGTGGCGATGCCGGTGAGGCGCGAGCGGGCATTCATGAAGAACGCCACCACGGGGAGCAGCGGCGAGCGGCCGTCGATGCGCACGTCGAAGCGGCCCCAGAGCCGTTCGCCGAGCGCCTGCAGCGCCAGGCGGTCCGCCGCTTCCGGGAGCGTCGTATCTGCGTGCAGGAAGAGAAGTGCCTGTCCCGCGGCGGCGGCGGCACCGGCATTCATCTGCCGGGCCCGGCCGCGCGGGGCGGCGATCACGCGATCGGCAAGCGGCGCCGCGAGCTCGCGGCTGCCGTCTTCGCTGCCCCCGTCCGCCACGATCACCTCGTGGCCCCGCGCACGCAGCGGCGCCAGCAATCCAAGCGTCCGCGCAATGCCGGCCGCTTCATTGAGCACGGGGACGACGACGGACAGTTTCATCGCCTGGCGCGCAACCGCCTCAACCCCTCATCCATGCATGGAATTTCTCCACCATCCGCAGCACTCCCTGCGGCGCGTGCGCCTTCTTCCACACGCCGGCAGCGTACTTGTTGGCTTCCGCCAGCGTCGGATAGACATGGATGGTGCCGAGGATCTTGTTCATGCCGAAGCCGTGGCGCATCGCGGCGACATACTCGGCGATCAGGTCGCCCGCATGCTCGCCGACGATGGTGGCGCCGAGAATGCGGTCCTTGCCCGGCACGGTGAGCACCTTGACCATGCCGCGCGCCGTCTCGTCGGCGATCGCGCGGTCCAGGTCGTCGATGCCGTAGGTCGAGACTTCGCAGGGGATGTTCCTTTCTTTCGCCTCGGTTTCGCTCAGGCCCACGCGCGCCACCTCCGGATCGGTAAAAGTGGCCCAGGGAATCACCGAATAATCGGCGCGGAACATCTTCAGGGATCCGAACAGCGCATTTACCGACGCGTACCAGGCCTGGTGCGCGCCGACGTGGGTGAATTGGTAAGGCCCGGCGACATCGCCGCAGGCGTAGATGTTCGGATAAATCGTCTGCAGGAACCCGTTGGTTTCGACGGTGCGCGCACGGCTGACCGGAATCCCGAGGTCCTCCAGCCCATAGCCGGCGGTGTTGGCGACGCGCCCGAGCGCGCACAGCAGCACATCGAATTCAATCCGGGTCTCGCCGCCCTCCCGTTCGCAGACCAGCGTCTTCCTCCCTTGGTCCAGCAGGAATTCCTTCGCCTTGTGCCCGGTCAGGACGGCGATGCCTTCCTCCTCGAAACTCCGGCGCACCATCGCGGACACGTCCGGATCCTCGCGCGGCAGGATCCTCGGCAGCATCTCGACTTGCGTCACTTTCGAGCCCAGGCGCGCGAACGCCTGCGCCAGCTCCGAGCCGATCGGCCCGCCGCCCAGCACCAGCAGGCGCGGCGGCAGCTCGCGCAGGCCCCACACCGTGTCGGAGGTAAGGCAGTCCATCCGCTCGATCCCGGGGATCGGCGGCACGAACGGCCGCGCGCCGGCGGCGATGACGATGGCGCGCGTGGTCAGCGTCTGTTTTTTTTCGTCCGCGCCCACGACTGCGACGGCCCAGGGCGAGACGATTTTCGCCTCGCCCCGCAGACACTCGACGCCGAGCCCGGCGTACCGTTCGGCCGAGTCGTGCGGCTCGACGGTGCGGATCACGCGCTGCACGCGCTCCATGACGTCGGCGAAATCGAACTCGATGGTTGCCGCCTTGATTCCGAGGCTTGCCGCCTTGCGTGCCTGATGCACGAACTTGGCGGACCGCAGCAAGGCCTTCGAGGGGATGCAGCCGGTATTCAGGCAATCCCCGCCCATTTTTTGCTTCTCGACGAGCGTCACCTTCGCCTTCACGGCCGCGGCGATGTACGCGGCGACCAGGCCGGCCGAGCCCGCGCCGACGACCACCAGGTTGCGGTCGAAGCGCGCCGGCCTGGCCCACCGGGCATAGACGCGCCGCGCCTTCGCCGCATCCAGCACCCGCTTCGCCAGCAGCGGGAAGAAGCCGAGCAGCGCGAAAGCGGCGAGCAGGCCGATCGAAGCCCTGAACTCGCCGAGCTTGATGCCGGCATAGACGAATGCGACGGTGCCCGCGAACATGCCGAGCTGGCTGACCCAGATGTAGGTCCAGGTGCGGATCGGGGTCAGCCCCATCAGCAGGTTGATCGCGAAGAAGGGAAAGGCCGGCACCAGCCGCAGCGCGAACAGGTAGAACGCGCCCTCCCTCGCCACGCCGTCATTGACCGCCTTCAGTTTCTCCCCGAATTTCGCCTGCACCCAGTCGCGCAGCAGGAAGCGGGCCGCGAGGAAGGCGAGCGTGGCGCCGATGGTCGAGGCGAAGGAAACGATCGCCACCCCCCACCGCAGGCCGAAGATCGCGCCGGCGGCCAGCGTCATCACCGCCGAGCCGGGCAGCGACAAGCCGGTGATCGCGACGTAGGCCAGGAAGAACAGCAGGCCCGTGCGGATGGGCTCCGCCACGAGCTGCGCGTCGATCGCCGCCCGCTGTGCCTGCAGGAATTCGAGCGTGAAGAAGCGCCCGAGGCCGAGCGTGAAGAACGCGACCGCCGCCCCAACGATCAACAGGAGCAGCGCGAGCCGCGCCCGGCCCATGCCTACAGGAAGTGGGTCGCGCGGTGCGACTGCTCGTCCATCAACTGCAGCAGGCGCGCGCTGGTCGAGCGCAGCCGCTGCGACAGCATCAACACCAGCTCCATCAGGATCTTCGCGCCGAGCATGGGCTGTTCGACGATGATGCGCGCGAGATTCTCCCGGTCCAGGACCGCAACCACGGTCGGCTCGGCCGCGACGCAGGTGGCGAAGCGCGCCTCGCCGTCGATCATGGACATCTCCCCCAGCGTCTTGCCCGCCTCCACCACCGCGATCAGCTGCGGGGTATTCCAGCGGTCGCGCTTCAGCACCTCGACCTTGCCCTCGATCAGCATCAGCATGAAATCGCCGCCCTCGCCCTCATGGATGATCTCGGTGCCGGCCGGCGCCTGGTAGACGTCCATGAAATGCGCCAGCAGCCGCACCTCGGCCGGAGAGAAGTTCTCCAGCAGGTCGCACTTCGGGATCAGCGCGTGGATCTGCGGCGAGAATTTGGTCGCGTCCCCGAGGTGCTCGAGGTGAGCGAGGTGCACGGGGCGTTCGGCCATGGGATTCGTGGATAGCGCTTTCGCAGCAGATTCTAGCCGATCAACCAGAGCACGGTGGCGATCCATCCGGCGACCGCGACCGCGAGCAGCGGGTCGCGCAACAGCTCCACGGCCGGATCGCCTCCCCCGCCCCGGAAGCGCAGGCGGTACAGGTAACGCAGGGTGCCGAGCAGCACCCAGGGCAAGGTCAGGATCAAGCTTCCCGTGCCCTGGATCAGCGCAGTCTGGGCGGCCAGCGTGTACCAGGCGTAAGCCGCGACCATGCCGGCGGCGCAGAGCATGATCGCCTTGTCGAGGAATCCCGCCGAGTAATCTTCGAGCACGGGCCGGTGCTGGCCGGCGCCCTCGGCAAGGCGGCCGATCTCGGCGCGGCGCTTGGCGAACCCGAGGAACAGCGTCAGCAGGAACCCGCAGGCGAGCAGCCAGTTGGAGGGCTCGATGCCGATTCCCGCAGTGCCCGCCAGCAGGCGCAGCATGAAGCCGGCGGCGATCACGATCACGTCCAGCACCGGGACCCGCTTCAGGCGCAGCGTGTAGGCGGCGCTCAAGGCGAGATAGATCGCCACGATCGCGGCAACTTTCCAGCCCGTCCAGGCCGCCAGCGCAACCGCCAGCGCGGCCACCAAGGCCGAGAGCACCACCGCCTCCGCGTCCGTGACCGCGCCGCGCGCGACCGGGCGGTTGCGCTTGTCCGGATGGTCGCGATCCTGCACCGCGTCGCGCGCGTCGTTGAACGCATAGACCGCGCCCGAGGCAAGGCAGAACGCCAGCGTGGCAGCGAGCGCCGCGGCGACCGCTGCCGGATCGCGCCATGCGTGGCCGAACACCAGCCCGACGAGGACAAAAGCGTTCTTGATCCACTGCTGCGGGCGCAGCAGCTCGATCAGCCCCGACCAATGCGCGAGCGCACGCCTCATCGCGGAAAGTAGCGCTCGAAGAAATAGCAGCGTTCGACCGGCAGCCGCGCCGGGATCCGGTAGAAGCGGTCGCGGACGTCCGCCAGCACGCCGGCCCGGTAGGCCTCGTAGTCGAAGCCGCGGCCGAGCACCGCGTGGTAGGTACCGCCGCCGAGCGCGATTTTCTTCACCTCGACGCTGCGGAAATACGGCTGGTAATCCTGCAGCGAGGGCGCCTCGCGCCTCAGCACCAGCAGATCCTTGCCGGCGTAGGCGCGCCAGTCGGTGTCGATGTCATCCTGCCGCGCGTGGGAGGTTCCCCTGCCGAACACCGGCACCGGACGCCGCGTGTGATAGGCAAGCAGCGCGGCAGAGGCGTAACTGTCGACGGCGAGCAGCGTGCCCGGCAGGTCCGGCGCGACCGCCGCCATCAGCTCGGCGATGCGGCCGGGGAACACCAGCCGCTGCGAGAAGCGCGACGCCTGCCAGGTTTCCAGCGGCAGCGCCGCGACGATGGCGATCGGCACCGCCTGCAGCAGCGCCGCCGCCGCGAAGAAGCGCGCGCTCAGCACCAGCTGGCGCCGCTCGAGCGCGAGCGCCACGCTCAGCACGAGCGCCGGCATGAAGGACAGCATCCAGTGCAGGCCGATGCGCTTCACCGGGCTGAGCGCGGCGAACACCGCCAGCGGCACCAGCCAGGCCAGCAGCAGCGCGCGCTCGCCGGGCCGCCGCCAGGCCTCGCGCAACCGCGCGCGCCCGCGCCAGGCGAACCAGAGCAGCGGCGCGGCGAGATAGGCGAGCGATGCCGCGTACAGCAGCGGTGTCGCCGCCGACCAGCCGCTGCCGTCGCCCTCGTGGCGGTTGATGGCGTTGAACATCACGTTGCACCAGCAGGCGTTCAGGTTCCAGTAGAGGTTCAGCAGGCCGAACGGCAGCCCGCCCAAAAACACGAGGAGAAACGCCTTGGGCTTCCTCGATGCGACCGCCCAGACCAGATAGGCAAGGCCGAGCAGGACTGCGAAATACTTCGACAGGAATGCCAATCCGAGAAAAATCCCGGAAAAGAGAAACCAGCCGTTCGAGTCCTTCTGCGCCGCGCGCGCGAATACCAGCAGCGAAGCCACGGAAAACAGCACCAGGGGCGTGTCGGTGGTGATCAGCACGTTCCAGATGTTCATCGGCACCAGCAGCACCGCCAGCGCCGCGAGGTCGGCGGTGTCCTCATCCCGGCCGAACCACCGGCGCAATGCGGCGCGCACCATCAGCGCGGCCAGCGGCGGCACCAGCACCGCCGGCAGGCGCATCAGCCAGGCGGCCTCGGAAAACGCGGCGAGCGGCGCCAGCAGCCAGCCCACCATGGGCGGATGGTCGTAGTAGCCGAGCGCGGGCGAACGGCCCCAGAGGATGAAGTAGGCCTCGTCGGCGGTCACCGGCGCGACGGCCGAGAGCCAGAAGTGGAACAGCAGCGTCGCGGCCAGCGCAAACAGCAGGCACTGCCTGGGGGTGAATGATTTCAAAGGGAGCGCGCGAGCAGCGAGAGGCCGGAAATCACCAGTAAAGCGTACACCGCTTTCACCACTGCGTTGGCCGGCACCGACGCGTGCAGCCGGTTGCCGAGCCAGGCGCCGCCGAGCATCGCGGGCAGCAGGCAGAGCGCGGTGGCGGGCAGCCCGTCCTGCGTCAGCAGCCCAGTCGCGCCGAACAGAACGACACGCAGGAGCGACGACAGCATGATCATCGCGGCGTTGGTCGCACGCAGCGCGTCCTTGTCGCGGATGCGGCCCGCGTTGTACATCGCGAACAGCACGCCGCCGGTGCCGAACAGCGCCGAGAACGCGCCGCCCACGAGGCCGATCGGCGCGCACCAGGCGCGCGACAGCGCAGCGGGCGGGCCGCGCCCGATTGTTTCCCTGATCAGGCTGTAGCCCGCGTAGAGGAGCAGGAACGCGCCCAGCACCGCGAGCAGCTTTCGTTCGGGCACTTCGATCAGCAGCGTCAGGCCCGCCGCCATGCCGGCAAGGACGAACGGCGCCAGCCGGCCGATCTCGCCGTAGAGGACCCGCTTGCGGACGCGCGCGCCGAACAGCAGGAAAGCGGCGAGATCCAGCAGCATCAACATGGGCACCGCGAATTTGAGCGCAAAGAAATACGTCAGCAGCGGCAGGGCGATCACGGTGGAGCCGAAACCCGCCAGCCCGTATGCCGTGTAAGCGAAGGCGACCACCAGCCCCGCCAGCAACAGGACCTCGGGCGAGTACGGCGGAGCGAAGCTCAGCGCTTGCCCTTGGCCGGATGACCGCGGCGGCGCGCCTTCACGGCAGCGGCCAGCGTATCGAGCAGTTCGACCGAATCATCCCAGCCGATGCAGGGATCGGTGATGCTCTGGCCGAATTTCAGGTCGGCCAGCGGCTTGCCCGCGACCAGCTCCTGCTTGCCCTCGACCAGGTGCGACTCCACCATCGCACCGATGACGCAGCGCGAGCCGCCGGCCACCTGGCCGCCGACGTCGCGCGCGACGTCCATCTGGCGCTTGTACTGCTTGGACGAGTTGGCGTGCGAGAAATCGATCATCAACCGGCAATCCAGCTTGGATTTCGCCAGTTCTTCGCAGGCGGCATTGACGCTGGCCGCGTCGTAATTCGGCGTCTTGCCGCCGCGCAGGATGATGTGGCAATCCTCGTTGCCGCGCGTCTCGACGATGGACACCTGGCCGCTCTTGTGCACCGACAGGAAATGGTGCTTCTGGCGCGCGGCGAGGATCGCGTCGACGGCGATGCGCACGTTGCCGTCGGTGCCGTTCTTGAAGCCGACCGGCGCGGACAGGCCCGAGGCGAGCTCGCGGTGTACCTGCGACTCGGTGGTGCGCGCGCCGATCGCGCCCCAGGACACCAGGTCGCCGATGTACTGCGGCGAGATCACGTCGAGGAACTCGCAGCCCGCGGGCACGCCCAGCCGGTTGATGCGCACCAGCAGGTCGCGCGCGATGCGCAGGCCCTCGTTGATGCGGAAGCTGCCGTTCAGGTAGGGGTCGTTGATCAGGCCCTTCCAGCCCACCGTGGTGCGCGGCTTCTCGAAATACACGCGCATCAGCACTTCCAGCTCGCCTTCGTGCTTTTTCCTTTCCAGCGCCAGCTTTTCCGCATAGGCCACCGCCGCGGCCGGGTCGTGGATCGAGCAGGGGCCGATGATCACCAGCAGGCGGTCGGACTTGCCGCGCACGATCTCGCGCAGGCGCCGGCGCGTGTCCGCGATCAGTTTCTCGACCGGCGTGCCCTGGATCGGGAAAAAGCGGATCAGGTGCTCCGGCGGCGGCAGCGGAACGATGTTCTCGATGCGTTCGTCGTCGGTCAGGGAAGTCTTGTCGTCGATGGTCATGGTGGCCCCAAAAAAAAACCGCCAGGCTTTCGCTCTGGCGGTTTGTCGGTTTCGCTGGTGATGCGGCTAGCCGTTCCCCTCCGCCAGAGGGCGTGAGAAAGCGAAGAAATAGAAAAAATAGCCGTAAAAACCGCGGTTCATGGGGTCATTCAAGCACGAACGCCCGGGCCTTGTCTACTTGGGCCAGAGGACCATCTGCGTGCAGCGGAACATCGCGATCTTCTTGTCCGTGCCCTCGATGGTCACGACGGCATCCCAGACCTGCGTAGTGCGGCCGAGATGCGACGGCGTCGCGCGGCAGGAAATCGCCCCTTCCCGCGTGGTGCCGAGGAAATTGGCTTTCAGCTCGATCGTGGTGAAGCCGACGGCCCCTTGCGGCAGATTCGCCGCGCAGGCGTAGCCGCAGGACGTGTCCGCCAGCGCGATCACCGAGGCGGCGTGCAGGAAGCCGTTCGGCGCCATCAGTTCCTGGCGCACCTCGACGCGGCTCTCCAGTCCTTCCGGCTTCACCGACAGGATGGTGAGGCCCACCAGGCCAGGCAGATGCCCGGCGCCGCGTTCGTTGAAGGATTCCGGCGTCATCTCCGGACGGAAGCTGGACGTTTTGGCGTTCATGGTTTTCGAATCTACACGATTGGCACTCTGCTCGTTGCACTGCCAGCGCCTGCTATTTGCTACATGAAAAGCGTCATGCTATTTTTTTGACGCCGCAGGTCCGCCAAGAACAAGAACACTAGGAGGTTCCGATGTCGGCCAGTGTCTCGCAGCCCCCCGCCGCCGCGCCGATTCCCGTCGCCGGATTCAAGGACATCTACGAAGTCGCCGCCGTCGAACGCGCGCTGCAGGAACTGCCGCAGTCCGCCAACGAGGCGCTGCGCGCTCTCTACGAAAAAATGCTGCGCATCGGCGGCCAGCGCTTCGCGGTCAAGCCGTCGGGACTTCCCGAAATGCATGAATTGTTCGAAGAGTTGCCCAATTTTGGCGCGGTGCTCGAGCATATCCGCCGCCAGCTGGCCCTCTGCGTGGATTCCCAGGATGACGTGGAACTGCCGCCGATCCTGCTGCTGGGCGGCCCCGGCATCGGCAAGACGCACTTCGCGCGCCGCGTCTCGCAGCTGCTCGGCACCGGCTACGGCTTCGTGCCGATGAGCTCGCTCACTGCCGGCTGGGTGCTGTCGGGCGCATCCTCGCAATGGAAGAATGCCAAGCCGGGCAAGGTGTTCGAGACCTTCCTCAACGGCGAATACGCCAATCCGGTGATGATGGTGGACGAGATCGACAAGGCGAGCGCCGACGGCCAGTACGACCCGCTGGGCGCGCTCTATGAACTGCTCGAATCGCAGACCGCGATGCGCTTCATCGACGAATTCGCCGAAGTGCCGATCGACGCCTCGGGCGCGGTGTGGTTCGCCACCGCCAACGACGCCGCGCGCATCCCGGAACCGCTGCTGAACCGCATGAACGTCTACGAAATCGAGCCGCCGGACGCCGAGGGCTCGGCGCGCATCGCGCGCTCGCTGTACCGGGAAATCCGCGAGGCGCACGACTGGGGCAGGCGGTTCCCCGAGGCGCCTTCGGGCAGCGTGGTGGAAAAGCTCGCGCTGCTCACGCCGCGCGAGATGCGCCGCGCGGTGCAGGCGGCGTTCGGCAGCGCCAAGGTGGACGGGCGCGACGAACTGCGGGCCGAAGACGTGGACGTCCAGCGCGGCGGCCGTAAATCCAGGATCGGTTTCTAAGAGCGAAGCAGCGATCGCCCGCAGGCGATCACGGCGATCCACAGCGCGAGGGATATTGCCGCCGCCACGCGGGCGGCGGCCGGCGGCATGACGTCGACGTCCCACTGCGCCGCGCCGCGAAAGGCGCCGGCAAGGAAAACTCCGGCGTTGGCGCCGGCGGCGAGAATCAGGCAGATCTTTACCGCGAACACCGGGTTCGATATGAGATCCGCCGCGTGGGCGATGAACATCGCCAGGCCGCTCGGCACGATGAGCAGGAAGCTGGCGGCCGTCCACGGCAGGATGTGGGCGGCCAGCCGGCGCACCGGCAGCGCGCGGGAGAATCCAAGCAGGCGCAGGTCGAACACGGCGACCGAACCCACCAGGACCGCGATGCCGACGAGGTGGACCGTTTCGACCGCCGGGAACAGCCAGTGCGACTCGCGCAGCACCTGGCCGAAAGCGCTTGCCTCGATTGCGCCGATCGGCGTCACATCAGAGCCGCTGCTCTAGCCATGGTTTTACCGTTTCCAATGCGCCGCCCAGTTTGGCGGGCTCGGTGCCGCCGGCCTGCGCCATGTCGGGGCGGCCGCCGCCCTTGCCGCCCACCTGCTGCGCGACGAAATTCACCAGGTCTCCCGCCTTGACCTTGCCCGTCAGGTCCGCCGTGACCCCGGCGATCAGCGACACCTTGCCGTCGCTCACCGCGGCCAGCAGGATCACCGCGCTCTTCAGCCTGTCCTTCAGCTTGTCCATGGTTTCGCGCAGGGTCTTCGCGTCCGCGCCTTCGAGCGTCGCCGTCAGCACCTTGGCGCCCTTCAGGTCGACGGCCTGGGAAGCAAGATCCTGTCCCTGGCCCATGGCAAGCTTCGAACGCAGCTTGGCGAGCTCTTTTTCGAGCGCCTTTTTCTCGTCGAGCAGGCCTTGCGCCGCTTTTTCGACCATGCCGGCGCCCGGCTGGGCCCGCAGCTGCCTGGCGACCTCGTGGAACTCCTGCAGCTGGCCGTTCATCATCGCGAGCGCACTCCCGCCGGTCGTCGCCTCCACCCGGCGGATGCCCGCGGCCACGCCGCCTTCCGAATAGAGCTTGAAAACCCCGATGTCGCCGGTGCGCTCGACGTGCGTGCCGCCGCAGAATTCGCGTGAGGAGCCGATGTCGAGCACCCGGACCTCATCACCGTACTTTTCGCCGAAGAGCATCATCGCTCCCGATTTCTTTGCCTCTTCGATGGGCATGACCTGAGCGCGCGTCGGGACATTCTGCATGACCTCACTATTCACCCGAAGCTCCACTTGGCGGATTTCCTCATCGCTCAGAGGCTTGTCGTGGGCGAAGTCGAAGCGCGTCTTGTCCGCGTCGACCAGCGAGCCTTTCTGCTGCACGTGCGGGCCCAGCACCTCGCGCAAGGCCTTGTGCATGAGGTGCGTCGCCGAATGGTTGCGCATGGTCCGCTTGCGCCGTTCCACGTCCACGCGCGCCTCCAGTTTGTCGCCGAGCTTGAGCGCACCGGTCTTCAGCGCGCCGTGGTGGCCGAACACGTCGGGCTGGATTTTCTGCGTGTCGGCGACCGAGAAGGTGCCGCCGGCAGCCACCAGCTCGCCCTGGTCGCCCACCTGCCCGCCCGACTCGGCGTAGAACGGCGTCTGGTCGAGCACCACGACGCCGGAATCTCCGACCTTAAGCGCATCGGCCGGGGACCCTTCGCGGTAAAGCGCGACTACCTTCGCGCCAACGCTCAGCGTGTCGTAGCCGCGGAACTCCGTCTTGCGTCCCGAGTAGTCGAGTCCGGCGGCTGAGGTGAATTTGCTTGCGGCGCGGGCGCGCTCGCGCTGCTGGCCCATCGCCGCCTCGAATCCGGCAAGATCCAGGCTCACGCCGCGCTCGCGGCAAATATCGGCGGTCAGGTCCACCGGAAAGCCGAAGGTGTCGTAGAGCTTGAAGATGGTGTCGCCATCGAGCAGTTTCTCGCCCGAGGCGAGCGCGCCCTCGAGCACGCCCATGCCGTGCTCCAGCGTCTCGGCGAAACGCTCCTCTTCCTGCTTGAGCACCTCCGCGACGCGCTTCGCGGCGCTTCTCAGCTCAGGGTAGGCGTCGCCCATCGCCTTGTCCAAGTCGGCGACCAGTTTGAAGAAGAAAGGCTGCTTCTGGCCGAGCTTGTAGCCGTGACGGATGGCGCGCCGCACGATCCGGCGCAGCACGTAGCCGCGCCCCTCGTTGCCCGGGATCACGCCGTCGACGATGAGGAAGGCGCAGGCGCGGATGTGGTCCGCGATCACGTTCAGCGAAGGATCCTTGAGCGCCTTCTGCTTCGTCTCCCGTGCTGCGGCCTTGATCAGGTCCTGGAAGAGGTCGATCTCGTAGTTCGAGTGCACGTGCTGCAGCACCGCCGCAACACGCTCAAGGCCCATGCCCGTGTCCACACAGGGCTTTGGCAAAGGCGTCATGACGCCCTTGTCATCCCGGTTGTATTGCATGAAGACGAGGTTCCAGATCTCGATGTAGCGGTCGCCGTCGGCGTCCGCCGATCCGGGCGGGCCGCCGGCGACCTCGGGCCCGTGGTCGTAGAAGATCTCGCTGCACGGTCCGCAGGGGCCGGTGTCGGCCATCTGCCAGAAGTTGTCCGACTGGTATTTCGCGCCGCCAGCCTTGTCGCCGATGCGCACGCAGCGCTCTTTCGGGATACCGACGACCTTGGTCCACAGGTCGTAGGCCTCGTCGTCGGTCTCGTAGACGGTGGTCCAGAGCTTCTCCGGCGGCAGCTTGTAAACCTTCGTGAGCAGCTCCCAGGCGAACTGGATGGCGTCCTTCTTGAAGTAGTCGCCGAAGCTGAAATTACCCAGCATCTCGAAGAAGGTGTGGTGGCGGGCGGTATAGCCGACGTTCTCCAGGTCATTGTGCTTGCCGCCCGCGCGCACGCAGCGTTGCGAAGTCGTGGCGCGCACATAGGCGCGCTTCTCCTTGCCGAGGAAGGTGTCCTTGAACTGCACCATGCCCGAGTTGACGAACAGCAGCGTCGGGTCGTTCGCCGGCACCAGCGAACTGGAGGCGACGATGCTGTGGCCCTTCGATTTGAAGTAGTCGAGGAAGCTGGAGCGGATTTCGGCGGATTTCATGTCCCGCCTATTTTAATGGAAGGCGCCACGGCGCCCGGGCGCCGCGGTCCCTCTTTCACGCTCAGGCGGCGAGCCGCCCGTACTTCACGAGCCTTGCACGTACGCCCGTCTGCGTGCGCTGGTGCGCGGACGCGAGATCCGGCAAGCCGCGCCCGGCGTCGAAGCCGGACAGCAGTTTGCGGTCCTCGTCCTCGGTCCAGGGCTCGCCCGTTTTCGGCGGCAACTGCTGCTTGCGCCGCTCGAAACGTTCGGCTTTCTCCAGCGCCTCGGCCGCCGCGTACAGGGCGCGCACGGTCTGCGCGCGCTGGTACAGGCTGTCGGCCGGAAACACTTCGCCGCTTTCCGGATCGACGCCGTTGGCGAGCGAGCGGATGACGCCCAATGCTTCTGTTTGATTCATTCGATTCACCTCCCCTCCGCCACTCATGTGGCTAGGAGATGAACGATCAATCGGCGCCGCGCGCCGACAGGAGCTTGAAAATAATTTCGGTGGAAAATCCGCGCGACTGGAGGAAACGCATGCGCTTGGCGCGTTCTTCGCGCGATCCCGCCGGCGCGCGATACTTGCGCTCGAGGATCGCGCGGGCGCGCTCGAGTTCATCTGCCGGAGAAACGCGCTCGATCAGCTCCTCGCTCACGCCCTTCGCCTTGAGATCCTGCCGGATGCGCGCCGCGCCATATTTGCGCGACAGCCGGCGCGCGCGCTCCTCGGCGTAACGTTCTTCCGAGAGCTGATTCTTCTGCTTCAGGCCCGTAAGCAAGCCCTTCAGGTCCTCCGAAGACTCTGCGTGAGGCGACAGCTTGCTCTCGAGTTCCTGGCGGGTGTGCTCCCGGCGCGCGAGCAGCCGTAACGCCCGCGCCCGGAGCTCCACCACGTTGTCGGACTGCGCTTTCTCAGCCACGCTTGCGCGTCGGCAGCTTCTCGACCTTGTTGTCGTCCTCGACGGCCGCATCCACCGCCGCCGCCACCGGCTTGAGCACGCCCGCCTTCTCGCGGATCTTCTGCTCGATCTCGGCCGCCATCGCCGGATTTTCCTTGAGGAAGTCGCGGCAGTTGTCCTTGCCCTGGCCGAGCCGGTCGCCGTTGTAGATGTACCAGGCGCCCGATTTCTCCACTACGCCGTGGATCACGCCCAGCTCCAGCATTTCGCCGGCGCGCGAAATGCCCTCGCCGTACATGATGTCGAATTCGGCGTTGCGGAAGGGCGGCGCGACCTTGTTCTTGACGACCTTGACGCGGGTTTCCGAGCCGACCACCTCTTCGCCCTTCTTGATGGCGCCGATGCGGCGGATGTCCATGCGGACGGATGCGTAGAACTTTAGCGCGTTGCCGCCGGTGGTGGTCTCGGGGTTGCCGAACATGACGCCGATCTTCATGCGAATCTGGTTGATGAAGATCACCAGCGTGTTGGTGCGCTTGATGTTGCCGGTAAGCTTCCGGAGCGCCTGGCTCATCAGGCGCGCCTGCAGGCCCATCTGCGGCTCACCCATCTCGCCTTCGATCTCGGCCTTGGGGGTAAGCGCGGCGACCGAATCGATGACGATCACGTCGACCGCGCCCGAGCGCACCAGCATGTCGGCGATCTCGAGCGCCTGCTCGCCGGTATCCGGCTGGGAGATGAGCAGGTCCTCGGTCTTCACGCCGAGCTTGGCGGCGTAGGAAATATCGAGCGCGTTCTCCGCGTCGATGAAGGCGGCGGTGCCGCCGATTTTCTGCATCTCGGCGATGACCTGCAGCGTCAGCGTGGTCTTGCCCGAGGATTCTGGCCCGTAGATCTCGACCACCCGGCCGCGCGGCAGGCCGCCCACGCCGAGCGCGATGTCGAGACCCAGCGACCCGGTGGACACCACGTCGATGTCCTTGATGGCGGCGTCGTCCATCTTCATGATGGAGCCCTTGCCGTACTGCTTCTCGATCTGCGCCAGCGCCGCTTCGAGCGCCTTCTGTTTGTTGTTGTCGTCCATTCCCGTACCTCTTATGTGGCTGTCGACATCATTCGGCAGGCTGGGCCTGGGTCGACACCGGATACTGTATAAATGCACATGTATTGTGTTCGGTTGACCAGTCCCTGTCAATTTTGAAACGGCGCGCCTGCGGTAAAATCTGAAAAACCTCTTTGGAGACAAGACGATGGCGAAAATTTCGTTCCTCGGGCTCGGGGTCATGGGCTACCCGATTGCGGGCCACCTGCTGAAAAAGGGCGGCCACGAGGTGACGGTCTACAACCGCAGTCCAGCCAAGGCCGCCCAGTGGGTGAAGGAGTACGGCGGCAAGTCCGCCGCCACCCCGAAGGAAGCCGCGCAGGGCGCCGATTTCGTGCTGATATGCGTCGGCAACGACGACGATGTGCGTTCGGTCGCCTATGGGGACAACGGGGTGCTGGCGGGGCTGAAGAAGGGCGCGATCCTGGTCGATCACACGACCGCCTCCGCCGTGGTCGCCCGTGAATTGCATGCCAAGTGCAAAGAAAAAGGCGTCGGCTTTGTCGACGCCCCCGTTTCCGGAGGCCAGGCAGGCGCGGTCAACGGGCAGCTCGGCATCATGTGCGGCGGCGACCAGGCCGACTACGACAGGGCGCTGCCGGTGCTCAACGTCTACGCCAAGATGTGCGCGCTGATCGGCGCCGCGGGCGCGGGCCAGCTCACCAAGATGGTCAACCAGGTGGCGATCGTCGGCATCCTGCAGGGCCTGTCGGAGGCGCTCAACTTCGGCATGAAGGCCGGCCTCGACATGGAGAAGGTGATCTCGGTCATATCGCAGGGCGCGGCGCAGTCCTGGCAGATGCAGAACCGCTGGAAGACCATGGTCGAAGGCAAGTTCGAGGGCTTCGGCTTCGCTTCCGACTGGATGCGCAAGGACCTAAACATCGCGCTGGCCGAGGCGAAAAAGAACGGCGCCACCATGCCGGGCACCGCATTGATTGAGCAGTATTACGGACGCATTTCCGCTGCCGGCCGCGGCCGCTGGGACAACACTGCGCTGATGGGCCTGCTGAAGGGTTAGCGCAGGCGGCGCCGCTGGGGCGCCAGTGGGCGCTATTCGACCAGGCTGCGGATCTGGAAGCGGCCGTCGTCGCGGAACAGGAAAGTCTCGAGAAAATTCACCGATCCGTCGCGCCCCCGCACCGTGAAGGCGGGGGCGGCGAAAGGCGCCGCACGGCGCACGCTTTCCACGGCGCGGATCTCGAGGGCCTTGTAGCCGTTTGAACGGCGTACCGAGACGCGCGCGAGATTGCCGTCGCGGTCGATGTTGACATCGAGCACGACGATGGACTTGAACATTTCCGGCAGCGGATCGGCGAACACCTCGGAACTCGCGGAGGCGACCCGGCGGGCGAACTCCTTCTTGTAGCCGTCGAGCGTCAACGGCGGGATCAGGGGCGCGGCTGCCGGCGGCGGAGATGGCGCGGCTTGCGGCGATGCCGCGGGCCGTTCAGGAGTCGGCGTCGAGCAGGCCGCCAGCACCGTTGCGCCGCAAAAACCCGCCGCCAAAAATCTCCGGTTCACGTTGCTTTGAGTCGGCGGCGCGCATCTCGTTCCTCAATTCCCCTGTCGCTGCGCCCCGACGGCCGCGCCCGTGCCGGAAGAAATGCGGATCGGCATACGCCTCGAGCCGAAGGGCTTGCCGAATTTCTGGTAGCGCCCTGCGAGCTTCGCGCCGCAATTGGCGCAAGCGCCGTCGTCTCCGAGGCGGTAACTGCGGATCTCGTACCAGTCGCGCACCACCACCGCGTTCTCGCAGGACGGGCAGTAGGTCGTGCCGCCCTCCTCGTCGTGCACGTTGCCGGTGTAGACATAGCGCAGCCCGGCGAGCCGTCCGATTTCGCGCGCGCGGGAGAGCGTCGCGGGCGGCGTCGGCCCGACGTCGGTCATCTTCCAGTCCGGATGGAACGCCGTGAAATGCAGCGGCACGTCCGGCCCGAGGTGCTGCATGATCCATTTGCACTCCGCCTGCAGCTCCTCGTCCGAATCGTTCTTGCCCGGGATGAGCAGCGTGGTGATCTCGGTCCAGACCCCGGTTTCCTTCACCAGGTATTCCAGAGTGTCCAGCACCGGCTGCAGCCGGCCGCCGCAGATGCGGTAGTAGAAATCGTCTGTGAAGGCCTTCAGGTCGACATTGGCCGCGTCCATTTTTTCGTAGAACGCGCGGCGCGGCGCATCGTGCATGTAGCCGGCGGTGACGGCCACCGTCTGCACGCCGCGCGCGTGGCAGGCGTCGGCGATGTCCATCGCGTATTCGGCGAAGATCACCGGATCGTTGTAGGTGAAGGCGACCGACCTGCAGCCGAGCCTGGCCGCGGCGGCAGCGATCATCTCCGGTGTCGCCTCGTCCATCAGCCGGTCCATTTCGCGCGACTTGGAAATGTCCCAGTTCTGGCAGAACTTGCAGGCAAGGTTGCAGCCCGCGGTGCCGAAGGAAAGAATGCTGGTGCCGGGATAGAACTGGTTGAGCGGTTTTTTCTCCACCGGGTCGACGCAGAAGCCCGAGGAGCGGCCGTCGGTGGTGAGCACCATCCGCCCGTTTTCCATCTTGCGCACGAAGCACAGGCCGCGCTGGCCCTCGTGCAGCCGGCAGTCGCGCGGGCAGAGGTCGCACTGGATGCGGCCGTCGCCGAGGCTATGCCACCAGCGCGCGTCCACTCAGGCCTTCTTGGCGGCGAACTTCTTCACGCGGTAGCGCGAGATCCGGCAGCGCGCGAAGCGCGTATCGGCCGGGATACCCGCCTTCCGCTTAAGCTCGTCGAGGAACTGGCGCTTGTCGGACAGCACCTCCCACACCTGCGGCAGGTAGGTGGCGCGCTGCTCCCCGTGCTCGAGGATCAGGCCGTCCTCGCCCGCGTTGATCTGCGCGAACAGGTCGGCCTCGTCGGCGAACTGGATCGGCTTGGGCGCCGAGAGCAGCGACACCTCGAGCTCGCAGCGCGGCCACTCCTCGCGCTTCAGCTTCGGGAAGCGCGGATCCTGGAACGCCGCCGCGCGCGCGTTCGACGCCACGTCCTGCCCGAGCGGGCGCGCCGCCGACAGGCTGCCGATGCAGCCGCGCAGCTGCCCGTCCTTGGTCAACGTGACGAAGGTTGCGCCCGGTTGCAGCAACCAGGGCGCCTGATTGGTTTTTGTCGGGACCGATTTCAGGCCCAGGCCGTTGGAGATCGCGCCCCTGGCGATCTCGAGCAGGATCCGGCCGGCCTCCTCCGCCGAGATCTCGCCGCCTTCGTAGAGCGCAAACGAGGAGTAGCCGACCACGCGCGCCTTGCCGCCGGCGGTGTCGCCGGAATTGCAGGCAGCGAGCAACTTGATCGACAGCGCCTTCTTCCGCGCAAGCTCCAGGAAGCCGTTCAGCGCCGTCGCGCCGCAGGCTTCGTCGTGATCGAGGTCGGTCGCCAGGCCGGCAATCCGCTGCAGCGTCGCGCCGTCGATGCGCTTCGCTTCGTCGTACGCGTGGTAATGCGACAGGTCGGTGCTGATGACCACCAGCGTCTCCGGCCCGCCCCACAACCGTTCCAGGACCTCGGCGACCTCCTCCCTGGTGGCGGCCCCGGTCGCCAGGGGGACCAGCGTGAATTCGCCCAGCATCCGCTGCAGGAACGGCAACTGCACTTCCAGGGAATGTTCCTGCGCGTGCGCCGGCGCGCTGCGCACCACCTGCTTCAGGCCGTCGAGCGCAGCCGCCGCCTCCGCGTCCACCGGGATGCGGCCGAGCGGAGTTTCGAATGCGTCCGCCGCCGGCAGCGCAAGGCCGCGGCCGGCCACGTAGTGCGTGGGCCCGAGCAGCACCACCCGCTTGACGATGCCTCGCGCCGCGGCGAGTTCGTCGTACGCCCGCGCCGCGACGGGCCCGGAATAGATGTAGCCGGCATGGGGAACGATCAGCGCCTTGGGAAAGCCGAATTTCGGCTCGAGGCGCTCGACACCATCCAGCAGTTCGCCGAGTTCCGCGGCCAGCTGCGGCGCGTTGCCGGGATAGAACGCGCCGGCCACCGCGGCAGGACGAACGTTCGTCGAAGGACTCACAGGTGGACTCACAGGCATTTCAACACCCCCCGCAGGGCGTGGATCACGGATTGCCGGCGAACGCTGTTGCGGTTGCCTTTGAAGCGTTTCGTCTCGCTGCGGATTCTACGCCCGCGCGCAAAGGCAAAACAGACCGTGCCGACCGGCTTTCCCGGCAGACCGCCGCCGGGGCCGGCGATGCCGGTGATGGACAGCGCGACCGTGTCCCTGCCGCGTCGCCGCGCGCCGCGCGCCATCGCACGCGCCGTTTCCTCGCTGACCGCGCCGTAGCGTTCGAGTGTTTTTCGGGAGACGCCGAGTTCTTCACGCTTCGCCGCATTCGAATAGGTGACGTAGCCGCGCTCGAACCATTGCGAGGACCCCGCCACCGATGTCATCGCCTGCGCCACCCAACCTCCCGTGCAGGACTCCGCCGTGACCAGGAACTGGCCTTTGCTCTGCAGGGCCTTGCCGACTTTCCGTGAAAGAGAATTCAAAGTCATGCGAACAGCCGCTTCGCGATCGCCAGAACCAGCAGCGTATACCCGGCGGCAAGGATGTCGTCGAACATCACGCCGAAACCGCCCTTGAAGCGCATCTCGAACTCGCGGATGGGCGGCGGCTTCACCACGTCGAAGGCGCGGAACAGGAAGAACGCCGCGACCTGCCACCATGGATCCTCCGGCACCATCGCGAGCACGAGGAGAAAAGCGACGATCTCGTCCCAGCACATCGCGCCATGGTCCGAGACGCCGAGGTGGCGGCCGGTCAGTTCGCAGGCCCAGACGCCCGCCGCGAACAGCAGCGCGAGAAAGCCGAGAAGCGGGAGCGGCTCGTAGGCGCCGCCGATCAGCCACCAGATCGGGATCGCCAGCATGGTGCCGGCGGTGCCCGGCGCAAAAGGGGAAAGCCCCGCGCCGAAACCGAGCGCAACGAAATGCGCCGGATGGCTGAACGCGAACTTCGCCGTCGGCCGCGCTAGATTCATGGCCCGAAATGATCGAAGCCGCGCGCGACCGGCATCGGCCTGCCTTGCGCGTCGAGGACCGCAAGCTTGGGTTCGCCGACCTGGATGCTGCCGACCCGCGCGAGGGAAAGCTTCAATTCGGAAGACAAGGCGGCGACCGGGTCGCGGGCGCTCTGCGGCGCGGTAAACACCAGCTCGTAGTCGTCGCCGCCGCCCAGCACCAGCCGGGCCTGAAGTTTTTCATCTGCCATTTTTTTCAACTCGGCGGAGCGAGGGAGCAATTCATATTCGACGACGGCTCCAACGCCGGACCTCTGCAGAATATGCCCGAGATCCTGGGCGAAGCCGTCCGAGACGTCGATCGCCGCGCTGGCGATGCCTCTCAGGCGCTCGCCGAGTTCGACGCGCGGCTCGGGTTCGTGCAGCCGCTTCGCCGCGGCGGCGATTTCCGGCTGTGCCAGGCCGAGCGCCGCGCCGCCGAGCGCGCCGGAAACCCAGATGTCGTCGCCGGGCCCGGCGCCGGCGCGAAACAGCGCCAGCCCCGCGGGCACCTCGCCGAGGATGGTGACGCAGATGGCGAGGAGGCCCGGCTCGGAACCTGCCGCCGCCGCGCGCGTGGTGTCGCCGCCGATCAACTCGACCCCGAAGCGATCGGCCAGCGCGAAGAATCCCCTGGCGAATTCGCCCAGCCAGGCCTCGTCCGCGGAAGGCAGCGCAATTGCCAGCGTCGCCCAGCGCGGCGCGGCGCCCATCGCCGCCATGTCGGAAAGATTGACCGCGAGGGATTTGTGGCCGAGCTTGCGCGGATCGGCGCCGGCGCTGAAATGGCGGCCTTCCAGCAGCAGGTCGGTGGAGACCGCGAGCTCCATGCCCGCGCTCGGCCGCAGCAGCGCGGCATCGTCGCCGATGCCGAGCGCGACGCGGCGCGCGCGGCGATCGCCGGGCAGCACTTCGCGCGCTGGCCGCTCGAAATACTTCTTGATCAGGTCGAATTCGGACGCCACGCGCTGAGACGGGGAGGTCCCCGGTCTTCCCTTCTATACCGCCTGCCGGACGCGCGCGATTTCCTCGGCGCGGCATTCGACCGCCAGCTTCTCCAGCACGCCGTTGACGAACTTGTGGCCGTCGGTCCCGCCGAAACTCTTGCCGAGCTCGATCGCCTCGTTCAGCACCACCTTGAACGGCGTTTCCGGCCGCGCCGTAAGCTCATAGGCGGCGATCAGCAGGATCACGCGCTCGACCGGCGACAGCGAGGCGACGCTGCGGTCGAGATAGGGGGCGACCTGTTTTTCCAGCGCATCGGACTGCTGCATCACCTGCCCGATCAGCTCGTCGGCGAATGCCTGGTCGCAGCGCTCCCAGCCCTCGAGCGTCCGCGCGTGTTCGATCGCCTCGCCGCCGCCGAGCTTCCAGCCGTACAGCGCCTGCAGCGCGATCGCGCGCGCGCGATGCCGTGCCGAGGACCGGCCGGCTTTCAGCGCCATTTTTCCGCCAGTTCCAGCCGCAGGCGCGCCATCTCCAGCGCCACGCGCACCGCCTCGGCCCCCTTGTCCTTGCGCGCCAGCGCCTGCGCCTCGGTATCGGTGGTGAGAATGCCGTTGGCGACCGGCAGGCCGCATTCGAGCGCCACATCCATGATGCCGCGTGCCGATTCGTTGGAAACCACCTCGAAATGATAGGTGTCGCCGCGGATCACGGCGCCGATCGCCACCAGCGCGTCGAAGCGCCCCGACTGCGCCAGCCACTGCAGCGCGAGCGGGATCTCGAGCGCACCGGCGACCGCCACGAATTCAGCCTGGGCGCCGGCCCGGGCCAGTTCAGCGCGCGCCGAGTCGAGGAGCGCCTTGCAGATCTCTTCGTTGAAGCGGGAATGAACCACGCCGATGCGCAACGGGTTCATTGCCCGGGTTTCACTTCACGTCTCGTTCAGCGTAACCCGTGACTTCGAGGCCGAAGCCGGCCATGCTCGGCATCTTGCGCGGCGCCGCCATCAGCCGCATTTTGCCTACGCCCAGGTCTCGCAGGATCTGCGCGCCGATGCCATAGGTGCGCAGGTCCATGCTGCGGCCGCCGCCCGCGGGGCGGCTCTCGGCGAGTCTTGCCTCCAGCGCGGCGTCCGACTGGCTGCAGTTGAGCAGCACCATCACGCCTGTGCCCGCCTTGCGGATCGCCACCAGCGCCTCGCCGATGCCCCAGGAATGCGTGCCCGGCCCGGCATCCAGCAGGTCGACGATTGAAAGCGGCTCGTGCACGCGCACCAGCGTTTCGCCGGCCGCGCTCGGCTCGCCCAGCACCAGCGCGAGGTGCGTCGAGGCGGTCGGCAGGTCGCGGAAAGCGACCAGCCGGAAGCGGCCCCAGGCGGTCTCGATCGGTTTCTCGGAGCTGCGCTGCACCAGCGACTCGTGGGCGCTGCGGTACTGGATCAGGTCGGCGATGGTGCCGATTTTCAACTGGTGCTCGGCGGCGAACTCGAGCAGGTCGGGCAACCGCGCCATGGCGCCGTCGTCGCGCATGATTTCGCAGATCACCGCGGCGGGCGTGAGGCCGGCCAGCGCCGCAAGATCGCAGCCCGCCTCGGTATGCCCGGCGCGCACCAGCACGCCGCCGGGCTGCGCCATCACCGGAAAAATGTGCCCCGGCTGCACGATGTCCGAGGGCTTGGCGTCTTTCGCCACCGCCGCGCGCACGGTGCGCGCGCGGTCGTGCGCCGAGATGCCGGTAGTGACGCCTTCGGCGGCTTCGATGGAAAGCGTGAAGTTGGTGCCCATCTGGGCGCGGTTGTCGCGCACCATGAGC
Source organism: Burkholderiales bacterium (assembly GCA_036560705.1). Classification (GTDB taxonomy): domain Bacteria; phylum Pseudomonadota; class Gammaproteobacteria; order Burkholderiales; family SG8-39; genus RBG-16-66-20. Next base: position 44,791 of record DATBQR010000121.1, on the reverse strand, counting down.
GGCAGCGCGAGCTGGCGGCAGCGCTCCTCGGTGAGCGTGAGGCAGACCAGGCCGCGCGCGTGCTTGGCCATGAAGTTGACCGCTTCAGGCGTCACGTGCTCGGCGGCGAGCACCAGGTCGCCTTCGTTCTCGCGGTCCTCGTCGTCGACCAGCACGACGATCTTGCCCGCGCGGATGTCGGCGATGATCTCCGCAGGCGGGCTGATGGTGCTTTGTTCGCGGCGCATGGTTTAAACCTTCACGGGCGGATTATATGCCCGCGCACACCGGGAATTCCCTTCGGACTACTTCTGGGCCTCGCCCTCGGCCGACTCGGCGCGCTCGCCGAGCCGTTCGCGGATGCGGGCGCTCTTGCCGGAACGTTCCCGCAGGTAATAAAGCTTGGAGCGGCGCACTTCGCCCTTCCTCTTGACCTCGATCCCCGCGATCAGCGGCGAATAGGTCTGGAAGGTGCGCTCGACGCCCTCGCCGGAGGAAATCTTGCGCACGATGAACGCGGAGCGCAGGCCGCGGTTGCGTCTGGCGATCACCACGCCTTCGAACGCCTGCTCGCGCTTCTTGTCGCCCTCGACCACGTTCACGCGCACCACGACGGTGTCGCCCGGCGCGAACTCGGGGAAGGTCTTCTTCATGCGCAGGATTTCTTCCTGCTCGAGTTTCTGGATCAGGTTCATGTTCCGCTTTCTCCGCTCGTTCCTCGTTCCCGCTGGAATTCCTCCAGCAACATTCTCTCTTGTTCGCTAAGCTTCCTCGCCGCCAGGAGGTCCGGCCTCCTCAGCCACGTTCTTCCCAGCGCCTGCTTCAACCGCCAGCGCCGGATGTTCTCGTGGTGCCCGGACAGCAGAACCTCCGGCACCTTCGCATCCGCGTACAGCTCCGGCCGCGTGTACTGCGGGCAATCGAGCAGCCCGCCGACGAAGGACTCCTCGGTCGCCGACTGCTCGCCGCCGAGCGCGCCCGGAATCTGGCGCACCACCGCGTCGATCACCGTCATCGCGGCCAGTTCCCCGCCCGAGAGCACGTAATCGCCGATCGACAGCTCCTCATCCACCCGCCGCTCGATCAGGCGCTCGTCCACGCCCTCGTACCGCCCGCAGAGCAGCGTCGTCGCCTCTCTGCCTGCCAGCTCCATCACTTTTTCATGATCGAGCTTCCTGCCCTGCGGCGAGAGGTAAATCACCTTGCCCCCGCCAGATTCCTTTGCCGCGTCCAGCGCCTTCTCCAGCGGCTCGGCCAGCATCAGCATGCCGGGCCCGCCGCCGTACGGCCGGTCATCGACCGTCCGGTAGTTGTCCTTGGTGAAATCGCGCGGGTTCCACAACCCGAGCGACCAGAGCCCCGTTTCCAGCGCCCGCCCGCTGATGCCGCTGTGCGTCACCGCCGCGAACATCTCCGGGAACAGCGTCACCACATGGAAACGGATCACCAGTCCGCTCCCCATTCCACTTCGATCCGCCTGTTCTGCAGATCGACCTGCTTCACGTAAGCGGGAACAAAGGGCAGCAATCTCGTCCTCTCCCCGCCCAGTTCCATCACGTCGTGCGCTCCGTTGGAAGACATCTGCTTCACCACACCGAGCACCACGCCCTGCTCATTCACCACTTCCAGCCCGACCAGATCGGACCAGTAGTACCGCCCTGCACCCGCTGCCGGCCTCGGAATCGAAACCGGCCTACCCTTCAGCAACCGCGCCTGCTCCGGGGTCTCGATGCCTTCGAGCTTCGCGAGCAGCGTTCCCGAATGCGGCCTGGACTCCTTCACGGCCCGCGCTTCACCGCCGATCCACCAGACCGGCGCCACCGCGAGCAGTTCGGGTTCGTCCACCACCACCCTGAGCCAGCCGCGCACGCCGTACGCATCGGCGACGCGGCCATACTCGATCAAATCCTCAGGCGGCTTTTTTGGCCTTGCCAAACTGCTTGACCAGCCGCACCACGGTCGACGAGGGCTGCGCGCCCTTGCCTTCCCAGTACTTGATGCGCTCGACGTTGACGCGCAGCGACTCGCGTCCCTCGGGCGCCTTCGGATCGTAGAAGCCCACGCGCTCGATGAAGCGGCCGGTGGCCGCGCGACGCGATTCGGCCACTACCAGATGGTAGAAGGGCCGCTTGTTGGCGCCGCCTCGCGCCAGTCGAATAACCACCATTGAATTTTCCTCTGCCCTGCGAAAGGGGACGGATTATACGCATGAATTCGCTTTTTGAGGGCTATTAAAGTAAAGTGAACAAAGTAACTCTGTTTCTTTTACTTTTGAGACCCCCGCGTATGCCCACCATTCGCATCGACCACGACGTGTTCGAAGGCCTGCAGAAGCTGGCCCAGCCCTTCGTCGACTCGCCCGGCATGGTCATCCGCCGGCTGCTGGAGAGCCGGGGCGTGCTGAAAAAATTGCCCGCCAAGCCCGCGCCGCCGCCCGCGCCCGACGCGCTCACGCCGCAGTCGACCTACGAGGCCTACCTGCTCTCCGTGCTGCTGAAGGAATTCGACGGCCAAGGCCACAAGCGCGACGTCACCCACGCCATCATCAAGCGCATGATGAAGGACGGCCACATCGGCGCCGCCGACCAGGAACTGGTCAGCACGGGCGAAACCAAGGCCGAGAACACGATTACCTGGGCGCGCAACGCGCTCAAGCAGCGCGGCTATATCAACCGCGCCGCCCGGCGGGGGATTTGGGAACTGACTCCCGAGGGCAAGGCCGCGGCAGGCAGGGTCGCACTTCCGAAATAACGGCCGACTGCCCCGCTAGCGCATGCCCGGCAGCATGCCTTTCATGTTGCGCATCATGCGCTGAAGGTTGCCGCCCTTCATCATTTTCATCATCTGCTGCATCTGCTCGAACTGCTTGAGGAGGCGATTGACTTCCTGAACCTGCACGCCGGCGCCGGCGGCGATGCGGCGCTTGCGCGTGGCCTTGATGATCTCCGGCTGCGCGCGTTCCTTCCTGGTCATCGAGTTGATGATGCCTTCGATGCGCGCGAGCTGCTTGCCGTCCTGCAGCTGCGCCGGGTTGACCTGCGCGGCGAGCTGCGCAGGCAGCTTGTCCATGAGCGACGCCATGCCGCCCATCTTGTTCATCTGCTGCAACTGCTGCTTGAAGTCCTCCAGGTCGAAGCCCTTGCCCTTGCGCACCTTGTCGGCGAGCTTCTGCGCCTGCTCGACGTCGACCTGCTTGTGCGCCTCCTCGACCAGAGAAAGGATGTCTCCCATGCCGAGGATGCGCGAGGCCATGCGCTCCGGATGGAAGGGCTCCAGGCCCGTCAGCTTTTCCGCGACGCCGGCGAACTTGATCGGCTTGCCGGTGACGTGGCGCACGGAAAGCGCCGCGCCGCCGCGCGAGTCGCCGTCCAGTTTCGTCAGCACGATGCCGGTGAGCGGCAGCCGCTCGCTGAACGCGCGCGCCACGTTGACCGCGTCCTGGCCCTGCATCGCGTCCACCACGAACAGCGTTTCCGCGGGGTGCAGCGCCGCATGCAGCGCGGCGATCTCCTGCATCATCGGCTCGTCGATCGCCAGGCGGCCGGCCGTGTCGACGATGACGACGTCGCAGTAATGGGTGCGTGCGTATTCGACCGCGCCTTTTGCAATCGCTTCGGGCTTTTGATCCGCTTGCGACGCAAAAAATTCCACGCCCGCTTGCGCGGCCACGGTCTTCAATTGCTCGATCGCGGCGGGCCGGTACACGTCGCAGGAAACCACCAGCACTTTTTTCTTCTGCTGTTCCCTGAGCAGCAGCGCGAGCTTGCCGACCGTGGTGGTTTTTCCCGAGCCCTGCAGGCCGGCCATCAGGATCGTCGCGGGAGGTGCGACGGAGAGATCGAGCGTCGCGTTCGCCTCGCCCATCAGCAGCGTCAGTTCGCGGTGCACCACGCCGACCAGCGCCTGGCCCGGGCTCAGGCTGCCGATCACTTCCTGGCCGAGCGCCCTGGCGCGCACCGCGTCGATGAAGTGCTTCACCACCGGCAGCGCGACGTCGGCCTCCAGCAGCGCGACGCGCACTTCGCGCAGCGCGTCCTGGACGTTGGCCTCGGTGAGGCGCGCCTCGCCGCGGATCGTCTTGACGATCCTGGCGAGCCGCGTGGTCAGGTTATCGAGCATGGGGTGATAAACTCAAAGCGTGCCCGACATTGTAATTCACGTCGTCGCGAGCGCCCTCTATGCCGGCCTCGCGTTGCACTTCTGGAACACGCGGTGGCGCACGCTGCCTAGCGCTGCCGTCGGGCTGCAGGGCTGGGAGCGCGCCGCGATCCTCGCTGCGCTCACGTTGCACGGCTGGCTGCTCTGGAGCCTGCTGGCGCTGCCCGAGGTTCCGCGCATCGGCTTCGCGCACGCCCTGTCGGCGATGCTCTGGCTGGTCGTGCTGCTCTGCTGGATCGAGAACCTGCTGGTGAACATCGCCATCCTCCAGCCGGTGACCCTCGGCCTGGCCGCGCTCTGTGTTCCCCTCACCGCGTGGTTTCCGGGCCGTGTTCCGGCCACCACCTCGTTCGAATTCGGGGTGCACCTGTTCCTCGTCATGCTCGCCTACGGGGTGCTCGCCACGGCCATGCTGTACGCGCTGCTGATGGCGGCGGTGGAACAGCTGCTCCACCGCATCCACAAGCAGGCGGGCGCGCCGGCATCCGGCGCCGCGCTGTCCAGTCCGCTCGCCAACCTGCCGCCCCTGCTCACGCTCGAGCGCCGCCTGTTCCGGCTGATTGCCGTCGGCTTCGCGCTGCTGACGCTGACCCTGGCGACCGGGATGACCCTCTCCGACTCGCTCTTCGGCCGCGCACTCCGCTTCAACCACGAGACGCTGTTCGCGATCGTGTCCTGGGTGGTTTTCGCCGTCCTGCTGGCAGGCCGTCATTTCTACGGCTGGCGCGGGCGCGTCGCCACCCGCTGGGTGCTGACCGGCTTCGTCATGGTCGTGCTGGCCGGGATCGGCAGCCGCTTCGTGCTCGAAGTGATCCTCGGCCGCGGCTGATCCCCCGTGGACATCGTCCCGCTCGGCTGGGAAATCGGCGCGCTCGTCGTGTTGCTGGCGGGCTCCGCCTTCTTCTCGATCGCGGAAACCAGCATGATGGCGATCAACCGCTACCGGCTGAAACACCTCGTCGCGCAAAATCACGGCGGCGCCCGGCGCGTCGCGGCGCTGCTCTCGCGCACCGACCGCCTGCTCGGCGCGATCCTCATCGGCAACACGCTGGTAAGCGCCGCCGCCGCCACCCTTGCCGGCGTCATCGCGGTCCGCTTCCTGGGCGACGACCGGCTCGCCTACGCGGTGAGCACGGTGGCGGTGTCCTTCCTCATCATCGTGTTCTCGGAGATCACGCCCAAGGTGATCGGCGCCACCTACCCCGAGCGGATCGCCCTGCCGCTCAGCTACCTGCTCGGCCCGCTGCAGAGGCTGCTGCAGCCCGGCGTCTGGCTGTCGAACCTGTTCGTGCAGCCGATGCTGAAGCTGCTGCGCATCCGCCCCGACCCGGAGGCGCACCGCCTCTCGCACGAGGAAATCCGCACGCTGGTGCTGGAATCCTCCAGCTTCATGCCGAAGAAGCACCTGTCGATCCTCATGAACCTGTTCGACGTCGGCGAGATCACCGTGCACGACGTGATGGTGCCGCGCGCGAAAATCGAGGCGATCCGGCTGGACGACGACATGGAGACGATTGCGCGCCAGCTCACCACCAGCTACCACCGGGAATTGCCCGTGTTCCGCGGCAGCGCCGATGAAATCGCCGGCGTGCTGCATCTGCGCAAGGTGCTCGGCCTGCTGTTTTCGGGCGCTCTCGACGCCAAGGCGATCGAAGACCTGCTCGACGAACCCTACTTCGTGCCCGCCGGCACCCCAGCGATCGCGCAGCTGCAGTACTTCCAGGAACGGCACGAGCGCATCGGCCTGGTCGTCGACGAGTACGGCGAACTGATGGGACTGGTGACGATCGAGGGCATCATGGAGCAGATCATCGGCAAATTCACCACCTCGCTGCCCTCGGCCGTTCCCGCCCTGTCCTGGGACGACCAGGGCAGCGCGGCGGCGGACGGCGCCATGGCCGTGCGCGAAGTGAATCGCGCCCTCGGCCTGGAACTTCCCACCGGCGGTCCGAAAACGCTGAATGGCCTGATCCTCGAGCAGCTGCAGGACATTCCCGAGGCCAACGTCTCGCTCAAGATCGCCGGCGTGCCGATCGAGATCGTCAGCGCCCAGGGCCGGGCGGTGAAAACCGTGCGCCTGTTCAAGCCCGCCGAGGTCCCCCAGGACGACCCGGGGCCTCCTTAACGTGATTTTTCTCTCTAGTTGGTCAAGTCCTTGACTCGGCGCTAGAATCCCCGCTTGCACCGACTTTTGGGCAGGGAGCAGGATATGGCGACTGCAGCGGCGGCGGTAAAGGGCGGACCCAAGGAATTCACCTTCCTCTGGGAAGGCAAGGACAAGGCCGGCAAGACCGTGCGCGGCGAGATGCGCGCCGCGGGCGAGAACATGGTCAATGCCTCGCTGCGCCGCCAGGGCGTCACCGTTTCCAAGGTCAAGAAGCAGAAGCTGGGCGGCGGCGGGTCCGTAAGCGAGAAGGACGTCGCGCTGTTCACGCGGCAGATGGCGACCATGATGAAGGCCGGTGTGCCGCTGCTGCAATCCTTCGACATCGTCAGCAAGGGCTCTTCCAACCCGGCCGTCGCCAGACTGCTGGTCGACATCAAGACCGAGGTGGAAACCGGTTCCTCGCTCGCGCAGGCGTTCCGCAAGTACCCGCTGTACTTCGATGCGCTGTACTGCAACCTGGTGGCAGCCGGCGAGGCCGCCGGTATCCTTGAATCCCTGCTCGACCGGCTGGCGATCTACAAGGAAAAAACGCTCGCCATCAAGTCGAAGATCAAGTCGGCGCTGTTCTACCCGGTCTCCATCATCGTGGTCGCGGTCGTCATCACGGCGGTGATCATGATTTTCGTGATCCCGGCCTTCAAGAGCGTGTTCGCGAGCTTCGGCGCCGATCTGCCGACGCCGACGCTGATCGTGATGGCCATCTCGGATTGGTTCGTCGGCAACTGGTACATCATCTTCCCGGTGATGATCGGCGGGGTCTACGGCTTCCTGGAGGCGTGGAAGCGCTCGCTCGCCGTGCAGATCTTCATGGACCGCATCAGCCTCAAGGCGCCGATCTTCGGCCCTCTGCTGCGAAAAGCCTCGATCGCGCGCTGGACGCGCACGCTGTCCACCATGTTCGCGGCGGGCGTGCCGCTGGTCGAGGCGCTCGATTCCGTGGGCGGCGCATCGGGCAACTATATCTACCTGCAGGCGACGCTGAAGATCAAGCAGGAAGTTTCGACCGGCACCGCGCTCACCGTCGCGATGCAGAACGCCGACGTGTTCCCGTCGATGGTGCTGCAGATGTGCATGATCGGCGAAGAAACGGGCGCGCTCGACGCCATGCTCGGCAAAGTCGCCGACTTCTTCGAGGCCGAGGTGGATGACGCGGTCGACGCGCTGTCCTCGCTGATGGAGCCGATCATCATGGTGGTCCTCGGCACGCTCATCGGCGGCATGGTGGTCGCGATGTACCTGCCGATCTTCAAGCTCGGCGGCGCGGTCTAGCCGGGATCCCGGATGCAGAACCTGGGCTGGCTGCTCCAGCCCGCTGTCTTTCCCTGGTTCGCGCTGGCAGCGGGAATGTGCGTCGGCTCGTTCCTCAACGTGGTCATCCATCGCCTGCCCAGAATGATGGAGCGCGCCTGGCGCGCCGATTGCGCCGAACTGGCCGGACAGGAACTGCCGAAGGAAGAGCCCTACAACCTGGTCGTGCCGCGCTCGCGCTGCCCCGGCTGCGGCCGCGCCATCAGCGCGATCGAGAACGTGCCGATCGCCAGCTGGCTCGTATTGCGCGGCAAGTGCGCCGGCTGCGGCCAGCGGATCAGCGCCCGCTATCCCGCCGTGGAACTGCTCGGCGGCCTGGGCGCCGCCTGCGCCGCCTGGCATTTCGGCTTCGGCGCTGCGGCGCTGGGCGGGATGCTCTTCATCTGGTGCACGATCGCGCTCGCCTTCATCGACCACGCGACCGGCTACCTGCCGGACGACATCACGCTGCCGCTGCTGTGGGCCGGGTTGCTGCTGAACGCCTTCGGCACCTTCGTGCCGCTGTTCGATGCCGTGACCGGGGCCGCCGCCGGCTATCTCTCGCTGTGGTCGATTTATTGGACCTACCGGTTCTTTACCGGAAAGGAAGGCATGGGCTACGGCGACTTCAAGATGAACGCCGCCATCGGGGCCTTCCTCGGCTGGAAGCTGCTGCCGCTGGTGATCCTCGTCTCCTCCGTCGTCGGCCTCGCCTTCGGCGTCGCGCAGATGGTCGCCGCCCGGCGCGGCTGGGACGGCGCGTTCCGCTTCCATTTCGGTCCCTATCTCGCCATCGCCGCCATCGTCGCCATGTTCTGGGGCGAGCCGATCATGCGCTGGTACCTCAAGTCTTGAGTTCGTTCCATTGAGCCTGGTGGTCGGCTTGACGGGGGGGATCGGCAGCGGCAAGAGCGCCGCGGCGGACGCGTTCGCCGAGCTCGGTGCGAGGATAGTAGACACCGACGCCATCGCGCACGAACTCACAGGTACCGCCGGCGCTGCGATTCCGGAAATTGCGCGGCTATTCGGCAGGGCCTTCATCGACGCGTCGGGCGCGATGGACCGCAAGCGCATGCGCGACCTCGTCTTCAGCGATGCCGAGGAAAAACAGCGCCTGGAAGGGCTGCTGCACCCGATGATCCGTGCCGAATCGCAGCGCCGCATCGAGGGCGCAAAAGGCCCCTACGTGATCCACGTGGTACCGCTTTTGATCGAATCCCCCGACTATCGGGCCCGGGTCGGCCGCGTACTGGTGGTGGACTGCCCGGAAGCGCTCCAGGTGGCGCGGGTACGGCAGCGCAGCGGCCTGCCGGAAGGAGAGATCCGCCGCATCATAGCCTCCCAGATACAGAGGGAAAAAAGGCTGGCGGCGGCGGACGACGTGATCGACAATTCAGGCCCGATTTCTGCACTGCAGCAACAGGTCCGCCAACTGCACGAAAACTACCTGGCGCGCGCCGGCGCCTAGAAGTCAATTTGTGTTGAGGGCGTAAATCACTCAGAATTCGGGCAATTTCGCCCCTCGGCGAGGCGCGTCTGGCCGTGATTACGTATGAGTACCCGCTCAACGAGCGCATCCGGACTTTGCTGCGCCTGGAGGACCTGTTCGAGCGTTCGCGGCATTTCATCGCGCGCACCGACCCTCTCGATCACCATGTCGCCCTGCTGACGCTGTTCGAGATTCTCGAAGTCGCCGGGCGTGCCGACCTCAAGTCGGACCTGCTGCAGGAACTCGAACGCCAGAAGCAGGTGCTGCTTTCCTTCCGCAACAACCCCGACATTTCCGAAGAAGCGCTCTCCGGCGTGCTGCGCGACATCGAGCAGGCCGCTGCGGCGCTGTTTTCCATGACCGGCAGGATCGGCCAGTACCTGCGCGAGAACGAATGGCTGATGTCGATCAAGCAGCGCACCGGCATTCCGGGCGGCGCCTGCGAATTCGACCTGCCTTCCTATCACTACTGGCTGCACCGGCCGGCGGAGGAACGCATCGGCCAGCTCGCCGCATGGACCAGCCCTCTCTACCCGCTGCGCGACGGCACCGCGATCATCCTCAGGATCCTGCGCGAATCGGGCAAACCGCAGGGCCTCTCGGCGCCGCTCGGCACCTTCCAGCAGATGCTGGGCGGCAAAACGGCGCAGATGCTGCGCGTGCGCCTGGAACCCGGAATGTCCTGCGTACCCGAGATCAGCGCCAACAAGTACGTGCTCAACATCCGCTTTCTCGCACAGAACGGCGAGGAAACGCGCGCCAAGACCGCCGACTGGGATGTCGGCTTCGAACTTACCTTCTGCAACTTGTGAAAACGGTGCCCTGCCCGCGCTGCGGCGCGCAAGCAGCGTTCGCGCCCGAGAATCCGTGGCGCCCGTTCTGCAGTGAACGCTGCAGGGTGATCGACCTCGGCAACTGGGCCTCGGAGGCCTACCGCGTGCCCGTCGCGCCAGAATCGCCCGAATCGTCCAACCTCGCGCCGGACGCCGAGCCGGGCGAGAAATGACCGTGGCGCGCCCCAGGACATCCCGATGAGCGGAAAGGAGTTCGATCCGCAGCTGCAGAAGATGGACGACGAGCTCGCCGGCTGGAGCGAACCCGCGGAGCGCCTGCGCCAGGCCCTGAGCAAGGACGAGCTGGCGCTCTACTGCCAGCCGATCGCCGCGCTCACCGGCACGGTGCGCTTCCCGATGGCGGAGGTGCTGATCCGCCTGCGCGAGGAAGAGAAGGCCATGCTGCCGCCGGGGGAATTCCTGCCGGTGTTCGAACATTACCGCCTGATGCCGGATCTCGACCGCTGGGTTGTGCGCAAGGTGGTGCAGCACCTCGCGCGCGGTTCGCGCATTCCGCGCTTCACCATCAACGTCTCCAGCCAGACCCTCGATGACCCGGCGTTTCCAAAGGCGGTGGCGCTGGAACTGGTGTCCGCGGGCGTGCCCGGCACCGCGGTGCATTTCGAAATCAGCGAGGCGGACACCATTGCGCGCCTGGAGGCTTCGATACGGTTTTCGACGGCGATCCGTGCCGTCGGCTGCGGCCTGATGGTGTCCGGCTTCGGCCGCCGCACCGCGACCTTCCTGCCGTTGAAAGCGCTGCGGCCCGACTACGTCAAGGTGGACGGCACCATCGTGCGAAAGCTCCTCTCGGCGCCCGCCGCCGAGACCAAGTTGAAAGCCATCCTGCGCGTCGGCGAGGTCATGGGCTTCCAGGTCATCGGCGAAATGGTCGAAGACCAGGACATCCTGCTGCGGCTGAAGGCACTGGGCGTGGGCTTTGCGCAGGGCTTCGGCATCCAGCAGCCGCATCCGATCGAAAAGCTGGCCCGCTAGTTCAGCTCCCAGCTCCCGCGAATCATTGCCAGGCCATGGGCGCCGGCGCGCCTTGCATCATCCAGGTCCGCTGCACCCAGCCCGCCGATCGCGTACACCGGGATCGAGGCACCTTCGGCGATGCGCCTGAAGCCGTCCCAGCCGAGCACAGGCGCCCCGGGATGCGACGGCGTCGCCTTGACCGGGCCCAGCACGACGAAATCCAACCCGATCGCCATGGCGTGCCCGAGTTCTTCGGTCGTATGGCAGGAAGCGGCCATCAGGCCGCCATTCGGCCGCGCGCGCAGCGTCATCAGCTGCTCGGCGTTGAAATGGATGCCATGGGTATTGGCGGCCGCCGGGCCGCCGTTGACGAGCACCCGGGCGCCGTACTGGCGCGCCATCTGCGCGATCACGTAGATCAGCCGCGCGCGCTCCCAGTTGTCCTTGTCCCGCACCTGGATCAGGCGCAGTCCGTCCCTCATCCGCGCCTCTACGCGCGCGAGTTGTTCCGCCGCGCCGAGGGACTGCGCGTCGGTAATCGCGTATTCGAGCGGCAAGGCGAGCGAGGCGAGCACCGGACCGTTGGCGGGCAGCATCGGTTCGGCGATCGGCGCGTCCAGCCGCTGCCAGACGAACGCCTGCCCTTCCCTCGACTTCGGTTCGCCCGACCATTCCACGACACGGAAGAAATGGAGCATCACGGTCGCGTGCTCGTAGATGTGCGCGCGGGTGACCCACGGGTAGGCGCGCAGCGTCTCGATGCCCAGTTCTTCGCGCAACTCCCTCGCGAGCGCGTCCGCCGCGGACTCGCCAGCCTCGATCTTTCCGCCCGGGAATTCCCACCAGCCGGCGTAGACCTTGCCGGCGGGGCGCCGGGCGAGGAGGAAGCTGCCGTCGGGGCGCTCGATCACCGCCGCGGCGACTTCGACCGGCACGCTACTTCTTCTTGCTGTGCTTGCCGGCCCAGTCCCTGGCGAATTGATAGGCGACGCGGCCGCTGCGCGAGCCGCGCTGCAGCGACCACTGCAAGGCTTCCTCCTTCGAACCTTCGATCGCCTTTGCAGGGCAGTCGAAAGATTTCAGCCAGTGCGCGACGATCGCCAGGTATTCGTCCTGGTCGAACGGGTAGAACGAGACCCACAGGCCGAAGCGCTCGGACAGCGAAATCTTCTCCTCCACGGTCTCGCCCGGGTGGATTTCGTCGCCGATGTACTTGGTCTCGAGGTTCTCGGCCATGTACTCCGGCATCAGGTGGCGGCGGTTGGAGGTGGCGTAGATCAGCATGTTCTCCGCCGTGGTCGAGATCGAACCGTCGAGCGCGACCTTGAGCGCGATGTAGCCTTCCTCGGCGCCGTGGAAACTCAGGTCGTCGCAGAACACGAGAAACCGCTCCGCGCGCCCGGCGACGCTGTCGACGATGGCCGGCAGGTCCGCGAGATCGCTTTTCTCGACCTCGATCAGCCGCAGGCCCTGCTTGCTGTACTTGTTGAGCAGCCCCTTGACGATCGAGCTCTTGCCGGTGCCGCGCGCACCCGTGAGCAGCACGTTGTTGGCCGGCCGGCCGTCGAGGAACTGGCGCGTGTTCTGCTCCACCTTGCCGATCTGCGGCTGGATGCCCTGCAGGTCCGACAGCTTCATGCGGTGCACGTAGCGCACCGGCTGCAGCCAGCCGCCACGCGCGCTCTTGCGCCAGCGGAAAGCGATGCTCGCCTTCCAGTCGGTCGGCGGCGGCGGCGGCGGCAGCAGCAACTCCAGCCGCCGCAGCACTCTCTCCAGGGTTTTTTCCAGTTCCTTGCTCATGTCCGGTATTCCGCGTTGATCTTGACGTAGTCGAAGGACAGATCGCAGGTCCAGATCGTAGCCGATGCCTTGCCGCGGTTGAGAACCGCGCGCACCGTGAATTCCGGCTTTTTCATGGCCCGCACGCCTTGCTCTTCCCGGTATTGCGCATCCCGTCCGCCCGAACGCGCGACGCGCACATCGTCGATGTACAGATCCACCCGGGAGGTATCGAGGTTCCCGATCCCCGCGTAGCCGATCGCCGCAAGGATCCGGCCGAGGTTCGGGTCCGAAGCGAAAAACGCGGTCTTCACCAGCGGCGAATGGGCGATGGCGTAGGCGATCTTGCGGCATTCCGCTGCGCCGCGCCCCTTCTCCACCGTCACCGTGACGAACTTGGTCGCCCCCTCGCCGTCGCGGACGATGGCCTGGGCCAGCTGGCGCGAGACTTCGAGAATTGCCCGTTCGAGTTTTTCCCTGTCTTTTTCATTCCTGACTTCGACACCAACTCCCGAAGCCAAAAGCATGAAGGAGTCATTCGTGGAGGTATCGCCATCCACGGTGACGCAATTGAACGACTGGTCCGCCACCGCCTTCGCCATCCGCTTCAATACGCCGCCGGCAACCTTCGCATCGGTCGCGACGAAGCCCAGCATGGTCGCCATGTCGGGATGGATCATGCCCGACCCCTTGGCGATCCCCGTGACCACGGCCTCGCCGCCCGAGAGCCTTACCTTGGTCGAGCAGGCCTTCGACACCGTGTCCGTCGTCATGATGGCTTCGGCGGCTGAAGCCCAGTTGTCCGCCCGCAGGTTCGCCACCGCCGCCGGCAACCCGGCGGCGATGCGCTCGACCGGCAGCGGTTCCATGATGACGCCGGTGGAGAACGGCAGGATCTGCTGCTGCTTGCAGCCAAGTTGCTTCGAAAGCGAAGCGCAGACGGCTAACGCCCTGGCCAGCCCGTCCTTGCCCGTCCCGGCATTGGCGTTACCGGTATTCACCACCAGGGCGCGCACTGCGTTTTTCAGGTGCTTTCTTGCGAGAACTACAGGAGCGGCGCAGAACCGGTTGCTGGTAAATACGCCCGCAACGGCGGCGCCCGGCGCAAGGCGCATCACCAGCAGGTCCTTGCGGCCCGGCTTCCTGATTCCCGCCATCGCAATGCCCAACTCGACGCCGCGGACGGGGTGGAGCGACTTCGGGTCGGGTGAGGAAAGATTAACCGCCATTTCTATCGTCTACCGTGGGAAAGGGGGTGCGGGGGCGAAACGCCTTGAGTTTTCCCCCGCATCCTTCAGGTCAGCTTTCCGTGGCAGTGCTTGTATTTCTTGCCCGAGCCGCAGGGGCAGGGATCGTTGCGGCCGACTTTCTGCGCCGGACGCACCATGGGCTGTGACGCGGGCTGCGCGGCGGGCGGCCGCTTCTTGTCGTCGGAATCCGCGGCGAGCGCGTCCTCGTAGTCGGCGTGCTGCAGCCGCACGTTTTCCACGTGCGGCTTGTCGTCGACCGGCGGCGCTTCCGCCTGCTGCGACACCTCCACCATCATCAGGTGCTTGGTCACTTCCAGCTTGACGGCCTCGATCATCGCGCCGAACAATTCGAAGGCTTCGCGCTTGTATTCCTGCTTCGGATTCTTCTGCGCGTAGCCGCGCAGGTGGATGCCCTGGCGCAGGTGATCGAGCGCGGCTAGGTGCTCGCGGTAATGGGAATCGAGGATCTGCAGCGTCTTGTAGCGCTCGTACTGGCGGAACTGCGGCCGGGCGGGCGCCGGAATCTTCGCGTCGTACGCCTCGCCGGCCCTGGCGACGACGCGCTCCAGCATCGCCTCGTCCTGCAGTTCCGGTTCCTTCTCGAGCCAATCCTTGACCGGCAGCGCGAGGGCGAGTTCCGCCTTCAGCGCGGTCTCGAGGCCGGCGATGTCCCACTGCTCCTCGACGCTCTCTTCCGGCACGTACTGGCGGAACAGATCGGTGACCACGCCGGCGCGCAGATCGGAGATGCGCGGCGAGACGTCTTCCGACTCCAGCAGCTCGTTCCTCAGCGCGTAGATGGTCTTTCTCTGATCGTTGGCGACGTCGTCGTACTCGAGCAGCTGCTTGCGGATGTCGAAGTTGCGCGCCTCGACCTTGCGCTGCGCGCTCTCGATCGAGCGGGTGACCATCGAATGCTCGATCGCTTCGCCCTCCGGCATCTTCAGCATCACCATGATGCGGTTGATGCGGTCGCCGGCGAAGATCCTGAGCAGCGGATCTTCCAGCGCCATGAAGAAACGCGAGCTGCCCGGGTCGCCCTGGCGCCCGGAACGGCCGCGCAGCTGGTTGTCCACCCGGCGCGACTCGTGGCGCTCGGTACCGATGATGTGCAGCCCGCCCGCGGCGATCACCTTGTCGTGCAGCGACTGCCACTCGCCGTGCAGCTTTTCGACGCGGGCCTTCTTTTCCGCGTCGGACGGCCCTTCGGTCGCCTCGACCAGTTCGACCTGCTTCTCCACGTTGCCGCCGAGCACGATGTCCGTGCCGCGGCCGGCCATGTTGGTCGCGATGGTGACCATCTGCGGCCGCCCCGCCTGCGCCACGATCTCGGCCTCGCGCGCGTGCTGCTTGGCGTTCAGCACCTGGTGGGGCAGCTTTTCCTTGTCCAGCATCGCCGACAGCAGTTCGGAGTTCTCGATCGAGGTGGTGCCCACCAGCACCGGCTGGCTGCGCTCGTGGCAGTCGCGGATCTCGTCGATGATCGCCTTGTTCTTTTCCTTGGCGGTGCGGTAGACCAAGTCGAGCCGGTCCTCGCGGATCATCTTGTTGTGCGTGGGCACCACCACCGTCTCCAGGCCGTAGATCTCCTGGAATTCATAGGCCTCGGTGTCCGCGGTGCCGGTCATGCCGGCGAGCTTGCCGTACATGCGGAAGTAGTTCTGGAAGGTGATCGAGGCGAGCGTCTGGTTCTCGTTCTGGATGGCGACCTTCTCTTTCGCCTCGACCGCCTGGTGCAGGCCGTCGGACCAGCGCCGCCCGGTCATCAGGCGGCCGGTGAATTCGTCGACGATGACCACTTCGCCGTCCTGCACGACGTAGTGCTGGTCGCGGTGGAACAGGTGGTGCGCGCGCAGTGCTGCGTAGAGATGGTGTACCAGGTTGATGTAGGCCGGCTCGTACAGGCTCGCGCCCTGCGGCAGCATGCCGACGCGCGCGAGTACCTCCTCCGCCTTCTGGTGCCCGGCCTCGGACAGCAGGACCTGGTGGTTCTTTTCATCGACGAAGAAGTCGCCGGCCGGTTCCGGCTGCCCCTCCTTTTTTTCTTCCTTCTGCCGGGTGAGCAGCGGCGCGACATCGTTCATCCGGTAATAGATTTCCGTGCGGTCCTCCGCCTGGCCGGAGATGATCAGCGGCGTGCGCGCCTCGTCGATCAGGATCGAGTCCACCTCGTCGACGATGCCGTAGGTGAGCTTCCTCTGGTAGCGCTCCTCCACGTGCATCGCCATGTTGTCGCGCAGGTAGTCGAAGCCGAACTCGTTGTTGGTGCCGTAGGTAATGTCGGCCTGATAGGCCTTGCGCTTGTCGTCCGGCTCCATTTGCGGGATGTTCACGCCCACCGTGAGCCCGAGGAAGCCGTAGAGCTTGCCCATCCACTCCGCATCGCGCTTCGCCAGGTAGTCGTTCACCGTGACGATATGCACGCCGTTGCCGGCGAGCGCGTTCAGGTAAGCGGGCAGCGTCGCCACCAGCGTCTTGCCCTCGCCGGTGCGCATCTCGGCGATCTTGCCGTCATGCAGCACCATCCCGCCGACCAGCTGGACATCGAAGTGGCGCATGCGCAGCGTGCGCTTGCCCGCCTCGCGCACGACCGCGAAGGCCTCGGGCAGCAGATCGTCCAGCGTCGCGCCCTCGGCGAGACGTTTCCTGAATTCGGCGGTCTTGCCCCGCAGCGCGCCATCCGACAGCTTGGCGACCTCCGGTTCGAGCGCGTTGATGCGGGCGACGTTGCGCGAGTACTGCTTTAGCAGCCGATCATTGCGGCTGCCGAAGATTTTGGTCAGGACGTTGATCATGGACGCGGGGGCGCGGGTGTCCTAAGCCCCCGGAAAAACAACGATTTTAACATGCTGACGCGGGCCGTCCGGCGCCGGCTTGCGGCCGGAACTACTTGGCCTTGGCGAGCGGAATCTGGGGATTGGTGGCGAGCAGGAACTTGGCCGGATTCTGCGCCGCGCCGTGAAAGCGCACCTCGAAATGCATGTGCGGACCGGTGGTGCGCCCGGAATTGCCGCTGTCGGCGATATGCCGCCCCCGCTGCACCATGTCGCCCTCTTTCACCAGCACCTTGGAAAGGTGCGCGTAGCGCGTGATCAGGTCGTTGCCGTGGTCGATGTCGATCATGTTGCCGTACTGCGGGTGGAAGCCGGCGAACTGCACCACGCCACCAGCGGCCGCCACCACGGGGGTGCCGACGTCGACGACGAAGTCGATGCCTTCATGCATCGCCTGCTGCCCCGTAAAGGGGTCGATGCGCATGCCGAACGTCGACGCGTTGTACTGGGCGCTCACCGGCATCATGGTGGGCATGGCCTTCTTGCGTACCGTCTGCTCGAACAACTGCGCATCGAGCACGCCCAGCATGTCGCTGCGATTTTCCATCTGCTGCGACAGGTTGGCGATTCTCTGGCTGAACTCGGTGAGCGTCAGGTTCTGCGGCGGCATCGTCGTCGACTGCGCGCCGCCCATCCCCGGTTTCTCTGAAAAGCGCAGGTCCGCCGGCCGGATGCCGGCCGCCGTCGACAGCCGCTCGCCCAGCGCGTCCAGGCGGCTGAGCTGCGCCTGCATCTCGCCGATCTTCACCGCCATCGCGTTCAGGTTCTGCTGCATGAATTCGCGCGAGCGCTCGGACTCGCCCTGTTGGGCGGCGAGCACCATCTCGCGCACCAGGGGAATTTTCAGGTCGACGGCAAAGCGCAGGCTGACCCAGTACAGCGCGCCGGTCAGGCCGGCGAGGACGATCCCGCCGAGCGCGGCCATGGCGAACACATGACGCAGGGAAAGCGTCAATGAACGCGCCTTTGCCAGCCGGCTGGAGATCAAGATAACCTGCACGTCGCCTCCACTGAGCCCCTCATAGCGTGCAACCCATCAAAGTCGGCAGACTGCTTGCGTCGGACGCCGGCTTGCAGCCGGTCATCGCAAAAGCGCGTGAAATCAGTGCGCTCTCGAAGCTTTGTTTTGACTTTCTGCCACCCGGGCTGGCCCGCCTGGTTCGGGCCATCACTTTCAACGACCGCCTGAAGGATCGCCAGCTGGTGCTGCTTGCCGCATCGCCCGCTGCGGCTGCCAAGCTGAAACTGCTGTCCGAGGCTTTGTTTACCTACGTATTACAGCAAGGGGGGCAGGTTAATTCAGTTTCCGTGAGGGTGCAACCCGGGGCGGGCGAGGCGTCCGCAGCCCCTGATCGAGCCCCTCCGCGGCTGTCGCCGGCGGCCGTCGCCTCCCTGACCGGGTTGTATCGAAAGCTGCCCGATTCAGCGGCCAGGAAGGCTCTGAAAGTTCTTTTGGATCATCAGCTTGCCCCGGCCAAGGCGGACGGCGAAAAAAACTAGGCGGCGGCCGGGCGCAACAGGCCGGCGATCCCCGCCGGCGCCTCTTCGGCTCGCTCGAAAGTGACCACTTCCGTCGCAGCCGGGTCGGCAGCCACCGCGCGCAGCAGCCGGTTGTTCAGGGCATGCCCCGATTTGTAGGCGCTGAAGGCGGCGAGGAACGGCCGGCCGAGCAGGTACAGGTCGCCGATGGCGTCCAGGATCTTGTGGCGGATGAACTCGTCCCCGTAACGCAAGCCCTCGGCATTCAGCACGCGGTGCTCGTCCAGCACCACCGCGTTCTCCAGGCCGCCGCCCAGCGCCAGGCCGACGTCGCGCAGGTCCTCGACGTCGTGCATGAAACCGTAGGTGCGCGCGCGCGCGACCTCCTTCAGGTACGAGGTCACGGCGAAATCGACGGTCAGCGAAGTATTCGATTTTTCGATGACCGGATGGTCGTAGACGATGGAGAACGACAACTTGAATCCTTCATAGGGCTCGAGCACGGCCCATTTGTCGCCGTCCTTCGCCTCGATGCGCTTTTTCATGCGCAGGAAGCGCTTGGGCGCGCCCTGCTCCTCGATGCCCGCCTGCTGGATCAGCAGCACGAAAGGCGCGGCGCTGCCGTCCATGATCGGCACCTCGGGCCCATCGAGGTCCACGTAAACGTTGTCCACGCCAAGACCGGCCAGCGCCGACATCAGGTGTTCGATGGTGTAGATCTTCGTGTCGCCGCTCACCAGGCAGGAGCACAGTCGCGTCTCGCCCACCAGGTCGAAACGCGCGGGAACCTCGGCAGCCGAGGGCAGGTCCAGGCGCCGGAACACCACCCCGGTGTCGGGCTGCGCAGGCCGCAGCGACATGCGCACCTTCTGGCCCGTATGCAGGCCCACGCCGGTGGCGCTGACGATCGATTTGAGCGTTCTTTGGCGCAGCATGAGAGGGGCGATTCTAACAAAGCAACGCGGCAGGAACGGCCGCGCACCCCCCCGGCAAGGGTGGGGGCGCGCAGCCTGTCCGCGGACCGCCTGCTTTTCTCCCGCTAGTCCGCCTGTTTGCGCAGGAAAGCGGGAATGTCGTACTTCTCCACGCCGCTGTTGGCGAGCGCCTCGACCTGCGCGGCGCGGTCGCGCTTGCGGAACACCGCCGGCGTATCCGCCATGGCGTTGTAATCGGGCGCCGAGCCCGGCATGGCCACCGCCTGGTTGTCGGTCCCGGTCTTCTGCGACATCACCAGCTGCGGTTTCTGCTGGCGCACGCCGAGAGGCTGTCCGAGCCCGGTCGCCACGACGGTGACGCGCAGATCCTCGCCGAGCGTGTCGTCATAGACGCCGCCGTAGATGATGGTCGCGTCCTCCGCGGCGAAGGCGCGGATGGTGTTCATCACCTCCTTGGTTTCGCGCAGCTTGAGGCTGGTGCGGGAGGCGGTGATGTTCACCAGCACGCCGCGCGCGCCGGCGAGGTTCACCCCTTCGAGCAGCGGGCAGGCAATCGCCTGCTCGGCGGCGATGCGCGCCCGGTCGACGCCGCTGGAGGCGGCCGAACCCATCATCGCCATGCCCTGCTCGGTCATCACCGTGCGCACGTCCTGGAAATCGACGTTCACCAGGCCGGGCTGGTTGATGATCTCGGCGATCCCGGCGACGGCATTGTTCAGCACGTCGTCGGCGGCCTCGAAGGCGTCCTCCTGCGTGACGTCGTCGCCCAGCACCTCCTCCAGCTTGTCGTTGAGGATGACGATCAGCGAGTCGACGTGCGGCGCGAGTTCCTCGATGCCGGCTTCGGCGATCTTCATGCGCTTGGAGCCTTCCCAGGTGAAGGGCTTGGTGACCACCGCCACGGTGAGGATGCCCAGCGAGCGCGCGACTTCCGCGATCACGGGTCCTGCGCCGGTGCCAGTGCCGCCACCCATGCCCGCGGTGATGAACACCATGTGCGAGCCCGCCAGCGTTTCTTCCAGGCGCTCGCGGTCGGCGAGCGCCACCGTGCGCGCTTCCTCCGGCTTGGCGCCCGCCCCCAGCCCGCTGGTGCCGAGCTGGATCTGGTTGCGCGCCTTGCTGCGCGCGAGCACCTGCGCGTCGGTGTTCACCGCGTAGAACTCCACGCCTTCCACGCCCTGCTCGATCATGTGATCGACGGCGTTGCCGCCTGCGCCGCCGACGCCGATCACCTTGATCACGGGCCCTACTGCCTGCTCATTGACGATTTCGAACATTTTTTTCTCCTTGCCGGTTGACGTACGTAACACTGCCCATCAAAAATTCCTCTGGAACCAGTCGCGCATCCGTCCGAATACCGCCGTGACGGAACCGCTTTGCTTGGCGACGCGCCCCTGCTGCAGCTGCGAGGCGCCCTCGAGCAGCAGGCCCATGGCGGTGGCGTAGCGTGGGCTGCGCACCACGTCGGCCAGGCCCCCGCTGTAGCGCGGCATGCCGATGCGAACCGGCATGTGGAAGATCTCTTCGCCCAGCTCCACCATGCCCTGCATCATCGAGCTGCCGCCGGTGAGCACGATGCCGGAGGACAGCAGCTCCTCGTAGCCGGATTCGCGCAGCACCTGCTGCACCAGGGAAAACAGCTCTTCGGCGCGCGGCTCGATCACCTCGGCGAGCGTCTGGCGCGACATCACGCGCGGCGCGCGGTCGCCGATGCCGGGCACTTCGATCATCTCGTTCGGGTCGGCGAGCTGGCGCAGCGCCACGCCGTGGCGCGTCTTGATCGCCTCGGCCTCGGCGGTCGGCGTGCGCAGGGCCATGGCGATGTCGTTGGTGATCTGGTCGCCGGCGATCGGGATCACCGCGGTGTGGCGGATCGCGCCGTGCGTGAAGATCGCCAGGTCGGTGGTGCCGCCGCCGATGTCCACCAGGCACACGCCGAGATCCATTTCGTCGGCCGACAGCACCGCGCGCGCCGAGGCGAGCGGCTGC
The DNA here is from genome assembly GCA_036560705.1 of Burkholderiales bacterium. Classification (GTDB taxonomy): domain Bacteria; phylum Pseudomonadota; class Gammaproteobacteria; order Burkholderiales; family SG8-39; genus RBG-16-66-20. The sequence goes on along the minus strand of DATBQR010000121.1, from coordinate 23,634 downwards.
AGGATCAGGTCGTTCACGTCCAGGCCGCAGCGGCGCACGCACTTGACGATGTTCTGCGCGGCCGACACCGCGCCGGTGACGATGTGCACTTTCACCTCCAGGCGCACGCCGGACATGCCCACGGGCTCGCGCACGTCCTCCTGGCCGTCGATGATGAATTCCTGGCGCAGCACGTGGAGGATCTGCTGGTCGGTCGGGATGTTCACCGCCTTCGCCGTCTCGACCGCGCGCTCCACGTCGATCGCGCTCACCTCGCGGTCCTTCACCGCCACCATGCCGGTGGAATTGAAGCTGCGGATGTGGCTGCCGGCGATGCCGGTAAAGGCGGAGGCGATCTTGCAATCGGCCATCAGCTCGGCCTCTTCCAGCGCGCGCTGGATGCCGGCGACGGTGGATTCGATGTTGACCACCACGCCCTTCTTCAAGCCCTTGGATTCATGATTGCCCATGCCGAGCACTTCCAGCACGCCGTCCGGCCCGAGCTCGGCGACCAGCGCCGCCACCTTCGAGGTGCCGATGTCGAGGCCGACGACGAGATTGCGGTTTTCTTTCGCCATCGTTCAGCCTTTCCAGCCGGCGACGCGCAGCGCGAAGCCGTTCGGGTAGCGGAGGTCCACGTAACGCGGCGAGTCCGCCGCGGATCCGGCGCGCCGCGGCAGGCGCGCGAGGGATTCCGGATAGGCGGCGACGAAGCGCGCCAGCTTCTGTTCGACCGGCTCGGCGCCGTCGCGGCCGAGTTCGAGATTGAGGCCGTCGGCCGTGCGCAGCTGCCACGCAAAGCGCGGCGTGAGCACGACGGCGGTGACGATGCGCTCGGCCGTCTCGCCGAGCGGCGCGAGCAGATCGACGAACCGCCGGTAACGCCGCGTGATCTCGCCTTCCGTGCCGGCCGGCCCCGCGAACAGCGGCAGCCGCGCCTCGCGGTCTGCCTCCAGGTCCGCCGCGAAAGGCTCGCCGAAGGTGTTCACCAGTCCGCTGTCACCCCAGCGCGCAAAGGCGACGTGCTCTTCGAGCCTGACTTCGATGCGGTCGGGCCAGGCGCGCCGCACGTCCACGTGCCGCACCCAGGCCACCTGCTCGAGGCGGGCCCGGATGTCGGCGAGATTGGCGGCGAAGAAGTTGCCGCCGACGCCTTCCACCGCGCTCTCGATGTCGCCGGCGGCCACGTTCTTCAGTTCGCCGCGCACGACGACTTCCTTCAGCGGGAACAGCGGCGAGTGCACGAGCAGCTGCAGCCCCGCGAAAGCGAACAGCAGCGCCGCCAGCCCGATGAGCGTGTTGGCGGCCATGTTGAGGAGCCTCGGGTTATCCCACATGGGCTCCTCCAAGGATTTGCACGCAAAGATCCTCGTAGGAAATTCCCACGGCGCGTGCGGCCATGGGCACCAGACTGTGGCCGGTCATCCCCGGCGACGTATTCACTTCAAGCAGCCAGGGATTGCCCTTGGCGTCCAGCATCAGGTCGACGCGGCCCCAGCCCGCGCCGCCGACGAGCCTGAAAGCCTTCAGCGCCAGCGCCTTAAGCGCCTCTTCCCTGGCCGCGTCCAGGCCGCAGGGGCAGATGTACTTGGTGTCGTCGGTGAAATACTTGTTCTGGTAATCGTAGTTGCCTTGCGGCGCCTCGATGCGTATCAGCGGCAGCGCCGCGTCGCCGACGATGCTGGCGGTGTATTCGGGGCCTTCGATGAACTGCTCGGCCAGCGCCAGGTCGCGATATTTCTTCGCCGCCAGTTCGAACGCCGCCGGCAATTGCGCCGCGGCGGTCACCTTGGTCAGGCCGAGCGTCGATCCCTCGTTGGCAGGCTTCACGATCAGCGGCAGGCCGAGATCGCGCGCGACGTCGCTCCAGTTGTCGCCGGCGCAAAGGATGCGGTAGCGCGGCGTCGGCAGTCCGGCCGCCAGCCAGATCATCTTGCTGCGCCATTTATCCATGCCGATGGCCGAGCCCATGACGCCGCTGCCGGTATAGGGAACGCCGAGCATCTCCAGCGCGCCCTGCAATGTGCCGTCTTCGCCGCCGCGCCCGTGCAGGGCGACAAAGCAGCGCGCGAAACCTTCGCGCTTGAGTTCGAACAGGTCCCTTTCGGCCGGGTCGAAGGCGTGCGCGTCGACCCCTTTGGCGCGCAGCGCCTTCAGCACGCCGCCGCCGCTCAGGAGCGATATTTCGCGCTCCGCGGAACGGCCGCCCAGCAGCACGGCGACTTTGCCGAAATGCGCGGGATCGTGAATGCGCGCGCCGCTCACTGCGCGTCCCCCACGATCTTCACCTCGGGCGCCAGGCGGACGTTGGTCCTTTCCTCGACCACCGCCTGCACGTGCAGGATCAGCCCCTCGATGTCGGCCGCGCTGCCCCTGCCGCCCGGGTTGACGATGAAGTTGGCGTGCTTTTCCGAGACGCGCGCGCCGCCGCGCTCGTATTTTCTCAGCCCGGAGGACTGGATCAGCTTCGCCGCCGTCTTGCCTTCCGGCGGATTGCGGAACACGCTGCCCGCGTTGGGCAGCTGCAGCGGCTGCGTCGAGCGGCGCTTGGTCAGCAGCGCCTGCATGATGGCGCGCGATTCTTCCTTGTCGCCCTCGGGCAGCCGGAAATGCGCCGAGGCGAACCATTCGTCGCCGTCGCTGCTGGCGTCGGCCTTCAGCTCGCAGTGGCGGTAGCTGAATTCGAATTCTTCCTTGCCGCGCCGGCGCAGCTGGCCGCGCCGGTTGATGGTCACCACGCGCTCGACGATGTCCCAGGTCTCGCCGCCGTAGCAGCCGGCGTTCATCGCCAGCGCGCCGCCGACCGTGCCGGGAATGCCGGTGAGGAATTCCGCGCTGCCGAGGTTGTGGTCGGCCGCGAAGCGGGCGACCTTGGGGCAGGCGGCGCCGGCCTCGGCGTATACCAGGCCTTCCTCGAGCCGCAGCGGCCTGCCGGAGCCGTACATCATCACCACCGTGCCGCGCCAGCCGCCTTCGCGCACCAGCAGGTTCGATCCCAGGCCGACGAACAGGACCGGCTCTTCCTCGGGCAGCTGCCCGAGGAACGCCGACAGGTCCTCCAGGTCGGCGGGCGCGAAGAAGCGCCGCGCGGGTCCGCCCGCGCGCCAGCTGCTGTGGCGCGACATCGGCTCGTTTTCCCGCAACTCGCCGCGCAATCCCTGGAATGTGAGCGTGTCGGCCATCGTCAACCCGGCTGCGCCGCGGCGTTGCCCAGGTGCGCGGCGACGCCTCCTATGGATCCGGCACCCATGGTGAGCACCACGTCTCCGGCCTTCGCGACGCGGCGGATCGCGTCGGCCATCCCGGCAACGTCTGCGACGAAGAACGGCTTGGCTTTGGCGGCGCCCTGCACCGCGCTCGCCAGCGCCCGCCCGTCCGCGGCCGAAATCGGCGCTTCGCCCGCGGCGTAGACCTCGGCGAGCAGCAGCACGTCGGCGCTCGCCAGCACTTTCACGAATGCCTCGAACAGGTCGCGCGTGCGCGTGTAGCGGTGCGGCTGGAAGGCGAGCACCAGGCGCCGGCCGGGAAACGCCAGGCGCGCGGCGTCCAGCGTCGCGGCGATTTCCGCCGGGTGGTGGCCGTAGTCGTCCACCAGGGAAAAACTTCCTGCCCCGCCGTCGACTGCGTTTTTCACCGGCACGTCGCCGTACCGCTGGAAACGGCGGCCGACGCCGCGGAAGCCCGCCAGCGCGCGCTGGATCGCCTCGCCCGGCAGCTTGAGTTCGGTCGCCACGGCGATCGCGGCGAGCGCGTTCAGCACGTTGTGGCGCCCGGGCAGGTTTAGCGAAATATCGAGCGGCGCGTGCTCGCCGCCCGGGCTTCTCCTCAAGACACGGAAGCGGCTCTGCGCGCCGAGCTGGAGATCCGTGGCGCGGATCATGGCGTCCTCGTGCAGGCCGTAGGTGACGATCGGGCGCGAGACGAACGGCATGATCTCGCGCACGTGCGCATCGTCCGCGCACAGCACCGCGCTGCCGTAGAAGGGCATGTTGTGCAGGAACTGGATGAACGCCTGCTGCAGGCGCGGGAAATCGTGCTGGTAGGTGTCCATGTGATCGGCGTCGATGTTGGTCACCACCGCGATCGCCGGCTGCAGGTGCAGGAAGCTCGCGTCCGACTCGTCGGCCTCGACCACGATGAATTCCCCGGCGCCCAGCTTGGCGTTCGAGCCTGCGGCGACCAGCCGGCCGCCGATCACGAAGGTCGGATCGAGGCCGCCCTCGGCGAGCACGCTCGCGACAAGGCTCGTGGTGGTGGTCTTGCCGTGCGTGCCGGCGATCGCCACGCCCTGCTTCAGGCGCATCAATTCGGCGAGCATCAGGGCGCGCGGCACGACGGGAATGCGCTCGGCGCGCGCCGCCACGACTTCCGGATTGTCCGGGCGCACCGCGGTGGAAACCACCACGGCATCCGCGCCCAGAATGTTTTCGCTCTTGTGCTCGAAAACGATGTTCGAACCCATGGCCGCGAGGCGCCGGGTCGCCACGTTGGGAGCGAGGTCCGAGCCGCTCACCTGGTAGCCGAGGTTCACCAGCACCTCGGCGATGCCGCTCATGCCGGCGCCGCCGATGCCGACGAAGTGGATGCGCCTGATTTTGTGCTTCACGCGGCGCGCCCTTTCAGCAGCGCCGCGCAGCGGTCGGCGACGATGCGTGCCGCCTCGGGTTTGCCGAGAGCCCTGGCCTTGCCCGCCATTTCAAGAAGTTTTTTCCTATCCATGGAACACAACAGAGCGGAGAGTTTTTCCGGCGAAAGCTCCTGCTGCGGAAGCAGGATCGCCGCTCCTTTTCCCGAGAGAAAGCGCGCGTTGACCGTCTGGTGGTCGTCCACCGCGTGCGGGAACGGCACCAGCACGCTCGCCATGCCCCCCGCCGACAGCTCGGCGACGGTCATCGCTCCCGCGCGGCAGATCACCAGATCGGCCTCGGCGTAGCAGCGCGCCATGTCGTCGATGAACGCGACGAGTTCGCCCTTGATGTTTGCATTCGAATAATTCGAACGAAGGGACTCGAGGTGCTTCTCGCCCGCCTGGTGCAGGACGGCAGGACGCATCTCCTCGGCAATGAGCGCGAGGGCTTTCGGCACGGCCTCGTTCAGCGCCTGCGCGCCGAGGCTGCCGCCGACGATGAGCACGCGCAGCGGTCCGTTCCTGCCCGCGTAGCGCGCCGCGGGCTGCGGGATCGCCGCGATCGCCGCACGCACGGGATTGCCGGTCCACTCGGCGCCCTTCAGAGCGCCGGGGAACGCCTCCATGACTTTTTCCGCGACGCCTGCCAGCACCCTGTTGGTGAGGCCGGCGATCGCGTTCTGCTCGTGCACCGCGAGCGGCCGGGCGAACAGCGACGCCATCATGCCGCCGGGAAACGCGACGTAGCCGCCCATGCTGAGGACGACATCGGGCCGCACGCGGAAGATCGCGCGTGCGCTTTGCCAGAAACCGATCAGCAGGTGGAGCGGCAGCAGCAGCTTTGCCGCGAGCCCCTTGCCGCGCAGCGCGGCGGCGCGGATCCATTCCACCGGGTAGCCGCGCGCCGGAACCAGGCGCGCCTCCATGCCGCTGCGCGCGCCCATCCAGACGACCTTCCAGCCGCGATCGCGCATCTCGTCGGCGATCGCCAGGCCCGGGAACACGTGGCCGCCGGTGCCGCCCGCCATGATGAGGATCGTGCCGCTCATGCGATGTCCACGAACGCGTTCACGCGTTGAGCCCTCTCGCCAGCTGGCGGTTTTCCCAATCGATGCGAATCAGCACCGCGATCGCCACGCAATTCACGATCAGTCCGGAGCCGCCGAAGCTCATCAGCGGCAGCGTCAGTCCCTTGGTGGGCAGCAGGCCCATGTTGACGCCCATGTTGATGAGCGTCTGGAAGCCGATCCAGATGCCGATGCCCTGCGCCACCAGCGCCGTGAAGTGCCGTTCGCGCATCGCCGCCTGCCGGCCGATGGCGAAAGCGCGCAGCACGATCCAGGCGAACAGCACGATCACTACCACGACCCCGGCGAGGCCCAGTTCCTCGGCGATCACGGCGAGCAGGAAGTCGGTATGCGCCTCGGGCAGGTAGTGCAGCTTCTCGATGCTCGCGCCCAGGCCGACGCCCAGCCACTCGCCGCGGCCGAAGGCGATCAGCGCATGCGACAGCTGGTAGCCCTTGCCGTAGGCGTCTGACCAGGGGTCCATGAAGCCGAAGATGCGCTGCATGCGGTAGGGCGAGGACAGCACCAGCAGCACGAAGCCCACGGCAAGCATCGCCAGCAGCGCGCCGAAGTGCCGCCCGCTCATGCCGCCGAGGAACAGGATGCCGAACGTGGTCATCGCCACCACCACGAAGGCGCCGAAGTCCGGCTCGCGCAGCAGCAGCCAGGCCACCACCATCATCACCGCCAGCATCGGCAGCAGCCCGCGGCGGAAATTCTTCAGCACCGCGTGCTTGCGCACGGTGTAATCCGCGGCGTAGAGCACCACCGCCAGCTTCATCAATTCTGAGGGCTGCATGTTGGCCACCCCCAGGTTGAGCCAGCGGCGCGCCCCGTTCACTTCGCGCCCGATGCCGGGGACCAGCACCAGCACCAGCAGCACCACGCAGCCGGCGAAAAACCACGGCGCAGCCTTCTGCCACAGGCGCGCCGGCGTCAGGAACACCGCGGTCGCTGCGCTCAAGGCGAGCGCGAGGAACATGGCGTGCCGCAGAAGGAAGTAGGCGGGGTTGTTCCCCGAATAGCGGCTCGCCTCCGCCGTGGCGATCGAGGCCGAATACACCATCACCAGGCCCAGCGAGATGAGCAGTAGCGCCGCCCAGGCGAGCGAACGGTCGTACTCGGGTGCCGGAGCGCCCGCTGTCCGTACGTTGCGGGTGTTGTTCCGTCCAAAGACGAGACTGGCCATCAGCTTTTCAAACCGTTCTGGAACGCACCGAGCGCGTTGACGGCCGCGGCGAACGCCTCTCCGCGATGCTTGTAGTCGCGGAACATGTCGAAGCTCGCGCAGGCGGGCGACAACAGCACGGCATCCCCCGGCGCCGCGATCTGCGCCGCGCGCGCCACCGCCTTTTCCATGGATGCCACACGTTCCGCGGGCACCCCGCTCGCGCCGACCGCCTTCTCGATCAACCCCGCATCGCGGCCGATGAGCAGCACGTGCTTTGCGCGTGCGCGGATCGCGGACGACAGCGGCGCGAAGTCCTGTCCCTTGCCCTCGCCGCCCAGGATCAGCACGGTCTTGCGCGAAAGCCCATTCAGCGCCGCCACCGTGGCGCCGACGTTGGTGCCCTTGGAGTCGTCCAGCCATTCGACATCGCCGCGCAGCGCAACGCGCTGCATGCGGTGCGGCAGGCCGCGGAAACTGCGCAGGCCCTTCGCGAGGGAGGCAATCGGCACCCCCGCAAGCTGTGCAAGCGCGCAGGCCGCAAGCGCGTTGGAGGCGTTGTGCGCGCCGGCAAGCGGCAAGTCGGCGACGGCAAGAATGCGCTCCTTGCCGCGCACCAGCCATGCGCCGCCTGTCTCCTTCACAACGCCGAAGTCTTCCGGCATCTCGGGCGTATCGAGGCCGAAGGTCACTTGCGTGCGCCCGGGCAGCGCGAGCGCCATCGAGGCGGAATCGCAGCGGTTCAGCACCTGCGCTCCCGTCCCCATGAAGATGCGCGCCTTGGCCTCCGCGTATTCGGCCAGGCCGGCGTAGCGGTCGAGGTGGTCTTCCGACAGGTTCAGCAGAACGGCCGCATCCGGCTCGAGCGACCAGGTGGTCTCGAGTTGGTAGCTGGAAAGTTCGACTGCCCAGACGGCGGGCAGCTTCTTGCCCCGTTTCATCAAGGCATCGAGCGCGGGCGGGCTGATATTCCCCGCGACTTCGCAATCCACGCCGGCAACGCGCAGCAGGTGCCCGGTCAGCGCGGTGACGGTGCTCTTGCCGTTGGTGCCGGTCACTGCGAGGACTTTGCCCATTTTCTTGCCGCGCACGGCCCAGGCGAAAAGTTCGATGTCCCCGACGACCGGGATGTTTTTCCCCCTTGCCGCCTGCACCAGTTCTTCCTGCAGCGAAACCCCCGGACTGATGCAGAGCAGATCGATGTCCTTCAGCAGGCCCGTCTTGAACTTCCCCGCGTGCAGTTCTCCGGAGAAATCCTTTTTTCTCGGCGGCGCGGCACGCGTGTCGGCGACGCGCGCCTGGCCGCCTGCATGCTTCACCCATTCGGCCACCGAAAGGCCCGTGTCGCCGAGGCCGAGCACCAGCACGCGCTTGCCGGCGAGCGCCATCGGTTGCGGCCGGGCGAGCATGCTGAAGGGCGCTTGGCGCATGTTCATGGTCACCGCAGCTTCAGCGTCGAGAGGCCGAACAGGACCAGCATCATGGTGATGATCCAGAAGCGCACCACCACCTGGGACTCCTTCCAGCCCTCGAGTTCGTAGTGGTGGTGCAGCGGCGCCATGCGGAAGATGCGCTTGCCGCCGGTAACCTTGAAATAGATCACCTGGATCATCACCGACAGCGTCTCGGCGACGAACACGCCGCCCATGATGAACAGCACGATTTCCTGGCGCACGATCACGGCGATGGTGCCGAGCGCCGCGCCCAGCGCCAGCGCGCCGACGTCGCCCATGAACACCTCCGCCGGGTAGGCGTTGAACCAGAGAAAGCCGAGGCCCGCGCCCACCAGCGCACCGCAGAACACCGCCAGCTCGCCCGCGCCGGCGACGTAGGGCAGCCCGAGGTACTTGGAGAACACCGCGTTGCCGGCAACGTAGGCGAAGATGCCGAGCGCGCCGCCGACCATCACGGTCGGCATGATCGCCAGGCCGTCCAGCCCGTCGGTGAGGTTGACCGCGTTCGAGGTGCCGACGATGACGAAATAGCTCAGCACGACGAAGCCGGCGGTGCCCAGCGGATAGGCGATGAACTTGAAGAACGGCACGATCAGGGAATTGAGCGCCGGCGTGCTCTGCGCCAGCCAGCCGAGGTAGCAGGCGGCGGCGAGCCCGAACAGCGACTGCCAGAACAGCTTGGTCTTCGCCGGCAACCCCTTGGGATTGCGCTGCACGACCTTGCGGTAGTCGTCGATCCAGCCGATGGCGCCGAAGGCGAGCGTCACCAGCAGCACCACCCAGAGAAAGCGGTTGCCCAGATCGCCCCAGAGCAGCGTGGTGATGGCGATCGACAGCAGGATCAGCGCGCCGCCCATGGTCGGCGTGCCCGCCTTGGTGAGGTGCGACTTCGGGCCGTCGTCGCGCACCGCCTGGCCGATCTTGTAGGCGGTGAGCTTGCGGATGACGTAAGGCCCGAGGATCAGCGAAATCGCCAGCGCGGTCAGGCAGGCCAGCACCGAGCGCAGCGTGAGGTAATTGAAGACGTTGAAGAGGCGCACGTCCTTGGCCAGCCACTGGGCGATTTCGAGCAGCATTTAGTGAGCCGCTCCCTTTTCGCCGGTCAGCGCGGCGACCACGCGTTCCATGCGCATGAAGCGCGATCCCTTGACGAGGATCGTCTTTATTTCCTTCAGGCTGGGAGAGATGTCATTCCAATCTTCGAAGTGTCTTGCTCCGCTGCCGAACGCCACGACACTTGCACCCGAAGCGGAACCGAATGCCAACAGAACATCGATCCCTTTCTCCTTCGCGTACTTCCCCACCTCGGCATGGAACTCGGGGCCCTGCTCGCCGACTTCGCCCATGTCGCCGAGAACCAGCGCCGTGGGGCCGGGGCAGGAAGCAAGCACGTCAATGGCGGCGCGCACGGAGTCGGGGTTGGCGTTGTAGCTGTCGTCGATCAGGGTCGCGCCGGCGGCGGTCTTCTTCACCTGCAGCCTGCCGGCGTAGGGCCGGAATGCGGCGAGACCGGCGCCGATCGTCTCCAGCGGGATCCCCGCCGCGTGCGCGCAGGCCGCAGCGGCAAGCGCATTGCTCACGTTGTGCTCGCCGGGAATCGCCAGCGTCGCCCTGGCCTCTCCCGCCGGCGTGCGCAGCACGATCTCGCTCTCCAGCGGCCGCAACGAATATTCCGCGACGACGTCGCCCGAGCGCAGGCCGAACTCGATCCGCCGCCGGGCAGCCGCCTTTTTCCTGAAGACGTCCGCCATCGCATCATCCGCGTTCAGCACCGCCACCCCGTCGGCGGGCAGCGCCTCGAACACGCTCGCGTTCTCGGCCGCCACCGCCTCGACCGTGCGCATGAATTCCAGGTGCTCGCGCTGGGCGTTGTTCACCAGCGCGACCGTGGGGCAGGCGATCGCCGCGAGCGAAGCGATCTCGCCAGGATGGTTCATGCCGAGTTCGACGGCGCAGTAGCGGTGGCCGGCGCGCAGGCCGAGCAGGGTCAGCGGCACGCCGATGTCGGTGTTCAGGTTGCCGCGCGTCGCGAGCACCCCGGACTCGCCGGCGTGCCGGCGCAGGATCGCGGCGAGCATTTCCTTGGTGGTGGTCTTGCCGTTCGATCCGGTGATCGCGACCAGCGCCGGCGCGAAGCGCAGGCGCCAGTGCCTGCCCAGCCGGCCCAGCGCCAGGCGCGTGTCGTCGGCGATTAGAAGTGGTAACTGCGGTCGCAACAGCGGCGTCTCGCCGGCGCGGCGCTCATCGACCAGCGCCGCGGCTGCGCCGCGTTCTTTCGCCGCGGCAAGGAAATCATGGCCGTCGAAGCGCTCGCCGCGGATGGCGACGAACAGTTCGCCCGCGGCGACGCTGCGCGTATCGGTGGAAACACCTTCGAAACGGACTTCATCCCCCACCACGCGAGCGCCGGTCGCCGCCGCGGCTTCGGCGAGGCTCATCATCCATCCCCCCGGCGGCGCATCGCCGCCCTCGCCACGGCAGCGTCCGAGAACGGCAGCCGCCGTCCGGCGATTTCCTGGAAGCCTTCATGGCCCTTGCCGGCGATCAGCACCACGTCGGCCTCGCTCGCCGAGCCGATGGCGGCGTCGATGGCCCTGGCGCGGTCGAGTTCGACGACGCAGTCGCCGCCGGTATTGCCGAGGCCCGCGCGGATCGCACTGACGATCGCTCGCGGATCTTCGCCGCGCGGATTGTCGGAGGTGAGCACCACGCGGTCGGCGCGCGCCGCGGCCACGCCGCCCATGACGGGCCGCTTCGCCTTGTCGCGTTCGCCGCCCGCGCCGAACACCGCGACCAGCCGCCCGCCGCGTGCCTGTGCGACCGGCTTCAGCGCGGAAAGCACCTTGTCCAGCGCGTCCGGCGTGTGCGCATAGTCGACCACCACCAGCGGGCGATCGCCGATCTGCTGCATGCGCCCGGCCACCTGCGGCAGCGCCCCGAGGAGACCGGCAGCCTCCTCGAACGCCATTCCCTTCGCCACCAGGCAGCCCAGCACGCCCAGCGCGTTGGCGACGTTGAAGCGCCCGAGCTGCGTAAACGCCACGGTCGCTTCGCCCCAGCTCGAATTTACTCGAATGGAACCGGCATCCGGTTCGAATGCACAGATGAACTCTTCGGCAACCCCGGAGAATTTTCCCGAAGAGGAAATGCCGTAGCCGATGGTGCGCAGGCCGCGCGAGGCAAGGCGCTTCGCCAGTTGCGCGCCGAAAGGGTCGTCCAGGTTGAGCACCGCCGCGGCGAGGCCCGGCGCGTCGAACAGGCGCGCCTTCGCTGCCGCGTAGGCCGTCAGCGTGCCGTGGTAATCGAGATGGTCGTGCGTCAGGTTGGTGAACAGCGCGCAGTCGAAAGCGACGCCGTTGACGCGCCCCTGCTCGAGGCCGTGCGAGGACACTTCCATCGCCACGGCCCCCGCGCCGGAGGATTTGAATTCGGCGAGCTGGCGATGCAGCTCGAGCGCGTCGGGCGTCGTGTTCTCGAGCGGTTGCAAAGCCGGCTGAAAACCGCTGCCCAGCGTGCCGATCACGCCGGTTTTGATTTCTTTCAGGGACAGCAGATGCGCCAGCCACTGCGCGCAGGAGGTCTTGCCGTTGGTGCCGGTGACGCCGCAGACCCACATCGATGCGGAGGGGCGGCCGTAGAACTCGTGCGCGATGAAGCCCGCGCGCGATTTGAGATCTTTCACGCCGGCGTTGGGCACGCGCCGCGCCCGGTCGAGCGCGCCGTCCCAGGCGTAGCCCTCGCTTTCCCACGCCACCGCCGCGCAGCCGCGCTCGATCGCCTGCGCGATATGGCGCCGGCCGTCGGCGGCCTCGCCCGGCCAGGCGAAAAAAGCCGCGCCCGGCGCGGCGCGCCGGCTGTCGGAAGTCAGGCGTTCGATGGCAGCCCCCCGGAGCAGCGCGAGAACGTCGTCAATCAGGTGCTCTCCTTCGCTTCCTCGGCCTCGCCCGGCATCTCGAGCGGCGAAAGCGGCGCGTCGTAGGGCGCGCCGAGCAGGCGCAGCGCGCCCTGCATCACCTGGGAGAACACGGGCGCGGCAACCTGCCCGCCGTAGTACTGGCCGTCCGAGGATTCATCCAGCATCACCGCGATCACCAGCCGCGGATCGGACACCGGCGCGAAACCGACGAACGAGGAGACGTACTTGCGCGCGGCGTAACCGCCGTTTTCCTGCTTGTGCGCGGTGCCCGTCTTGCCTGCCACGCGCCAGCCGACGATGCGCGCGCGCGGCGCCGTGCCGCCCGGCTGCACCGCCGCTTCCAGCATCGCGCGCACTTCGCGCGCTACCTCGACCGAGAATACGCGCTTGCCCGCCGCGGGCGCGCCGGTCTTGAGGAGCGACAACGGCGCGAGTTCGCCGTCGCGCGCGAACACGGTGTAGGCGCGCGCGAGCTGGATCAGGCTCACCGAGATGCCGTGGCCGTAGGCCATGGTCGCCTGCTCGATCGGGCGCCAGGTCTTCGCCTCGCGCAGCCTGCCCGTTGCCTCGCCGGGGAAACCCAGGCGCGGCGCATCGCCGAAACCGACGTGCTGGAACATGTCGTGCATGTCCTCGCGCGGCAGCGACAGCGCGATCTTCGCCGCGCCGACGTTGGAGGATTTCTGGATCACCTGCGTGGCGGTCATCGCGCCGCCGGGGTGCGCGTCGTGGATGGTGTAGTTGGCGATGGTGAGCGTGCCGGGCGAAGTCTGGATCAGCGTCTGCGGCGTGATCTTTCCCATCTCCAGCGCGAGGCCGATGGTGAAGGGCTTAAGCGTCGAGCCCGGCTCGAAGGTGTCGGTCATCACGCGGTTGCGCAGCTGCGCGCCGGTGAGCCGCGCGCGGTTGTTCGGGTTGTAGGTGGGCATGTTGGCGAGCGCGAGGACCTCGCCCGTGCGCACGTCGAGCACCACGATGGCGCCCGCCTTCGCCTTGTGCGCCTCGACCGCGGCCTTCAGCGCGCTGAAGGCGAGGTTCTGGATCTTGCTGTCGAGCGCGAGCGTGAGGTCGTGCCCGTCCTGCGCCGCGCGAATGGATTCCACGTCCTCGACGATGCGGCCGAGCCGGTCCTTGATCACGCGGCGGCTGCCGGCGGCGCCGGCGAGGACCGCCTGCTGCGCGAGCTCGATGCCTTCCTGGCCGGCATCGTCCACGCCGGTGAAGCCGATCACGTGCGCCATCGTCTCCCCGCCCGGGTAGTAGCGGCGATATTCGTTCTGCTGGTGGACGCCGGGAATGCCGAGCGCGGCGACGCGCGCCGCGGTCTCGGGCGGGATCTGGCGCTTCAGGTAGACGAACTCGCGCTCGGCGTCGGAAAACTTGCGTTCCAGCTCGCGCGGCGCCATCGACAGCAGCGCGGCGAGGCTCTTCAGCTGCGCCGGCGTCGGCTTGAAGTCCTCCGGGATCGCCCACACCGACTTCACCGGCGTCGAGATCGCCAGCGCCTCGCCGTTGCGGTCCACCACCCTGCCGCGCGTCGCCGGTACTTCCAGCACGCGGGAGTAACGCGCCTCGCCTTTCTCCTGCAGGAAGCCGGTCTCCATCGACTGCAGATACAGCGATCGCGCGGCCAGCACCGCGAACGCCGCCAGCAGCGCGAACAACGCGAAGCGCGCGCGCCACGCCGGCAGGCGCACCGGCATCGGCAGGCTGGCCGCGCTCATTTCTTCCGCGCCCCCGCCGGCGCCTCGGCATGCGTTTCGACCACTCTCACGCGGCGCGGATCGGGCGCGCGCATGCCGAGCCTGCCGGTGGCGATCTTCTCGACGCGCGAGTGCAGGCCCCAGGTGCTCGATTCCAGCTGCAGCTGGCCGAACTCGACCTCGAGCGCGCGGCTGCGCTCCTGCTCGCGCTCGAGTTCGGTGAACAGCTTGCGGGACTGGTGCTGGGAAGTGACGAGCCCGAGCGCGCAGACGACGAGAACCAGGAGGAGGAGGAGGTTCAGCTTCGCCACGCGTCGGGCCCGTGTTCGGAAAATGGGTTAAGTGAGGCAAGTGCGTGCTTCAGTACGGCAGGATCAAGCGGTGCATCGGTTCGTTCGGCGGCGCGCAGCGTCGCGCTGCGCGCGCGCGGGTTGGCGGCGATTTCGGCCGCCGAAGCGCGTACCGCCTTGCCGACGATTGTGAGCGGCGTTTGTGGCAAATCGCGGGCGCGGATGGGCAAATCCCGTGGCAGGCTCGACTGGCTGCAGTCGCGCAGGAAGCGCTTCACCAGCCGGTCCTCCAGCGAGTGAAAGCTGATCACCGCCAGGCGGGCCCCGGGCGCCAGCTGCCGGACCGCCTGCGGCAGCATCAGCGCGACCTCCTCAAGCTCCCGATTGACGAGAATCCGTAGAGCCTGAAAGGTGCGCGTCGCCGGATTCTTCCCGGCCTCCCGTGTGCGGACCGCCGCAGCCACGACAGCGGCAAGTTGCTCGGTGCGGCCGATCGGCTCGCGTGCCCGAGCAGCAACAATCGCCTTTGCAACCTGTTTAGCAAACCGTTCTTCGCCATAGCCGCCGATTGCCTCCCGGATTTGTTGTTCTGTTGCCGTGGCCAGCCAGTCCGCGGCGGAGACGCCGCGGGTCGGATCCATGCGCATGTCGAGCGGACCGTCGGCGCGGAAGGAAAACCCCCGCGCGGGGTCTTCCAGCTGCGGCGAGGACACGCCGAGGTCCGCGAGCAGGCCCTCCACCCTGGCCGCGCCAAGCCGCTCCAGCACCTGCGCGAGTTCGCTGAAGGGCGCGTGCACGGCGGTGAAACGGGGATCGCCGATCGCCTGTGCGGCGGCGATCGCCTGCGGATCGCGGTCCAGCGCGATCAGACGGCCCGCGGGCCCGAGACGCTCGAGGATGGCGCGGCTGTGGCCGCCGCGGCCGAAAGTGGCGTCCACGTAGACGCCGTTCCGCCTCTCGCCCGCGCCGATCGCCAGGGCAGCGACCGCTTCTTCGAGAAGGACAGGGCGATGAGCAGTGGGTTTTTCGATCCCGGGTGTGCTCATCGTCCGCGCCCGCCGTCACAGCGAGAAGCCCTCCATGCCCGGAGGCGGAGTGCCGGAAGCGGACAGCGCGGCGGCGAGCTTCGCGCTCCAGACGCCCGCATCCCACAGTTCGAAATAGTGGCCCTGGCCGACCAGCATCGCCTCGCGCTCGAGCTTGGCGTGCAGCCGGAGGCCGCTCGACACCAGCACGCGGCCGGAGGCATCGGGCGCGATGTGCTCCTCGAAGCCGAGCAGCAGGCGCTTCCACCAGCTGGCCTGCGCGTGAAAGCTGGGAAATTTCTCGACCTGCGCGCGCACGCGCTCCCAGGCGGATTCGGGATAGATGAGCGCGCAGCCGTCGGGATGCGCGGTCAGCACGAGCGTCCTGCTCGTGGCGACCAGAGCATCGCGATGGCGAGTCGGAACGGCGAGGCGGCCCTTTGCGTCGAGCGTGATGACCGTTGCGCCGTGAAACGTACCCGTGCCGCCCATCTCTTTTTGTCTCCTCCACTCCGATTCACCAAAACCGGGATTGCGGCATTGTTATCGGCCAGTTAAGCCACTTTTTTCTACGTTTTCCCACTTTATGCGAAAGGGAATGGCCGGTCAAGCCGAGGATTTGGAATTTCTTCTGGTCTGACAGGCACTTAGCTGCACTATTGGAGGCCAAATCTTGATTTTAATTGTGCATAAGTATCAATTAGTTAGGACTGCCATTAAAAGTGATCTATAAAGAAGATTCGTTATGTGAGTGTCTACTGACAAAAATGGCTCGAAAACCCCCTCGGGCGATAATTCGAGGCCCATGATCGACAAATTCTTCGCGACGCCGGAAGCCGCGCTGGCCGACGTGCCCGACGGCGCGACGGTGATGATCGGCGGCTTCGGCAACGCCGGCATGCCGGCAAGACTGATCGACTGCCTGATCGCGCAAGGCGCGAAGGAACTCACCGTCGTCAACAACAACGCCGGCAATGCGGATACAGGGCTGGCCGCGCTGATCGGCGCGGGCCGCGTGCGCAAGATCCTCTGCTCCTTCCCGCGCCAGGCGGATTCATGGCACTTCGACAAGCTCTATCGCGCGGGGAAACTCGAACTGGAGCTGGTGCCGCAGGGTACGCTCGCCGAGCGCATCCGCGCCGCGGGCGCCGGCATCGGCGGCTTTTTCACGCCGACGGCCTTCGGCACCCGTCTTGCCGAGGGCAAGGAAACGCGCCGCATCAACGGCCGCGACTACGTGTTCGAACTGCCGATCCATGCCGATTACGCGCTCATCAAGGCCGACCGCGCCGACCGCTGGGGCAACCTCGCCTACCGCAAGACGGCGCGCAATTTCGGCCCGATCATGGCAGCGGCGGCGAAATGCACCGTGGTACAGGTGCGCGAAACGGTCGAGCTCGGCGAACTCGACCCGGAGACTGTCGTTACGCCGGGAATCTTCGTCAAGCGGGTCGTAAAATTGCATTGATGAAAAAATTCGACCGCAAGCAGATGGCGGCGCGCGTCGCGCAGGACATCCCCGAGGGCGCCTACGTCAACCTCGGCATCGGCTTGCCGACGCTGGTCGCCGACTACCTGCCGAAGGGTCGCGAGATCATCCTGCACAGCGAGAATGGCGTGCTCGGCGTCGGCCCGCGCCCGGCGGAGGGCGAAGAGGACGAGGACCTGATCAACGCCGGCAAGGAACCGGTCACGCTGCTGGCGGGCGGCTCCTACTTTCACCACGCCGACTCCTTCGGCATGATCCGCGGCCAGCATCTCGACTTCTGCGTGCTGGGCGCGTTCCAGGTTTCCGCCGCCGGTGACCTCGCCAACTGGCACACCGGCGCGCCGGATGCAATCCCGGCAGTCGGCGGCGCCATGGACCTCGCGGTCGGCGCCAAGCAGGTGCTGGTGATGATGGAGCACCTCACCAAGGAAGGCAAAAGCAAGCTCGTCGAGCGCTGCAGCTATCCGCTCACCGGCGCGCGCTGCGTCAACCGCGTCTACACCGATCTGGCGGTGATCGACGTCAAGCCCGACGGCCTGCACCTGGTGGAAATCCTCGCCGACGTTTCCTTCGACGAACTGCAGCGTCTGAACGGAGTCGCCTTGAAGTACCGCGCGGCCGCTTAGGCGGGCGCGCCTCTTCACGTACAGGGCGGCAGCCTAGCTTTTCCCCGACACGAGCGCGATGCGCCGGCGGATCTTCTCCAGTGCCGCGCCATCGCCCGCTGCTTCGGCGCGCTTTTCCTGTACGCCCAGCCAGGCCAGCAGCGGCCTGCGCCAGCCCTGCGCGGAAGCGATGTCGATCGCGGCAGAAATGCCTTCCGGGGTTATTTTTCCGGACTTGAACTGCACCCCCGCGGAAACCAGGCGCGACAGCGGCGCATCGGCAGCGGCCCGTTCCGCGCGGCCGGCAAGAAATTCGTAGTAGGCGAGTTCTTCGGGACCCGCGTCGGCGCGCCACGCCGCGAAACCCGGGCAGTCGTCGAATTCCAGGCTGGCCGTGCGCGCGGCGCAGCGCACCAGTTCCGCGCGCGCGGCCAGGTCGCCGCGCCCGCTGGCGGAAATTTCATTCTTCAGCCGGGCAAACTCGATGTCGGCCGTTTTCGTATCGCCGACCAGGTAATCCTGCTGGAAAGCACTCATGGCCGCGACTGCATTCAGCTGCCAGTCCGCCGGCGCCGGCCCGCCGCCGCAGGCCGCGAGCAACAGCAGGAATGAAAGACCAAGCCGCTTCATGGCAATTTGATCTGCGTATCGCGACCGAAGGGCCACTTGCGGTTGATCTCCTCGATCAGCGAGGTGACCTTGCGCAGGCTCGTCTCGACCTCGGCGCGCAGCGTGCCGAGGTCCGCGGTCGCCGCTTTCGCGTTTGCGCCCACGGCCTGCGCGTCGGCGAGGAGGGCATCGACCTTCTTCAGGCTCTCGCGCACGTCGCCCAGGATCGCGTTCGCCTGCACCACCGCCTTCTGCGTCTCGTCGATGACGCCGCCCTGCCCGAACACGCGCTGGTCGGTCTTGGAGAGCACCGAGTCGAGCTTGAGCGACACCCCGCCGAGCGAGGCCAGCAGCGCGTTGGCGCGGTCAATCGAGGCGATCACCTTCTTCGCGTTGTCCTCGCTGCCCATCAGACCGCCCAGCACGCCGTACTTGCCGGCCATGCGCTCGGTCACGGTGCGCACGTTCTTGATGCTTTCCTGCAGGCTCGAGCCGGAGTCGGTCATCTGGTCGAGGTTGTCCAGCACGGCACGCAGCGAGGCGACCATGCGCGGAATTTCCTCGGTGGTGTCGCCGCGCAGCACCGGGCGCTCGGCGCGGTCCGCCAGCGGCGGATCCTGCAGGTTGGCGGTGAAGGCGCGCAGCTTGGCCGCACCCACCAGCGGCACGTCGATCACGAAGACGCTCGACTCGCGCAGCCACTTCGTCTCGCTCACGGGCACCCGGACGCTGATGCGCACCTTGCCGTCGTCGCGCAGCGTGATGCGGCGCACCTTGCCGATCGGGAACCCGGAAAAGGTGAGATCCGTGCCGACGCTGATGCCCTCCGCGTTGTCGGCGATCAGGTACATGCGCTGCGTCTGGTCGAACACGCCACGCGAGTCCAGCACGTAGGCGATGAAACCGAGCGCAATGACGATCGATACCGCAAGCAGCGCGCCGACCTTGACGCCGATATTACGCGGCAGCAGCCCGCTGGCGATGTCGGCGGGGGACGTGGATTCGGGCTTGCCGGGCTGTTCCGCCATGATCAGACGTATTTCACCACCAAAGTCGCGGCCTCGACGGCGAGGATAACGAAGAACAGCTTTATCAGCCCCCCGAGCACCACGGCGGGGAGGGATTTGATCACGCCGCGCTCGGCTTCCAGCGCGGTGGCCGCCGGAATGATGGCGACGGCAAGGCCGAACAGCAGGCACTTGAGACAGAAACTGGCCAGTTCCAGGCCGTCGAAAACATTGCTGACGATGTGCGAAAACTCGGGCTGCCCCGCGGAAGTGAAGCCGTAGAACTCCACGTAGGCGAGCCAGACCGCGACCAGGCAGCCGAGCGTGGTGAGCGATGCCACCGAGAGCGCCGCGCCGGCGATGCGCGGCACCAGCTCCGCATGCAGCGGGCTCGCCGCGACCTCCTCCGTGTCCTCGAGTTCGCCGCGCACGCACATCAGCGCGATTTCGGCGCCGATCGCGGCCCCCGAGCGCAGCGCGACGAACAGCGCCGTCATCAGCGGCACCAGCTCGAGTACCAGCACCCGCAGCACGAGTTCCAGCGAATATTGCGTGACGCCGTAGCGGCGCGCCGAGCCGACCACCACCTCGATCAGCAGGAGGCTGAGCAGCGCAGTGATTGCCGCATAACCGGGGAGGATCTGCCAGGCGGTAAGGTAGATCTGGCGCACCGCGACCTCGCGTGCCTGCGGGTTGTAGGTCGAGGGCGAGAGCGCCGCCGCCGTGGCAAAGCCGGCGAAGCGCAGCACGCGCCGCCAGCTGCGGGGACGGAACAGGAAGGTCCCGGCAGAGGTCGATGTGGTCCCGCTCATCAAGCAAGTTTACAATTTCCCCCTGCCCCGAGGAGAAAACGTGAAGAAAAAGAAACCAGAGGAACTCCGCTCGCATCGCTGGTTCGGCGTCAAGGACCTGCGCTCCTTCGGCCACCGCTCGCGCACCGCGCAGATGGGCTACGACCGCACCGACTACGCGGGCAAGCCGGTCATCGCCATCATCAACACCTGGTCGGACATCAACCACTGCCACACCCACTTCCGCCAGCGCGCCGAGGAAGTGAAGCGCGGCATCTGGCAGGCGGGCGGCTTCCCGCTGGAAATGCCGGCGATGGCGCTGGCGGAAACCATGCAGAAGCCGACCACCATGATGTACCGCAATTTCCTCGCGATGGAGACCGAGGAGCTGCTGCGCTCCTACCCGGCGGACGGCTGCGTGCTGATGGGCGGCTGCGACAAGACCACGCCCGCGCTCATCATGGGCGCGACCAGCATGAACCTGCCGGCGATCTACCTGCCGGCGGGCCCGATGCTGAACAGCCACTGGCGCGACCAGACGCTGGGCTCGGGTTCGGACACCTGGAAATACTGGGACGAACTGCGCGCCGGGCGCATCACCGAGCGCGATTGGCAGGACATCGAGGACACCATCGCGCGCTCGCCCGGCACCTGCATGACCATGGGCACCGCGGCGACGATGATGTCGCTCGCCGAGGCGCTCGGCTTCACGCTGCCCGGCTATTCCTCGATCCCGGCGCCCGATTCGAACCACGCGCGCATGGCGACGCTCACCGGCAAGCGCATCGTCGAGATGGTGTGGGAGGACTACAAGCCGCGGGATTTCCTCTCCAAAGGTTCCTTCGACAACGCCATCACCACGCTGATGGCGATGGGCGGCTCGACCAACGCAGTGGTGCACCTCGTCGCCATGGCCGGCCGCGCCGGCCTGCCCTTCCCGCTCGAGCGCTACAACGAGATCGCGGCCAAGGTGCCGGTGATCGCCAACGTGCGCCCCTCCGGCGACAAGTACCTGATGGAGGATTTCTTCTACGCGGGCGGGCTGAGAGCTCTTTTGTTTTCTCTGAAAGATCTTTTGGACCTGAATGCAAAAACGGTAAACGGCAAAACCCTCGGCGAGAACATCGAGGGCGCCAAGGTCTGGAATCCGGACGTCATCCTGCCGCGCGACAAACCGCTGAAGAAATCCGGCGGCCTGGTGATGTTGCGCGGATCCCTGGCGCCGGATGGCGCCGTCCTCAAAGTCAGCGCCGCCGACCCGAAGCTGCTGAAGCACACGGGGAAGGCGGTGGTGTTCGAGGACTACAACGATATGTCGACGCGGATCGACCGCGACGACCTCGAGGTCGACGCGAACTCCGTGCTGGTGCTGAAGATGTCGGGCCCGCTCGGCGGCCCCGGCTTCCCCGAGTGGGGCATGCTGCCCATGCCGAGGAAGCTCATCAAGCAGGGCGTGAAGGACATGGTGAGGATTTCGGATGGCCGCATGAGCGGCACCAGCTACGGCACCTGCATCCTGCACGTCGCGCCGGAAGCCTACGTCGGCGGCCCGCTCGCCTTCGTGCAAGACGGTGACTTGATTGAATTGGATGTCGAGAAAAAATCTTTAAATCTGAAAATAACCCCGGAAGAATTCGAGAAAAGAAAAAAGAACTGGAAGCGGCCGCCTCTCAAATACGAAAGAAGCTACGGCGCCATCTTCTCGCGCCACGTGAAGCAGGCGAACGAAGGCTGCGACTTCGATTTCCTCGAAGGTACCGCGCCGACCCCGGAGCCCGAGATCCACTAGTCCTGCACCCGGGAAACGCTAGTCGAGCGGCACGTCGCGCATGCGGGCGACATCCACTGGCGACACCGGCGCGGCGGTGTTCCCCCAGGAGCCCCGGATGTAGGTCACGAGGGAGGCGACGTCGTCGTCATTCAGAACCTGGCCGAAGGACGGCATGCCGTAGGGCCGCGGATTGCCGAGGGTGCTGGGCGCGAACCCTCCGTTCAGCACCATGCGCACCGCGTTCACGGGATTGCGCATCAGCATCGCCTCGGCATTGGCGAGCGGCGGATAGATGCGCGCCACGCCCTCGCCGCGCGGCTGGTGGCACTCCGAACAATCGTCCTCGTAGAGGCGCGCGCCGCGCGCCATCATCTGGCCGGCCTGCTCCGCCGTAACCTGGACCTGCGTCCCGCCTGACGCTTGCGCGGGCTTCTTCTGCGACTTGAGGTATGCCGCCATTGCCGCAAGATCCGCCTCGCTGAGGTACTGCAGGCTGTTGCGCACCACTTCGGACATCGGCCCGAACACCGCGCCGCGCGGCGATACGCCATGCTTGAGCAGTTCCACCACTTCGCCCGCATCCCAATCGCCCAGCCCGGTTTCCCGGCTGGAAGTAAGCGACGGCGCGTACCAGTTCAGCACCGGGATCAGGCCGCCCGCGGTTTCCTGCTGCGGCTTGACGCCGCCAAGCGCGCTGCGCTCGGCATGGCAGGCATTGCAATGCCCAAGGCCTTCGACAAGGTAGGCGCCGCGATTCCACTGCGCGCTTTGCGCAGGATCGTCCTGGTGGACGCCCTCCTTGAAGTACAGCGCGCGCCACCCCGTCAGCAGCGCGCGCTTGTTGTAGGGGAAGCGCATGTCGTGCGGCCGATTCCGCTGCCGGACAGGCCGCTGCGACTTCAGGTAGCCGTACATCGCATCCGCATCCTCGCGCCGGACTTTCGTGTAGTTGGGATACGGGAAAGCCGGGTAGAGCAGCGCGCCGTCGCGGCGGACGCCGTCGTGCAGCGCGCGCCAGAAATCCTCCGCCGACCACTTGCCGATGCCGGTCTCGGGATCCGGCGTGATATTCGGGCCATACAACGTGCCGAAGGGCGTCGGGATCGCCCTGCCCCCCGCGAACGGCTGCCCGCCGTACGCGGTATGGCAAGAGAGGCAATCGCCGGCCCGCACCAGATATTCCCCGCGCGCCTGCGCCGCGTCGGCAGGTTTTGTCGCCGGAGATGCCGCTGCCGGCGTCTCGACGCCGCATTTCAACGGCAGACGCAGCGCCCCCGCGCCGAGCGGAGCGTGGCTGCCGGTGAGCGGACGCGTGGCCAGCCAGGCGGCAATTGCCGGCATGTCCTCCGGGGCGAGCGCAGCGGCCACCTGCGCCATGCAATCCGGCGCCTGCGCATGCCGCAGTTTGTTCCTCCAGGCGCCCATCTGCGCCGCGACATACACCGGCTCGAGACCGACCAGGCCCGGGATCCCCGGCTCCATTCCGGTCAGCGCCTGGCCGTGGCAGGCGGTGCAGGGGGGAATTTTTCTTGCCGGGTCGCCCTGCATCGCCAGGCGCCGCCCTCGCGCCAGCACCTCGCTCGCCGGCGCAGGCATCGGCCGCAGCGGCGCCGGCGCAAGCTTCGAATAATGCGCGGCGATTTCCCGCAGGTAGTCGTCGGACAGGAACGCCACCGCGTAATTCATCGCAGGGGACTGCCGGCGGCGGTCGCGAAAATTGACTAGCTGGTTGTAGAGGTAGCCCGCCGGCTTGCCCGCGATGCGCGGGTAGTACTCGCCCGCCTTCAGGCCCTCGCCGTTCTTGCCGTGGCACATGGCGCAGGAAGCGAGGCGCTGCTCGAGCGTGTCCGGAACGTCGGCCGCCTGCGCACGGGCCAAATTCAACATGCCGCAAGCCCACAGGCAAGCAAGCGCAACCGCGAACCGGACGATGGCAGTGCTGGTTCTCATCGGGAGATCCAGCCTATTGTCCTCCCCCAAGGCAGCGATTCAGCGGCCCGGCGCGTCGCCCTTGCGGCTCGCCTCGAACAGGAACCAGGCGCGCTGCTCGGCCTCGTCGATCCAGACCTCGATCAGGCTCGCGGTGGCGACGTCGCGGTGCTCGTCGCAGAGGTCGTGCAGCGCGCGCATGTG
>DATBQR010000120.1:0-53146 GCA_036560705.1 Burkholderiales bacterium | reverse complement strand
GCGTTGCGGCAGCCGTCGCAGATCGCCAGGTGCACGCGCAACGCCACCCGCTCGCCGAAGCCGAGCGCGCGGTCTTCGCGCTGCGACAGCAGGCGGGAGGTCTCCTTGCACGACAGCATCATTTGTTGAACCAGTTCATTTCGAGGCACTGGCGCAGCGCCATGCGCGCCCGGTACAGCATCACCCAAAGGTGGGTCGAAGTAATCGCCAGTTCCTTACATATTTCTGACGTGTCGAGCCCGAGGTGCTCGCGCATCATGAAGGCCTGCGCCGTGCGCTCGGGAAGGTCGCGCAGGCACTGCTCAAGCGCCTTGAGAAATTGTTTCTGCTCGAGGGCGCCCTCGGGCTGTTGCCAGGGATCGGGCGGCTCGGCCCAGTGGCCGCTGTCGTCGAACAGCGCGTCGAACTCGGCGGTATCGCCGTCCGCATCGGCAGCCGCCAGCGGCCGTTCCTTGGCCTGGCGCCGGATGGTGTCGACGATCTTGTGCTTGAGGATGCCGGTGAGCCAGGTGCGCAGGTTCGAGCGCCCGGCGAAGTTCGACTCGCCGGCCAGCGCCGCGAGCAGCGCCTCCTGCACCGCATCCTCCGCGGCCTCCGGGTTACGCAACTGCAGAGTGGCGTAGCGCAGGAGATAGGGCCGCAGGCTTTCGACCTGGGTGCGGAAGTTGGCCGTCATGGGGGGGCTTGAAACCGTCCTTTCAGGTCCCATCTTATCCGTAGCCAACTTGAAGGAGCCAACCATGGCCAACATTACCCGTTTTGATCCGTTCAACGATCTGGTGGACGATTTGTTCAAGGGCTTTCTCGTGCGCCCGGTGGCGTACGAAAGCTCGCGCTCCGGCGTCCTGCCGCGCATCAAGGTGGATGTCGCCGAGAAAAACGGCGCTTACCAGGTGACCGCCGACCTGCCCGGAGTGAAGAAGGAAGACATCCAGGTGGCGATCGACGGCGCGCAGGTGACGCTGTCGGCCGAAATCAGGCGTGAGAAGGAAACCGCCGAGGGCGAGCGCGTGCTGCATGCGGAGCGCACGCTCGGCAAGGTGTCGCGCAGCTTCTCGCTGCCGCTGGAGCTGGACGAGGCGAAAGCGGAGGCGAAGTTCCGGGACGGCGTGCTGGAACTGACGCTGCCGAAGAAGGCCGCCGCGGCGCGCAAGGCGATCACGATCCAGTAGTTTTTTCTGTAGTATGGGGGGCGCCATGAACGCCCCCCATTCCCACAGTCCGCTGTCCGCCGAAAAAGCGCGCATCCTCGCGGAGGCGCTGCCCTACATCCAGCGCTTCCACGGCAGGACCATCGTGGTGAAGTTCGGCGGCAACGCCATGACCGACGAGGTCCTCAAGGCGGATTTCGCGCGCGACGTGGTGCTGCTCAAGCTGGTCGGCATGAACCCGGTGGTGGTGCACGGCGGCGGTCCGCAGATCGAGACCGCGCTCGCGCGGCTGGGCATGAAGGGCACTTTCGTGCAGGGCATGCGCGTGACGGATGCGGCGACCATGGACGTGGTCGAAATGGTGCTCGGCGGCCAGGTGAACAAGGAGGTCGTCGAACTGATCAACCAGGCGGGCGGCAAGGCGGTGGGCCTCACCGGCCAGGACGGCGCCTTCATCCGCGCGCGCAAGATGCAGCTGCCCGCCACCAAAGAGAACGGCAAGGTCGATCTCGGCCACGTGGGCGAAATCGACGCCATCGACCCGCTGGTGATCTCGGCGCTCGAGAACGCTGGCTTCATTCCGGTGGTGGCGCCGATCGGCACCGGCGCGGACGGCGTCACCTACAACATCAACGCCGACCTGGTCGCCGGCAAGCTGGCGGAGATCCTGCGCGCCGAGAAGCTGATCGTGCTCACCAACACGCCGGGCGTGCTCGACAAGGAAGGCAAGCTGCTGTCGGGCCTGACGCCGAAGAAAATCGACGACCTGGTCGCCAAGGGCGTGATCTCCGGCGGCATGCTGCCGAAAATCGCCTCGGTGCTCGATGCCGCGCGCGCCGGCGTGAAGTCCTGCCACATCATCGACGGCCGTGTGCCGCACGCGCTGCTCCTTGAAGTGCTGACCGATACCGGCGTCGGTACGCTGATCCGCAGCAAGTAGTAAATGCGCATCTTGAAATATCCGCCTTCGCGGCGGGTGTGGATCTTCGACCTCGACAACACGCTGCACGATGCGCGGCCGCACATCTTCCCGTCGATGCACCAGCAGATGAACCAGTACCTGCGGCGCCGCTTCGGCCTGGACGAGGAAGGCGCGAACGCCATGCGGCGTTTCTTCTGGGAGCGCTACGGCACGACGCTGAAGGGCCTGGTGCGCCACCACGGCGAAGACCCCAGGAAATTCATCAATGAGACGCACCAGTTTCCGGAGCTTGCGTCCATGGTGGTGGGCGACCCCCGGCTCGGCCACGCGCTGGCGCGGCTGCAGGGCAAGCGGCTGATTTTCTCCAACGCGCCGCGGCACTACGTCGAAGCCGTGGTGCGCGCTCTCGGCATCGGCCGCTACTTCGACGCGATCTACACCATCGAGAGCACGCGCTACCGGCCCAAGCCGGCGTTCCAGGGATTCCGCACGCTGCTGCGGGCGCACAACCTCGATGCGCACCGCTGCGCGCTGATCGACGACATGCCGGAGAACCTGCACGCCGCGAAAAGGCTGGGCATGTCCACCGTCTGGGTGAGCGGCGAGCGGCGGCGCATGCCGTTCGCCGACATGCGCGTCAAATCGGTCACGGAGCTGCCGCGGTTGGTATTCCGGCACTCTCACTAAGGCGTAGAATTTCCCCATGCCGCGCATCAAAGGGGAACGGCGGCTCGAGATCCTGAAGGCCCTGGCCCAGATGCTCGAGCAGCCGAAGTGGGGGAAGATCACGACTGCAGCGCTCGCCGAGAAACTCGACGTCTCGGAAGCCGCGCTGTACCGCCATTTCGCCTCCAAGGCGCAGATGTACGAGGGCCTGATCGAGTTCATCGAGAACTCTGTGTTCACGCTCGCCAACAAAATCGTCCAGGATGAAACCGACGGCCGCAAGCAGGCGGCGAAACTGGTCGAGATGCTGCTCGCCTTCGCCGAAAAGAACCCCGGCATGGTGCGCGTGATGACCGGCGACGCCCTGGTGGGTGAACACGAGCGCCTGCAGGCGCGCATGAACCAGTTCTACGACCGCTTCGAAGCCACCCTCAAGCAGGCGTTGCGCGCGCCTGGCGACGGCGCGCAGAAGTCAGCGGATGCGGATGTCAGCGCGCAGGCGGGCATGCTCGTGCGCTACGTGATCGGCTGCCTGCACCAGTACGCGAAGTCCGGCTTCACCAAGAAGCCCACCGAAAGCTACGCCACGCAGCGGCGTTTCCTCGCTGCTTAGTACGGGGTCATTTAGTAACGACATACAGCACCGACCGGGGGCAGATGCCGTGCGCGCTGAGCACCTCGCTGCCGAAGAAGGCGCGGTCGAGCTGCTGTACATGGAAACCGGCGGAGGCAAGGCGTTCGACAAATCCCCGCTTGGTGTAAATCCGGACATGGTCGCCCTGGCCGAAATGCTTCCAGCGTCCCGCCTCGTCCGTCACGGACGGATCCTCCAGAATCTCCGTCAGGCCGAGGTGGATCGGCACCATGGCGATCCCCCAGCCGCCTTCCTTGAGCACCCGATGGAGTTCCTTCATGGCGGCGATGTCGTCGGCAACGTGTTCGAGCACGTGCGAACAGATGAACGCGTCGAAGTGGCCGTTCGGGTACAGGCGCATGTTGGTGATGTCGATCTTGTCGTCGACCCCCTTGCTGTAGAGATCGGCGGTCCTGACGCGCACTCGCGGAAAGGTCCGCAGGAACTGCGTCAACGCGGGGACGGGAGCGATCTCGAGGAGCGACAGGTTTCCGGTGTTTCTGGCGAGCATCTGGCGCGCATACAGCGCGTAGAGCCTGTCTCGATCGGACGCGCTACACCGCGTGCAGAAATAATGCTCGATGTTCGCCGTTTCGTACTGGAAGATCGAATACACGTGCTGGTGCTGATTGAGCCTGTTGATGGCGTATAGTGGCGGCGGCCGGAAATGCACGCGCCGCGCGCCGCACACGGGGCAATCGAACAGCCGCGCTTCGCGCTCGGTCGGCAGATCGGTCACCGCCACCATTCCCAGCAGCACTTTGACCGCGTCTTTCAGGCGTCTTGGGGCGAAGCGGTAGAGGAATTTCACGCAGATCCTGCTCGTGGAAGCCCGGTCAGTGCACGCCGCAGACAGCGCAGGCAGGATCGCGCTTGATCCGCACCGTATGCCATTCGGATTTCTTGGCGTCCAGCAGCAACAACCTTGCATTCAACGTCTCGCCGGCGCCGATCAGCAGCTTCGCCGCTTCCATCGCCTGCAGTGAGCCGACCACGCCGGTGAGCGGCGCGAAGACGCCCATGGTCG
Organism: Burkholderiales bacterium; assembly: GCA_036560705.1. Taxonomy (GTDB): domain Bacteria; phylum Pseudomonadota; class Gammaproteobacteria; order Burkholderiales; family SG8-39; genus RBG-16-66-20. Next base: position 48,746 of record DATBQR010000120.1, on the reverse strand, counting down.
AGCACTGCACTTCCTCGATTTCGCCGTCTTCCGGATACAGGCAGGCATAGCAGGGCGCGTCGGGTTTTCGCAGATCGAATACGGCGACTTGCGCGTCGAAGCGGATCGCGGCGCCGGAGACGAGCGGTTTCTTCAGCTTCACGCAGGCGCGGTTGAGCGCGTGGCGCGTGGCGAAGTTGTCCGAGCAGTCGAGAACGACGTCGACATCAGCGAAAAATTTCGGCAGATCTTTCGCTTCCAGTTTTTTCTGCGAAGGAAAAATCTTTACGTCTGGATTCAGCGCAGACAGGGCGGCGCGCGCCGCTTCCACTTTCGGCGTGCCGACCGAATCCGTGCGGTAGAGGATCTGCCGCTGCAGATTCGTGAGGTCGACCTTGTCGGGATCGGCGATCGTCAGTGTGCCGATACCGCTCGCGGCAAGGTAGAGCGCCGCCGGGCATCCCAGGCCGCCCGCGCCGACGATCAGCGCGTGCGCCGCGCGCAGCCGCTCCTGGCCCTCGATCCCTACCTCGTCGAGGAGGATGTGGCGGCTGTAGCGGAGGAGCTGCTGGTCGTTCAGGTAGCGAAACCCGGCGTAAAAGCCGGTGCGAAGATCAGTTCGTCGTCTTCGCGGCCGGCTTGGTCTGCGCCACCGAGGGCGGCTGGCCCTTGACCGGCTCGCCCTTGAGATAGGCGAGCGCCTGCTGCAGCTGGAAGTCTTCCTTGCTGCCGAACTCGATCGGCTTCTGCGGCGCCGGGACGGCCGGAGCCGCCGCCGGCGCAGGTTTGGCTGACGCTTCCTTGCCCGCGTTCTTGTCCTGGCTGTTGTCCAGGTGGCGCTGCAGGTCGGCTTCACGAATCCGCGCCGCCAGCGTCGCGCCCGGTTCCTCGACGATCACGTCCGGCGTGATGCCCTTCAGCTGGATCGAGCGGCCGCTGGGCGTGAAGTAGCGCGCGGTGGTGAGCTTGATCGCGGTGTTGTTGCCGAGCGGCATGATGGTCTGCACCGAGCCCTTGCCGAAGCTTTGCGTGCCGATCACCGTGGCGCGCTTGTGGTCCTGCAGCGCGCCGGCGACGATCTCCGAAGCCGAGGCCGAGCCGCCGTTCATCAGCACCACCATCGGCACGGTCTTCACCGCCGCCGGCAGGTTCTTCATCATGTCGTCCTTGGAGCCGCGCAGGTAGTCGTCGTTGGTGGCGTAGAACTTCTTGCGCGCGTCTTCCGTGCGGCCGTCGGTCGAAACCACCAGCGACTTCACCGGCAGGAAAGCCGCCGAGATGGCGACCGCGCCGTAGAGCAGGCCGCCCGGGTCGTTCCGCAGGTCCAGCACCAGCCCCTTGATCGGCCCCTGCTTGAACATGGTTTCCAGCTGGCGCGCCAGGCTCTCCGCCGTCGCCTCCTGGAACTGGGACACGCGCACCCAGCCGTAGCCCGGCTCGATGACTTTCGACTTCACGCTCTGCACCTTGATCACCGCGCGCGTCACCGTGACGACGATCAGCTGCGGCTCGCCCTTGCGGGCGATCGTCAGCGTGATCGGCGTGTTCGGTTTGCCGCGCATTTTCTTGACCGCGTCGTTCAGCGTCATGCCTTTCACCTGCTCGTCATCGAGCTTGACGATCAGGTCGCCCGGTTTGATGCCGGCGCGGAACGCGGGCGTGTCTTCGATCGGCGACACCACCTTCACCAGGCCGTCTTCCATGCCGACCTCGATGCCGAGGCCGCCGAACTGGCCCTGCGTGCCGACCTGCAGCTCCTTGAACGCCTCGGCGTCCAGGTAGGCCGAATGCGGATCGAGTCCCGAGAGCATGCCGTTGATGGCCTCGGTGATCAGCTTCTTGTCTTCGACCGGCTCGACGTAGTTCTGCTTGATGGCGCCGAACACTTCGGTGAAGGAACGCAGCTCTTCGACCGGCAGCGGGGAACGCGTCGCCAGCTGCCCGATCGCCTGGAAGTTCAGGCTGACCAGGATGCCGGCGAACGCGCCGATCAATATCAATCCGAAGTTCTTGATTCTGCCGCTCATTTCAGTCTCGCCCAGTGGAGGGGATCGAAGGGTTTGCCCAGATGCCGTAATTCAAAGTATAGACCTGTTTCCTCGTTGCCCCCGCTCCGGCCCACGGTCGCAACCGGCTCTCCCACCGCGACCGCGTCTCCCGTTTGTTTCAGCAGGGATTCGTTGTTTCCGTAGATCGACAAATAGTCTTCGCCGTGGTCGACGATGAGGAGGTTGCCGAATCCCCGCATCCAGTCCGCATACACGACCCTGCCCGTGGCGACGGCGCGTACCGGCTCGCCTTCCGGAGCGCGGATGAAGACCCCCTTGGCGGAACCGCCCCCCTCCATGCGTGGAGTGCCAAAGCGGCCCGCAAGTTCCCCGCGCACCGGCAGGCGCAGGATTCCTTTCAATCTGGAGAACAGGCCGGGCGGCTGCGCACCGGATTCTGGCACGCTGGTAACTCGGGCGTAGCCTGCGCCTGGCCGCGCGGCCAGCACCTTGCCGATTTCCTCGACCAGGCGGGCGAGGCGGGATTCGTCGGCGAGCAGCCGCTGGATCCTTTTTTTCGCGTCGCGGATCTCGCCGGCGATGCGCTCGAACAGGTGCCGGTGCTCGCGGCGCTCCTTCAGCAGCTGTTCGCGATCGGCGCGGCTGCGCGCCTCGATGGCCGCCAGTTCGCGCGCCTTGCCCTCCGAGTCCGCCTTGAGGCGCGTGAGCTCGGCCAGCCCGGCGCGATGCGACTCGATCATCTGCGCCGCTTCCCTGGAGACGTAGGTGAGGTAGTGCAGCTTGCGCGCCGCGTCGGCCAGGTCTTCGCCCGAGAGCGCGAGCCGCACGAAGTCGGGCGCACCGCCCGGGATGCCCGCCATGGCCCGCGCCGCCAGCAGGCGCCCGAGTGCGGCCTGGTCCGCATCCAGCGAGCGTTCCTGCGCGCTTCTGCGCGCAGCGAGCTGCGCGATGGAGGCGCGCGCCGCGCGCGCCTCGGCATCGAGCGATTGCAGGGCGCGGTTGGCGTTGGAGATCGCCACCTCGGATGCGCGCAGCGCGTCGCGCGCCTCGCGCCGGTCGGATTCCCTGCCTTCCAGGCCGGACCTGAGCGACTCGATCTTCGAGCGCAGCGCGGCAAGATCTTCCTCGCGTGAAGTGCCGGCGCTAGCGCCGGCGGCGCCCAGCAGCACGATCGCGACGATCGCCCGGTTCAGGCTTTGGTTTTTCCCTGTGCGGCGACCGCGGCCGTGCGCTTCGCCACCTCGGCCGGATCGCCCAGGTAATAGTGCTTGAGGGGGCGCAGGCCGTCGTCCAGCTCGTAGACCAGCGGCACGCCGGTCGGCACGTTCAAGGCGACGATCTCGGCGTCCGAAATGCCGTCCAGGTGCTTCACCAGCGCGCGCAGCGAATTGCCGTGCGCGGCCACCAGCACGCGCTTGCCGGCCCGGATGGCGGGGGCGATCGCCTCGTTCCAGTACGGGATCACGCGCGCGACGGTGTCCTTGAGGCATTCCGTTTTCGGCACGGCGACTCCCTGGTAGCGCGGGTCGCGGGCCTCGTAGCGCGCGTCGCCCGCCTCCAGGGCGGGCGGCGGCGTGTCGTAGCTGCGGCGCCAGGCGAGCACCTGCGCTTCGCCGAATTTCGCCGCCGTCTCGGCCTTGTTCAATCCCTGCAGCGCGCCGTAGTGGCGCTCGTTGAGGCGCCAGTCCTTCCGTACCGGGATCCACAACTGGTCCAGTTCCTCGAGAGCGAGGTTGAGGGTGCGGATCGCGCGCTTCAGCAGCGAGGTATGGGCGAGATCGAAGGCGTAGCTGCCGGCCCTCAGCAGCCGCCCCGCGGCGCGCGCCTCCTCGACGCCCTGCGCCGACAGATCGACGTCGGTCCAGCCGGTGAAGCGGTTTTCGCGGTTCCAGCCGGACTCGCCGTGCCGCAGCAGCACGAGCTTGTGCATGCAGTGAATTATAATGCGGCGATCCCCATGGAATTCATCACCAAAAATATCTTCCTCATCGCCGTCGCCCTGGTTTCGGGCGGCATGCTGCTGTGGCCGTTGCTGCGCAAGGGCGCGGGCGGCCCGTGGGTGAATACGCTCGAAGCCACGCAGCTGATCAACCGCAGCGACGCGCTGGTGGTCGACCTGCGCAGCGCCGAGGACTATGCGAAGGGCCACATCCTCGGCGCGAAGAGCCTGCCGCTCGCCGATCTCGAGCGGCGGGCGGGCGAGCTGGAAAAGCACAAGAGCAAGCCGGTCATCGTGCACTGCGGCGACGGCAACCGCGCCGGCGGCGGCGTGGCGGCGCTGCGCAAGCTCGGCTTCGGCAGCGTCAGCAATCTTTCCGGCGGTTATGCCGCCTGGCAGCAGGCCGGCCTGCCGGTGGAGAAGTGAGGCGGGCGGCATGGCGCGCGTGCTGATCTACTCCACCGCCTCCTGTCCCTATTGCCAGGCCGCTGACCGGCTCCTCCAGCGCAAGGGCGTGCAGGACATCGAGCGGGTACGCGTGGATCTCGAGCCCGGGCGGCGCGCGGAAATGCAGCAAAAGAGCGGCCGGAACACCGTGCCGCAGATCTGGATCGGCGGCCGGCATGTCGGCGGCAGCGACGAACTGCACGACCTGGAAGATTCCGGGAAACTAGACGAACTACTTGCGAAAGCCACATGAGCCAACCAACGCAGCCAGGCAATGCCGACCCCGCAGCGCAGCAGGCCCTTTTCCAGATCGAGAAGCTCTACGTCAAGGACCTGTCGCTGGAGGTGCCGAACGCGCCGCAGGTGTTCGTGCAGACCGAGAATCCGCAGCTTGAAATCGGCGTGCGCAACGCCGCTGAGCAGTTCGCCGACCATCTTTTCGAGGTGACGGTGACGGTGACGGTGACGGCGCGCGCCGGCGAGAAGACCCTGTTCCATGCCGAGGTGGCGCAGGCGGGCATATTCACGGCGCGCGGCATTCCGCAGCAGGATCTCGAGCCGCTGCTGGGCATCGGCTGCCCGACGATTCTCTATCCGTACGCGCGCGAGGCGATCTCCGACCTGGTGACCCGCGCGGGCTTTCCCGCGGTGGTGCTGCAGCCGATCTCGTTCGAGCAGATCTACATGGAGCGGCAGCAGCAGGCGGCGGCCGCGCCGAAGATCGAAGTGGCCACATGAAGGGGAAAGCGCTGCGCCGGATAGCGCCCGCGCTCCTGCTTGTCGCCTTCGGCGCGAGCGCCGCCGAGTTCCGCGCGGTGCAGGATACCGCCGCGGTTCTCTACGACGCGCCCTCGCGCCAGGCCACGCCGCTCTACGTCGTGTCGCGCAACTATCCGCTCGAAGTGATCGTCAACCTCGAGGCCTGGGCCAAGGTGCGCGACCAGGCGGGAGCGCTCACCTGGATCGAGAAGAAGGCGCTCGGCGACAAGCGGATGGTGCTCGTCACCGTGCCTTCCGCGCAGGCGCGCGAGCGGCCCGACGATGGCGCGCCGGCCGTATTCAGCGCCGCGCAGAACGTGGCGCTGGAACTGGTCGAAGTGGCGCCCGGCGGCTGGCTGCGCGTGCGCCACGCCGACGGCGCGACCGGCTTCATGCGCGCCACCGCGCTCTGGGGCAACTGAGTCCCGGGCAATGAGCGCGCGATGACCGCGCTCGCGGTACTTGGCGCGGGCGCGTGGGGCACCGCCCTGGCCTCGGTGCTTGCTTCCCGCGGTCCCGCCGCGCATCGCGTCACGTTATGGGCGCGCGATCCGGCGCAGGCGAAAGCCCTGGCCGCAACGCGCCGCAACGCGCGTTACCTTCCCGAGATCGCACTGCCGGAATCGCTGCGCGTCGAGGCCGACCTGGACCGCGCCCTGCAGGGCGCGGAAATTATCATCGTGGCGACGCCGGTGGCGGGATTGCGCGACCTGCTGGGCAGGCTGCGCGGCGGCAACCTGCCCCTGGTCTGGTTGTGCAAGGGATTCGAGCAGGACAGCGCCGCGCTGCCGCACGAAATCGTCGCGGCCGCGGGAATGCGGGCGCCCGGCGGCGCGCTTTCCGGCCCTTCGTTCGCGCTGGAAGTCGCCAGGGGCCTGCCCTGTGCGCTGACGCTCGCTTCCGCCGATGCCGCGTTCGCTGCCCGTGCGGCCGCCGAACTGCACGGCGGCAGGCTGCGCGTCTACCGCTCCGACGATGTCGCCGGCGTCGAGATCGGCGGCGCGGTGAAGAACGTGCTGGCGATCGCGGTCGGCATCTGCGACGGGCTCGGCCTCGGGCAGAACGCCCGCGCGGCGCTGGTCACGCGCGGCCTCGCGGAACTTGCGCGCTTGGGCGTGGCGCTCGGCGGGCGCGCCGAAACGGTGATGGGGCTGACCGGCGCGGGCGATCTCGTCCTCACGGCGACCGGCGACCTGTCACGCAACCGCCGCGTCGGGCTGGAACTCGCGCAAGGCAAGCCGCTCGCCGCGATCATCGCGGGCCTCGGCCACGTCGCCGAGGGCGTGCACTCGGCCCACGCGACGCTCACCCGTGCCAAAGGCTGCGGCGTCGACATGCCGATCACCGCCGCAGTGGACGCCGTGCTGGAGGGTCGCATCACGCCGCAGCAGGCTGTGGAACAATTGCTCGCGCGCGACCCGAAAGCGGAAGGCTAGGAGGGGGTAACGGGGAACCTCGGTTCCCTGTTCCTAGCGAAAGCCTAGTTGGCGCCAGGCTTCGAAGACTGTCACTGCCACGGCATTGGAGAGATTCAGGCTGCGGTTTCCCTCGCGCATTGGCAATCTGAGCCTGTTCTCCAGAGGAAACTGCCGCAGAATTTCTTCGCTCAACCCGGACGTTTCAGAGCCAAAAACAAAAACGTCGTCTGCCTGAAACTTCGCATCGAACAGGTTTTTTCCTCCCCGGGTAGTCAAGGCAAAAAGACGATTTCGATTTAACGTCTTCATGCAGGACTGCCAGTCGGGATGCACGCGCACGCTGGCGTGCTCGTGATAGTCGAGCCCGGCGCGCTTCAGCTGCTTGTCGTCCATCGAGAAGCCGAGGGGCTCCACCAGGTGCAGGCGGGCGCCGGTATTGGCGGCGAGCCGGATCACGTTGCCCGCGTTGGGCGGGATCTCGGGATGAACGAGGACGATGTCGAACATCAGTGATGGGCGTGTGGGAAGGTCCGCGCGGCCACCCAGTTCACCACGTGCGCTGCGCCGGCGCGTTTCAGGGTCGCCGCGATCTCGTCCAGCGTCGCGCCAGTGGTCATGACGTCGTCCAGCACCGCGATGTTCGCGCCGCCGAGGAGCCGCGGGCAGTGGAAGGCGCCGCGCACGTTCTTCGCGCGTTCCGCCAGCGGCAATCCGGCCTGCGCGGGCGTATCGCGCCGGCGTTCGCAGAGTTCGGGCGCGAGCCGGGATCCGGTCGAACGGGCGATGCCGCGGCCGATTTCGAGCGCCTGGTTGTAGCCGCGCTCGCGCAGGCGGCCGGCCGACAGCGGCACGGGCAGGATGAAATCCACGCGCCCGCCGCCGGCCAGCTTTTGCGCCAGCAGCCCGGCGAACAGCGGCGCCAGCGCGAGTTCGGCGCGGAACTTGAGCGCGTGCACCAGCACGTCGGCCGGAAATCGGTAGGCGAGCGCGGCGACGGTCGCGTCGTAGTGCGGGGGCTGCGCCAGGCAGCGGCCGCAGACGGCGCCCGCGGGCGAGGCGAGCGCGCAGCGCGGGCAAAGATCCCCGTCCAGCCGGGGCAGGTCGGCGTCGCATTCGCGGCACAGCAGATCTTCGGCCCGCCCCCGGCAGAGGAAGCAGCTGCCGCCGAAGAGGAGGCTGCCGACGCGCCGCCCGAGGTTCGCAAGCATGGCGAATATTGTGCGCTAGACTGCCCGCTGAATGGCTGCCGCCTGGACTGTCGAGGGACTTTCGCGCGATCTGGCCGCGGGCCGCGCCACCAGCCGCGAACTCGTGGAGCAGGCGCTGGCGCGCATCGCCGATCCGGCCGGGGAGGGCGCGCGCACATTCATGAAGGTCTACGCGGATTCGGCCCGCGCCGACGCCGACCATGCGGACCGCCTGCGCAAGGCGGGGGTCGTCCGCTCGGCAGTGGACGGGCTGCCGGTCTCGGTGAAGGACCTGTTCGATGTCGGCGGCGACGTCACCCGCGCGGGCTCGAAAATACTCGCCGATGCACCGCCCGCGGCGATGGACGCGCCGGCGGTGGCGGCGCTGCGTGCGGCGGGCGCCGTGATCGTCGGGCGAACCAACATGGTGGAGTTCGCCTTCGGCGCGGTCGGCACCAACCCGCATTACGGCACGCCGAAGAATCCCTGGGACAGAAAAACGGGGCGGGTCCCCGGCGGCTCCTCCTCGGGCGCCGCGGTCGCGGTCGCCGACGGCATGTGCGTGATGGGGCTGGGTTCCGACACGCGCGGGTCGATCCGCCAGCCGGCGGCGCTCTGCGGCATCGCCGGCTTCAAGCCGACCATGCGGCGCGTCTCGCGGCAGGGCGCGTTCCCGCTTTCCTACACGCTCGATTCCGTCGGGCCGCTCGCTGGCAGCGTGGCCTGCTGCGCGGCCTACGACGCGATCCTCGCCGGCGAGGCGGACGCGTCCTTGCCCGAGCTGCCCGTGCGCGGCCTGCGCCTGCTGCTGCCGCGCTCGAGCGCGCTCGAGGATCTCGACCCGCAGGTGGCGAAGGCCTTCGAAGCTTCCCTCGCGGCGCTGTCGCGCGCCGGCGCGGCGGTCATGGAGCTGAAGGTGCCGGCGTTCGACCGCCAGGGCGACTACTTCAGGAACGGCGGCTTTGCCGCCGCCGAGGCCTACGCCATCCATCGCCGCTGGGCCGCCCGCGGCGCCGAATACGACCCGCGCGTCGCCAAGCGCGTGCTGCTGGGCAAGGATATCGCCGGGTGGGAGTACGTGGAGCTGGGCCTCATGCGCGACGCCTACATGAAAGAAGTCGGCGCACTGATGGCGCCGTTCGATGCTTTCGTGATGCCGACTTCGCCCTGCGTCGCGCCGCCGATCGCGGTGGCGGGCGCGAGCGACGAAACCTACTTCCGCTGGAATTCGCGCATCCTGCGCAACACCGGCCTGGTGAATTTCCTCGACGGCTGCGCCGCGACCCTGCCGTGCCAGCCAGAAGGAGAGGCGCCGGTGGGGCTGATGGTCTGCGGCACGGCGATGTCGGACCGGCGCGTGCTTGCCGTGGCGCACGCCGTGGAAGGCGCACTGGCGGGGCGTGCCTGACTTCGTAGTCGATGCGCACGTCGCCCGGCGCCGCTTCGAGCGGGCGGCGGGCAGCTATGCCGGAGCCTCCCGGCTCGAAACCGAGATCGGCGCGCGCATGTTGGAGCGGCTCGACTACGTGAAGCTCGCGCCGCGCCGCGTGCTGGATGCGGGAAGCGGGCCGCCGCAGCGAACGCTGAGCAAGCGCTACCCGGATGCGGATGTCCTTGCCCTGGATTTCGCGGTTGCGATGCTCCGGCAGCAAAAGAAAAAGTTCTTCGAAAGAAAACCGGTAAAAGCCGTCGCCGGCGATATTGCGCGACTGCCGCTGGCCGCCGGGACGATCGATCTGGTGTGGTCGAACATGGTGCTGCACTGGGCGGCGGATCCGCTCGCGGCGCTGCGCGAGTTCCACCGCGTGCTCGCTGTGGAAGGGTTGCTGATGTTCAGCACGCTCGGCCCAGACACGCTTAGCGAGCTGCGCGCGGCGGCGGGCGCGGCGCGCGTGCACGCCTTCGCCGACATGCACGACCTGGGCGACATGCTGGTCGCCGCCGGATTCGCCGAACCGGTGATGGACATGGAGCGCCTGACCGTCGAGTACGCGGACGGCGGCGCGCTGCTCGCGGATCTGCGCGCAAGCGGCCAGACTTGCGCCCTTGCGGGCCTGGCCGGCGAGCCGCTGCGCAGCCCGCGCGGTCTCGCGGGCCGCGGATTTCTCGCCGCGCTGCAGGCAAGGCTCGCCGCACAGCAGCGCGGCGGCAAGCTGCCCGTCAGCTACGAAGTGGTCTACGGCCACGCCTGGAAGCCCGCGCCCCGCCGCGCCGCCGATGGCCGCGCCATCGTGCAGTTCGACCGCCGCCCATCCTGAGCGATTGCGATTCGGCGGCGATTTCCGAGCAATTTCATTGGCTTCCTTCTTGAGCGGGAAACCCGGCTGTGGTAATGTTGCGCGGCATTTTTCACGCTCGCGAGACGCTCATTTCTGTGATTTTCAGCACGAGTACACGCGGCATCGTTCCCGGGCGCAAGTGCCCGACGGATCACGAGAGGACTGGACGATGAAGTCAAGCAAGTCGGTACGCAGCCTCGCCACCTGGACGGTCGCGATCCTCGGCGTCGCTTTTTCGGGCCTGGCGCAGGCACTGGAGTGGAACCTGCAGCCGGCCGGCAGCCAGCTCGCCGCCGATATTCACAGCCTGCACGAATACGTGATGATCCTGTGCACGGTCATTTTCGTCGGCGTGTTCGGCGTCATGTTTTATTCGGTGTACGCGCACCGCAAGTCGAAGGGCCACAAGGCCGCGCAGTTCCACGAGAACACCACCGTGGAAATCCTCTGGACCGTGATCCCGGCACTGATCCTGGTGGGAATCGCCTGGCCGACGACGCGCGTGGTCATCGCGCAGAAGGACACCTCCAACCCGGATCTCACCATCAAGGTCACCGGCTACCAGTGGAAGTGGGGCTACGACTACGTCAAGGGCGAAGGCGAGGGCATCAGTTTCATCTCGACGCTGGCGACGCCGCGCGAGCAGATCGAGAACCATGAGCCCAAGGGCGAGCACTACCTGCTCGAGGTCGACAACGAACTGGTGGTGCCGGTTGGCAAGAAGGTGCGCATGCTCACCACCGCCGCCGACGTGATCCATTCCTGGTGGGTGCCGGTATTCGGCGCCAAGCAGGACGCCATCCCGGGCTTCATCCGCGATCTCTGGTTCCGGGCCGAGAAGACCGGCACCTTCCGCAGCCAGTGCGTCGAGCTGTGCGGCAAGGAGCACGGCTTCATGCCGATCGTGGTCAGGGTGGTGAGCCAGGAGGAATACAGCAAGTGGGTCGGCGACAAAATGAAGCTGATCGCGGCCGCCGCCGACGACCCCAACAAGCAGTACACCCTCGATGAGCTGAAAAAGCGCGGCGAGCAGGTCTACACCAAGAATTGCGTCGCCTGCCACCAGGCGAACGGCAAGGGCACCCCGCCCGCGTTCCCGCCGCTGGACGGCTCGAAGACGGTGCTCGGGCCGAAGGAGGAACAGATCAGGACCGAGCTGTTCGGCCGGCCGAAGACCGCGATGGTGGCGTTCGGCGGCCAGCTGAACGACGTCGAGCTGGCGGCGGTGATTACCTATACGCGCAACAACTGGAGCAACAAGACCGGCGAGGCGATCCAGCCCGCCGAAGTCAAGGCGCTCAGGAAGTAAGAGCAAGGACTCGGGAGAATACAGATGAGCGCAGTCGTAGACACCCACGGCCACGCCGCAGGAGGACACGGCGGGCACGACCACCATGGGCATGACGATCATGGCGGCGGCTACAGCGGCATCATGCGTTGGATCACCACCACCAACCACAAGGACATCGGCACGCTGTACCTGTGGTTCAGCTTCACCATGTTCATGGTGGGCGGCGGCATGGCCATGGCGATCCGCCTGGAGCTGTTCCAGCCCGGCATCCAGTTCTTCAATCCGGACCTGTTCAACCAGTTCACCACCATGCACGGCCTGATCATGGTGTTCGGCGCCATCATGCCGGCCTTCGTCGGCTTCGCGAACTGGCAGATCCCGATGATGATCGGCGCGCCGGACATGGCGTTCGCGCGCCTGAACAACTGGTCGTTCTGGCTGCTGCCGTTCGCCGCCTCGCTGCTCGTTGGCTCGTTCTTCGTGCCTGGCGGCGCGCCTGGCGTCGGCTGGACCATGTACGCCCCGCTGACGGTGCAGATGGGCGTCGGCATGGATATGACGATCTTCGCCGTGCACCTGCTCGGCATGAGCTCGATCCTCGGCTCGATCAACATCATCACCACCATCCTCAACATGCGCGCGCCCGGGATGACGCTGATGCGCATGCCGCTGTTCGTCTGGACCTGGCTGATCACCGCCTACCTGCTGGTGGCGGCGATGCCGGTGCTCGCGGGCGCGGTGACGATGTCGCTCACCGACCGGCATTTCGGCACGTCATTCTTCAACGCCGCGGGCGGCGGTGACCCGGTGCTGTACCAGCACATCTTCTGGTTCTTCGGCCACCCCGAGGTCTACATCATCGCGCTGCCGGCCTTCGGGGTGATCTCGCAGGTGATCCCGGCGTTCTCCAGGAAGCCGCTGTTCGGCTACGCCTCGATGGTCTACGCGACCTCGGCGATCGCGATCCTCTCGTTCATCGTCTGGGCGCACCACATGTACACGGTCGGCATGCCGGTGCAGGGGCAACTGTTCTTCATGTACGCGACCACCCTGATCGCGGTGCCCACCGGCGTCAAGGTATTCAACTGGGTCGCGACCATGTGGAAAGGCTCGCTTTCCTTCGAGACGCCGATGCTGTTCGCCATCGGCTTCCTGTTCCTGTTCACGCTGGGCGGCTTCACGGGCCTCGTGCTGTCGCTGGTGCCGATCGACATCCAGCTGCAGGACACCTACTACGTGGTGGCGCATTTCCACTACGTGATGGTGGCGGGAGCGCTGTTCGCGGCGTTCGCCGGCGTCTACTTCTGGTTGCCGAAGTGGACCGGCAAGATGTACGACGAGAAGCTGGGGCGGATCCATTTCTGGCTGACGATGATTTTCTTCAACATGATCTTCTTCGTGCAGCACTTCCTCGGCCTCGCCGGCATGCCGCGGCGCATCCCGGATTACCCGCTGATATTCGAGACCTGGAACAAGATCAGCTCGATCGGCGCCTTCGGCTTCGGCCTGACGCAGCTATTTTTCTTCTACATCATCCTGAAGGCGATCCGCAGCGGCGAGAAGGCCCCCCAGCTGCCCTGGGATGGCGCCGATTCGCTCGAGTGGACGCACCTGCCGACGCCGGCGCCGTACCACACCTTCGAGACGCCGCCGGTGCTGAAATAGGGTGCATGAGCCGCAATGTCAAAACAGCGCTGCTGCTCGCCCTGGTCGCACTCACGACGTTTTGCCTCATCATCGCGAAATACTGGTTTCTGAATGGCAAATGAACTCGCCGTCGACCAGCGCGCGCGCGAAAACCGGCGCATGTTCACGCGGCTGTCGATCGTCGCGGTCGGCATGTTCGGTTTCGGCTACGCGATGGTGCCGTTCTACCGGGCGTTCTGCGAAGCGATCGGCATCAACTCGCTGGTCCAGCGCGACGCGGCGCCCAGCAATACGCAGGTCGACGCGGCGCGCACGGTGACGGTCGAATTCGATTCCAACGTGCGCGATCTGCCCTGGCGATTCCGCCCGGTCGTGGGATACATGCAGGTGCACCCTGGACAGCTCACCCACGTCGAGTACGAGGTATCCAATTCGCGCCAGACGGCGGTTACCGGCCAGGCGATCGCGAGTTTCGGGCCCCAGAGGGCAGGCCAATACTTCCGCAAGCTCGAGTGCTTCTGCTTTTCACAGCAGACGCTGGCCGCGGGCGAGACGCGCAGGATGCCGGTGACCTTCGTCGTCGACGCATCGCTGCCCGCCGAGATCAACACCATTACGCTCTCGTACACTTTCTTCGAAGTACCGGGCGCCGCCGGGAGCAAGAGCTAGTGGAGATCGCCGTGCGAAAAGCGTCGCGTGCGAAGGACGACATCCCCAGGACGTCGTTTTTCGACACCGTGAAAACGGTGTTTGCCGGCGCCATCGGCGTACGCCGCAAGTCCGACCACGAAAGAGCGTCGATCCGGCCGCTGCATCTCGTCATCGCGGCGGTGATTTTCGCGCTGCTGTTCATATTCACGTTGCTTACGATCGTACGGATCGTGTTGAGCTAGGCCCAGGGAGACCAAGATGGCACAAGGCATATCCACCCCCTCGACGCGGCAGGCGCATTACTCGGTACCGCAGCCGATGCCCTGGCCGATCATGGGCTCCACGGCGCTGTTCTGCATGGTGCTCGGCGCGGTGTTCGTCATGAACGTGTCCAGCGCCGGCTGGGTGGCGATCGCCGGCGGCTTCATGCTCCTGCTGTACATGATGTTCCGCTGGTTCGGCGACGTGATCCGCGAGTCCGAGGGCGGCAAGTACGGCGGCTGGGAAGACCTGTCGTTCCGCTGGGGCATGAGCTGGTTCATATTTTCGGAAGTGATGTTCTTTGCCGGTTTTTTCGGCGCGCTGTTCTGGGCGCGCGTCATGTCGGTCCCCGACCTCGCGAGCCTCGACAGCAATACCTATCTCTGGCCGAGTTTCACCAGCCACTGGCCGTCGGCCGGCCCGGGCTTCGAGGAGAAATTCACGCCGATGGAGGCCTGGGGCATCCCGGCGATCAACACGGCGCTGCTGCTTTCCTCCGGCGTCACCGTGACCATCGCGCACTGGGCGCTCAAGGAAGGAAAGCGCGCGCTGCTCAACTGGTTCCTGTTTTTCACCATCGCGCTGGGCGCGACGTTCCTCTGCCTGCAGGCGTTCGAATACTCGCACGCCTACTCCGCGCTGAACCTGAAGCTCTCGACGGGCGCCTACGGATCGACCTTCTTCATGCTGACCGGCTTCCACGGCTTCCACGTGACCTGCGGCGCGATCATGCTGACGGTGATCTGGTTCCGCTGCCTGTCCGGCCACTTCAAGCCCGACCACCACTTCGCGTTCGAGGGCGTGGCCTGGTACTGGCACTTCGTCGACGTGGTCTGGCTCGGCCTGTTTATCTTCGTCTACTGGTTATAGGCGGCCGGGGAAAAGTCCAAAGTAATACCCCCCCATCAGGAAGAGGAACAGCGCCACCGACAATCCGACCCGGATTGCGAGCGCTTTCACCATGCGCTTGGAGTTGCTGCGGTCGTGCATCATGAAAAATACCGCCGAGCCCATGCTCGCCACGATCAGCAGCAGTACCGCGATCACCACGTAACGCATCTCACCGGGCAGTTTAACGCGACTCATGAAGCCCGGCTCAGAGGGCACCCGTTCCCGGTTTCCGTATTCCTTCCGCCCTCCCTGGTGGGGCGTGCTGCTTGCGGTGTTGGGCTGCGCGGCTGGCATCGCACTGGGCAACTGGCAGTCGGGCCGGGCCGACGAGAAGCGCGCGCTGGCCGCGGCCGTCAAGACGACCACCCTGCGGGGCGAATTCCAGCCGCGCTATACGGTTCTGCTCGACAACAAGACCAGCCACGGGCGCCCCGGGTACCAGGTGGTGCAGCCGCTGCGTCTTGCCGACGGCAGGTACGTGCTGGTGAATCGCGGCTGGATTGCGTTGGGCGCATCGCGCGCGCAGATTCCCGAAGTCCGCACGCCCGCAATGGAAGTCGCGATCGAAGGACTGCGCCTGGACCACTTGCCGCGCGCCTACGAGCCCACGGGCTCCGCGGCTGAAGGCCGCATCTGGCAGAACGCGACGCCGGCGCAGGTCGCCGCCTGGTCGGGACTCGCGCTCGAGCCGTGGATCCTCGAGCAGCATTCGGCGCTCGACGACGGGCTGGTGCGCGACTGGCCTCGTCCCGATGCCGGCATCGAAAGGAACGAGAGCTATGCGCTGCAGTGGTATTCGCTGGCCGCGCTCGCCGTCATTTTACTTTTTGCCCTGAATATCAAACGTGCAAAACCCGGGGCCTAACCGCGCGGTCAGGCGCGGGCGCGTGAAGCTCGCGCTGCTGGGCGCCTTTTTCCTCCTGCCGGTCGCGGCCAGCTGGATCGCCTGGCGCTTCGAACTCGTGCCCGGCGTGGCCGGGAATTACGGCACGCTGCTCCCGCCGCGGCCGGCCGCGCTGCCCCCGCTTGCGGCGCTGAAAGGCAAATGGGTGTTGGTGCAATTCGACGGCGGCGCCTGCGGCGCCGCCTGCGAGCGCAAGCACTATTTCATGCGCCAGGTGCGGCGCGCGCAGGGCAAGGAGATGGAGCGCATCGAGCGGCTCTGGCTGGTCACGGATGCGGTGCCGCCGCGCGCCGAATTGCTGGCCGCGCTCGAGGGCGCGGTGATCGCGCCGGCGGGCGCCGCCGCTTCCGGATTTCCCGCCGAGCGATCGGTGGCGGATCACATTTATCTCGTCGATCCGCTGGGCAACCTGATGATGCGCTTTCCGCGCGATCCCGATCCGGCGCTCGTGATCAAGGACCTGCAGCGTTTGTTGCGGGCCTCCAGCTTCGGCTGAGGGGATCGGTGCATGCTAAAATTTTTTGCCTTGCCTGCCGAATTTCTCTCCGACTTTTCCGCCAGGACGCTCGCCCGCCGCGTCCGCGCCTTTCTCGCGCTCACCAAGCCGCGCGTGGTATCGCTGATCGTGTTCACTGCGGTGATCGGCATGCTGCTCGCGACCCCCGGGATGGTGCCGCTGCGGATCCTGCTGGCGGCGACCCTCGGCATCGCGCTGGTGGCCGGCGCGGCGGCGGCGGTTAACTGCCTGGTCGAGCAGAAGATCGACGCGCGCATGCAGCGCACCAGCTGGCGGCCGCTGCCGCGCGGCGAACTGACGCCGATGCAGACCGTTGTGTTCGCCGGCGCGGTCGGCGGCTTCGGCCTCTGGGTCCTGGTGCACTACGTGAATACGCTAACAATGTGGCTGACGCTGGCGACCTTCGTCGGCTATGCCGTCGTCTATACGCTGATCCTGAAGCCGCTGACGCCGCAGAACATCGTCATCGGCGGCGCCTCGGGCGCCATGCCGCCGGTGCTGGGCTGGGCCGCGGTGACCGGCGACGTAACCACCGAAGCCATGCTCCTCTTCCTGATCATTTTCGCCTGGACGCCGCCGCATTTCTGGGCGCTCGCGCTCTACCGCACCGAGGACTACGCCAAGGCAGGCGTGCCGATGCTGCCGGTCACGCACGGCAGCCGGTATACGCGGCTGCAGGTGCTGCTGTACACGCTGATTCTTTTCGGCGTCTCGCTGCTGCCGTATGTGGTCCGCATGAGCGGCTGGCTCTACCTCGCGGCGGCGGTCGCGCTCGGCCTGGTCTACATCGTCTACGCGGTGCGCATCTACGTCGCCTACAGCGACCGGCTTGCGCGCAGCTGCTTCCGCTACTCGATCATGTACCTCGCCGCGTTGTTCGCGGCGCTGCTCGTTGACCACTATCTGGCGCTTTAGACGGGGGAGAGCCCCGGTCTTCCTTCTGGGCCTCCTGCTGCTCGCAGTGCTCGGCGCCGCCGCGTGCGGCCCGCAAGCCCCGAAGTTCCGCAGCACCGACATTACCGGCGCCGACTTCGGCAAGGAGCTCGCTCTCACCGACCACAATGGCAAGCCGCGCACCCTGGCCGATTTCCGCGGCCGGTTGGTCGTGCTTTTCTTCGGCTATACCCATTGCCCGGACGTCTGCCCGACCACGCTCGCCGACATGGCGGGCGTGATGAAGAAACTGGGCAAGGACGCCGAACGCGTGCAGGTGCTGTTCGTCACCCTGGACCCCGAGCGGGATACGCCCGCGGTACTCGGCCAGTACGTGCCGGCATTCGATCCGCACTTCCTCGGTTTGTACGGCGACCTCGCCGCGACGCAGCGCGCGGCAAAGGAGTTCAGGATTTTTTTTGAAAAGCGCCCCGGTTCAGCGCCGGGCGCGTACACGATCGACCATAGCGCCCAGAGCTATGTTTTCGACCCGCAGGGCCGGCTGCGCCTGTTCGTGCGGCAGGACCGGATCGCCGACGATCTAGGCGGCGATCTTCGTACGCTTCTCGGGCAATCCGGCTAAAAGAGCCTGCGGCGGGCGTTGCGCCGCGCTTTGCGCTGACATCACTTTCTTCATCTTCTCCATCGCCTTCGCCTCGAGCTGGCGGACGCGCTCGGCCGAAATCCTGAATTCGGCCGCGAGATCGTGCAGCGTGGCGCCGTCCTTTTCCTGCAGCCAGCGCGCCTCGACGATGCGGCGGCTGCGGGGATCGAGCGCGGCGAGCGCGTTGTGCAGCCCCGCCGACTCGGCCTTCCCGTTCTGTTCCGCCTCCAGCACGCGCGAAGGCTCGGCTTCCGGGTCGGCGGCGAGATAGTGCACCGGGGCGTAGGCCGCTTCTTCGTCGCTCTCGTCGGCTTCGAAGGCGACGTCGCGGCCCGACAGGCGCATCTCCATCTCGGAGACTTCCTCCGGCTTCACGTTCAGCTCGGCGGCGAAGCGGCCGACCTCCTCGCTGGTGAGCGGGGCCGGGCCCCGCTTCATCGAGCGCAGATTAAAGAACAGTTTTCGTTGCGCCTTGGTGGTGGCCACTTTCACCAGCCGCCAGTTGCGCAGGATGTACTCGTGGATCTCGGCCTTGATCCAGTGGATCGCGAACGAGACGAGGCGAACGTTGCGCGCAGGGTCGAAGCGCTTGACCGCCTTCATCAGGCCGATGTTGCCCTCCTGGATCAGGTCGGCGTGCGGCAGGCCGTAGCCGAGGTAGCCGCGCGCGATCGAGACGACCAGACGCAGGTGCGACAGCACCAGCTGGCCCGCGGCATCAAGATCGCCGTGTTCGCGCAGGCGGACGGCAAGCTCCCGCTCGCTTTCGGCGGTGAGCATCGGCATGCGGTTGACTGCCTGCATGTAGGACTCGATGCTTCCGGCGGAAACCGGCGTCGGAAGCGTCATCGGCAGGGACATCGCGACTTGCATGACCATACCTCCTTAGGCGGAGAAGTTTAGCACTCCGCTTGTTAGAGTGCCAATCCGGCTTCCGGTTCCGTTGCCAACGCTAGGGTTAAGAAGGCTTACCTGGGCTCTATTTCAAGTAAGTATTTGCTTACTGATAGATAGGCCCCGAACCATCCCAGGGCGGCCGAGAAGAACGCCACCGCGAGGGCGTCTCCCGGTTCGAGGAAGGCGAGCCGGAAGCCCGAGCCGTAGCTCGCGGCCAGTTCGGATACGCCGATGTTGAGCGCCGCCAGGCTGCCCCAGAGGATGGCAAGCGCCAGCAGCCCGCCGGCGAGACCCTGCAGGGCGCCGAGGTAGTAAAAGGGACGGCGGATGAAGGCGTCGGTGGCGCCGATCAGCTTGGAGATCTCGATCTCGGCGCGCTGGGTGAGGATCTGCAGCCGGATGGTGTTGAAGGTGATCGCCACCAGGCCGAAGGCGAGCAGCGCCGCGAGCAGCGCGATGGCGAGGCGAGCGGTTCCCGCAAGCGCGCCCAGGCGCCGCGCCCACGCGGAGTCCACCTGCACGTGTGCCACGGCCGGGACAGCGCGCAGCTCCCGCGCCAGCGCATCCAGGGTTTCCGCATCCGTGGCCTTCGGCCGCACGACAAACGCATCCGGCAGCGGATTGCGGTTGAGCGCAGCGACCACTTCGGCGAGGCCCTCGGCCGCCTGCAACTCCTTCAGGGCCTGTTCGCGCGGTATGAAGCGAATATCCCGTATGCGTGCGTCGTTTTTCAGCTTGGCACCCACGGCGTCCGCGTCGGCGCGCTTGGCGTCGGCGCGCATGAACACCGACAGCTGCGGATCGAGCGAAGCCCCCTGCGCCACCGCGCGCAGGCTGGCAAGCAGCGCATAGCCGCCCGCGGGCAGAGAGAGCGCGATGCCGATCACCAGCGCATTGAGCGCGGCGGCCGACTTCTGCGCGGCCAGCTTGCCGAACGCCGCGGCGATCGCCTGCCGGTGCTGTCGCAGCCAGCTTTTCACGCGGACCTCCTCATTCGACCAGGCCCCCTTTGGCCAGCCGCAGCACGCGCCTGGCGAAGCGCCCGATGAGCGCTTCGTCGTGCGTGGCCACGAGCACGGTGACGCCGACCTGGTTGAAGGCGGCGAAAATTTCGAGGATCGCCGCGGCCGAATCGGCGTCGAGATTGGCGGTCGGTTCGTCCGCGATCAGGATCGAAGGCCGGTTGACGACCGCGCGCGCGATGGCGAGCCGCTGCTGTTCGCCGCCGGAGAGCTGGATCGGGTTTGCTTTTTCGCGCGCAAGCAGGCCCACCTTTTCGAGCGCCGCGCGGGCGCGGCGCGCCGCCTCCCGCGTGCCGAGTTCGCCGAAGGCCAGAGGCAGCATCACGTTGTCGTAAACGCTGCGGTCGTAGAGCAGCTTCTGGTCCTGGAACACGAGGCCCAGGTTGCGGCGCAGGTAAGGCAGCGCGGCGCGCTTGAGGGCGCCGACGTTCTGGCCGTTCACCAGGATCGCGCCGCCGCTCGGCCGCTCGATCGCCGGGATCAGCTTGAGCAGCGTGGATTTGCCGGCGCCCGAATGCCCGGCGATGAAGGCGAATTCGCCCTGCTCGATGGCGAACGAGACGCCTTTCAGCGCCTCCTGGCCGCCGGGGTAGCGTTTGACGACGCCGGAGAAGCTAATCAATCAGCGCCTCCACGAAATCGCCGGCGACGAAGGGCCGCAAATCGTCGATCCCTTCGCCGATGCCGATGAACAGCAGCGGAATCGGCCGGACTTTCGCCATCGCGAGGATCACGCCCCCCTTCGCGCTGCCGTCGAGTTTCGTGAGGATGAGGCCGGTAAGCCCGAGCGCATCGTCGAAGGCCTTTACCTGCGCGATCGCGTTTTGCCCGGTGCCCGCATCCAGCACCAGCAGCGTCTCGTGCGGCGCGCCCGGCATCGCCTTGGCGATCACGCGCTTTACCTTCCTGATTTCCTCCATCAGGTGCAGCTGCGTCGGCAGCCGGCCCGCGGTATCGGCGATCAGCACGTCCATGCCGCGGGCCCTGGCGGCGCCGATGGCATCGAACACCACGGCTCCCGGATCGCCGCCCTGCTGCCCGATCACCGGCACGCCGTTGCGCTCGCCCCAGGTGGCGAGCTGTTCCCGCGCCGCGGCGCGGAAAGTATCGCCGGCCGCCAGCATGACTTTGCCGCCGCGGCCCTGCAGCCATTTGGCGAGCTTGCCGATGGAGGTGGTCTTGCCGCCGCCGTTGACGCCCGCGACCACGATGACGCAGGGCTTGTGGGCGCCGGGATCGAGATTGCGTTCGAGCGGAGCGAGGCGCTCCAGCAGCGCGGCTTTCAGCGCGGTCTTCAGCGCGACGCCGTCCTCGAGCTGTTCCTTCCTTGCGCGGCCGCGGAGATCCTCGATCAGGTCCTGCGTTGCCTCGACCCCGCAATCCGCGGCGAGCAGTGCCGCTTCGAGTTCGTCGAACAGCGCCTCGTCAATCTTGCGGCGGCTGAGCAGCGTGCCGAGGTCGGCGTTGAGGACTTCGCGGGTGCGTGCCAGTCCCGCCTTGAGGCGCGCCGCCCAGGAAGTCGCTGCTAACATGGATGCGTGAATTCTAGCAAAAGGACTCTGCGCGTCATCGGCGGCAAGTATCGGAGCCGGCAGATCCGCGTTGCGTCGCGGCCCGGGTTGCGGCCGACGCCCGACCGGGTGAGGGAAACGCTGTTCAACTGGCTGGGCCAGGATCTCACGGGGCTCGCCTGCCTTGATCTGTTCGCCGGCAGCGGCGCGCTCGGCTTCGAGGCCGCTTCGCGCGGCGCCGCGCGGGTGGTGATGGTGGAAAAGGACCGCGCAACGGTCGCTGAACTCGAGCGCAGCAGGGTTGCGCTCGGCGCCTCCCGGGTCGAGATCGTGGGCGGCGACGCGGCGGGATATCTCGCCCGTGCGCGCGGGCTTTTCGACGTGGTTTTCCTCGATCCGCCGTTCAGGCAGAATGCCTTGCCGGCGATACTCGGGGGCCTGCCGCCGCATCTTCAACCGGGCGCCCGCGCGTACGTCGAGTCGGATGCGCCGGTAGAGCCGGCTTCGCCGTGGATCGAGTTGAGGCGCGGCAAGGCCGGGCAGGTCAGCTATCAACTGTTGCAGTGGAACGCCAATGAGGGGCAGCCATGATCAAAGCGGTGTACCCGGGAACGTTCGATCCGCTCACGCGCGGCCACGAGGATCTGGTCCGGCGCGCGAGCAAGCTGTTCGACCATCTCGTTCTCGGTATCGCCGACAGCCGCGCCAAGCGCACCTTCTTCACCCTGCAGGAACGCATCGACATGGCGAAGGAAGTCCTCGGCGACGTGAAGAACCTGAGCGTGGTCGGTTTCACCGGCCTGCTGACCGAGTTCGTGCGCCAGCAGGACGCGCGCGTCGTGCTGCGCGGCCTGCGCGCGGTTTCGGATTTCGAATACGAGTTCCAGCTCGCCGGCATGAACCGCGCCCTCAACCCGGAATTCGAAACCGTATTCCTCACGCCCGGCGAGCAGCACATGTTCATCTCGGCGACGCTGGTGCGCGAAATCGCCACGCTTGGCGGCGACGTGTCGAAATTCGTCGATCCGACGGTGCGCGCGCGGCTCGCCGCGAAGGTGAAATCCCTGGGCGGCTAGGCGCTCAGCGCTGGCAAACGGGGCAGAAATAGGTCGCCCGCTGTCCCTGGACGATCCGGCGGATCGCGCTGCCGCAGCGCCTGCATTTCTCGCCTGCCCGGTCGTAGACCCAGGCGCGCCGCTGGAAATAACCCTGCGCGCCGTCGCTGCCGACGAAATCCCTGAGCGAAGATCCGCCGGCCCGGATCGCGGTGCGCAGCGTCCCCTTGATGGCCGTCACGAGCCGCTTGCCGCGTGCCGGCGAAAGCCGCCCCGCGCGCGTGCGCGGATGGATGCCGGCAAGGAACAGGCTCTCGGAAGCGTAGATGTTGCCGACGCCGACGACGCGCTGGCCGTCCATCAGGAACGGCTTGATCTGGACGGCGCTCGCGCGGGTCAACGCGTGCAGCCTGTGCGCGTTGAACGCGGAAGACAGCGGCTCGACGCCCAGATGGCGGATGAGCGGATGCGCCTCGGGCGGCTCCGTAGTCCACAGTACGGCGCCAAAGCGCCGCGGATCGCGCAGCCGCAGAACCTTATTGCCGATGGCAAGGTCAAAATGGTCGTGTTTCCCGGGAATGGTTCCCGGCGCGACCAGCCGCAGGCTTCCTGACATGCCCAAGTGCAGGATCAGGTGGCCGTCGCCGCAGTCCAGAAGCAGGTACTTGCCGCGTCTTTTGACGGAGCGTACGACGCGCCCGGCGAGCGAGCGGACAGCCTCGGGAATTCGCCAGCGCAGGCGGGGTTCGCGAACGGCCACCGCGGCGATGCTTTTGCCGACGAGATGCGGTGCGATTCCCTTGCGGGTAACTTCAACTTCAGGGAGTTCTGGCATGCAGAGAAACCGCCTTGTGCGGAGCATTAAATATACCTACACTGGCCGGCCCATGTGCGCACTCTCACGCCGGCTGGTTGCGTTGGCCGCAACGCTTGCAGCCACGGCTCTCCTCGCCAGCAGCGCCCATGCCCAGCAGCAGTCCGACGACGAGGAAGACGAAACGCCGGTCGCCGAGGCCCCGGTGCCTGCGTCCGGCAAGCCCGCGGCGAACCTGCCGCTGCAGGAGCTGACCGGCGAGACGCTGTTCGAATTCCTGTTCGGCGAGATCGCCGCGCAGCGCGGCAACCCGACGCTCGCGGCGCAGACCTATCTCGATCTCGCCAAGCGCACGCGCGACCCGCGCGTCGCCCGCCGGGCCGTCGAAGTGGCGAATTTCGCCCGCATGCCGGACGTGGCGCTGGAAGCGGCGCGCATCTGGCATGACGTCGACCCCGATTCCGCGCAGGCGCTGCAGACCGTCACCGTGCTGCTGATCGGCGCCAAGCGCGTGGACGAGGCCGAGCCCTACCTCGCCAAGCTGCTCGCGACCGACGGCAATGCCGCGGCAAACGGCTTCCTGCAGCTCGGGCGGGTGCTCGCGGCCAATCCGGATACGGCGGGCAATCTGCGCGTGGTGCGCAAGCTCGCCGAGCCCTACCCGAACCTCGCGCAGTCGCATTTCGCGATTGCGCAGGCGGCGGCGGCGGCCAACGACGAGGCGCTCGCGCTCGCCGAAGTGCGGCGCGCGTCGGCGCTGCGCCCCGACCTGGGAATCGCCGCGTTGTACGAGGCGCAGCTGCTGCAGCGCAGTTCCCCCGGCGAGGCGGCGAAGCGGCTTGCCGATTACCTCGAGAAATATCCGGACGCGCGCGACGTGCGGCTCAACTATGCCCGCCTGCTGGTCCTCGACAAGCGCTATGCGGATGCACGCGCCGAATTCGAGTCGATCCTGAAGCGTTTCCCGAACGACGCCGACGCGGTCTACGCCGTCGGCCTGCTTGCCTTCCAGGCCAAGGAATACGGGGTCGCCGAGGCAAACATGAAGCGGCTGCTCGATCTGGGCTACCGGGACGCCAACGCCGTGCACTACACGCTCGGGCAGATCGCCGAGGAGCAGAAGGACTGGGCGCGCGCGATCGAATGGTACAAGACCATCCAGCGCGGCGAGAACGCGCTGCCCGCGCGCATGCGCATCGCCAACGCGATCGCCAAGCAGGGCAAGCTGGACGAGGCGCGCGCCTACCTGCACGGCGTCGCCGCGACGAACGAGCTCCAGCGAGTGCAGCTGCTGGTGGCGGAGTCGCAGCTGCTGCGCGAGGCGAACCAGCACCGCGAGGCCTTCGACCTGCTCGGCGAGGCGCTCAAGAAGACCCCCGACCAGCCGGACCTGCTGTATGACCTCGCGCTTACCGCGGAAAAACTCGACCGCTTCGACGTGCTCGAGTCGAGCCTGAAGCGGCTGATCCAGGTCAAGCCCGATTACGCGCACGCCTACAACGCGCTCGGCTATTCGTTTGCCGACCGCAACGTGCGGCTCCCCGAGGCGAAGCAGCTGATCGAGAAGGCCCTCGAGATCTCGCCCGGGGACTTCTTCATCGTCGATTCGCTGGGCTGGGTGCTGTACCGCATGGGCGACTTGAAAAACGCCGCCTTGCAGCTGCGGCGCGCCTGGGACGGCCGTCCGGACGGCGAGATCGGCGCGCATCTGGGAGAGGTGCTTTGGGAACTCGGCCAGCGCGACGAAGCGCGCCGCATCTGGCAGGAGGCCCAGAAAGCCAGCCCCGAGAGCGACACGCTGCAGAAGACGTTGAAGCGTTTCTCCCCCTAGGATCGCGGTGAGAAGCCTCTGCGCCGCCGCGGCAACGATGCTGCTCGCGGCGTGCGCCACGCCGGATTTCCTTCTGCCGGCGAAAGACCTGGAATTCGAGCTGAGCGGGCGCATCGCGATGAAGTACCGCGACGAAGCGGCCAGCGGCAACGTCGCCTGGCGCCACAGCGCGACCGGCGACGAGTTGCTGCTGACCACGCCGCTTGGCCAGGGGATCGCGCGCCTCGCGCGCACGGGCGAGGAAATAACCCTGACGATGCAGGATGGGCGCGAGTTTCGCGCCGCCGACGCCGAATCCCTCACCGAGCAGGCGCTGGGTTTCCGGCTGCCGCTCGGCGGCCTCGCGGACTGGGTGCGCGCCCGCGCGGCGCCGGGCCCCGCGGTCACGCGCGAGGATGCGGAGGGGCGCCTCGCGGAGATCGAACAGTTCGGCTGGAAGGTCGAGTACCTGGAGTACGCCGGAAAGCTGCCCTCGCGCCTCAACCTGGCCTATCCCGGCGTGCAGCTGAGGCTGGCGATTTCGAGCTGGAAATGAATTCGTCCCTGCAGTGGTTTGCGGCGCCGGGGAAGCTGAACCTGTTCCTGCACGTGCTGGGCCGCCGCCTGGATGGGCCAAATGCGGGCATGCACGAGCTGCAGACCGTGTTCCGGCTGATCGACCGTTGCGACCGCGTCGGGATCGCCGCCCGGGACGACGGCGAGATCCGGTTTTCGGGCGCTTTCGGCGACGCAAACCTGTGCGTGAAAGCGGCGAGAATCCTGAGGGACGAAGCCCGATCTCCCTTGGGATGCGACATCGCGCTCGAAAAGACGCTGCCGGTCGGCGGCGGGCTGGGCGGCGGTTCTTCGGATGCGGCGACGGTGCTGCTGGCGCTGAACCGGCTCTGGGATTTGAATTTGCGAAGGGCGAAGCTCATGGAAATGGGCTTGCGCCTGGGCGCCGACGTGCCGGTATTTTTGTACGGCCGCAGCGCCCTTGGCGAGGGGGTCGGCGAGCGCCTCCGGGGGCTGGATTTGGGGCCTGCCTGGTACCTCGTTTTGACGCCTCAAGTATCGGTTTCCACGAAGGAAATCTTCTCCGACGCTGCGTTGACACGGGATACGAAACCGCTCACAATGGCGCCCTTTTTGTCGGGGCAGGGCCGCAATGATCTCGAGCCGATCGCGCTGCGCCGATATCCCGAGGTCGCGGAGCATCTGGCGTGGCTGAAGCAGCGCAGCCCACGGGCTTCCTTTTCTCCGCGCATGACGGGTTCGGGGGCTTGCGTGTTCGCCGAATTTTCCCGGCGGGAGGATGCGGTAGCCCTGCACGGCCAGTTGCCGCCGGCGATGCGGGGATTCGTCGCGCAGGGACTCGAGTTGCACCCACTACATGACTGGGCAGATTAATTTGGGGCGTCGCCAAGCTGGTCTAAGGCACCGGATTTTGATTCCGGCATTCCTAGGTTCGAATCCTAGCGCCCCAGCCATTTCCACTATGAAAACCCGCTCATGAACCCGCTTACGCCGCACGCCGCGATGGACCGCCTGATGGTGTTCGCCGGCAACGCGAACCCGCGCCTCGCCCAGGACGTGGTCAAGCACCTAAACATCTCGCTCGGGCGCGCCGTGGTCGGCAAGTTTTCCGATGGCGAGGTGATGGTCGAGGTGATGGAGAACGTGCGCGGCAAGGACGTGTTCGTGCTGCAGTCCACCTGCCAGCCGACCAACGACAACCTGATGGAGTTGATGGTGATGGTGGACGCGCTCAAGCGTTCCTCGGCCGCCCGCGTCTCCGCCGCCATCCCGTATTTCGGCTACGCGCGCCAGGACCGCCGCCCGCGCTCGGCGCGCGTGGCGATCAGCGCCAAGGTGGTGGCCAACATGCTGACCGCGGCCGGCGTCTCGCGCGTGCTGACGATGGACCTGCACGCCGACCAGATCCAGGGTTTTTTCGACATGCCGGTGGACAACATCTACGCGGCGCCGGTGCTGCTGGGCGACGTCTGGAAGCAGGGCTACGACAACCTGATCGTGGTCTCGCCCGACGTCGGCGGCGTGGTGCGCGCCCGCGCGCTCGCCAAGCGGCTCGAATCGGACCTGGCGATCATCGACAAGCGGCGCCCGCGCGCCAACGTCTCGGAAGTCATGAACGTGATCGGCGAGGTGAAGGACCGTACCTGCGTGATCATGGACGACATGGTGGATACCGCGGGGACCCTCTGCAAGGCGGCCGAAGTGCTCAAGGCCGAGGGCGCGAAGAAGGTCGTCGCCTACTGCACGCACGCGGTGCTCTCGGGCGACGCGGTCAAGCGCATCGCCGCATCCGACATGGACGAACTGGTGGTCACCGACACCATCCCGCTGCGCGAGGACGCGCGCGCCTGCAAGAAGATCCGCAGCCTGTCGGTGGCGGGGCTGCTCGCGGAAACCATACTCAGGATATTCACCGAGGACTCGGTGAGTTCGCTGTTCATAGAATAAGCACGGAAGTTTTTCCAACCCCGCCGGTGTCTGGTCGCGGAAACGGCGGAAACTGAAGGAGTACTGCGATGAAAATCGAAATCAATGCGCGCAAGCGCGAGGCGCAAGGGACGGGTGCGAGCCGCCGTCTCCGCCGCTCGGGCAGCGTCCCGGGCATCGTCTACGGCGGCAGCACGGGGGCGGTGAACATCGAGCTCAACCACAAGGAGCTCTACCAGCACCTGACGAATGAGAAGTTCCATGCCTCGATCCTGTCGCTCAAGCTCGACGGCGCGGCCGAGGACGTGCTGCTGCGCGCGTTCAACATGCACCCCTGGAAGGGGCATGTGCAGCACATCGACTTCCAGCGCGTCTCCAAGGACAAGAAGATCCACATGAAGGTGCCGCTGCATTTCTTCAACGCCGAGAAATCGCCGGGCGTGAAGGAGCAGGGCGGCATCCCAAACCACGTCATGAACGAACTCAACGTGACCTGCCTGCCGGACGATCTGCCCGGCTTCATCGAGGTCGACATGGGGCATCTCACCATCGGCCACTCGATCCACGTCAAGGACCTGAAGCTGCCGAAGGGCGTAGAGCCGGTGCTGCACAAGGGCGAGAATCCCGCGGTGGCCACCATCATCCAGCCGGTGCTGATCACCGAAGAGGAAACGACGACCGAGACAGTTGCGGCGGCCGACGTGCCGACCACCGAGCAGGCGGCGCCCGACAAGGCTGCCGAAGCCGCGGCCGGCGGCGACAAGGCCGGGGCCAAGCCCGGCGACAAGGCTGCCGCCGACAAGGGCGGCAAGCCGGGCGAAAAAGCGGCCGAGAAGAAAGAGAAGAAGTAAGCCTTGGCTGGCGCCATCCGCCTTATCGTCGGCCTGGGAAATCCGGGCAAGGACTACGAACGCACCCGCCACAACGCCGGCTTCTGGCTGGTGGAGCGTTTCGCCGCGCAATCGGGGGCGGCGCTGCGCAAGGACGGCAAGTACCAGGCGCTGGTCGGCCGCATGGGAACGAACGGCGCCTGGCTGGTGATGCCGCAGGGTTTCATGAACGCGAGCGGGCATGCGGTGCAGATGCTGGCGGGTTTTTTCAAAATCCCGCCGGCGGAAATCCTGGTCGTCCATGACGAGCTCGACTTCGCGCCTGGCGTGGCGAAGATGAAGCAGGGCGGCGGCATCGCCGGCCACAACGGCCTGCGGGACATCTCGCACCGGCTCGGTTCGCACGATTACTGGCGCCTGCGCCTGGGCATCGGCCACCCTGGCGACCGCAACGTGGTCGCCGAGTACGTCCTCGGCAGGCCCTCCGTGGAGGACAAGGAAGCCATCGACGGCGCCGTCACGCGCGGCGTCGAGGTGCTGCCGCTGTGCCTCGCGGGCGACATGCAGGGGGCGATGCAGAAACTGCACAGCTTTGTTGAAAAGGAAAAGCCCGCGGTGAAGAAGGCGGAACCCAAGCCGCAGCCGCAGACAAAGGTTGAAGCGAAACCGGTTATCAAGCCCGAACCCAAGCCAAAGCCCGAACCGGCGCCGGACAAGCCTGCCAAGGGGCTGTTCGGTTCGCTGTTCTCCGGCCGCAAGAAATGAGCGTCAAGTGCGGGATCGTGGGACTGCCGAACGTGGGCAAGTCCACGCTGTTCAATGCGTTGACGAAATCCGGCATCGCGGCTGAGAACTACCCGTTCTGCACCATCGAGCCGAACGTCGGCATCGTCGAGGTGCCCGATGCGCGCCTGGGCGGACTGGCGGCGCTCGAGAAATCGCAGAAAGTCATCCCGGCCGCGGTCGAGTTCGTCGATATCGCGGGCCTGGTCGCCGGCGCTTCCAAGGGCGAGGGGCTCGGCAACCAGTTCCTCGCCACTATCCGCGAGACCGACGCCATCGTCCACGTGGTGCGCTGCTTCGAGGATCCGAACGTGATCCACGTGGCGAACAAGATCGATCCGATTTCCGATATCGACGTCATCAACACCGAGCTCGCGCTCGCCGATCTCTCCGCGGTGGGAAAGCATCTGTCGAAGAACGCCAAGCTGGCGAAGACCGGGGGCGACAAGGAAGCGCAGCGGCTGGTCGCCGTGCTCGAAAAGGCGGAGGCCGCGCTGGACCAGGGCAAGCCGGCACGCTCGGTCGGCTGGTCGAAGGAAGAACGGTTCGTCCTCAAGCCGCTGTTCCTGCTCACCATGAAGCCGACGATGTATGTCGCCAACGTGGCTGAAAACGGCTTCAAGGACAATCCGCTGCTCGCTGTCGTCGAGGCGCGGGCGAAAACCGAAAATGCCCCGGTGGTGGCGATTTGCGCGGCGATGGAATCCCAGATCGCCGACATGTCCGATGAGGACAAGACGATTTTCCTCGCCGACATGGGGATGACGGAGCCGGGTCTCGCGCGCGTGATTCGCGCCGGCTACAAGCTGCTCGGGCTGCAAACCTACTTTACCGCCGGTCCGAAGGAGGCGCGCGCCTGGACCGTACCGGTCGGCGCCACCGCGCCGCAGGCGGCGGGCGTGATCCACACCGATTTCGAGCGTGGTTTCATCCGTGCGGAAGTCACGACTTACGAGGATTACATCGCCTGCAAGGGCGAAGTGGGCGCCAAAGAAGCAGGCAAGCTGCGCGTCGAGGGCAAGGAGTACGTCGTGCATGACGGCGATGTCATGCACTTCCGCTTCAACGTCTGACCCATTCCAGTTTGACTTCGGCCCGGACGTTCAGGGACGGCCCTCTCTCCTACAGGCGTCCTGAGGAGATTGTCTTTGGGACGGGTAAATCCGCGCTTGGGCCTGTTCTGGTCGCGGCTGGCGAGAAGGGCATCGTATCGATCATCATCAGGGAGAATGCGGGCAGGCTCGTCCGGGATTTGCGTGCAAGATTCCCGAAGGCGAATCTCACCCGCAGGGAGAAGGACTGCAAGCTCATGGTCGCGCGGGTGACCGCGTTCATCGCGGCGCCCATCGGGCGTCTGGATCTTCCGCTCGACGTGAGGGGCACGCCGTTCCAGCAGCGCGTCTGGCAGGAGGTGCGCAAGATCCCGCTCGGCCAGGCCTCCACGTACACGAAAATTGCGGAGTCGATCGGCGCGCCCAGGGCGATTCGTGCCGTCGCCAGTTCCTGTTCGAACAACTGGTTTGCCTTCGCCATTCCCTGCCACCGGGTGCTGCACAAAGGCAGCGCGGGTTCAGGGAGCAGCGGCCGCCGCGACGGCCGGCAATACGCCTGGGTTGACTACGAATCGAAGCTTACTGCCAAGCGGCGGAAGTGACTTTCTAGAACGACCAGACCTGCATCGCCCGGTGCATCTCCCTGAGATCCTGGGTCTTGAGCGGCGAGCGTCCCCCGGGTGGCCGCAGTCCCCCGGTCAGTTCCAGGACCATGCGGTTCGTCGCCGCCAGCCGGCGCGCCAGCACTTCGGCGATCGCGGCGGTGATCCTGAGCGCGGCAGTCGACCCGGATTCCTGCAGGGCGCGGAATTTGCGCACCGGCAGATGCAGCACGGTCGTCTGGGCGAGCGCCCGGCCGGTCGCGGAACGTACATCCGAAGTGACGAGCGACATCTCTCCCAGGATCCCGCCCGGTCCCAGCTTCGCCAGCGAATGTTCGCCGGCCGGGCTGCGCTTCACCACTTCAATTTCTCCGGCCGCCACCAGATACAGGCCGTCGCCGGGTTCGTCCTCGCGGAACAGCTCGCTGCCCGCGGCGATTTCCTTCATCTCGACAATCGCGGCGACGGCCTCGAGTTCCGCGCGGGAAAGCCCGCGGCAGAGCGCCATGTCCTTGAGCGCGGAAATATGTTCCTGTGCCATGGATAAAGTCTACCCCAAGCTGGCGGCGCGGCGCTTCGCCTGCAGTCGCATATCGCCGCGCACGCGGGTATCATCGGCCTGGAATCGAAGCGGCGACAAGGGAGAATTGCACATGGCTTTCGAGTTGAACAATCGCACCAAGATCATGGCGGGTGTCGCAGTGCTCGTTCTTGCCGGCGCGGGCGCCTGGTTTTTCTATTTCCAGGATAGTGCGCCGCCGCCGCGCGCGGCTGCTCCTGCTCCCGCCAAATCCGCGGCGAAGGCCGCTACGGGCGCCGCCAAGAGCGCGCCGGAGCCGGCGAAACCGGCGGCCGACGTGTCGAAGCAGGCCGCGGCGACTGCCGCGCCGGCGAAACCTGCCGCGGCGAAGCCCATCCCGAAAGATCCCAACCAGCTGGTCGCCGAAGTGATCGAAACTTCCGGCCTGGCGGCGAAATTCCAGACTTTCGGCCGCGAGACGATGCGCGAAGCCGGCGCGGACGATGCCAAGGCGGTGAGCGAGGCCGTCGAGCGCGTCTTCGAACCGGGCAAGATCGCCGCGGAGATCGCCGCGAACCTGAAGGCGGCAGGCAATTTCGACGCCGAACGCATGGCGCGTTTTCTCGAGCTGCTGCGCCAGCCGGTTGCGCTCAAGATGGTTTCGCAGGAGACGCGCAGCATCGCGCCGGAGGCCATGAAGGATTCGCTGGAAAATTTCCGCAAGACCCCGCCGCCGGCCGCGCGGGCGAAGCTGATCCAGTCGATCGACGACGTGACGCATACCTCGGAAGTCGCTGCCGACATGGCGAACGCCATGGCGCGGAGCATGGTCGACGCGACGCTCGACGCCATGCAGAAAGGGGGCAAGAAAGTGTCCAGGGATGCGCGGCAGACGGTCGGCTCGCAGCTGAATAAAATGCGCAATCAGATGCGCGGCGAGCTGCGGACCATCCAGTACGTGATGTACGGCGATGCCGCCGACGAGGAACTGTCCGGCTACCTGAAGCTGCTGGATGCCGATACCGGGCAATGGGGCTTCGAGCTGCTCACGAACGCGATTCGCCCGATCCTGGTGAACCGCGGCGGCGCGCTCGGACGCGAGGCGGCACAGCTCGCCACGGCCAAGCAGGCGACAGGCAAGCAGGCGGTGGCCAAGGCGGCCGCGCCTGCGCCGGCAGCCAAGGCTGAGGAGGAAAAACCCGCTGCCGTGACACCGGTTGCCGCCGCTCCGGCGGAGCAGCCCGGCTACCGGCGCCCGGCCGGCATCCGCGATGCCTACACGCACTACAACGATCTGGTCAGCGCCGTCGTGATGCGCGACCGCGCGGCGGTCAAGGAACTGCTGGACGACGGCAAGCCGCCGAACAAGCCCCAGAAAGACGGCCTCACGCCGCTGATGATCGCGGCCGCCAACGGCGATGCCGATATCGCGGCGATGCTGCTCGCCAAGGGCGCCGATCCGTCCCTGCGCGCGCCGGGCGGCAAGAGCGCGCTGTCGATCGCGATGGCGCGCGGCCCTGCCGGCGCCGAGATGGTGCAGCTGCTCCAGCGCAGCGGGGCCAAGGACTGAGTTCGCGGCATGCCCGGGCGCTGATCGCCGCGGGGGCGCTGGCGGCGGGGAGCCTGGCGGCGCAGCCGGCGGATTTCAGCGACGCCGAGCTGCGCGACGTCCTGCGGCACGGCCCATGGCCGGTGTCCTGGTCGCCCGATCCTTCCAACCGGGTCTCCGGCAATCCGCGGGCGATCGAATTCGGCGAGCGCCTGTTTTTCGAGCCCCGCCTGTCGCCCTCGGGCAAGGTGCTTTGCGCGACCTGCCACGCGCCGTACCGCGGTTTCCAGGATTCCCGGGCGCGCGCCTTCGGCCTGGCGGAAGTGGATCGCAATACGCCGAGTATCTTCAACGTCCGCTACAACCGCTGGTTCGGCTGGGACGGCGCCGGCGATTCGCTCTGGGCGCAGAGCGTGCGCCCGATCTTCGAAGCGCGCGAGATGGGCGGCAGCCAGGCGCAGGCGGCGGCGCTGCTGCGCGGCGACCCCGAGCTCTCCTGCCGCTACGAAAAAGTCTTCGGCGAACCTCCGCCCGCCTCCGACCAGGCGGCGCTCGCCGGCGTCGGCAAGGCGCTCGCCGCGTTCCAGGAGACGCTGGTGACCGGCCGCACGCCCTTCGACGATTTCCGCGATGCGCTCGAAAAAGGCGACCGCGCCGCCGCGTCGCTCTATCCGCCCGCCGCGCAGAGGGGTTTGCGGATTTTCGCCGGCAAGGGCGATTGCAACACCTGCCACGCCGGCCCGGCATTCTCCGACGGTGAATTCCACGACACCGGCGTGCCCGCCGCCATCGCCGGCGGTGGCGTGGATCCGGGACGCGAGGGAGGCATCCGCAAGCTGCAGGCAAACCCCTTCAACCTGCTCGGCCCATATAACGATGAACCCAGGCACGGCGATCCTGTCGGGAAAAGCGCCCTCAAAACGAAGCAGGTTTCCCTGCAGCCGCGCAATTCCGGAGAATTCAGGGTGCCCGGCCTGCGCAACGTCGCGCTCACCGCGCCCTACATGCACAACGGCAGCGTCGCGTCGCTGGCCGAGGTCGTGCGCAGCCATCCCGGCGATCCCGGGCGCCCGCGCCTGAGTGCGCAGGAGTCGGCCGACCTGGTCGCGTTTCTCGAGTCGCTGACGGAGTCGCCGGGCGCGCGCGTAACGCCGCCCAAGCTGCCGCTGGCGCCCTGCCTGCGATGACGGCGTCCTTCGATATTGCGCGCGCGGACGATCTGCCGCAGCTGGTGGAGCTGCTCGGTATCCTTTTCACCCAGGAGCACGAGCTTGAGCCGGATGCGGCCAAGCAACGGCGCGGCCTGCAGATGATCATCGGCAACCCTGCGGTCGGCAGCATCTACGTTGCTCGCGATGCCGGGCGCGTGCTCGGCTCGGTGAGCATCCTGCGGACGGTGAGCACCGCCGAGGGCGGGCCCGCGGGCATGCTGGAAGACTTCGTGGTGCGCCCCGAAAGCCGGGGCGTGGGCGTGGGCGCGCGGCTGCTCTCCTACGCCATCGGCTGCGCGAAAGCCGATGGGCTGCTCAGACTGATCCTGCTGACCGACGGAGACAACGTCAACGCGCAGCGGCTCTACGAGCGCGCGGGGTTCAAGCGCTCGGGGATGCTGCCGATGAGACTGAAACTCTAGCCGCCCGGTCGGCGAAGATCCTGCCGAGCGTGGTGCGGAACGACATCACTTCCGCGGATTCGAGCAGGCCCCGCCTCGTCAATTCCCGGTGCAGCGCGGGCAGGTTGTACTGCGGCACCGAAGCGTAGAGGTGGTGCTCGATGTGGTAGTTGACGTGGTGCGGAAAGACCAGCCAGCCGAGCCATGCCGGGACCAGGTTGGTGCGCGCCGCGGTGAGCGGCGAGGAAAAATCGGTGGTCGCGCCGTGTTCGGCGATGGCGCGCAGCCGCAGGATCGCCTGCACCACGGTCACCAGCGGCAGGATCCAGAGCACCAGGTATTGCAGGAGAAAGCCGCTCCACGCGAAAAACACCAGGAAACCCAGGTGGAAAAGAATCACCGCGTTGCGGTCGCGCCGCGCCTCGTCCCGCAATTTCGATGAAGTGTCGTCCAGCGGCCGGATCGCCACGTTGGTCTGCGTGTTCAGCGCCGGCGCGCCGCCGAGAAAGTAGGCGTAGGTCTTCCAGGCGGTAAAGCCGCCGAGGTCCTTGAGCAGTTTCTTCGCCAGGTAGGCTTTCCCGCGCGGGTAACCGCCGTGCAGCGCGGTGTCCGGATCGAGTTCGGTGTAGAGGTTGTTGTGGTGCAGCCGGTGGATCACGCGGTAGGTGCGCATCGACAGGCCCTGCAAAGTGGCGCAAAGGCGGCCGATGAAGTCATTCGGCCCGCGCCCCTCGAACAGGCGGTAGTGCGCCGCCTCGTGGGCGAGCACGAACAGGGCATGCTGGCGCGTGCCGATCAGGATCATGCAGGGAATCACCACCCACGGCGTCCACCAGTGCAAAGCGGCCGCGACTAGCGCGCCGACGGCGAGGAACTCCTGCAGTACCGACCACGCCGAGCGCCAAGGAGAGATCCGCGACAGGTCCTGCACCAGTTCCCTGGGCAGCGCCTTGCGGAAATCGTCCTTGAACTCCTCGCCGCGGACGGTTGCCGTCACACGCCGCCCATGCAGATGTACTTCACCTCGACGAATTCCTCGCAGCCGTACTTCGAGCCCTCGCGCCCCAGGCCGGATTGCTTGACGCCGCCGAAGGGCGCGACTTCGGTGGTGATGAGGCCCGAGTTGACGCCGACCATGCCGTAGTCGAGCGCCTCGGCCACCCGCCAGACGCGGCCGATGTCGCGGCTGAAGAAGTAGGCCGCGAGGCCGTACTCGGTGCGGTTGGCGAGCTCGATCACCTCGGCGTCGGTCTTGAAGCGGAACAGCGGCGCCACCGGCCCGAAAGTCTCCTCGCGGAAAATCTTCATCGCCGGCTTCGCCTCCGACAGCACGGTGGGTTCGTAGAAAGTGCCGCCGCGCGCATGGCGTCTGCCGCCGGTGAGGACCTTCGCGCCGCCCGCGGTGGCGTCGGCGACGTGCTCTTCGACCTTGGCCAGCGCATTGCCGTCGATCAGCGGGCCTTGCGTCGCCCCGGCCTCGGTGCCTGGCGAGACCTGCAGCGCCTTTACCTTCTCCACCAGCTTGGCCGCGAACGCATCGTAGACCTTGTCGTGCACGAAGATTCGATTCGCGCAGACGCAGGTCTGGCCGCTGTTGCGGTACTTGGACGCCATCGCGCCTTCCACCGCGGCGTCGAGATCGGCGTCGTCGAATACGATGAGCGGCGCATTGCCGCCGAGTTCGAGGGAAATTTTCTTCACCGTCGGCGCGGACTGCTTCATCAAGAGGCGCCCGACCTCGGTGGACCCGGTGAACGAGACCTTGCGCACCGTAGGATTCGCGCACAGCTCGCCGCCGATCGCCGGCGCATCGCCAGTGAGGATGTTGATGACGCCCTTGGGGAAACCCGCGCGCTCGGCGAGTTCCGCCAGCGCCAGCGCCGAGTAGGGCGTCTGTTCCGCGGGCTTCAGCACCACGGTGCAGCCGGCAGCGAGGGCGGGCGCGATTTTGCGCGTGATCATCGAGTGCGGGAAATTCCACGGCGTGATCGCCGCGCATACGCCTACCGGCTGCTTGACGACGACGATGCGCCGGTCGGCCCAGGGCGTGGGAATGGTGTCGCCGTAGATGCGCTTGGCTTCCTCGGCGAACCATTCGACGTAGGCGGCGCCGATCTGGATCTCGCCCTTCGCCTCGGCCAGCGGCTTGCCCTGCTCGGTGGTGAGAAGCAGCGCGAGGTCGTCGATGCTCGCGAGGATCAGGTCGTTCCATTTGCGCAGGACCGCGGAACGTTCCTTGGCGGTCTTCGCGCGCCAGCCGGGCAGGGCCCGTTCGGCCGCTTCGATGGCTCGCCTGGTTTCCGCCGCGCCGAGGTCCGGCACGCTGCCGAGCGTTTCGCCGGTAGCCGGGTTGGAGACCGCGAACGTTTTCTTCGAATCGGCGCCGATCCAGGCGCCGTCCAGGTAGCACTGCTCGCGAAAGAGTTTCGGGTCCTTCAGGGGCAGCGGCGGCAGGCCGGCTTGCTTGGGCGCATTCATGGGACTCTCCGAGTGGCTACGGGCGTTCGGGCAGGCATTTTACTCCCGCGATCTCGCCACTAACTCCTTGATGGGAATGGCCGGCAGAGACTGTCATGGTGCTGTAACAGCGGGTTCATACACTCGCCCGCGTCACTTCACCAGAAGGTGTGTCATGAACCTGAAACATGCATTTCGAGCACTTGCCGTTGCGGGCGCGATGTTCGCCCCCGCCAGCCATGCCGTCGACATTACCGGCGCAGGCGCGACCTTTCCCTATCCGATCTACGCCAAATGGGCCGACGCCTACCGCAAGGCCACCGGCGTCGGACTCAACTACCAGTCGATCGGCTCCGGCGGCGGCATCAAGCAGATCACCGCGAAGACGGTGGATTTCGGCGCTTCCGACATGCCGATGATGCCGGAAGACCTCGAGAAGAACGGGCTGCTGCAGTTCCCCGCCATCATGGGCGGCGTGGTGCCGGTCTACAACCTGAAAGGCATCGCCGCAGGCCAGCTCAAGCTCAGCGGTGCAGTGCTCGCCGACATCTACCTGGGCAAGGTAAAGAAATGGAACGATCCGGCCATCGCCAGGCTGAACGCGGGCGTGAACCTGCCGGACCAGGCGATCTCCCAGGTGAACCGTTCCGACGGCTCTGGAACGACGTTCCTCTTCACCAACTACCTGTCGAAGGCCAGCGCGGAATGGAAGTCGGCCATCGGCGAGGGAACGGCGGTGAAGTGGCCGGCCGGCGTCGGCGGCAAAGGCAACGAAGGCGTCGCCAACTACGTGGCGCGCATCGACGGCTCGATCGGCTACGTGGAATACGCCTACGCCAAGCAGAATAAATTGTCCTACGCGCAGATGATCAACAGGGACGGCCAGGTGGTCACGCCCAGCGACGATGCGTTCAAGGCGGCCGCCGCTGGCGCGGACTGGGGCAAGGCGCCCGGCATGTATCTCATCCTGACCGACCAGCCGGGCAAGCAGAGCTGGCCGATGACCGGCGCTTCTTTCATCCTGATGCACAAGGTGCAGGACAAGCCCGAGAACGCCAGGGAGGTGCTCAGGTTCTTCGACTGGTCGTTCAAGAACGGCGCCAAGATGGCCGACGAGCTCGACTACGTGCCGATGCCGGACCCCGTGATCAAGCTGATCCAGTCGGCGTGGAAGTCGCAGATCAAGGACGCCGCCGGCAAGGCCGTGTACTAGCAGGCGTTTCACGGATACCTGGCTACGTAGGACACGTACAATGGAGCTCGTTGAAACGTCGATTCGCGCCGAAACGTTGAACGATTCCCGGAGTCCGCGCCGCCTGCGCTCCGCGCCCTGGGCCGACAAGGGCTTCGAGTGGCTGACGCGGATATTCGCGTTCCTGGTGTTCAGCATCCTGCTGGCGATCCTCGCTTCGCTGCTGGTGGGCAGCCAGCCGTCGATCCACAAGTTCGGCGTCTCGTTCATCTGGTCGTCGGACTGGGACCCTGTCAAGGAACAGTTCGGCGCGCTGGTGCCGATCTACGGCACGCTGGTGACTTCGCTCATCGCGATGCTGATCGGCGTGCCGGTGAGTTTCGGCATCGCGCTGTTCCTGACCGAGCTCTCGCCCGCGTGGCTGAAGCGCCCGCTCGGCACTGCCATCGAACTGCTGGCGGCGATCCCCTCGATCATCTACGGCATGTGGGGCCTGTTCGTGTTTGCGCCGCTGTTCCAGGCCCACCTGCAGCCGGCCCTGATCAATTCGCTGGGTAGTGTGCCGTTCTTCGGCGCGCTGTTCGAGGGGCCGCCGATCGGCATCGGCATGCTCGCCGCGGGCCTGATCCTGTCGATCATGGTGATCCCGTTCATCACCGCGGTGATGCGCGACGTGTTTGAAATCGTGCCGCCGATGCTGAAGGAGTCCGCGTACGGCCTCGGCGCCACCACCTGGGAAGTCGTCTGGCGCGTGGTGCTGCCTTACACCAAGGTCGGCGTCATCGGCGGCATCATGCTGGGTCTCGGCCGCGCGCTGGGCGAGACCATGGCGGTGACCTTCGTCATCGGCAATGCGCACCGCCTCGCCGCTTCGCTGAACGCGCCGGGCAACAGCATCGCCTCGGCGCTCGCCAACGAGTTCACGGAAGCGGTCGGCGACGTGTACTTCTCGGCGCTGATCGAACTGGGCCTGATCCTCTTCCTCATCACTACGGTCGTTCTCGGCTTGTCCAAGTTGCTGCTAATGCGGCTTGCCAGGGGAGAAGGTACGAAAACATGAGTGCGATCGACTCGGCTAATCTGCTTTACCGCTCGCGCAAGAGAGTCAATTTCATGCTGCTTGCTGTTTCCGGGCTGGCGATTGCCTTCGGACTGTTCTGGTTGGTGTGGATTCTCGGCACGCTGCTGTACGAGGGCGGCACCGCGCTTGCACACGCGACGCTGTATTACGAGATGACGCCGCCGCCCGGCGCCGACGGCGGCCTCGCCAACGCGATCGCCGGCAGCCTCGCGATGGTGGTCGCAGGGACATTGATCGGCACCCCGGTCGGAATCCTGGCGGGCACCTATCTCGCTGAATACGGCCGCGGCAGCTGGCTGGCGGCCGCCACGCGATTCCTCAACGACGTGCTGCTGTCCGCGCCGTCGATCGTCATGGGCCTGTTCGTCTATTCGGTGTACGTCGCCAAGGTGGGGCATTTCTCGGGCTGGGCGGGCGCGGCCGCCCTGGCGCTGCTGGTGATCCCGGTGGTGGTGCGCACCACCGACGACATGCTCAAGCTGGTGCCGAACACGCTGCGCGAGGCGGCGATGGCGCTCGGCTGTCCGATCTGGAAGATGGTCGTTTTCGTGACCTACCGTGCTGCGCGCACCGGTATCCTCACCGGCATCCTGCTGGCGATCGCGCGCATCAGCGGCGAGACCGCGCCGCTGCTGTTCACTGCGCTCAACAACCAGTTCTGGTCGAACAACATGAACGCGCCGATGGCCAACCTGCCGGTGGTGATCTTCCAGTTCGCCATGAGCCCTTACGAAGACTGGCACCGCCTCGCCTGGGGCGGCGCGGCGCTGATCACGCTGGCGGTGCTGGTGCTCAACATCCTGGCGCGCGCGCTGTTCCGCAGGACCGACTGAAACGGGGAATGCAATTCATGGATACAAGCACTGCAGCCAAGGTTGCCGCCCGTCCTGCGATCCACACCTCGGTACGCGAGGGGCGTGCGGTGGACGCCGTCGCTCCTTCCGAGCTGAAGGCCAAGCTCAGGATAAACGGCCTGAATTTCTACTACGGCGGTTTCCATGCGCTCAAGAACATCACCATGGATATCCCGGAGCGCAAAGTGACCGCCTTCATCGGCCCCTCCGGCTGCGGCAAGTCGACGTTGCTGAGGACGTTCAACCGGATGTATGCCCTGTACCCGGACCAGCGCGCCGAGGGCGAGATCCTCATGGACGGCGAGAACCTGGTCACCACCAAGCAGGACGTATCCCTGATCCGCGCCAGGATCGGCATGGTGTTCCAGAAGCCGACGCCGTTCCCGATGTCGATCTACGACAACATCGCCTTCGGCGTGCGCCTGTTCGAGAGCCTCTCCAAGCGCGACATGGACGAACGGGTCGAGTGGGCGCTCGGCCGTGCGGCGATCTGGAACGAGGTGAAAGACAAGCTCAATCAGAGCGGCCAGAGCCTGTCGGGCGGCCAGCAGCAGCGCCTGTGCATCGCGCGCGGCATCGCCATCAAGCCGGAAGTACTGCTGCTCGACGAGCCCTGCTCGGCGCTCGACCCGATTTCCACCGCCAAGGTGGAAGAACTGATCCACGAGCTGAAAACCGACTACACGGTGGTGATCGTGACGCACAACATGCAGCAGGCGGCGCGCGTTTCCGACTACACCGCCTACATGTACCTGGGCGAATTGATCGAGTACGACGTCACCGACACCATTTTCATCAAGCCCAAGAAAGCGGCGACCGAGGATTACATCACCGGCAGGTTCGGCTAGCCGGCGGAACTCCCCAAAGGAAACCTTCATGGGCACAGCGGAACATATTTCCAAGCAGTTCGAGGCCGACCTGGACACCACGCGCACGCGCGTGCTGCAGATGGGCGGACTGGTCGAGGCGCAGATCCTCGCCGCCATCCAGGCCTTCTCCACCGGCGACCAGGCGCTCATCACGCAGGTGATCGAAAACGACGCGCGCGTCAACGGCTACGAGGTGGCCATCGACGGCGCCATCAACCACATCGTGGTCAAGCGCCAGCCGGCGGCGAACGACCTGCGCCTGATCATGGCGATCAGCAAGATCGTCACCGACCTCGAGCGCATCGGCGACGAGGCCGAGAAGGTCGCGCGCATGTCCAAGCGCATCCACGAGCAGGGCGCGCATCCCGCGCAGCGCTTCCCGGCGATCCGCCATGCCTCCCAGATCGCGGTGAAGATGCTGCGCCAGTCGCTGGATTCCTTCGCGCGCCTGGACGTGGGCAGCGCGGCCGAGGTGCTGAAGGAAGACACCGCGCTCGACGACGAATTCCGCTCCGTCCTGCGCCAGCTGATCACCTACATGATGGAAGATCCGCGCACCATTTCGGCTTCGCTGGAAACCGTCTGGGTGGCCAAGGCCATCGAACGCATCGGCGACCACGCCAAGAACATCGCCGAGCAGGTGATCTACATCGTCAAGGGGACCGACGTGCGCCATACGTCGTTCGAAGACGTCGAGCGGCAACTGTCCAAGGAATAGGACAAGAGAGTCTTCATGCCCGCCACGGTACTCATCGTAGAGGACGAACCGGCGATTCTCGAACTGATCGCCGTCAACCTGGAACATTCCGGCTTCGAGACCCTGCGCGCGAAGAGTGCGGAGGAGGCGACGCGCCTACTGGGCGACATCCTGCCCGATCTCGTGCTGCTGGACTGGATGCTGCCGGGGCAATCGGGCCTCGCGCTGGCGCGGCGCCTGCGCGGCGATACGCGCACCAAGGAAATGCCGCTCATCTTCCTCACCGCGCGCGCCGACGAGCCCGACAAGCTGGCTGGCCTGGAGTCGGGAGCCGACGACTACATCACCAAGCCGTTTT
This sequence comes from Burkholderiales bacterium, assembly GCA_036560705.1. Taxonomy (GTDB): domain Bacteria; phylum Pseudomonadota; class Gammaproteobacteria; order Burkholderiales; family SG8-39; genus RBG-16-66-20. The sequence goes on along the minus strand of DATBQR010000120.1, from coordinate 7,002 downwards.
CCACCAAGGAACTGGTGGCGCGCATCCGCGCCGTGCTGCGCCGGAAAAAGCCGCAGCACGGCGAACTGCCGGTCGAGATCGGCGGCCTCAGGCTCGATCCGGCAGCGCACCGCGTCACCGGCAACGGCCAGGCGCTCTCCTTCGGTCCGACCGAATTCCGCCTGCTGCACTATCTGATGACGCACCCCAACCGCGTCTATTCGCGCACGCAGCTGCTGGACGAGGTGTGGGGCGACCACGTGTTCATCGAGGAACGCACGGTGGACGTCCACATCCGCAGGCTGCGCCAGGGACTCACCCCCAGCGGCCACGACGTGCTGATCGAGACGGTGCGCGGCAGCGGCTACGCGCTGCGGGCCGACTCTTCCCACATGTCCGCGGCGATGAGCCGCGCCTGACGGCGGCTGCGGTGGGGGCAATGGCGGAGGCGGCATGAGCTGGCTCGAAATCGGGCTCTCGCTGCTCGCGGCCGGCCTGGCGGTGGCGCTCTACCGCAACCTGCGCGAGTTCCGCAAACTCCGGCGCTGGGCGTCGCAGCCGAGGTTGAGCGACCCGCCCGAGGCCGAGGGCGCCTGGGGAGAGGTCTTCAACCTGCTGCACCGGCACCGGCGCGCGACGCTCAAGCGCCGCCGCGAACTCGCGCAGCTGATGGTCCGCTCGCGGCGCGGCGCGCAAGCGCTGCCCTACGGGGTCGCCGTGCTGGACGCGGATTACCGTCTCGACTGGTGTAACGCCGCCGCGCAGGAGCACCTGGGGGTCGATCCGGAGCGGGATCGCAAGCAGGCGCTCGTCAACATGGTGCGCGCGCCGGAATTCGTCGAGTACCTGCGCGCGGCGGATTTCTCCGAACCGGTGCGGCTCGGTTCGCCCGGCGGCGGACGCACGTTGTCGGTTCAGATCGTTTCTTTCGGCGACGAAGACCACCTGCTGCTGTCGCAGGACGTCACCGGCGCCGCGCGCGTCGAGGCGATGCGGCGCGATTTCGTCGCCAACGTCTCGCATGAGCTGCGCACGCCGCTCACGGTGCTGGCCGGATTCCTCGAGACCATCCAGGACCTCAAGCTCGACGCCTCTCGCGTGCGCGACTACGTCGGGCTGATGGCGCCGCAGGCCGAACGCATGAGGCACCTGATCGACGACCTGCTTACGCTCTCGGTGCTGGAGCACGCGCCGGCGCCGCCCGACGCCGAGCGCGTCGCGCTGCGGCCGCTGCTGCAGCGGGTACGCGCCGAGGCGGAGGCGCTGTCCGCCGGCAAGCACCGCATCTCGCTCGAGGCAACGGGCGGGCATGACCTGCTGGGCGCCGAGAGCGAGATCGCCAGCGCCTTCGTCAACCTGGTGTCCAACGCCGTGCGCTACACGCCGGCCGGCGGAGAAATCCGCCTGCGCTGGAATTCGACCGGCGGCGGGGCGGAGTTTTCCGTCGAGGACACCGGCATCGGCATCGACGCCGAGCACCTGCCGCGCCTCACCGAGCGCTTCTACCGCGTGGACCGGGGCCGCTCGCGCGAGACGGGGGGCACCGGCCTCGGCCTGTCGATCGTCAAGCACGCGCTCGCGCGGCACCAGGGCATGTTGCTGATCGAGAGCGCGCCCGGCAAGGGCAGCCGCTTCGTCGCCCGTTTTCCCGCTGCGCGGCTTGCGCCTGCGGCGCAGAAGATCGCGGGCTAGCGGTGGATCTCATCCTGTGGCGCCACGCCGACGCGGCGCCGGGCAGCCGCGACCTCGAGCGCAAGCTCACCGCCAGAGGCCGCAAGCAGTCCGAACATGTGGGCGCGTGGCTGGTGGCGAAGCTGCCGGGCCGCTACAGCGTGCTGGTCAGTCCCGCGAAGCGCGCGCGGGAAACGGCGGACGCGCTCGCGGTTCGCTACAAGATCGTGGAGCGCTTTGCGCCCGGCGCCGAGCCGCTCGACATCCTCGAGGAATGCGGCTGGCCGTCGCACAAGGGAGTCGTGGTCGTCGTCGGCCACCAGCCGGACCTGGGGCGGACCGCGGCGCTGCTGGTGTCCGGCGCCAAGGCCGAATGGTCGGTCAAGAAGGGCGGCCTGTGGTGGCTGAGCAACCGCGAGCGCGGGGGCGAAACGCAGGTGGTGGTGCGGGCCGTGCTCGCGCCCGACCTGATCTAGCCGCGCCTCAGTTTCGTAACTGCGCGACCTTTTTTTCCGACAGGCTGTTGACGGTGAACTTCATGCCGACCGCTTTCCAGCGCTCGGTCTCGGTGTCGAGCGCGGCAGCGGCCAGCGGATTCTCGTCCAGCCAGGCCTGCGGCAGGTCGAGCGCGTAGCCCGTGTCGTCGCCCGCGACGCGCAGCAGGGGAAAGCGCGCGTCGATGCGGTTGCGCAGCACCAGCGCGGCGATACGCAGCGCGAACACCAGCGCCCAGTCGCCGTCCTCCAGGCCCGCGTCCTGCATTTTTCCTAGCTTGCCGCGGTGCGCGAGGACGATGCGGGCCAGGCGCTGCTGCTCCATGCGCGAGAAGCCGGGCATGTCGGCGTTGGACAGGATGTAGGCCGAGTGCTTGTGATACTGGGCGTGCGCCACCGACAGGCCGATTTCGGCGAGGCGCGCCGCCCAGTCGAGCAGGAGACGGTCCGCTTCGTGCTCTTCTTTTGCCTTATTTGTCGAATCAAAAATTCTGAGAGCCAGGAGCCGTACCCTTTCAGCCTGCGCTGCATCGGTGTGATAGCGGCGCATGAATTGCGTGACCGTCGCCTCGCGCATGTCGCGCTGCTGCACCCGCCCGAGCAGGTCGTAGAGCACGCCGTGGCGCAGCGCCCCGTCGGAAACCGCCATGCGCTCGATGTTCAGTTCGTAAAACGCGGCGAGCATGATGGCCAGCCCGCCCGGGATCACCACGGCGCGGTCCTTGCGCAAGCCGGCGATGCGGTCGGGGTCCGCGCGCTCGTGCTTGAGCAGCAGGCTCTTCAGCCGCTCGAGGCCTTCCAGCGTGATGCCTTCGCCGGCGTAGCCGTTTTCCCGCAGGATCGTCTCCAGCGCGCGCGCGGTGCCCGAGGAGCCGACGGCCTCCTGCCAGCCGGCGGCGCGGTATTCGCCCGCCATGCCGGCGAGCTCCTGGCGCGCGGCGAGCTCGGCCTTCTTGAAGCGCGATTTCTCGATGCGCCCTTCGGGAAAATAAGCGAGGCTGTAGCTGACGCAGCCCATGTAGAGACTCTCGGTCAGCAGCGGGTCGAGGCCCTTGCCGACGATGAATTCGGTGGAGCCGCCGCCGATGTCCACCACCAGGCGCCTGTTGTCCGACCCGTGCACGGCCGGCGCGATCGAGTGCGCGACGCCGAGGTAAATGAGGCGGGCCTCCTCGCGGCCGGCGATGACCTCGATCGGGAAGCCGAGCGCGGCACGCGCCTCGCGCAGGAATTGCGGCGCGTTCTTGGCCACGCGTAGCGTATTGGTTCCCACCGCGCGCACCGCGCCGCGCGGCAGGCCGCGCAGCCGTTCGCCGATACGCGCCAGCGCTTCCAGCGCGCGCGCCTGCGTGGCGCGATCGATGCGCTTTTCCGAGGTCAGTCCGGCCCCCAGGCGCACCACTTCGCGCAGTGAATCGAGCGGGTAGATCTGGCCGCCGACCACGCGTCCTATCTGGAGATGGAAACTGTTCGAGCCGAGATCGACTGCGGCGAGCAGTTCGGGACGTGGCATGGGAGAACCAGCTTACACCCTGTGGATAACTCCGCAAATCAGCGGTTTGGGACGATTTCATAATGCTGCAATATTTGTCGTGTAAGCTGATTTTCCAGAACGTCGCAATCCCCCGCGGTTCCCACATGGTCAAGAAGAATCTCCAGCCGTCCCATTTCCTCAACCGGGAGCTGGGCCTGCTCGAATTCAACCGGCGTGTCCTCGCCCAGGCGGCGGACGATTCGGTGCCGCTGCTCGAGCGGCTGCGCTTCCTCACCATCGTGTCCTCCAACCTGGACGAGTTCTTCGAGATCCGCGTTGCCGGCCTGAAGGAGCAGATCAAGGCGGGCATCAAGGAGTCGGGCCCCGACGGCCGCAGCCCGGCGGAGGTCTATGAGCTGGTGTCGGCGCAGGCGCGCGCGCTGGTCGGCGAGCAGTACCGGCTGCTGAACAACGTGCTGCTGCCGGCCCTGGTGAAGCAGGGCGTGATCTTCCCGCGCCGCGAGGACTGGACCGAGGCGCAGCGCACCTGGATACGCGACTACTTCATGCGCGAGCTGCTGCCGGTGCTGACGCCGATCGGCCTCGACCCGGCGCATCCCTTCCCGCGCGTGCTGAACAAGTCCCTCAACCTCGCCATCGAGCTGGAGGGGCGCGATTCCTTCGGCCGCAAGTCGCGCGACGCCATCGTGCAGGCGCCGCGCGCGCTGCCGCGCGTCATCCGCCTGCCGGCCGATGTCGCCGGCGCGGAATACGCGTTCGTGTTCCTCTCGTCGATCCTGCACGCGCACGTGGACGAACTGTTTTCCGGCATGCAGGTGAAGGGCTGCCACCAGTTCCGCGTCACGCGCAACTCGGACCTGTTCGTGGACGAGGAAGAAATCAAGAACATGCGCATCGCCATCCAGGGCGAACTGCTGCAGCGCCACTTCGGCGACGGGGTGCGCCTGGAGGTCGCCGACAGCTGCTCGCAGCAGACCGTGGATTTCCTGCTGCAGCAATTCGGCCTGTCGGAATCGGACCTGTACCGGGTCGACGGCCCGGTGAACCTGTACCGGCTGCGCGAAGTGACGGACCGCGTCGACCGGCCCGACCTGAAGTACCCGGTATTCCAGCCCGCGCCGCCGCCGGCGCTGGCGGGCCAGAAGGACATCTACGCGGTGCTGAAGAAGCAGGACGTGCTGCTGCACCATCCCTACGAATCCTTCACCCCGGTGATCGATTTCATCCGCACCTCGGTCACCGATCCGCGCGTGATCGCCATCAAGCAGACCGTCTACCGCACCGGCACCGACTCGGAATTGATGGACATCCTCATCGAGGCGGCGCGCAAGGGCAAGGAAGTCACCGTGGTGGTCGAGCTGATGGCGCGCTTCGACGAGGAGGCGAACATCAACTGGGCTTCGCGCCTCGAGGACGCCGGCGCGCACGTCGTCTACGGCGTCGTCGGCCACAAGACGCACGCCAAGATGGCGCTGGTGGTGCGGCGCGAGGACGGCCCGCAGGGCAGCGTGCTGCGGCGCTACGCGCACCTGGCCACCGGCAACTACCATCCGCGCACCGCGCGCCAGTACACCGATTTCGGCCTGCTCACCGCCAGCGAGGAAATCTGCTCGGACGTGAACGAAGTGTTCAAGCAGCTGACGGGGCTGGGGCGCTCGAGCCGCATGAAGCACCTGTGGCTGTCGCCCTTCACGCTGCACAAGCGCGTGGTGGCGGCGGTGCGGAACGAAATCCGCCTCGCCAAGGAGGGCAAGCCGGCGCGCATCATGGCGAAGATGAACGCGCTGCTCGAGCCTGACCTGATCGAGGAGCTCTACGCGGCCTCGCAGGCGGGGGTGCAGATCGATCTTATCGTGCGCGGCGTCTGCGCGCTGCGCCCGGGCGTCGCCGGCCTGTCGGAGAACATCCGCGTGCGCTCCGTGGTGGGGCGATTCCTGGAACACACGCGCATCTGCTATTTCCAGAACGACGGCGCCGCCGACGTCTACCTGTCCAGCGCGGACTGGATGGACCGCAATTTCTTCCGCCGCATCGAGCTGGGCTTCCCGGTGCTCGACGCGACGCTCAAGGCGCGCGTCATCAGCGAAGGCCTGCAGGCGTATCTCGACGACGCGAGCCAGGCCTGGATCATGACCTCCGAGGGCGCCTACGAGGCGCCGGCGCCGCGCCGCGGCAAGCCGCGGGTGGTTCAGGAAGAGTTGCTGCGCTCGCTGGCCCAGACGACCTGATCTGCCGTTCCGCGGCGCGTGCTACATTCGCCGCCGCATGGAAAGTCCGTACAAGGGGAAAACGGGATTGCGCCGGCTGATCAACGCGGCCGGCTATTCGCTCTCCGGGCTCGCGGCGGCGGCGCGCCACGAGGACGCGTTCCGCCAGGAGCTGATCCTCTCGGCCATCCTGGTGCCGCTCGGTCTCTGGCTGGGTCACGGCGGCCTGGAGCGCGCCCTGCTGGTGAGCAGCGTGCTGCTGGTGCTGGTCGTCGAACTGCTCAACTCCGCGGTCGAGGCGACCGTGGACCGCGTGTCGCTCGAGGATCACAACCTGGCCAAGCGCGCCAAGGACATCGGCAGCGCCGCGGTGATGGTGGCGCTCGTCAACGTCGTCGTCGTCTGGCTGCTGATCCTCGTTTAACCCGGCTGTAACCGATCCGTCATCGAAGTTTCATGCGGGCAGGGCATTGTGCCCGGCGCATGGGAGAGCGAATGCGGATCGCGATGGTGAGCGAAACCTACCCGCCCGAGGTGAACGGCGTCGCGCGCACGGTTGCGCTCATGGCCGAGGGGCTGCGGGCCCTTGGCCACGAAATTCAGCTGGTGCGGCCGCGCCAGGGGCCGGCCGACCGGGCGCTGAACGAGCCGGGATTCGGCGAACTGCTGCGCCCCGGCGTACGCATTCCGCGCTATCCGCAACTACGCATGGGGCTGCCCTCCAAAGGCGCGCTGCTGCAGGCCTGGGGGAAAGCGCGGCCCGACGTAGTGCACATCGCCACCGAGGGCCCGCTCGGTTCATCGGCGCTGTCCGCGGCGCGCGCCATGGCGATCCCGGTGGCGACCGATTTCCACACCAACTTCCACGCCTACAGCGGCCACTACGGTTTTCCGTGGCTCGAGCGCGCGATCGCGGCGTATCTGCGCCGCTTCCACAACAAGGCCGACTGCACCATGGTGCCGACGGACGAAATGGCGCGGGACCTGGCGCGGCTCGGCTTCGACAAGCTGCGCGTGGTGGGGCGGGGCGTGAATTCCGCGGTGTTTTCCCCCGCCCGGCGCTGCCCGGAATTGCGCAAACAATGGGGCGCGACGGACGACACGCCGGTGGCCCTGTGCGTGAGCCGCTTCGCACCCGAGAAAAACTTTCCGCTAG
>DATBQR010000119.1:0-10377 GCA_036560705.1 Burkholderiales bacterium | reverse complement strand
GAGCCTTCAGGATCGGATCGCCGGTGGCCGCGGCGCCCTTTGCGTCGAGCAGCGCCTTGCGCGAGGCGTCGTCCATTTTCAGCGCCACCGCCCGCGTGTCGATCTGCTGCGCCAGCGCCTGGGCCTTCGTCTCGAGGGAGGCGAGCTTGCTCGCCGGGTTGGTGTTGGTTCCCTCCGAGAGCGCGAGTTCCATGCCCTTGTAGAACGAGCAGGCGTGGTGATAGTCGATCACGTCGTAGATGGCGTCCTCGATCCGGTAGTCGCCGTAGGGCTGGGATTTCCTGCCCAGCAACGCCTTGCCGAGGGTCGCGCGCGACTGCTCGATCTTGGTGGCGATCGCCGTCGTCAGGAGATTCCGGTACACGCTCTCGTTGACCAGCGAGCGCTCCGCGGACGCGAACGACGAGATCGCAGACAGGGTCTTGGCGCCCGTGCCGACCGAAACCGACGCCACCCCGGAGGTAAACGCCGCGATCGAACCGGTGGCGATGTTGAATCCGGCCTCATTGCCGTAAATTTCCGACACGTGCCTGGTGCACAGGGAGATCGATTCCGCCATCAGGTATGAAATCACCTGGTTGCGCAGGCCGTAGCAGAGATCCGCGTCGACGCCGCCGGTCCGGTATTTTTCGGCGAAGCACGAATCGATCCCCGGCGTGCGGACCTTGATCGCGTTGTCGAGACGGTCGTACGTCGTGTCCTTCTGGCTCACGTCGATGGGCGCAGCGGAATAACCCTTGTAGGCGCCGAACTGCTGGCAACCGCTCAAAAGAAGAAGTGTGGCGGCGAAAACCGCGAGCACGGACACAGGCGCGCGAAACGCGGCGCGATATTTCTCCGGCATTGGAATCCCCCTTGCGCCGCCCTATGCGGCGTCCCCGGAAAAATGCTACACCCCGGCCACACGCCCGCTCAATGGCCCCGATGCGCCCGCCGACGATAAATCCGCAGAATCGGATTCAGCGATAAGAAACCGGAAGAAAAGAGCAATCGCCGGACCTTCCCGCTACTCGATCCGCGCGCCCGCCGCCTTCACCACGCGCCCCATGCGGGCATAGTCCTCGCGCAACAGCGCGGCGAACTCCTCCGGGCTGAGCGCGCGCGGCACCACGCCCTGCTTGTCGAGGCGCTCGAGCAGCGCCGGATCCTTCAGTTCCCTGCCGACCGCGGCATTGATGGCATCCACCGTCGCCTTCGGGATGCCCGCCGGCCCGAGCAGGCCCATCCAGGAATCGAAGGCATAGCCCGGCACGCCGCTCTCGGCGAGGGTCGGCAGTTCCGGCACGAATTTAGAGCGCGCCGCGCCGGTGACGCCGAGCATGCGGATGCGCGGATCCTTGGTGAAGCCGAGCGCGCCGATGGTCGAGGCGATCACCGCGTCGGCGCGGCCCGCCAGCACTTCGTTCACCGCCTCGTTGGTCCCCTTGTAGGGCACGTGCACCATGTCGATTCCCGTGAGGCTGGCGAAGTAGGCCATCGACAGGTGCGTGGCGCTGCCCGCGCCCGCGCTGGCGTAGTTCAGCTTGCCCGGGTTCGCCTTCGCGTAGGCAATGAACTCGGCGACCGTCTTCGCCGGCAGCGCCGGGTTCACCATCAGCACGTAGTCCACGGTGCCGATGTGCGCCACCGCCGTGAAATCCCGGATCGGGTGGTAGGGCAGCTTCGCGTAGACGTGGCCGGTGATGGTGTGGCTCGCCGCCGAGAGCAGCAGCGTGTTGCCGTCGGGCGCCGACTTCGCCACCATCGCGTTGCCGATGGTGCCGCTCGCCCCCAGGCGGTTCTCCACGATGACGTTCTTGCCGAGGAGCTGCCCGAGCTCGGGCGCGAGGGTGCGCGCGAGGATGTCCTGCACGCCGCCGGCGGCGAAAGGCACGACGATGTGGACGATCTGCTGCGCCTGGGCGGCGGCGGCGAACAGCCAGAGCAGGACGAACGCGCGGATTCGCATTTTCATGCCGCCATCCTACCCGCTGCGGCCAGCGCCTCGCGGCATTCGCGCACGATGCGCTCGATCAGCTCCTTGCAGCTCGGGATGTCCCCGATCAACCCCACCACCATGCCGGCGCTGACGATGCCGGTGTCCACTTCGCCGGTCTTCATCGCGTTGCGGCCGCGCGCGCCGGCCACCAGGTGCCGCACCTCCTCGAAGGCCGCGCCCTTCTTCTCCATCGCCACCACCTCGTCGGACACCGCGTTCTTCAGCACCCGCGAGGTATTGCGCATGGTGCGCAGGATCAGGTTGGTGTCGCGCTCGCCCGCCGCGACGATCGCCTGCTTGACCTTGTCGTGGATGGGCGCCTCCTTCGTGCACATGAAACGCGTGCCCATGTTGATGCCCTGCGCGCCCAGCGCCAGGCAGGCCGCCATCTGGTAGCCGTCGGCGATGCCGCCCGAGGCCAGCACCGGAATGTTGCAGGCGCGCACCGCCGCCGGGATGAGGATCAGGTTGGTCACGTCGTCCTCGCCGGGGTGGCCGGCGCATTCGAAGCCGTCGATGGAAATGACGTCCACGCCGCTGCGCTCGGCCGACAGCGCGTGGCGCACCGAGGTGCACTTGTGGACCACGGTGATGCCGTGCTCCTTGAACTTCGGCACGAAGTCGCGCGGGTTGTTGCCGGCGGTCTCGACGATCCTGATGCCCGAATCGAAGATCACCTGCATGTATTCCGCGTAAGGCGGCGGCTTGATGGTCGGCAGGATGGTCATGTTGACGCCGAAGGGCTGGTCGGTCATCTCCCGGCAGCGCGCGATCTCCTTGCGCAGGTCTTCCGGCGTCGGCTGGGTGAGCGCGGTAAGGATCCCCAGGCCGCCGGCGTTCGAGACGGCGGAAGCGAGCTCGGCGTACCCCACCCACTGCATGCCGCCCTGGATGATCGGGTAGCGGATGCCCAGCATTTCGGTGACCTTGGTTTTCATGGCCGTAAGTATAGGGTCTCGAGGCCTTGCATCATTCACCCTTTTAGGTTAACGTTGCAGCCATGGACCTGGACGACACCATGGTGGCCCTCGCCGACGAGACGCGCCGCGGCATCCTCAAGCGCCTCTCCGCCGGCGACGCGCGCGTGACCGAGATCGCGGCGCCGTTCGACATCTCGCTCAATTCCGTCTCCAAGCACATCCGCATCCTGGAGCGCGCGGGCCTGGTGCGCCGGCGCGTCGCGGGGCGCGACCATTTCCTGTCGCTCGAGCCCGGGCCGCTGGATGCCGCCGCCGCCTGGCTGCAGCGCGAGCGCGCGGCCTGGACCCACCGGCTCGACAAACTGGAAGCCGCGCTGCGCGCGGAAGACGCCATCGAAAAAGCAAAGAGCAAACCCAGGAGAAAACCATGACCACGCAGGAAAACCCGCGCGCCACCCTGATCAAGCCCTCCACCATCCGCTTCGAGCGCCTGCTGCCCGGCCCCGTCGAGCGCGTCTGGGCCTACCTCGTCGAATCGGAAAAGAGGGCCACCTGGCTCGCCGCGGGCGAGTTCGAGCTGCGCGTCGGCGGCAAGATCGAGATGCATGCCGATAACGAGTCCCTCACCGACGACGTCGCGCCTCCCGGCGCGACGGGCACGGGAAAAAAACTGATCCAGGGCAGGATCACGCGCCTCGAGCCGCTGCGCCTGCTGGCGCACACCTGGAGCTGGCAGGGCGGCGAATCGGAAGTGACCTACGAACTCGAGCCGCGCGGCAAGGACGTCCTGCTGACCATCCACCACAGGCTGCCGGACAACCATGGACTCAAGATCGCCGTCGGCGGCGGCTGGGCCGCGCACACGGGAATCCTCGCCGACCGTCTGAACGGCGCGAAGCCGCGCCCCTTCTTTGCCACGCACGCCCGGGAAATGAAGGATTTCGAAGCGACGCTCTAGGCGCCGCACCAGTCGCGGATGATTTCCTCGTAGATCGCCACCGACTGGCGGATGCGCTCCATGTTGCAGTACTCGTCGGTCTGGTGCGCCATCGCCGCCTCGCCCGGCCCGAGGATCAGCGTCGGCGCGCCGGCGTAGACCTTGCGCAGGTTGGCCGCGTCGGTCATGTAGGGCGCGGTGCGCGCCTCGGGCTCCTCCTTCAGGATCGGCTTGCAGATCTCGAACACGCGCCGCACCCAGGCCTCGTCCGGCTCGGTCCACACCGCATTCGAATCGGCGAAGACTTCGAGTTCCGCATCGCCGAGGATATTTTTTAATTTAATGATTAATTCGTCATGATTTACGCCCGGCACCGTCCTGATATCCACGCCGATCTTCGCCAGGTCGGGCACCAGGTTGACGCCGCTGCCGCCCTCGACCGTGCCGACGTTCATCGTCGGCGAACCCATCACCGGGTGCGCCCTGGCGCCGAACTGGAATTCCTCCAGCTTGGAGATCGCCTTCGCCGCCTTGTAGATGGCGTTCACCCCGAGCTGCGGCATCGAGCCGTGCGCCGACACGCCCTTGAAGGACGCGTGCAGCTTGATCGAGCCCTTGTGCCCGACCATCGGGTAGTTCGAGGTCGGCTCGCCCACCACGATCGCGCCCGCCCTGCCCATCAGCTTCGGCAGCGCCGCGAGGTGCCGCGAGCCCACGCAGCCGCCCTCCTCCGCCGCCGTCAGCACCAGCACGAGGCCGGGCGTGCTGTGCAGTTTTTTCGAAAAGGCCTTCGCGGCAAGCAGGATCGCCGCGATCCCCGCCTTCATGTCGGAAGAACCGCGCCCGTACAGCTTGTCGCCTTCCGTCTCGCCCGCGAAGGGGTCCTTCGACCACTTGCGCGTGCCGAGCGGCACCACGTCGAGATGCCCCGTCATGCACAGCGGCGCCTTGCCGCCCGAGCCGCCGTCGGCATTTCCTCCCACCCGTGCAATGACGCTGGTCCTGCCTTCCTCGTATTCGAAAAACTGCACGGAAAAACCCCAGTCCTCCAGCAGCTTTCCCGCCATGTGCGCGCAGTCGCGCTCCCGGCCGGGCGGGTTGACGGTATCGAAGCGAAGCAGGTCGCGGGTCAGCGCGATGGCGTCAGACATGGGAGTTGCCTTTCGTTTTCGGCAGTGTAAACACGAAGCGGCTGCCCTGCCCCGGCGCCGACTCCACCCACAGGCGGCCGTGGTGCCGGTCCACCACCTTCTTGCAGATCGCCAGGCCGATGCCGGTGCCGGGGTAGGTGCCCTTGTCGTGCAGGCGCTGGAACACCATGAAGATGCGCTCGAAGTACTGCGGCTCGATGCCGATGCCGTTGTCCTGCACGGAAATTTCGAACTCGTCCTGCTTCTCGAGCGCGGACACGTGCACCTGCGGCTTCGCTTCCCCGCGGAATTTCAGCGCGTTGCCGGCCAGGTTCTGCAATAGCTGCAGCAACTGCATCTCGTCGCCCTCGACTTCGGGCAGCGGATCGTGCGTCAGCGCGCCGCCGCTCTCCTCCAGCGCCGCCCGCAGGTTCGTCTTCGCGCGCTCGACGACCGTCTCCAGCTTCACGTGCTTGAACTCGCGGCCGCGCGTGCCGACGCGCGAATAGGCGAGCAGGTCCTCGATCAACTGCTTCATGCGCCCGGCGCCGTCGACGATGTAGGCCATGAACTCCTTGGCGTCGCCGTCCAGCCGGTCGCCGTAGCGCTTGCCCAGCAGCTGGGTGTAGCTGGCCACCATGCGCAGCGGCTCCTGCAGGTCGTGCGAGGCCACGTAGGCGAACTGCTCGAGCTCCGCGTTCGAGCGCGCCAGCTCGTCGTGCGCCGTGCGCAGTTCCGCCTCCGCCTGCTTGCGGCTGTCGATGTCGTCGTAGATGGCGATTTCATAGAGCGCGTTTCCCGCGGCGTCGCGCTCGGCGGTCATGGTGAGCGCCACCCAGAGGACCGAGCGGTCCTTGCGCAGGTAGCGCTTCTCGACGCGCAGCGCGTCGATCTCGCCCGCGTGCAGGCGCGGGCGCTGCTGGTCGATCACGTCCAGGTCCTCCGGGTGCGAGATCTGCCTGCCGGTGAGGGCGAGCAGCTCGGCCTCGCTGTAGCCCAGCATCTCGCACAGGCGCCGGTTCACGCGCAGGAAGCGCCGGTCCAGCCCGATGTGCGCCACGCCCGAGCCCGCCAGCTCGAAGGTGCGCCGGAAACGCTCCTCGCTCAGGCGCAGCGCGCCCTCGGCGAGCTTGCGCTCGGTGATGTCGGTCGCCGTGCCGACGATGATCCAGCCGGAATCGGTCAGCACCGCGCGGCGGCGGGCTTCCACCGGCACCACCGTGCCGTCCTTGCGGCGGTAGGTGCCTTCGATCACGTTGGCGCTGCTGTTCTTGTCCGCGATGATCGCGTCGTAGTCGCGCTCCAGCGTGCCGCGGTCCGCGCTGAAAATGTCCATCGGCGTCATGCCGACGATCTCCTCGCGCGGGTAGCCGAGCATCTCGCAGAAGGTCCGGTTGACGTCGACGTAGCGCAGCGTCGCGCGGTCGACCAGCAGGATCGCGTCGCCGGAAATATCCATCGCCGCGCGAAAGCGCCGCAGGTCCTCCTCGCGCCGCTCGCCGGTTTCGATCATGCGGTTCAGCTCGGCCGCCAGCTCGGCCACCTCGCGCGGGCCCACCACCGGGATGCGGGCATTGCTGCGGCCGGCGGCGCGCCGGCGCACCGCGGCGGCGATCAGCCCCATCGGCCGCACCAGCCGGGCGACCAGCGCGACCGCGGCGGCGAAGGCGACGGCGAGGACGGTCGCCAGCAGGATGGCGGTCTGGATCGTGCGCTGGCGCACCGGCCCGAACACCCGGTTCGCCGACACGCTGGAGCGCGCGTACCAGTCGGTGCCGGCGACCGGCGTGAAGCCCCACAGGCGATCGGCGCCCTCGGTGCCCAGGGCGCGCGCGGTCCCCTGCTTCATCTCGAGCATGCGGCGGTGCACCTCGCTCTCGCCCGCGCTGCGGCCGATCCACGCCCCGGCCTCCGCCGAGCGCGCGATGACGATGCCGTCCGCGGTCACCACGTCGTGGACGGTGCCCCTCGGTTCGCCCGCGATGGCGTTGAACGGCACCCAGTTCTCCAGGTCGATGCCCACCGCGACGACCCCCGCCAGCGTTCCGCCGGCGGCAAGCACCGGCTGCGAGGCGGCCACCGTCCAGCGCCTGGAGATCTTGCCGACGATCGGCCTGGAAATGCGGAAACCCGGGTGCGCCTTCATGGCGGGCAGCAGTTCCGGGTCCGCGGTGCGCACCACCACGCCGCGCGGCGGCGGCGTCGCCCCGCAGATGATGCGGCCCTCGAGATCGATGACGACGATGTTGGCGGCGTGCCCGTACACCTCGCGCAGGTCGGCCAGCTGCGGGTCGCAATGCTCCGGGTCCATCGCGCGGATCATCGGCCGCTTCGCCACCGCCTCCAGCGCCGCGCGCGTCGTCTCGACGTAGCGCGCCGCGCGGTCGGCGGTGGTGGACGCCATCTGCATCGCCAGCCCGGCGGCGTGCTCCTCGTCGCGGCGCGCGCTGTCGTAGAGCTGATAGGCGATCAGCCCGGCGAGCGGCGCCGCCACGAGGACGACGAGCAGCGCGAGCTCGGCGCCTATGCTGCGGCCACGAATTTTCACACCGTCGATTCTGCGCCTCCTGGGGGCGGAGCGTATCCTAGGCGGAGCATACAAGAGCGGATTTATCCCGACATCCGCCACGAGGAGACAGAGGAATGGCGCTGCAACGGATCGCCGGCATGCTGCTGCGGCTCCTGCCCGGCCGCCTGCGCGGCCGGCCGTGGCTGAGCGCGCTGCTGCGGCTGCTCGCGCTGGGCGCCGGCGCCGCCGGCGCGCTCGCGCTGGCGGGCTATGCCGTGCGCGCGAGCCTGCTCTTCCCCGGCTACATCTTCGGCGAGGTGGCGGCCCCCGCCGCCTTCGGCCTGATCCTGCTCGCGGCGGCGCTGTGGGCGATGTCGCGCGAGCTGCCGGGCGGCCGGGCAACGCTGCTCCTGCGCGAGGACGACCGCATCGCCTTCGCCGGCGCCACCGTGCTGTTCGCCGTGGCCGCCGCCACGGGGCTCGCCACCTTCGCCGTGCTGCAGGACAAGGTGCTGTCGATCGCCAGGGAAAGCGTGCTCGCCTCGCAGGCGCGTCGCGCGGAAACCTTCGTCGATTTCATCGAGCTGCGCGAATCGAACGCGCGCATCGCCGCCACCCGGCCGGCCGCGCTGCGCAACCTGCGCGCGATCCAGGCCGGCCGCGACGACGGCTCCAATCTCGCCAACCTGAACGCCGTGGTGGCGAGCTTCGTGCGGGAAGGCTTCTCGGGCATCGCTTACCTCGACGCCGGCGGCAGGACGGTCGCGGGCGGCGGCGCCTTCACGGCCGCGCCCGCCATCGTCGCGCCCCTCGCCACGCCCGGCAAGGCGGAACTGCTGTGGAACGGCGGCTACGTGCTGCGGCATCGCATCGCGCTGCGCGACGCCGAGGGCGAACTGGGCAGCCTGCTCGCCGAGCAGCCGATGCGGGTGCTGACGCGCCTGTCGCAAGACACGCTGCGCCTGGGCGAGACGGGCGACATGGGGCTGTGCTTCCGCGAGGGCGAGGGGGAAAGCGCCAGGCACCGCTGCTTTCCCGAGCGCTTCAACCCGAAGGTGTTCTCCACCGCGTCGGCGAATGCCGACGGCCAGCCGCTGCCGATGACGCACGCCCTGCGCAGCGAGACCGGCACCGTCATCTCCCGCGATTACCGGGGGCGCAACGTGGTGGCCGCTTATGGGCCGGTCGGTGCGCTCGGCCTGGGCATGGTGGTGAAGATCGACGCCGCCGAGATCTTCGCGCCGGTGCGCCAGCAGCTGCTGCCGGCGGCCGCCATCCTCCTGCTGCTCGCCGCGGCCGGCGCGCTGCTGCTGCGCGCGCGCGTCAAGCCGCTCGCCGCGCGGCTGGTGGACCTGAACCAGGACCTCAACCACCGCGGCGCGGAGCTGGAGGCGGCCAACCGGGAGCTGGAGGCGTTCTCCTACTCGGTGTCGCACGACCTGCGCGCGCCGCTGCGCCATATCTCGGGCTTCACCGACATGCTGAAGGAGGACTGCGCCGGCAAGCTGGACGAATCCGGGCTGCGCTACCTCAAGATCATCTCGGAGGCCGCGGCCCGCATGGGCACGCTGATCGACGACCTGCTGAGCTTCTCGCGCATGGGCCGCGTCGACATGCACCGCGGCCGCTTCTCCAGCGCGGAGCTGGTGAAGGAGGTCCTCGCGCAGATCGAGAGCGAGACGCGCGGCCGCCGGATCGAGTGGACCATCGACGGCCTGCCCGAGGCGCTGGGCGACCGCGCGCTGCTCAGGCAGGTCTGGGTCAACCTGCTGTCGAACGCGGTCAAGTACACCGGCCGGCGCGAAACGGCGAAGATCTCGGTGAGCTTCCGCCGCGACAAAGGCGAGCTCGTCTTCTGCGTGCAGGACAACGGCGCCGGCTTCGAGATGGAATTCGCCGGCAAGCTGTTCGGCGTCTTCCAGCGCCTGCACCGCCAGGACCAGTTCGAGGGCACCGGCATCGGCCTCGCCAACGTGCGGCGCATCGTCGCGCGCCACGGCGGCCGCACCTGGGCCGAGGGCAGGAAAGACGAAGGCGCGTCGTTCTATTTCACCCTTCCCGACATCGAGGAGAGTCCCACATGAATCCGCTGAGACCGATCGTGCTGGCCGACGACAGCGAGCAGGACGTCGAGCTGGTGCTCGCCGCGCTGAAGCGCAACAACTTCGCCAACCCGGTGACGGTGGCGCGCGACGGCGTGGAGGTGCTGGACTACTTCCACCGCCGCGGCAGGTTCGCCGCCGAACCCCCCGGCCTGCCGCTGGTGCTGCTGCTGGACCTGAAAATGCCGCGCATGGACGGCCTGGAGGTCCTGCGCGAGCTGAAGGGCGACGACAGGCACAAGACCGTGCCGATCGTGATGCTCACTTCCTCGCGCGAGGAAGCGGACCTGGTGAAAAGCTACCAGCTCGGCGTCAACGCCTACGTCGTCAAGCCCGTCGGCTTCCAGCAGTTCGTCGAGGCCATCCGCCAGACCGGCGCGTTCTGGGCCGCCATCAACGAGCCGCCGCCCTAGCCGCAACCGCGACCGCCCGCCCGGCTTGGGCGGGAAATCCGCGTAGGATGTAAGCTGAATGCAAGCGGATTGTCCCTCGCGGGACAGTCAATCCAGGGGCGCCATGGAAACCCCGATCCGGGTCTTGATAGTGGAGGATGCGCGCACCGACGCGGAACTCGCGGTTCGCGCGCTCGCGCGCGCCGGCCTGCAGGTCGACCACCGGCTGGCCGCCACGGAGGAAGAACTGCGCGGCCAGATCGCCGAGTTCCGTCCGCACCTCATCCTGTCGGATTATTCGATGCCGCACTTAAGCGGCCTGACCGCCTTGCGCGTCGCGCAGGAGCTCAGTCCCGGCACGCCGTTCATCTTCGTTTCCGGAACCATCGGCGAGGAAAGCGCCATCCGC
>DATBQR010000118.1:0-2851 GCA_036560705.1 Burkholderiales bacterium | reverse complement strand
GGCGACGCAGGCCTATTTCGTCGCCGCAACCATGGTGATCGCGGTGCCGACCGGGGTGAAGATCTTCTCCTGGATCGCCACCATGTGGGGCGGCTCGATCGAGTTCAAGACGCCGATGCTGTGGGCGATCGGCTTCATCTTCCTGTTCACGGTCGGCGGCGTCACCGGGGTGGTGCTGGCCAATGCGGGCGTCGATCGCGTGCTGCAGGAAACCTACTACGTGATCGCGCACTTCCACTACGTGATGGGGATTGCGGCGGTGTTCGCGATCTTCGCCGGCTGGTACTACTGGTTCCCGAAAATGTCCGGCTACATGTACAACGAGGCGATCGGCAAGCTGCACTTCTGGGTGACGTTCATCGGCGTCAACGTGCTGTTTTTCCCGCAGCACTTTCTCGGACTGCAGGGCATGATGCGGCGCTCGGTCGACTATCCGGATGCGTTCGCCGGCTGGAACGAGGTGTCGTCGATCGGGGCCTACATCTCCGGTTTCGGCCTGCTGATCTTCCTCTACGGCATGATCGATGCGTTCGTGCGCAAGCAGCACGCCGCCGACAATCCGTGGGGCATCGGCGCCACCACGCTGGAATGGACGTTGCCGTCGCCGCCGCCGTTCCACCAGTTCGAAACGCTGCCCAAGGTGCAGTAACGCGAAGGCGCGGCGCGCCGGACGCGCCGCGCAGCCAACGAAGCGAGACACCAACAGAGCGAGACACCTAACAAAGCGAGACATCTAACAAAGTGAGACCTGCCGTGTCGGTTGTCGATCACAACGCCCTCGAGTTGTCGCCCCGGATTTCCGAGGCGAGCGTCTCCGACTACATCGCGCTTCTGAAGCCGCGGGTGATGTCGCTGGTGGTGTTTACCGCGCTGGTCGGGCTGATGATCGCGCCGGGCCACTTCCACCCGGTGCTGGCCTTCACCTCGATCCTGTGCATCGCGGTCGGCGCCGGCGCCTCCGGGGCGCTGAACATGGCGCTGGAAGGCGACATCGACGCGCTGATGTCGCGCACCGCCAACCGGCCGATCCCGCGCGGCCGCATCGTGCGCGCCGAGGCCATGACGTTCGGCATCACGCTGGCGTTCTTCTCGGTGATGACGCTCGGCATCCTGGTCAACTGGTTCGCCGGCGCGTTGCTCGCCTTCACGATCTTCTTCTACGTCGTGATCTACACCATGGCGCTGAAGCGCCGCACCGCGCAGAACATCGTGATCGGCGGCGCCGCCGGCGCGCTGCCCCCGGTGGTGGCATGGGCGGCGGCGGCCGGCTCGCTGTCGGTCGAGCCGGTGCTTTTGTTCCTGATCATCTTCTTCTGGACCCCGCCGCATTTCTGGGCGCTGGCGCTGTTCCGCACCGACGACTACGCCCGCGCCGGGGTGCCGATGCTGCCGGTGGTCGCCGGCGCCGATTCGACGCGGCTGCAGATATTGCTCTATACCATCGTGCTGGTGGCGATCGCCGCCGCACCCTGGCCGCTCGGCTATTTCGACGCCATCTATGGCGTCACCTCGCTGATCCTCGGCGCCGGCATGCTGGTGCTCGCGATCAATGTCTACCGCCGCCGCGAGCGCGCCGAATCGCTCCGCGCCACCCGGCGGCTGTTTGCGTTCTCGATCCTGTATCTATTCGCGCTGTTCGCGACGCTGCTGCTCGAAGTCGCTGCACGCGCCATCGCACCTTTGGTCTGGTAGGGGGCGCATGGGATACGGATGGACGAGAAGCGACGGCAGGAAGAAATTGTGCTCAAGCAACCGCCGTTCCGCGATCCGGCGCCAACCCCGTGGTCGCGGGCGAACGGACGAGCCCAGGGGCAACCTCTAACCGCCGGGATTTCGCTCGCGAGATCCAGGCATGATTTTGACGAATAGGTGCCGAATACCACCGGCACGCCAACGGAGAGACCGCAAATGGCTACGGCGCAACTGAAACACGATTACCATCTGGTCAATCCGAGTCCTTGGCCGATCATCGGCTCGATCGCGGCCTTCTTCATGGCCGTCGGCGGCATCATGTGGATGCACCATCTGTCTTTCGCCGCGCCGGTCATTTTCGGCATCGGTGTCGTCGGCGTGCTCTACACCATGGCGAGCTGGTGGGGCGACGTGATCAACGAGGCCGAGCACCTCGGCGATCATACGAGGGTGGTGCAGATCAGCCACCGCTACGGCATGATCCTGTTCATCGCCTCCGAGGTGATGTTCTTCGTCGCCTGGTTCTGGGCGTTCTTCAATTCCGCGCTGTTCCCGGCGGACGCGGTTCACGCAACGCGGGACGCGGTGTTCGGCTGCGGAGCCGGCACGCAGATGGGCGCCTGCAGCGTGCCGGGCACCTGGCCGCCGAAGGGCATCAATGCCTTCGATCCCTGGCACCTGCCGCTGCTCAACACGCTGATCCTGCTCACCTCGGGCACCACGATCACCTGGGCGCATCACGCGCTGCTCGAGAACGACCGCCGGGGCCTGAAATACGGGCTGCTCCTGACCATCCTGCTCGGCGCCACCTTCACCGGCGTGCAGGCCTACGAATACGCCCACGCCGCTTTCAATTTCTCGGGCAATATCTTCGGCGCGACCTTCTTCATGGCGACCGGCTTCCACGGCTTCCATGTGCTGATCGGAACCATCTTCCTGATCGTGTGCCTGGCACGGGCCAATGCCGGACAATTCAGCCCGACCCAACATCTCGGCTTTGAGTTTGCCGCCTGGTACTGGCACTTCGTCGACGTGGTCTGGCTGTTCCTGTTCATCTGCATCTATGTCTGGGGCACCGGCGGCGGAAGGCTGGTGGGCGCCGAGTAACCGGTCGTCACATGCGCGACAGCGGGGCGGCCGCAGGAGGGCCGCCCTTTTT
>DATBQR010000117.1:0-27748 GCA_036560705.1 Burkholderiales bacterium | reverse complement strand
TCCACGGCGGGCACCATGGTTGGCACGCCCGCCTTCATGTCGCCCGAGCAGATCCAGGGACTCAAGATCGATCGGAGGACCGACATCTTCTCGGCGGGGGTGGTGCTCTACCAGTTGCTGACCGGGGAGCAGCCGTTCAAGGGTGAGGGTGCCTGGACGGTGGCGCGGCAGATCATGCAGGACGATCCGCCACCGCCTTCGAGCGTGGTCCTCACCGTGGCGCCCGAGTTCGATGCGGTTATCCACAAGGCGCTCGCCAAGACCCCCGCCCAGCGATTTGCGACAGCCGGTGACTTCGCCAAGGCGCTGCGCGGTGCGCTCGCCAATCCGCAAATCGCCCCGTCCGCGGCTGTGCCGCGGCCCAAAGCCAAGGAAGAACCGCGTGCCTCCGAAACCGAGCTTGAGTTCTGGCGCGCGATCCAGAATAGCAGCGATCCTGCGGAGTTTGAGTTTTATCTGGAACAGTTTCCGAGCGGCACCTACTCACAACTCGCGCGCCACAAGATCCTCAAATTGCGCGAGCCGATCGAGGCGGCCCACACGGCGGCCGAGGAAAAGGCAAGGCGTGAGGCCGAGGAAGGGGCGCGCAAAGAGGCGGAGGACCTTGCCAGGCACGAAGCAGAGGAGGAGAAAAAACGCGAAGCGGCCAGAAAGGCGCGCTTGGAAGCCGAGGCCGTTGTCAGGCGCGAAGCAGAGGCGAAAGCAAGGCGCGAGGCCGAAGACAGGGCGAGACTGGAAAAGGCGAGACAGGACGCACTTGAGAAAGCAAAGCGAGAGGCCGTCGAGAAGGCGAAGCGCGAGGTTGAAGAGAAGGCGCGGCAGGCGAAGGCGCTGGCAAAGCTGAAGCAGCAACAGGAGGCTGCGGCCCGTGCCAAGGCCGCGGTGAATGACGACGCCACCGTCGCGATCGCCAGTGCAAGGCCGGCGGCGACCCCGTCCGCCACGCAGAAGAAATCATTCGCAATCCCGGCGATAGCCGTTGCCGCTGTGATCGTGGTCGGCGTCATCGGTTACGTGATGTTCGGCCGCACGCCTGCACCTGTTCCCGCACAGGTCGCGGAGGCACCACCAATCCAGAAAGCCGCACCGCCTGCGGCACCGGCGATCGACGCAGAGAAAATCGGCCGCGAAACCGAGGATCGCGTGCGCAAGGAGTTCGCCGAAAAAGCGGCGACGGACCAGGCCGCGCTGGAGAAAGCGCTTGCCGAGAAAGCGGCCGCTGAGAAGCTCGCCCTGACGAGGACCACGGCGGACAAAGCGGAGGCTGAAAAAGCGATGCAGAAGGCGGCGGCGGACAGGGTCGCGTCGGAGAAGGTGGCCGCGGAGAAAGCTGCGGCAGCAAAGATCGCGTCAGACAAGGCGGCAGCGGAGAAAGCTGCGGCCGAACAAACTTCAGTTGACAAGGCCGCCGCGGACAGAGCGTTCGCGCAGAAAGAAGCGGCCGAGAAGGTTGCCGCAGCCGCGATGAAACCCGGCTGGCCCAGTCCTGGCGACCGTTGGGTCTACGAGGCGCGCGACTCGGACCATCCGGACAGCAGGTATCAGATCGTAGTAAATGTACAGGAGGTGACAGCTTCTACCATACGCGACATCCTCACGCCGGCGGGCGGCAAACCTGTTGTGATAACGCACAAAGCTGGAGCGAATTTGATCGGCATTGCGCCGGGGATCGCCAGTTTTTCACCATATCTTCGCGCGTTCCAGGAGATGCGCGCAGGAGAGCGCTGGTCGAATCTCGAATACAAACAGCTATGGCAATGCGGCGCAAGTGAAACAAGTTGCGATGCGAGCGCGCATGTCGTTGGCAAAGAGCGTGTCACCGTGCGCGCCGGCAGCTACGAGACCTGGAAAATCATCGTAGAGCTTAATATCAGAGGAACAGTTGGCGCTGGGATGAAACAAATCCATGGAAGTGGCGAATTGATGTTCTGGTATTCGGACGCGGTGAACCGCATCGTGAAATACCAGTCCCGCGTCAACTACCTTAACTGGCTCGAACCGAATGTGGAGATGGAACTCGTATCCTATTTTCCAGCAACTAAGCGCTGATATTGCCGTCGCATGCACGTAACGAATTGTAGGCAACGCTTTGGTTGGCGAAAGACCGATTTCGGCCCCAAGCGGTCACTCGTTCTTAGGCATGAACATCGGCACCAACCCGCGCCTGACCTAGCGATCCCGCGACAATCATCGCTCTCAATGCCACCTGGGGCGGGAAGGTTGGCCTGAATTGGTCGCCTGCTGGATGGCGCCGCCGGCACTTGCTCCCGCCGGGGCACGGCCTGAATCGATGGCGTAGCTGTAGTGAACCGGATACCCAGTGCAAAGCTCGATCTCGGCGTCGCTCATTACCCCCTTGTAGACGCAGACCGGCTTCGGGACGCGGCCTCCGAAAGGGCTGGCGTTGGACTGTGCCAACTAGTGCATCGGGAACGCCAGGAACGCGGCGAAGGCGATCGCACTTGCCGGGGTAGTCAAGAATTCGCCTGTTTTCATTGTCTAAACTCCTTACACGATGCGACTGCTGCCTTCATGCCTTCCCCAACATCAAGGTGCGCCGTTCTGCCTGCGGTGTATGTACGGTAGGCAATATAGGGTGGGTAGTCGGGTGACCGCTTCTGGCCGAAAGCGGACGAAAGGGTAAGGCGGAAGATTCAAAGGAATGTGGCCGATCGGTAACAATCCGATCTGATCTCCGGCCCGGGTTCTTTTACGCTTAGGCGGCGATCTTGCCGAGTGCCGCGACCCACTCCGGCGACTCGTTCAGACAGGGCAGGGCGTGGAATTCTTTTCCGCCTGCATCCATGAACGCCTTGCGGGCCTCGATGTTGATTTCCTCCAGCGTTTCGAGGCAATCTGAGACAAAACCCGGGCAAAACACGTCCACGCGCTTCACGTCTTTCTTCGCGAGTGAAACGAGCGTAGGCGCCGTGTAGGGCTGCAGCCATTCGGCGGCGCCGAAGCGCGACTGGAAGGTGACCTGGTAGTCGGCAGGCGCCAGGCGCAGGACGCCGGCGAGGATTTTCGCTGTCGCGACGCACTGCGACTGGTAAGGGTCGCCCTGGTCGATCGAGCGCTTGGGCAGGCCGTGGAAGCTCATCAGCAGCTTGGCCTTGCCGTGCATCGTCCAATGGCGCTGCACGAGCGCCGCGAGCGCCGCGATATAAGCGGGGTGGTCGTGAAACTGCTCGATCATT
Source organism: Burkholderiales bacterium (assembly GCA_036560705.1). Lineage (GTDB taxonomy): Bacteria > Pseudomonadota > Gammaproteobacteria > Burkholderiales > SG8-39 > RBG-16-66-20. The sequence continues at coordinate 24,551 of DATBQR010000117.1, read as the reverse complement.
TTGGTGCCGCGCGGCAGCACGTCGCGCACGCTTTCGGTCGTGCTGCGGGAAAACTGGGGATAGAGCGGGACGGCCGTCACTTCGCAGCCCGACAGTTTTGCGAGGCCTTCCGCGACGGACGGTTTCCCGTAGCGCATGGCGTAGGCGACCTTGATGCTTCGTTCGGCGAGGGCCTTGCCAAGCAGCAGCGCCTGCTGCTTCGTATGGACCGCCAGGGGCGAGCCCTGCGGGGTCCAGATCGCCGTGTACTTTTGCGCCGATTTCCGCGGTCTTGATCTCAAAATAAAACCGTAAAGAATTGGCAGCCAGAGCCAGCGCGGTAGCTGCACCACGCGCGGGTCGGCGAGGAATTCGGCCAGGTAATCGCGTACCGCCTCCGGCGTGGGGGCGGACGGCGTTCCCAGATTGACGAGGAGGATGCCTTTCAGGCCGGGCTTTACGGCTGGGACAGGGCGCTGGAGAGCAGCTTGGCGGTGACGTCGACGATCGGCACCACCCGGTCGTAGGCCATGCGCGTCGGCCCGATCACGCCGACGGTGCCGACCACCTCGCCGCCGACCTTGTAGGGTGAAGTCACCACGCTCACCTCGTCGGGCGCCGAGACGCCCGATTCGCCGCCGATGAAGATCTGCACGCCTTCGCCGCGCAGCGACAGGTCGAGGATCTGCACCAGCGAGGTCTTGTGCTCGAACAGCTCGAACAGCTGGCGCATGCGGCTCATGTCCTGCGACAGGTCGTGCACCGCGAGCAGGTTGCGCTCGCCGGAAATGACGTACTGCTCGTCGCTCTCGGAGACGGCCCGGTTGCTCGCTTCCAGCGCGACGCTCATGAGCGAAGTGAGGTCCTGGCGGATTTCGCGCAGCTCGTCGTGCAGGCGCTGGTGGATGTCCTCGAAGCTGTGGCCGGAATAGTTCTGGTTGATGTAGTTCGCCGCGGAGATCAGTTCCGAGGGCGTGTAGTCGCGCTCGGTGAACAGGATGCGGTTCTGCACGTCCCCCGCCGGGGTGACGACGATCAGCAGGATGCGCTTTTCCGAAAGCCTGAGGAATTCGATCTGGCGGAAGGTGAGCGCGCGCCGGCGCGGCGTCATGACGATGCCGGCGAAGCTGGTGAGCTGCGACAGCAGCTGCGAGGCGGCCTGGATGACGCGCTGCGGATTGTCCGGGTGCAGCTGGTCCTCGAGCTGGTGCAGCTCGCCCGAGCCGAGCTGCTTCACCACCAGCAGCGAGTCGACGAAGAAGCGGTAGCCGAGCGGCGTCGGCACGCGCCCGGCCGAGGTGTGGGGGCTGGCGATCAGCCCCAGCTCCTCGAGGTCCGACATCACGTTGCGGATGGTGGCCGGGGAGAGGTCGAGCCCGGCGTAGCGCGACAGCGTGCGCGAACCGATCGGCTGGCCCTCGGCGATGTACCGTTCGATGAGGGTCTTCAGCAGGATCTGCGCGCGTTTATCCAGCATCTGCGGATTCTACCGTTAGAATCGCGCGATGAAGCCCGCATTCCAGCGCGTTGCGCTGATCGGCAAGCAAACCCCGGAGATCGCCCAGTCGCTGCGCGCGCTGCGCGATTTCCTGCGCCAGCGGGGCTGCGAGGTGACCCTCGAGCGCGAGACGGCCGCCGGCGTCGGCGAGAACGGCGCCGCGGGAGGCAGGATCGCGGGCTACGAGGATATCGGCCGCGGCACCGATCTGGCGATCGTGGTCGGCGGCGACGGCACCATGCTCGCCGCGGCCCGCAACCTGGCGCGCTACAAGGTGCCGCTCGCCGGGATCAACCAGGGGCGGCTCGGTTTCATGACCGACATCGCGCTGCAGGACATGAGCGAATCGGTGGGTGCGATCCTCGAAGGCCGCCACACCATGGAGGAGCGCGCGCTGATCGAGGTGGAGATCTTCCGCGGCCAGGCGACGCTGCTGCGCACGGTGGCGCTCAACGAGGCGGTGGTGACCAAGGGCTCGCAGGCGCGCCTGATCGAGTTCGAGCTGAACATCGACGGCGAGCACGTCTACCAGCTGCGCGCCGACGGCGTGATCGTCGCCACGCCGACCGGCTCGACCGCCTACGCGCTGTCCGCGCAGGGGCCGATCCTGCAGCCTACCGTGCACGCGTTCGCGCTGGTGCCGCTCAATCCCCACGTGCTGTCGGCGCGGCCGGTCAGCGTGAGCGACGCCAGCGTCATCGAAATCCGCCTGGTGCGGGCGCTCGACGCGCGCGCGCATTTCGACGGCTTCGCGCTCACCGACCTGCAGGAGGGCGACCGCCTGGTGCTCAGGCGCTCGGCCGACACCATCCACTTCGTGCACCCGCCGGGCTACAGCTATTTCAGGATGCTGCGCGAGAAGCTGCGCTGGAGCAAAACGGTGGGCAAGCGGACCGGGGACTGACGCGGCTTGCACCGGGCGCGATAGATTCCCATGCTGATCCGCGCCGCCCGCTGGGTGTGTCGCCGCTATGCCGCGCGCCTCGTCCGCCAGGGCGCCGCGCTGGAGGGGGCGGGCGAACTCCCTGAAGCCGTAAAACGGCTGCAGCATGCCGTTCGTCTCGACGCGGGGAACGCCGATGCCTGGCTGCGCCTGGGCCGGATCCGGCTGCGCCTGGGCGAGTTCGAGGAAAGCGCCCGCTGCCTGGGGCGATCGCTCGCCCTCGATGCGCGGCAGGTGGAGGCCTGCTTTCACCTGGGCTCCGCGCTGGACGGCCTGCAACGCCACGAGGCGGCGATCGCTGCGTACCAGGATGCGCTGGCACTGAAGCCCGATCTGGCCGAAGCGCACTGCAACCTGGGCTCGCTGTTCAACGACGTGCATCGCCACGAGGCGGCGATCGCCAGTTGCCACGCGGCGCTGGCGCTCAGGCCCGATTTCGCCGAGGCGCACAACAATCTGGCCGTTGCGCAGCACAAGCTGGGCCGCGACGAAGAAGCCGTGGCGAGCTGCGAGCGGGCGCTGGCGGCCGCCCCCGGCTTCGCCGAGGCGCATATCAACCTCGGCGCCGCGCTGCTCGCGCTGAACCGGCACGAGCGGGCGGTCGCGAGCTTGCGCGATGCGCTGGCGATCATGCCCGGCCATGCCTGGGCGCATTACAACCTTGGGGCAACGCTCCACGCGCTCGGCGACCACGAGGGAGCGATCGGCAGCTACGCGCACGCGGTGGCGCTTGAGCCTGGCTCGGCCGAGGCGCGCTGGGTCCTGGCGATGTGCCAGATGCCGCGGATGTTCGACGCAGAGGGCCGCGCGGAGCCGGCACGCGCCGCCTGCGCCGGAGCGCTCGCCGACCTGGACGCCTGGCTGGCCGGACCGCGGATGGAAGGCGCGGAGACCGCGGTCGGCGCCGCCACGCCTTTTTATCTTGCCTACCAGGAACAGCCCAACCGCGAACTGCTGTCCCGGTACGGCAACCTGTGCGCCCGGGTGATGGGGCAGTGGTGGGAGAAGGAGGGACTGTCGCGCCGCGCCCGCGGCGGTCGGAAGACGCTCCGCGTCGGCATCGTCTCGGCGCACGTCAAGGACCATTCCGTGTGGAATGCCATCGTCAAGGGCTGGATCCGCCACCTGGACCGCGGCCGCTTCGACCTGTCCGTATTCCACCTGGCCGCCGCAGAGGACCAGGAAACGGAATTCGCCAAGTCGCAGTCCGATTACTTCGCGCTGGCGGGCAAGGGATTGCGCGAATGCGCGGCAGGCATCCTCGACTGGCAGCCGGACATCCTGATCTATCCGGAGATCGGCATGGATCCGATGACGACGCGGCTGGCGAGCCTGCGCCTGGCGCCGGTTCAGGCGGCAAGCTGGGGCCATCCGGAAACCTCGGGGCTGCCCACCATCGACTACTACCTGTCCGCCGAGGACATGGAGCCCGCGCGGGCGCAGGAGAACTACCGGGAAAGGCTGGTGCTGCTGCCGCATCTGGGCTGCTGCTATCACCCGTTCACCGTCGAGCCCGCCGAGCAGGACCTGGCCCTGCTCGGCGTCGACGCGTCCAAGCCGCTGCTGCTGTGCCCGGGGGCGCCGTTCAAATACGCCCCCGAGCATGACGGCGTGCTGGTGGCGATCGCACGCGAACTGGGGCGATGCCAGTTCATCTTCTTCGTAGACGAGGCCGCGGCCGGCTTGTCGGCCAGGCTGCAGCGGCGTCTGGCCGGGGCGTTCGCCCGCGCCGGGCTGGAATGCAAGGACTTTGTCGTCTTCATCGCCTTTCAGCGGCGGCCGTTGTTCTACGACCTGATGCGGCGCGCCAGCGTCTTCCTCGACACGATCGGCTTCTCCGGCTTCAACACCGCGATCCAGGCGGTGGAATGCGGCCTGCCGGTGGTGACCCGCGAGGGCCGTTTCCTGCGCGGCCGGCTGGCGAGCGGGATCCTCCGGCGGCTGCAGCTGACCGAACTGATCGCCGCGACCGAACGGGAATACGTCGCCCTCGCGGTCAGGCTCGCCCGGGTTGACGCCTACCGGGGCGAACTGCGCGCGCGCATCGAGGCGTCGCGCCATGTGCTGTTCGACGATCTTGCGCCGATACGCGCGCTGGAAGCTTTCCTGGTCGATGCCGACCGGCGGCAGCGGGATCGCGCGGCTGCGCTTGCCTGAAAGGGGCAAACACGGGCAGCATTCGCCTGCCATGCTGCGCGCGCTGGGAATCCGGGATTTCGTGATCGTCGAGCGGGTCGAGCTGGAGACCGGCCGGGGATTCACCGTCCTGACCGGAGAAACCGGGGCCGGCAAGTCCATCCTGGTCGATGCCATCGAGCTGCTGGTCGGCGGCCGCGCCGATGCCTTGCTGGTGCGCGAGGGCGCCGAGCGCGCGGAACTGTCGGCCGAGTTTGATTACTCCACCAATCAATCGTTGCAACGATTCATCAGCGAATCCGGACTCGAAGGCGATCCGGATAACGTCATTCTGCGCCGCACGATCGACCGCGCCGGACGCTCGCGCTGCTTCGTCAACGGCCATTCGGCGACGCTCGCGCAGCTGCGCGAGGCGGGCGAGCATCTGGTGGATATCCACGGACAGCACGAGCACCAGTCGCTGCTGCGCGCGGCCGCGCAGCGCGAATTGCTCGATGCGCACGCCGGCGCCCAGGAACTTGCAGGCGGCTGCGCCGACGCCTGGCGCGCCTGGAAGCGGCTGGAAACCCTCGCCGCCGAAGCCGAGGAGCAGTTCGCCAAGCGCGAGGCCGAGCGGGTGGATCTGCAGGAAAAAGTCGCCGAGCTGAAGAAACTCGGCCTGAAGGACGATGAATGGGACGGGCTTGCCGCGCAGCATCAGCGTCTCGCGCACGGTTCCAGCCTGCTGGCGGGTGCGCAGTCCTCGCTGGAGGCGCTCTCGGAGGCCGATGGCGCCTGCCTGCCGCAGCTCGGCGCCGTCGCCAGCCGCCTGCGGGCGCTGTCGGAACACGACGTGCATCTCAAGGCGATCGTCGAGATGCTCGAGTCCGCCGAGGCGCAGGCCGGCGAGGCGGCGCGCGACCTGCGCGATTACGCTTCGCGCGTCGACCTGGATCCGGCGGCGCTGCGCGAGACCGAACTGCGCATCGAGGCGCTGCATGCGGCGGGGCGCAAGTACCGCGTGAAGCCGGTGGAGCTGCCGGTACTGGAGAAAAACCTTGTGCTGCGCTTCAAGGAGCTCGAGCTCGCGGCGAGCCCCGAAGCCCTGCAGCGCGAAGTCGCGGCGGCGAAGAGCCGCTACGATGCGGCGGCGAAAAAGCTGTCCGCCAAGCGCAAGGGCGCGGCGCAGGCGCTGGGGCGCGAAGTGACGCAGGCAATGCAGGGCCTGGCGATGGCCGGCGGGAGATTCGCCGCCGTGCTGCGCCCGCTGGAAGCGCCCACGGCGGCCGGGCTGGAAGAAGTGGCGTTCGAAGTCGCTTCGCATCCGAGCCTGCCGCTGCGGCCGCTGGCGAAGGTCGCCTCCGGCGGCGAGCTGTCGCGCGTGAGCCTGGCGATACAGCTGGTCGCGGCGAAGGAGTCGCCCATCGGCACGCTGGTGTTCGACGAAATCGATTCGGGGATCGGCGGCGCGGTGGCGGAAACGGTCGGGCGGTCGCTGAAAAAGCTGGGCCGCGAGCGCCAGGTATTGTGCGTGACGCACCTGGCGCAGGTCGCGGCGCAGGCCGACGAGCAATGGTCGGTATCGAAATCAGGGACCCGCAGCAAGGTCAGCAGCGCAGTATCGCGGCTGGATCGCGCCGGCCGCATCGAGGAACTGGCGCGCATGCTGGGCGGCGCGGAAATTACCGCGACAACTCGAAAACACGCCGCGGAATTGCTGGGAAAATAGGAAGAGCTGGGTCCCCGCCTGCGCGGGGACGACCGGCTACGCCGGCCGGTGCGGACAGCTGGTCTTGGTGCAGTCGGCGTAGAGCGCCAGCGAATGGCCGTGCAGCTCGAAGCCGTTCTTGCGCGCGATCTCGTGCTGGCGCTTCTCGATCTCGCTGTCGTAGAACTCCTCGACCCGGCCGCATTGCAGGCACACCAGGTGGTCGTGGTGCCCGCCCTGGTTGAGCTCGAAAACCGCCTTGCCGGTCTCGAAATGCTGGCGCGACAGCAGGCCGGCCTGCTCGAATTGCGTGAGAACCCGGTAGACGGTGGCGAGTCCAACGTCCATGCCTTCGGCAATCAGCGCCTTGTACACGTCTTCGGCGGAAAGATGGCGCACCTTGCTCGCCTCGAACAGCTCGAGGATCCGGCGCCGGGGCAGCGTGGCCTTCAGGCCGATCTCTTTCAGGCTCTGGACGGTGGTCATCCGCTATCATTATAGGCTCATGCACTCAACTTTCCATCGCGCAGTCCCCCGGGTTTTGCTGTTATCGGCCGCCGCGCTGACGCCCGCCTGCAAATCGCTCGAGGTGCCGAAGGTGCCCGGCGTCACGCCTTACCGGATGGTGATCCAGCAGGGCAATTTCATCTCGCAGGAGATGGTGGCGCAGCTCAAGCCCGGGATGACCAAGGAGCAGGTGCGCTTCATTCTCGGCACGCCGCTGGTAAACGACATTTTCCATGCCGACCGGTGGGATTACGTCTTCTACCGGGAGGGGGCCGACGGCAAGCGCGAGCAGCGCAACCTGTCGGTGGTCTTCGAAAAGGACAAGCTCGCGCGGGTGCTCGGCGACCTGCTGCCGAGCGGAGGCAGCGCCGCGGTGCAATCTACCGGCTTTGAATCGCAGACGAAGCCGGCTGCCACGGCAAAGCCGGCCGCAGCGGCGAAACCGGACGCCGCGGCGAAGCCGACCGATACATCTGCCGCGCAACCGGCGCTCGAGGCGCCCAAGCCCGCCGCCGAGGCCGCCAAGCCGGCGCCGGCAGGGCAGAACTGGGGCACCGCAAGCGACCAGGTCGGGAAACAGCCCGAAGCCAAGCCGCAGGAAACGGCAGCGCCGAAAGCCGAAGAGAAGAACGCCGCCGAGGACGACAAGGAGCGCGGCTTCTTCGGCCGCATGCTGGAGAAGATCGGCCTGTGAAAAGCGCGCTGCTGAAAGTCGTGGTGGCCGGCGCGGGCGGCAAGATGGGGCAGACCCTCATCGAGGGGGCGCTCGCCGACAAGTCGCTGGCGCTGGCCGCGGCGCTCGACGCCAGGGGCAGCCCTGCGGTCGGCACCCGGGTGGGCGGCATCAAGGTCGGATCGGATGTCGGCAAGGCGATCGGCGCGGGCGACGTTCTGATCGATTTCACGCGCCCCGAGGGAACCATCGAACACCTCGAGGTCTGCGCCCGGCTCGGCAAGCCCATCGTCATCGGCACCACCGGATTCCCGGAGCCGCTGAAAAAGGCCATCCTGCAGGCCGGCCGGCAGATCCCGATCGCGATGTCGCCGAATTTCGCCGTCGGCGTGAACGCGGTATTCAGGCTCGCGGCAGTCGCCGCGGGCATCCTCGGCGACGACTACGACGTGGAAATCGTCGAGGCGCACCATCGCCACAAGGTGGACGCACCCTCCGGCACCGCCCTGAAGCTGGGGGAAATCATTGCTTCCTCTTTGCAAAGAAATCTGAAAAAGGAGGCGAAGCATGGCCGCGAGGGCGATACCGGGGCGCGCCCGGCCAAGCAGATCGGCTTCCACGCCATCCGCGGCGGCGACATCGTCGGCGAGCACACGGTCATCTTCGCGGGCCCCGGGGAGCGGGTCGAGGTGACCGTCCGCTCGCAGAGCCGGATGACTTACGCGCTGGGGGCGCTGCGCGCCGCCAAGTTCCTGCGCGGCAGGCGTGCCGGGCTCTACGACATGAACGACGTTCTTGGCTTGAAGTAGCCCGGCAGGGTATAATTCGCCGCTCAAACGAGCGGGAGGGGCGCAAGCCTCTTCCGCTTTTTCACATCTAATCCGGGAGTTGCCGTGCCAGCGCTCGATTCCGCCGTCCTCGTCCTTGCCGACGGGTCGGTGTTTCGGGGCCGCTCCATCGGCGCGCGCGGCTCTTCCGCTGGCGAAGTGGTGTTCAACACCGCGATGACCGGCTACCAGGAGATCCTTACCGATCCCTCGTACTGCCGCCAGATCGTCACGCTGACCTATCCGCACATCGGCAACACCGGCGTCAATCCCGAAGACGAAGAAGCCGTCCGGTGCCATGCCGCGGGCCTGATCATCCGCGACCTGCCGGCGCTCCATTCGAATTTCAGGGCGAAGGAGAACCTTCCCGAGTACCTCAAGCGCAACGGCGTCGTCGGCATCGCGGACATCGACACGCGCAAGCTGACGCGCATCCTGCGCGAAAAGGGAGCGCAAAGCGGCTGCCTGATGGCCGGCGAAGTGGATGTTGATCTTGCTCTTTCGAATGCAAAAGCTTTTCCTGGCCTGGCCGGGATGGACCTGGCCAAAGTCGTCACCGTCGACAAACCCTATGAGTGGACGGATGGTTGCTGGGTCTTGGGGAAGGGCTTTCAAAAAATAAATTCGAGCAGTCACCACGTCGTTGCCTACGACTACGGCATCAAGCGCAACATCCTGCGCCTCATCGCGGAGCGCGGCGCCCGGGTGACCGTCGTGCCCGCGCGGATGCCGGCAAAAGAAGTCCTGAAGATGAAACCGGACGGCGTGTTCCTGTCGAACGGCCCGGGCGATCCGGAGCCCTGCGACTACGCGGTCGAGGCGATCGGCGAAATCCTCGACAGCACGCGCATCCCGGTGTTCGGCATCTGCCTCGGCCACCAGCTCATGGGCCTCGCCTCCGGCGCGAAGACGATGAAGATGAAATTCGGCCATCACGGCGCCAACCACCCGGTGAAGGACCTCGACACCGGCCAGGTGGTCATTACCAGCCAGAACCATGGCTTTGCCGTCGATGCGAAAACCCTGCCGAAAAATCTGCGGCCGACGCACGTCTCCCTGTTCGATGGTTCGCTGCAGGGATTTGCCAGGACCGACAGGCCTGCCTTCTGTTTCCAGGGCCATCCGGAGGCAAGTCCGGGGCCGCATGACATCGGATATTTGTTTGACCGGTTCGCCAAGCTGATGAGCGATGCCAAAAAGAACTGACCTCAAGTCGATCCTCATCATCGGCGCGGGGCCGATCGTCATCGGCCAGGCCTGCGAGTTCGACTATTCGGGCGCGCAGGCCTGCAAGGCGCTGCGGCAGGAGGGCTACCGGGTGGTGCTGGTGAACTCCAACCCGGCGACCATCATGACCGATCCCGAGATGGCCGACGCCACCTACATCGAGCCGATCACCTGGCAGACGGTGGCGCGCATCATCGAGAAGGAGCGCCCGGACGCGCTGCTGCCGACCATGGGCGGCCAGACCGCGCTCAACTGCGCGCTGGACCTGGCGAAGAACGGCGTGCTGGAAAAATTCAAGGTCGAGATGATCGGCGCCTCGCGCGAGGCGATCGACAAGGCCGAGGACCGCGAGAAATTCAAGCAGGCGATGACGCGCATCGGCCTCGCTTCGGCGCGCTCCTCGCTCGCGCATTCCATGGAAGAGGCGCTGCAGGTGCAGGCGAGCCTCGGCTATCCCGTCGTCATCCGCCCGTCCTTCACGCTGGGCGGCACCGGCGGCGGCATCGCCTACAACCGCGAGGAATTCGTCGCCATCTGCGAACGCGGCATCGAGGCCTCGCCGACGCACGAGCTGCTGATCGAGGAATCGCTGATCGGCTGGAAGGAATTCGAGATGGAGGTGGTGCGCGACAGGGCGGACAACTGCATCATCGTCTGCTCCATCGAGAACCTCGACCCGATGGGCGTGCATACCGGCGATTCGATCACGGTGGCGCCGTCGCAGACGCTGACCGACAAGGAATACCAGATCATGCGCGACGCCTCGATCGCGGTGCTGCGCGAGATCGGCGTCGACACCGGCGGCTCGAACGTGCAGTTCGCGATCAACCCGAAGGACGGGCGCATGATCGTGATCGAGATGAACCCGCGCGTGTCGCGTTCATCCGCGCTCGCCTCCAAAGCGACCGGCTTCCCGATCGCCAAGGTGGCCGCCAAGCTGGCGGTGGGCTACACGCTGGACGAAGTGAAGAACGAGGTCACCGGCGGCGCCACCCCGGCCTCCTTCGAGCCGACCATCGACTACGTGGTCACCAAGGTGCCGCGCTTCGCCTTCGAGAAATTCCCGCAGGCGAACGACCGCCTGACCACGCAGATGAAGTCGGTGGGCGAGGTGATGGCGATCGGCCGCACTTTCCAGGAGTCGTTCCAGAAGGCGCTGCGCGGCCTGGAAGTCGGGGTGGACGGGCTGAACCAGAAAACCACGGACCGGGAGACCCTGGAGCGGGAACTGGGCGATCCGGGGCCGGAGCGCATCTGGTATGTCGGCGACGCCTTCGAGAACGGCTTCACGCTGGACGAGGTGTACCGGCTTACCCATATCGACCCGTGGTTCCTCGCGCAGATCAAGGAGATCGTCGATCTGGAAATGGAGTTGGATGACGAGCGGCTTGAAGACATTGGAAAGGAAAAATTAAGGGAATTGAAGAGAAAGGGTTTCTCCGACCGCCGGCTGGCCTATCTTTTCAATTCGAACGAGAAGCTTGTAAGGGAAAAACGGCACGCCCTTGGCATTCGCCCGGTCTACAAGCGCGTCGACACCTGCGCGGCGGAGTTCGCCACCCGCACGGCGTACATGTACTCCACCTACGAGGAGGAGTGCGAGGCCGATCCGACGGACCGGAGGAAAGTCATCGTGCTGGGCGGCGGGCCGAACCGCATCGGCCAGGGGATCGAGTTCGACTATTGCTGCGTGCACGCGGCGATGGCGCTGCGCGAGGACGACTTCGAGACCATCATGGTCAACTGCAATCCGGAGACCGTGTCGACCGACTACGACACTTCGGATCGCCTCTATTTCGAACCGCTGACGCTCGAAGACGTGCTGGAAATCGTCGACAAGGAAAAGCCGTTCGGCGTCATCGTGCAGTACGGCGGCCAGACGCCGCTGAAGCTCGCGCGCGATCTCGCCGCCGCGGGCGTGCCGATCATCGGCACCAGCGCGGACATGATCGACGTCGCGGAGGACCGCGAACGCTTCCAGAAGCTGCTGCAGAAGATCCAGCTGCGCCAGCCGCCCAACCGCACCGCGCGCTCCGCGCCCGCGGCGCTCAAGCTGGCGGAGGAGATCGGCTATCCGGTGGTGGTGCGGCCGAGCTACGTGCTGGGCGGGCGCGCGATGGAAATCGTGCACCAGCAATCCGAGCTCGAGCGCTACATGAAGGAGGCGGTGAAGGTATCCAACGATTCGCCGGTGCTGCTCGATCGCTACCTGTCGGACGCCATCGAGGTGGACGTGGATGCCGTTTCGGACGGCGCCACCGTGCTGATCGCCGGCATCATGGAGCACATCGAGCAGGCCGGTGTGCACTCCGGCGACTCGGCCTGCTGCCTGCCGCCGCACTCCATCGGCGCCGACCTGCAGCGCGAGCTGCACCGCCAGACGGTGCTGATGGCGAAGGCGCTCAACGTGGTCGGCCTGATGAACGTGCAGTTCGCCATCCAGAAGAAGGACGGCGAGTCGCTGGTCTATGTGCTCGAGGTCAACCCGCGCGCCTCGCGCACGATTCCCTTCGTCTCCAAGGCGACGGGCGTTCAATGGGCGAAGGTCGCCGCGCGCTGCATGGCGGGTATCTCCCTCGCAAAGCAAGGCGTCACGAAAGAGGTGATTCCGCCGTACTTCTCGGTCAAGGAGTCGGTGTTCCCGTTCGTCAAATTCCCCGGCGTGGACACCATCCTCGGCCCGGAGATGAAGTCCACCGGCGAGGTGATGGGCGTGGGGGAGACCTTCGGCGAGGCCTTCATCAAGTCGCAGGTCGCCGCCGGCGTGAAGCTGCCGAAGGGCGGCCGTGCCTTCGTCAGCGTGCGCGACGGCGACAAGCAGATCGCGGCGGCGATCGCCCGCGACCTGGTGCAGCTCGGCTTCACGGTGATAGCGACCCGCGGCACGGCGCAGGTCATGACCGCACAGGGCGTGGCGGTGACGCTGGTCAACAAGGTCGCCGAGGGGCGGCCGCATATCGTGGACATGATCAAGAACGGCGATATCAGCTTTATCGTCAACACGGTGGAGGACACGCGTACGGCAATCTCGGATTCGCGCTCGATCCGCACCACCGCCCTTGCGCAGCGGGTCACCTACTACACGACGATCGCCGGGGCCCGGGCTGCCTGCACCGGGATGAAAGCGCTGGCCGCGCTCGAACCCTACCGGCTGCAGGATCTGCACGCCCAACTGGATTAGACTGAACTCATGGCCAAGACCCCTATGACAATGCGCGGCGCGGAACTGCTGCGCGCCGAGTTGCAGCGCCTCAAAGCGGTCGAGCGGCCGAGCGTGATCACCGCGATCGCGGAAGCCCGCGCGCACGGCGACCTGTCGGAAAATGCCGAGTACGACGCGGCGCGCTCGCAGCAGGGTTTCATCGAGGGCCGCATCTCGGAGCTGGAGGCGAAGCTCGGCAACGCGCAGATCATCGACCCGAAACTGGTCGATGCCGACGGCCGCTGCGTGTTCGGTGCCACCGTGGAACTCGAGGAAAAGGGCAAGCCAGCGACGACCTACCAGATCGTCGGCGACGACGAGGCCGACATCAAGCAGGGCCGCATCTCGATCAATTCGCCGATCGCGCGCGCGCTGATCGGCAAGGAATCCGGCGACATCGTCGACGCGCAGACGCCGGGCGGCGTCAAGCGCTACGAAATCCTCGACGTGCGCTACGAGTAGGCGGTCAGGCCTGCTCGGGCTTTTTCCGGTAGACCACCAGAATCTTGCCGATGTGCTGCACCGGCCGGGCATCCAGCCGGGCGCAGATTTCCGCCAGCGCGGCCTCGCGCGCAGCGCGCTCAAGACCCGCCGCGCGCACCTTGATCAGCTCGTGCGCCGCCAGCGCCCGGCCGATCTCGGCGATGACCGCCTCGGTGAGGCCTTTGGCGCCCAAGTGAATGATCGGGTCGAGGGCGTGCGCCCGCGCCTTTAATTTCTTGCGCTCGATGGGGGACAATCCGTCCATGGATGCACTTTAAATGGCGCGCAGCAAATCAAGCAACCAGTGGTTGCAGCGCCACGTGAAAGACCCCTACGTGCGCAAGGCCCGCTCGGACGGCTACCGCTCGCGCGCCGCGTTCAAGCTCATCGAGATAAACACGCGGGACCGGCTGCTGGCCCCCGGCGCTCGCGTGGTGGACCTCGGCGCCGCGCCCGGCGGCTGGGCGCAGGTGGCGGCCCAGAAGGTCGCCCCGGGCGGCCGGGTGGTGGCAGTCGATCTGCTCGAAATCGCCCCCCTGCCCGGCGTGACGGTGCTGCGCGGGGATTGCAGGGAGCCGGCGATCCAGGCGCAGCTGGCGGCGGCGCTGGGGGGGGTGAAAGCGGACGTGGTGCTGTCGGATCTATCCCCGAACATCTCCGGCATCGCCTCCGCGGACCAGGCGCGCGCGGCGGAACTGGTGCAGATGGCGATCGATTTCTGCGGCGCGCAGCTGAAGGCGGAGGGCGTTTTCCTCGTCAAGGTCTTCCTGGGCGGGGAGTTCGCCGGCGTGCTGAAGGAGATGAAGCTGAAATTCCGGAGAGTCAGGACCCTCAAGCCCGCCGCGTCGCGGGAGGAATCGCGCGAGACCTACCTGCTCGCCAGGGCGCTCAAATGAAGCACCTCGGGCCGAACGGGTCTCAGGCCTGCTTCAGCACGTAGCCGATGACCTCGACGAGCTGGTTCTTGCTGTAAGGCTTGGTGATGTAGCCGTCGGCGCCGAGCGCGAGCCCGTTGCGGATGTCGACCAGCTCGGTCTTCGCCGTGAGCAGCACGATCGGCAGCGTGGAGTATTCCGGGCGGCCGCGCAGCTGGGCGAGGATGTCGAAGCCGTTGCCGTCCGGCAGCATGACGTCGAGCAGCAGCAGGTCGGGGCGCGCCTGCTGGCGCAGGTAGCGGGAAAGGGCTTTGGCCCGGTCCACGCTGTGCACCTGGTAGCCGGCCAGTTTCAGCCGCAGTTCCGCGAGCGCCGCCTGGTCCGGGTCGTCCTCCACCAGCAGGATCACGGTCTCGGCCCGCGGCTTGGCGAGCCGCGGCAGGTTGATGATGCGGTCTCCGGAGAGAAAGGAACCCGAGCGCAGCAGCGTCCCGCCTGCGATCACCGCGGTCTTGACCAGGCGCTTGCGATCCTCGTCGCTCAGCGGCGGCAGCCGCGGCAGCGCCGCGCCGGTAAACGTGATCGCGTCGAGATCGCCCGCCTCGTGCGACTCGACCAGGTGCAGGTCCACAAGCTCGTTCAGCCACTCGTCGATCAGCTGGTCGGGGAACCGGCGCAGCCGTCCGCGGATCACCTCGATATGCCCCCCCACTTCGATCATGGCAAGGAGTCGCCGGTAGTCGGAGGGGAAATCCACTTCCAGGGGGAAATCGGTGTCGCCGACATCCGCCGCCGACAATGCTTCCTGGCCCGCGGCGGTGAGTGCGTAAACAAGGAGCGTGGCCATGGCCCGCGATTGTGCGCCAGCGCGTCGCGGCGGCGGGGTAAATATTTGTGGTGCCGGGGGAATAAATCCGGCGGCGGCGAGTCGAAGTTGATATCGCGCGCCTGCGTCCCCAAGTACAATTGCGCGTAGTATGGCAAGTGGGCGGCGAAACGCCGCATAAGGAGCAAGTCCTTGAATAACATGCTAAAGAACCTGGTCATCTGGCTCGTCATCGGGCTGGTGCTGATGACGGTGTTCAACCAGTTCAATACCCGCCAGGCGGCACGCTCGCCGCTGGAGTATTCGCAATTCCTGGAAGAGGTGAAGGCCGGGCGCATCGCCAAGGTGACCATCGAAGGGCGGCAGCTCAAGGCGACCACCACCGAGGGCAAGAGCGTGGTGAGCTATTCGCCGGGCGACATCTGGCTGGTTTCCGACCTCCTCAAGTACGGCGTCAAGGTCGAGGCGAAGCCGGAGGAAGAGCCCTCGCTGCTCATGAACATCTTCGTCTCCTGGTTCCCGATGCTGCTGCTGATCGGCGTGTGGATTTTCTTCATGCGCCAGATGCAGGGCGGCGGGCGCGGCGGCGCCTTCAGCTTCGGCAAGTCGCGCGCGCGCATGCTCGACGACTCCAGCAACACGGTCACCTTTGCCGATGTCGCCGGCTGCGAGGAAGCTAAAGAAGAAGTCTCCGAACTGGTGGATTTCCTGCGCGACCCTTCCAAGTTCCAGAAGCTGGGCGGGCGCATCCCGCGCGGCGTGCTGATGGTCGGCAACCCGGGCACCGGCAAGACGCTGCTCGCGCGCGCCATCGCGGGCGAGGCGAAAGTGCCGTTCTTTTCCATCTCCGGCTCCGATTTCGTCGAGATGTTCGTCGGCGTCGGCGCCGCGCGCGTGCGCGACATGTTCGAGCAGGCGAAGAAGCACGCCCCGTGCATCGTCTTCATCGACGAAATCGACGCGGTCGGCCGCCAGCGCGGCGCCGGCCTGGGCGGCGGCAACGACGAGCGCGAGCAGACGCTGAACCAGTTGTTGGTCGAGATGGACGGCTTCGAAGGCACCATGGGGGTGATCGTCATCGCGGCGACCAACCGCCCGGATGTCCTCGACCCTGCGCTGCTGAGGCCCGGCCGCTTCGACCGCCAGGTGGTGGTGCCGCTGCCGGACATCCGCGGCCGCGAACAGATCCTCCTCGTGCACATGCGCAAAGTGCCGCTCGCGCCCGACGTGAAGGCGGACATCATCGCCCGCGGCACGCCGGGGTTCTCGGGCGCCGACTTGGCCAACCTGGTCAACGAGGCGGCGCTGTTCGCCGCGCGCAAGAACAAGCGCCTGGTGGACATGGAGGACT
Organism: Burkholderiales bacterium; assembly: GCA_036560705.1. GTDB lineage: Bacteria > Pseudomonadota > Gammaproteobacteria > Burkholderiales > SG8-39 > RBG-16-66-20. The sequence goes on along the minus strand of DATBQR010000117.1, from coordinate 8,337 downwards.
TCGAGCACGCCAAGGACAAGGTGTTCATGGGCCCGGAGCGCAAGTCCATGGTGATCACCGAGGAAGAGCGGCGCGCGACTGCGTATCACGAGTCCGGCCACGCGATCGTCGGCGGCATGCTGCCCGGCATCGACCCGGTGCACAAGGTCACCATCATGCCGCGCGGGCGTGCGCTGGGCCTGACCTGGATCCTGCCGGAGCGCGACCGCCTCAGCCAGTACAAGAACCAGATGCTGGCGCAGATCAGCTTCATGTTCGGCGGCCGCATCGCCGAGCAGCTGTTCGTGTCGGACATCTCCACGGGCGCGGCCAACGATTTCGAGCGCGCGACGCAGCTCGCGCGCGACATGGTGACGCGCTTCGGCATGTCGGATGCCCTCGGGCCGATGGTCTATGCCGAGAACGACGGCGAGGTGTTCCTCGGCCGCTCGATCACCACGCACAAGAACGTGTCGGAAGCGACCATGCAGAAGGTGGACGCGGAGATCCGCCGCATCATCGACCAGCAGTACGCGGTCGCCTACAAGATCATCGACGAGAACCGCGACAAGATCGAGGCGATGACCAAGGCGCTGCTCGAGTGGGAAACCATCGACGCCGACCAGATCGCCGACATCATGGCGGGCAAGCCGCCGCGCTCGCCGAAGGTCAGCGCCTCCAGCAGCACGCCGCCCAGCGCCCCGACCGACGGCGCGCAAGGGGCGACCGCTCCGGCCCCGACCGCCTGAGCGGGGTCCTGCGCTGCGGCGGGTTCCTCCTGCCGCTGGATCGCCCGCTGGTGATGGGCGTGGTGAACGTCACGCCCGACTCCTTTTCCGACGGCGGCAAGTTCCTCGATGCGGCGGCGGCGATCGTGCACGCGAAGCGCCTGATCGACGACGGGGCCGATATTCTCGACATCGGGGGCGAGTCCTCACGGCCTGGTGCCCAGGCCGTTGCGGAAGCGGAGGAGCTGGCTAGGGTCCTTCCGGTTCTGAAAGCAGTCAAAGATTTTCCCGTGTCCGTGGATACGAGGCGGCCCGCGGTGATGCGCACGGTCCTTGCCGAGGGCGCGGCGATGATCAACGACATCGAGGCGCTGGAAGCGCCCGGCGCGCTGGACGCCGTGGCCGATACCGATTGCGCGGTATGCCTGATGCACAAGCAGGGCGATCCCGCGACCATGCAGCAGGCGCCCCGCTACGAGGACGTCGTCGGTGAAGTGAAGCAGTACCTGAAGACGCGAATCGCCGCCTGCGAAATCGCCGGCATCGAGCGCGACCGCATCACCATCGATCCGGGCCTCGGCTTCGGCAAGACGGTCGCGCACAACTTCTCGCTGTCGAAGCGGCTTGCGGAGCTGGCGGCCCTGGGGGTTCCCGTGGTCGCGGGCTGGTCGCGCAAGTCCACGCTGGGGACGGTCACCGGCCGGCCGGTGGGCGAGCGCCTGGCGGGCAGCCTGGCCGCCGCTTTGCTCGCTTTGCAGGGTGGGGCGACAATACTGCGGGTGCACGATGTCAAGGAGACGCGGGACGTGATCTCGGTATGGCAGGCCTCGCAAAAATGAGCCGCAAGCACTTCGGCACGGACGGCGTGCGCGGCACGGTCGGGCAGGAGCCGATGACGCCGGACTTCGTGCTGCGCCTGGGCTACGCGGCGGGCCGCGTGCTCGCCGCGCAGCGCGGCAACCGGGGGGGCGAGCGGCCCGCGGTGCTGATCGGCAAGGACACGCGCATCTCGGGGTACATGGTCGAGGCGGCGCTGGAGGCGGGGTTCTCCGCGGCGGGCGTGGACGTGCTGCTGTGCGGCCCGTTGCCGACGCCCGGCGTCGCTTACCTCACCCGCGCGCTGCGGCTGTCGGCGGGCGTGGTGATCAGCGCCTCGCACAATGCCTACGCCGACAACGGCATCAAGTTCTTCTCGCACGACGGCGCCAAGCTGCCCGACGCGATGGAGACGGAGATCGAGCGCATGCTCGAGCAGCCGATCGGCTGCAACGAGTCGGCAAAGCTCGGCCGCGCGCGCCGCGTCGACGACGCGCGGGGACGCTATGTCGAATTCTGCAAGTCGACGTTCCCGAACGAGCTGGACCTGAAGGGCGTCGACATCGTGGTCGATTGCGCGCACGGCGCGGCCTACGAGGTCGCGCCGCACGTGTTCCACGAACTGGGCGCGAACGTGACCGCGATCGGCGTGTCGCCCGACGGCTTCAACATCAACGACATGTTCGGCGCCACCGCGACGGGCAACCTCGCGATGGAAGTGAAGCGCAGGAAGGCGGATCTCGGCATTGCGCTGGACGGCGATGCCGACCGGCTGGTGGTGGTGGACGGCAGGGGCCGGGCGTACGACGGCGACCAGCTGCTCTACGTGATCGTGAGGCACCGCGCTTCCAGGGAAAAGATCGCTGGCGTCGCCGGAACGTTGATGACCAATCTCGCCTTCGAGCAGGCGCTTGGGGGCATGAACATCCCGTTCGCGCGCGCGCGCGTCGGCGACCGCTATGTCCTCGAGCTGCTGCGCGAGCGCAAATGGCTGCTGGGCGGCGAGAATTCCGGGCACATCATCTGCCTGGACAAGCACACCACCGGGGACGGCATCGTTTCGGCTTTGCAGGTGCTCACCGCCTTGCGCGAATCGGGCAGGACGCTGGCCGAACTGACCGCCGATCTGGAGATGTTTCCGCAGGTGCTGCTGAACGTGGAAGTGCCGAAGGGCTTCAACTGGAAGAAGCACCAGGCGATCGCCGACGCGCAGTCGCGGGCCGAGCGCTCGCTCAACGGCCGCGGCAGGGTGCTGCTGCGGCCCTCCGGCACGGAGCCGGTGCTGCGCGTGATGGTCGAAGGCGAGCCGCGTGAAGCCATCGAATCGGCGGCGAAGTCGATCGCAGACTCGGTCCGGAAGGCAGCACGCGCCTAGCGTGCAACATGTCCCACGACCAGCACCACCATGACCACGGCCATGCCCACGGGCATGGGCATTCCCACCTGCCGCCGGGCAACAACCTGGTGTTCGCCGTCGGCGCCGCCCTGAATCTCGGTTTTGTCGCGGTCGAGGTTTTCTACGGATTGACGGCGAATTCGCTGGCGCTGCTCTCCGACGCGGCCCACAACCTGGGCGACGTATTCGGGCTGCTGATCGCCTGGAGCGCCTTCCATCTCGGCAAGTCCTTGCCTACCAAGCGCCGCACCTACGGTTTGCGGCGCTCATCGATCCTGGCGGCGCTCATCAACGCCGTCGTCCTGCTCGTCGTCGTGGGCGGCATCGTCTGGGAGGCGATGGGGCGGATCGCGGATCCCGAAGCCGTGCATGGCAGCACGGTCATGTGGGTCGCCGCCGCGGGCGTGGTGATCAATACTTTTTCCGCGCTCCTTTTCATGGCGGGGCGCAAGAAGGACCTGAATATCAACGGCGCGTTCCTGCACATGGCGAGCGACGCGGTCGTGTCGCTTGGCGTGGTGCTCGCCGGCCTGGGAATCCTCGCCACCGGCTGGAACTGGCTCGACCCCGCCATCAGCATCGCGATCAGCTGCGTCATCGTCTGGGGCACCTGGGGACTGCTGCGGGAATCACTGGCCCTCGCCATGGACGCCGTTCCGGAGGGCATCGATTCGCACGCGGTCGAAGCGTACCTCGCGCAGCTGCCAGGAGTGGCCGCGGTGCACGACCTGCACATCTGGGGAATGAGCACGACGGAGGTCGCGCTCACCGCCCATCTGGTGATGCCGGAACCGCCTGCCGACGACAAGCTCCTCGGCGACGTCTGCCACGAACTTCGCCGACGCTTCGAGATCGGACACGTCACGATCCAGATCGAACACGGCGACATTGCCTGCCACCAGGCTCCCGCAAACGTTGTATAGGCCTCCGCCCGCGGCCGCGCTGGGCGCGACGCGAGGCATGACCGTCCGGCAGTTCGCAGAGGCGCGGATGGCCGCCCATACTGCGGCGCAAAATCGGGGTTAATGCGGTAAAATTCAGCGGTTTGCGGAACCCTGAATTCGATGCGTCTCCCCCTGGTCGCCGGCAACTGGAAAATGCACGGCAACCGGGCCGCGAACCGGGCGCTGCTGGATGCGGTGGTTGCCGGAATCGAGGCCCTGGATGGGGTCGAGTGCGCGGTTTGCGTTCCCTATCCCTATCTCGGCGAAGTGGCCGGGCGCCTGGCGAAAACGCGGCTCGCCTGGGGGGCGCAAAACCTGAGCGAGCATGCGCAGGGCGCGTTTACCGGCGAGGTGTCGGCGGCGATGCTGGCGGAGTTCAACTGCCGGTATGTCATTGCCGGGCATTCGGAACGGCGGCAGCTGTTCGGCGAAACCGATGCCGCCGTGGCGGCGAAGTTCGCGGCGGCGCTGGCAAGCGGCATGACGCCGATCCTGTGCGTCGGCGAGACGCTCGCGGAGCGGGATTCGGGACGCACGGAACAGGTGGTCGAACGGCAGTTGCAGGCGGTTCTGGATTCAAGCGGGAAAAAGTCTTTTGAACGTGCGGTCCTCGCCTACGAACCCGTCTGGGCGATCGGCACGGGGCGCACGGCAAGCCCGGAGCAGGCGCAGGCGGTGCATGCGTTTCTCAGGGCCAGGGTGCTTCCGGGAACGCGCCTCCTGTACGGGGGCAGCGTAAAACCGGAAAACGCAGCGGCGTTGTTTGCGATGAAGGACGTGGACGGCGGATTGATCGGCGGGGCATCGCTGGTCGCAGGCGACTTCGTCGCCGTGGTTGAAGCTGCGGCGCGCGCCGCGCAACGAAAGGATTGAACAGATGGAAATGTGGACGAGCATATTGATCGTGGTGCACGTGCTGATCGCGGCGGCGATCATCGGACTGGTGCTGCTCCAGCACGGCAAGGGCGCCGACATGGGCTCGGGCTTCGGCGGCGGCGCCTCGGGAAGCCTGTTCGGCGCCACCGGTTCGGCGAATTTTCTTTCGCGCGCCACCGCGGTACTGGCGACCGTCTTTTTCCTGACCAGCCTGGGCCTCGCCTACATGGCGACCAACAAGCCGAGGGCGACCGGCGGCGTGCTGGACGCGTCGAAGGCGCTGCAGTCCGCGCCGGCCAAGGAAAATCCCGCCAAGGCGCCCGAAAAAGCGGCCGCCGACAAGCCGGCGGCGGAATCCTCCGGCGCGGCGCCGAAAGCGCCCGCGGAACCTGCGAAATCGAAAGACGTTCCGCAGTGATTTTTAGGGGATAATCCAGCCGTCGGAGAAGCTGAAATGCGGCCCACGTGGTGAAATTGGTAGACACGCCAGCTTGAGGGGCTGGTGGCCTAAACCGCCGTAGCAGTTCGAGTCTGCTCGTGGGCACCAATATTTGAGCGCGATCAGGGAAACCTGGGGGAATCAGAAGCACATGCTAGCCGAGTATTTTCCGATCCTGCTCTTCATCATGGTGGGCCTCGCGGTCGGCGTCGCTCCGGTGGTGCTGGGCTCGCTGCTCGGCCCGCGCCGCCCGGACCCGGAAAAACTTTCTCCCTACGAGTGCGGCTTCGAGGCCTTCGAGGACGCGCGCATGAAATTCGACGTGCGCTACTACCTGGTGGCGATCCTGTTCATCCTGTTCGACCTCGAGATCGCCTTCCTGTTTCCCTGGGCGGTGGTGCTGAACGAGATCGGCCTGGCGGGATTTCTCGCCATGATGCTGTTCCTCGGCATCCTGGTGGTCGGCTTCGTCTACGAATGGATGAAGGGTGCATTGGAATGGGAGTAAGCCATGGGAATTGACGGCGTACTGCAGCAGGGCTTTGCGACCACCCAGCTCGACAACCTGATCAACTGGACGCGCACCGGGTCGCTCTGGCCGATGACCTTCGGCCTCGCCTGCTGCGCCGTCGAGATGATGCACGCGGGCGCCGCCCGCTACGACCTGGACCGCTTCGGCATCGTGTTCCGCCCCAGCCCGCGGCAATCGGACGTGATGATCGTCGCCGGCACGCTGTGCAACAAGATGGCGCCGGCGCTGCGCAAGGTCTACGACCAGATGGCCGAGCCGCGCTGGGTGATCTCGATGGGTTCCTGCGCCAACGGCGGCGGCTACTACCATTATTCCTATTCCGTGGTGCGCGGCTGCGACCGCATCGTGCCGGTGGACGTGTACGTGCCGGGCTGCCCGCCGACCGCCGAAGCGCTGCTCTACGGCATCGTGCAATTGCAGAACAAGATCAAAAGAACCAGCACCATTGCCCGCTAGATGACGCCGAAACTGCAGCGTCTTCACGACGCGATCGACAATGCGCTGCGCGTCAAGCCGGTGGAACGGCTGGGCGAACTGACCCTGGAGGTCCAGGCGAAGAACGCCAGGTCGACGGCGATCCAGCTGCGCGACCATCCGGACCTGCGTTTTGAAGTCCTCATCGACCTTTGCGGCATGGATTACCAGACGTACGGGCCAGATGCGGGGGACCGCCCCAGGGAGGGCGGCCGCTTTGCCGCGGTCGTGCACCTGCTGTCCATCAAGCACAACTGGCGCCTGCGCCTGCGCGCCATCTGCGCGGACGACGATTTCCCGGTCGTGCCCACGCTTACCGAAGTCTGGCCCGCGGCCAGCTGGTTCGAGCGCGAGGCGTTCGACCTGTTCGGCATCATTTTCGACGGCCACCCGGACCTGCGCCGCATCCTCACCGACTACGGCTTCGCCGGCCACCCCTTCCGCAAGGATTTCCCGGTCAGCGGCTACGTGGAGATGCGCTACGACCCGGAGCAGAAGCGCGTGATCTACCAGCCGGTGTCCATCGAGCCCAGAGAAGTCACCCCGAGAATCGTGAGAGAAGAGCATTACGCGGAAGGACGGGGTTGATCCTTCGTGGCTGAGATCCGCAATTACACGTTGAATTTCGGCCCCCAGCACCCCGCGGCGCATGGCGTGCTGCGCCTGGTGCTGGAACTGGACGGCGAGGTGATCCAGCGCGCCGATCCCCATATCGGCCTGCTGCACCGCGCGACCGAGAAGCTCGCCGAGCAGAAAACCTTCATCCAGTCGGTGCCCTACATGGACCGCCTGGATTACGTCTCGATGATGTGCAACGAGCACGCCTACGTGATGGCGATCGAGAAGCTGCTCGGCATCGAGATCCCGGAGCGGGCGAAGTACATCCGCGTGATGTTCGACGAGATCACGCGCATCCTGAACCACCTGCTGTGGCTGGGCGCGCACGGCCTGGATTGCGGCGCGATGACGATCTTCCTGTACTGCTTCCGCGAGCGCGAGGACCTGATGGACTGCTACGAGGCGGTTTCGGGCGCGCGCATGCACGCGGCTTACTACCGGCCGGGCGGCGTCTACCGCGACCTGCCGGACGCGATGCCGCAGTACCGCGCGCAGCACACCCGCAATGCCAAGGCGCTCGGCGAGATGAACGCCAACCGGCAGGGTTCGCTGCTGGATTTCATCGGCGATTTCACGCAGCGCTTCCCCAAGTGCATCGACGACTACGAGACGCTGCTCACCGAGAACCGCATCTGGAAGCAGCGCACGGTTGGCATCGGCGTGGTCACGCCCGAGCGCGCGATGGCGCTCGGCTTCAGCGGACCGATGCTGCGCGGCTCCGGCATCGAATGGGATCTGCGCCGCAAGCAGCCTTACGAGGTCTACGACAAGCTCGATTTCCAGGTGCCGATCGGCAAGAACGGCGATTGCTACGACCGCTACCTCGTCCGCATGGACGAGATGCGCCAGTCGATCCGCATCATGAAGCAGTGCGTCGAGAAGCTGAATTCTCCCGCGGGGCAGGGGCCGGTGTCGTCGACCGACGGCAAGGTGGTGCCACCCAAGCGCGGTGAGATGAAGCAGTCGATGGAATCGCTGATCCATCACTTCAAATTGTTCACCGAAGGCTTCCGCGTTCCGGCGGGCGAGGTCTATGCGGCGGTCGAAGCGCCCAAGGGCGAGTTCGGCGTCTACCTGGTCTCCGACGGCTCCAACAAGCCCTATCGCTGCAAGATCCGCGCGCCGGGATTTGCCCATCTCCAGGCCATGGATTTCTGCAGCCGCGGCCACATGCTGGCGGATTCGGTAGCCATCCTTGGCTCCATGGACATCGTCTTCGGCGAGATCGATCGATGAGCGAGAGCTTCACCTTCACGTCCGAGAACCAGGCCCTGGCCCAGAAGTTCATCGCCAAATACCCGCCGGGCCGGCAGGCGAGCGCCGTGCTGCCGCTGCTGGAGATCGCCCAGACCCAGGCCGGCGGCTGGCTGCCCCGGGCGGCGATGGACCATGTGGCGGCGGTCCTCGACATGGCGCCGATCCGCGTCTATGAGGTCGCCAGTTTCTACAGCATGTTGAATCTGCAGCCGGTGGGCCGCAATCTGATCCAGATCTGCCGGACGACCCCCTGTTGGCTGCGCGGCGCCGACGATCTC
>DATBQR010000116.1:0-2105 GCA_036560705.1 Burkholderiales bacterium | reverse complement strand
GGCGACGCAGGCCTATTTCGTCGCCGCAACCATGGTGATCGCGGTGCCGACCGGGGTGAAGATCTTCTCCTGGATCGCCACCATGTGGGGCGGCTCGATCGAGTTCAAGACGCCGATGCTGTGGGCGATCGGCTTCATCTTTCTGTTCACCGTCGGCGGCGTCACCGGCGTCGTGCTGGCCAACGCCGGCGTCGATCGCGTGCTGCAGGAAACCTACTACGTCGTCGCGCACTTCCACTACGTGATGGGCATCGCCGCGGTGTTCGCGATCTTCGCCGGCTGGTACTACTGGTTCCCGAAAATGTCCGGCTACATGTACAACGAGACCATCGGCAAGCTGCACTTCTGGGTGATGTTCGTCGGGGTCAACGTGCTGTTTTTCCCGCAGCATTTTCTCGGACTGCAGGGCATGATGCGGCGCTCGGTCGACTATCCGGATGCGTTCGCCGGCTGGAACGAGGTGTCGTCGGTTGGGGCCTTCATCTCCGGTTTTGGCCTCCTGATCTTCCTCTACGGCATGATCGATGCGTTCGTGCGCAAGCAGCGGGCCGCCGACAATCCATGGGGCGTCGGCGCCACCACGCTGGAATGGACGTTGCCGTCGCCGCCGCCGTTCCACCAGTTCGAAACCCTGCCGCGCGTGCAGTAATGCGATGCGCGGCGCGCCTTGACCGCGCCGCGCGCCCAACAAAGCGAGACCTGTCTTGTCGGTTGTCGATCAAAGCATCATCGAGTTGTCGCCCCGGATCTCGGAGGCGAGCGTGTCCGATTACGTCGCGTTGCTGAAGCCCCGGGTGATGTCGCTCGTGGTCTTTTAGGGAGGCACGGCGAGGCAATGGATGACAAGCAACAGCCAAACGGAATCGTCCTCACCGAGGCGCAGAAGAAGAGCCGCCGCGAGCGTTCGATCGCCATTGCGCTGGCGCTTGGCGTCCTGGTCGTGCTGTTTTTCGCGGTCACCATCGTCAGGGGGCCGGCGGTGCTAGTGCGGCCGCTGTGATCGATATGGAAAAACAACCGACGATGCCGCAACCGCCGACCGCAAGCCGCAACGCGGTCTTGCGCCGCGGCCTCAGCCGCGATGCGGCGGTGGGTGCGATCTGCGGCCTGCTGGTGGCGCTGATGGTCGGCGCGTCCTATGCGGCGGTGCCATTCTACAACTGGTTCTGCCGCGCCACCGGCTTCAACGGCACCACCCAGGTCGCAACCGCGGCGCCGACATCGGCGCCGCTGGCACGCAAGATCGCGGTACGCTTCGATTCCAACGTCGCGGGCGGGCTGCCGTGGAAGTTCGAACCGGAAAAGACCGAGATCGAGATCAGGATCGGCGAAGTCGTCACGGTCTATTACAACGTGACCAATGAATCGGCGCGGACCACCACCGGGCAGGCCGCCTACAACGTGGCGCCGCTCACGGTCGGCAAGTATTTCGAGAAGATCAACTGCTTCTGCTTCACCGAGCAGACCATGGCCCCCGGCGAGACGCGCCAGATGACGGTGGTGTTCTATGTCGACCCCTCGGTGGTCAAGGACAGCGATAACGACAGCCTCAACACCATCACGCTGTCCTATACCTTCTATCCCGTGCGCGCTCCGGCGCCGCAGCCGCTGGCGGCAACCGAGCCGGACAGGCGCAAGGGAGACCTCTGAGCGCCGGGGCTTCTTGCGTCCCGGAGTTTGATTTTTTGAGACGAATAGGTGCCGGATACCATCGGCACGCCAATGGGGACACCGCAATGGCTACGGCGCAGATCAAGCACGATTACCACCTTGTCGACCCGAGTCCGTGGCCAATCATCGGCTCGATCTCGGCCCTCTTCATGGCCGTCGGCGCCATCATCTGGATGCACCATTTGTCTTCCGCCGCGCCGATCATTTTCGGGATCGGCGTGATCGGCGTGCTCTACACCATGGCGAGCTGGTGGGTGGACGTGATCCGCGAGGCACAGTACGAGGGCGATCATACCCGGGTGGTGCAGATCAGCCACCGCTACGGCATGATCCTGTTCATCGCCTCCGAGGTGATGTTCTTCGTCGCCTGGTTCTGGGCGTTCTTCAATTCCGCGCTGTTCCCGGCGGACGCGGTTCATGCAACGCGTGACGCG
>DATBQR010000115.1:0-5790 GCA_036560705.1 Burkholderiales bacterium | reverse complement strand
GCACCGGCAGCACGTCTTTCAGATCCTGTTCGCCCGCCTTGATCTTCTCCAGTCGCGGCTGCCCGCGCGGCCCCGAGCGCGGATCGTCCCGCACCAGCGGCCCCGGCACCGACCGCCAGAACAAATCCGGCGCCGCCGCGATGTAGCCCTGCGCAGCAAATGCGTCGGCGATGCCGCGCAGGTCATGGTCGACACCGTGAATGGCCGACGCCAGCACGATCGCCGGGACCCTGTCCTTCGTGTCTGGCGTCACTGTGTAGCAATCGAATTCCGGGCCTTCGCTCGAGCGAATTTTCGTGTCGGTCTTTGTCATGTCACCTCAATCCGGAAAACCACACAGAATTTTTGTTATTGGGATAGCGACGTTGTTTTCCTGTAGCGCTTTGCAAATGCCTGGCGCCACCCACGCCCGCGTTGACCGGGCAGCTACAACGGTTGCTTACTTCTGTATGTAGATCGCTTGGACGCCTTCATTTTCGTTTATGTCGAAGCGGACGTAGGCCGAATCGTCAAGTGCGTACAAAAATGCCCGGCTTGCCCCGAATTGCCAGGGAGTCTTAATAGGCTTTCCCTTCAATTCGTGCACTCTCTTCTCGGAATCGCCCAGATTTACTCCATCGATTGAACCGGCGAACGGCGGTTCTAATTTAATGGATTCGACAACCCCCTTCTTGCCGAAAAACACGTGAATGCCCCTGGTCCGGAGGAAAAGAGCCGTTTTGCCGGCATTCATGTTTACAAAAGGTGAGGGAGCGGCATTTTCCAAAGGTTCTGGATCCAGATCCGTTTTCAAGGCATTTTTTACCGTCTGAATGTCGTCGCCCAACTTGAACGCGAGCCCTTTGACCGGGGTCAGTTGAGCAAAAGCGGGAGGCGACATCAAGATGACGGCGGTGAATATTGCGAAGAAATCGCGCATGAGAATCTTCATAGTTTCTCCATTGTTGAATTCTCGGCTCGTCGCCTAAAACGCGACGAAATAGTAGCTGAAGGCCTGATCGTCGGCGATGCCAAGCGTTCCGGCCGTACAACGCCTGGCTAGCCGGCGCGGCGCATTTGGATCCCCCTTAATTTTTCTTGAGCGCCCGCAGCACCATCCTGTCCACCACCTCCGGGAACGCGAGCTTCATCCAGAGGCCGATTTTTCCTTGAAGCGTCATCACCAGTTCGCGCTTTCTCGCGTGCGTGGCTGCGATGATCTGGCGGACGCACTCCTCCACCGGCATGGCGTTGTCTTCTTTCAGGCCGCTCTTGCCGGCGGGCCCGCCGTCGGGGCCATAGCCGTGCAACCGGATATTGGTGGCGACGACGCCGGGATATACGACAGTGATGTCGACGCCGCTTTCCAGCAGCTCGAGACGCAGGGCTTCGAAGAAAAACGCCTGCGCGGCCTTGGACGGACTGTAGGCGGTGCGGCCGGGAACGCCGACCTTGCCGGCGAGGCTGGAGATGGCGACGATCTGGCCGCGGCGCTTTTTCAGGTGCGGCAGGGCGTAGCTCGTGCAGTACAGGCTGCCCATGTAGTTCACGCGCATCATGTCTTCGTACCAGCCGAAGTCGGTCACTTCCTCGAACGGCGCGTGGCCGGAGACGCCGGCATTGTTGACGAGGATGTCGAGCGAACTGTACTTGCGCGCCGTTTCCTCGATGAAATTGCGGCAGTCGGCCTCCGCGCTCACGTCGCAGCGGACGGCGAGCGCCTCGGCGCCCAGCGCGCGGCATTCGGCGGCGGTGTGCTCCAGCTTTTCCATGTTGCGCGCCGCCAGCGCGAGCCAGACGCCCTTGCCCGAGAGCTGGCGCGCGAGTTCGGCGCCGATACCCTCCGAGGCGCCGGTGATGGCGATGACCTTGCCGGCGAACATGCTCACTGGCGGACGAACTTCTGCGCCCGCCTGCCCGAGCCGACTTCCGCCGTATAGAGGTTGCCCTTCGAATCGATGGCGAGGTTGTGCACCCACTTCAGTTCGCCCGCCATGCGCCCCGGGCGGCTGAAGGTGGAGAGCACCTCGCCGGTCTGCCGGTCGACCACCAGCAGGTGGCTGTCGGCGCCGTTGGCGACGATGAGGTACTTCTGCTCCTTGTCCTCCGACAGCACCAGGTCCCACACCGAGCCGTTCTGCAGCGTCTCGCGCTCGATGAGGAATTCCCTGACGAACTTGCCGCTCTTCTCGAACACCTGGATGCGGTCGTTGGCGCGGTCGCAGACGTAGACGAGGCCGTCGTTGGAGAAGCGCACGCAATGCACCGGGTTGTTGAAGGAGCGCATCGGCAGCCCTTTCGGGTCGTAGGCCGGCAGCTTGTCGTCGCGCGGCCGCTCGCCGTAGGCGCCCCAGTGACGCTTGTAGGCGAGCGTGGTGGCGTCGAACACCACGATGCGCCGGTTGCCGTAGCCGTCGGCGACGTAGAGCTCGTTCGCCGCGGCGTCGACCTGCATGTGCGCGGGCCGGCCAAGCTGCGTGGTGCTGTTGGAACCCTCGGACTTGCCAGGATGGCCGAGCTGCTTGATGAACTTGCCGTCGGCGGTGAACTGCACGATGTGGTGGTCCTTCGGGCTGTTGCCGCCCACCCAGACGTTGCCGTCGTTGTCGACGAAGATGCCGTGCTCGCTCTCGAACCAGTCGTAGCCCTGCCCCGGCCCGCCCCAGCCGCGCAGCAGGTTGCCCGCCTGGTCGAACTCCAGCACGGGCGGCGCGGCAAGGCAGCAGGTGGTCGCCGGCGGATTGGCCTGCGCGCCCTTCTCGTCGTCCAGCAGCGTGGAGGGCCGGTGCACGATCCAGATGTGGTCGTTCCTGTCGACGGCGATGCCGGACACCTGGCCGAGGATCCAGTTGCCGGGCAGCGGCTTCGGCCAGGACGGGTCGACCTTGAAGCGCGGCACGTCGGCGGCCGAACGCCCCGGATTCTCCGAACAGCCGGCGAGCAGCGCCAGCGCGCCGAACAGCAGCAGGAATTTTTTCATCGCTCCCTCCCCCAAAAGCCAAGTCTACCCGCGGCGGCCGCCAAATCCTTGCCTTGACAAAGATTGCCTAGGCAAATATTATGCGGCCATGCCCCGCGTCAAGAACGCCCTCGGCGTCAACCCGCACGAGACGCTCGGTTACCTGATCGGCCAGGTGCGCCGCGCCCTGCTCGAGGCGATGGAGCGCGAACTGGCGCCGCACGGCCTGACCGGGCCGCAGGCGATCGTCATGTTCAAGCTGGCCAGCGGCGACGCCTCGCACGCCGCCGAGTTCTGCCGCAGCCTGCAGTACGACCCGGGCGCGATGACGCGCCTGCTCGACCGCCTGGAAAAGAAGGGCTTCGTGCAGCGCGTGCGCAGCGCGCGCGACCGGCGCAATGTCGGCATCAAGCTGACGCCCGCCGGGCGCGCCGTGCTGCCGCGCATCGGCACCGTCGCGCTCGGCGTGTTCAACCGGTTCTTGCGAGGTTTCACCAAGGCGGAGGCCCGTCTGCTGCTATTGTTTCTCAAGCGCCTGCTCGCCAACGCCCCATGAACCGCATCGCCACCATTCCCATTGTCCTGCTCGCCCTCCTGCTGGCCGCGGGCTGCGCCAGCAGCGACGGGCTGAGCACGCACTCGGCGCCGGCCGACGCGCTGCAGCTGAAGACGTCGGCCTCGCTCGCCGCCGTGCCGGTCGCGCCCGGCGCCTGGCCGAGAGAAGAATGGTGGAAGGCGCTCGGCGATCCGCAGCTGGACGCGCTGATCGGCGAGGCGCTCACGGCCAGCCCCTCGGTGCGGCTCGCCCGCGCGCGCGTGGACCACGCCGTCGCGCTCGCCGAAGCCGCCGGCGCGGCGCTCGCGCCGCAGGCGAGCGCCGAGGCGGGCGCCTCGCGCCAGCGGATCTCCGCGAACGGCATCTACCCGAAGCCGCTCGCCGGCAGCTGGATCTGGCAGAACCAGGCGCAGCTCAATTTCTCCTACGACTTCGACTTCTGGGGGCGCAACGCCGCCGCGCACGCGGCGGCGCTCGGGCAGGCGAAGGCGGCCGAGGCGGACGTGCACGCCGCCGCGCTGGTGCTCTCCAGCGCCGTGGCGCTTTCCTATGTGCAACTCGCGCGCAGCTTCGACCAGCTCGACCTCGCGCGCGACCTGCTCGCCCAGCGCGAGCGCCAGCTCAAGCTCATCCAGCAGCGCCTCGCGGCGGGCCTCGATTCGCGCGTCGAGCTCAGGCAAGCCGAGGGCACGCCGCCCGAAGCGCGCCAGCGCATCGTGCAGATCGAGGAAGCCATCGCGCTGTCGCGCAACCAGATCGCCGCCCTGCTCGGCCAGGGTCCGGACCGCGGGCTCGCCATCGCGCGCCCCGGCGTGGGCGTCAGTGCGGCGTTCGCGCTGCCGTCGCAGCTGCCCGCGGAACTCCTCGGCCGCCGCCCCGACATCGTCGCCAGCCGCTGGCGCGTCGAGGCGGCCGAGCGCGACGCCGACCGCGCGCGCGCCGAGTTCTATCCGAACGTGAACCTGATGCTGTTCGCCGGGCTGCAGGCGATCACCTGGTCGAAGTTCATCGAAACCGGCAGCCGGACCCTGGGCGCCGGCCCGGCCTTCAGCCTGCCGATCTTCGACGGCGGCCGGCTGCGCGGCAACCTCGCCGCGAAGAACGCCGACTACGACGCCGCGGCCGAGCAGTACAACCAGGCGCTGGCCGACGCGCTGCGCGAAGTCGCCGACCAGGTCGCCGCCTGGCGCTCGATCGAGCGCCAGGAAACCGAGGTCGCCGCCGGCCTCACGGCCGCGCGCTCGGCGCACGAGCTCGCCCTCGCCCGCTACCGGGCGGGGCTGTCCAACTACCTCGCCGTCATCGGCGCCGAAACCCAACTCACCGCCCAGCGCGGCCTCGCGGCCGAATTGAAGGCGCGTCGCCTGGAGGCGGCGATCGGCCTGGCGCGCGCGCTGGGCGGCGGCTACCCAGGAAGGACCTGAACATGCAGGAACCGGCAGACCCCAACCGCAAGCGCAAGATCGCGCTCGGCATCGTCATTCTCCTGTTCGCCATCGGCGGCGTGGCGTGGGCCGCCTGGTGGTGGACCACCGGGCAATGGCTGGAGACGACGGACGACGCCTATGTCGGCGGCAACGTGGTGCAGGTGACGCCGCAGGCCGCCGGGACGGTAGTCGCGGTGCGCGCCGACGACACCGATTTCGTCAAGGCCGGCGACGAGCTGGTGCGCCTCGACCAGGCCGACGCGCGGGTGGCGCTGGAGCAGGCCGAAGCCAACCTCGCCCGCGCGGTGCGCCAGGTGCGCGCCCTGTACTCGACCGACAGCCAGTACGGCGCGGCGGCGGCGCAGCGCGAGACCGAGCTCGCGCGCGCGCAGCAGGACCTGGCGCGCCGCGAGCAGGCGTCCGCCGACGGCGCGGTGTCGCGCGAGGAAATCGAGCACGCGCGCGACGCCATCGCCGGCGCGCGCGCCGCGCTTGCGGCCTCGCGCGAGCAGCTGCAGGCAAACCGCGCACTGACCGAAGGCACCACGGTGGCGGAACACCCCGATGTGAAGGCGGCGGCGGCCAAGATGCACGAAGCGTTCATCGCTTTCGCGCGCACCAGCATGCCCGCGCCGGTTTCCGGCTTCGTCGCTAAACGCAACGTCCAGGTCGGCCAGCGCGTGTCCGCCGGCGCACCGCTGATGGCGGTGGTGCCGCTCGACCAGGTCTGGGTGGACGCAAACTTCAAGGAAAGCCAGCTGGCCGACGTGCGCGTCGGCCAGACGGCGAAGGTCACCGCCGACCTGTACGGCGACCACGTGGAATACCAGGGCAGGATCACCGGCTTCGGCGCCGGCACCGGCGCCGCC
>DATBQR010000114.1:0-3584 GCA_036560705.1 Burkholderiales bacterium | reverse complement strand
GAGCGCGATCCTTCCGGCGGCAGACGGGACGGGACATGGACGTACAGCGTACGATCGCCGTAATTCAGGGAAAGGTCGCCGCCGGCTGCGCCGGCCGGCCCCGACAACACGGCGAGCAGTGCCAAGCTCGCCAATTTAGTGAGGGTCATCTTCATGGTGGTCTCCTGACCGAAAACATTACCGCAACAAAGACAGGATATCCTTCCGGCATGTTCGACCGCCGCCGCTTCCTGCAGTACCTGTCCGCCCTCGGGGTTTCGCAATCCCTGCCGGCGCGCGCGCAGCTGCTGGCGAATCCGCGTTTCGCTTCCGATCCGTTCAAGCTCGGCGTCGCCTCGGGCTATCCGCGGCCGGACGGCATGGTGCTGTGGACGCGGCTGATGGCGGACCTCGGCCCGGCGAGCGTGCCGGTACGCTGGGAGATCGGCGACGACGACGGCATGCGCAAGATCGTCGCCGCGGGATCAGCCGAAGCGGACCCGCAATGGGCGCACTCGGTGCACGTGGAAGTGAATGGCCTCGAGCCCGACCGCTGGTACTGGTACCGCTTCCGCGCCGGCGACGCGCTCAGTCCGGTCGGGCGCACGCGCACGGCGCCGCTCGCGCAGGCCGCGCCCGCGCGCCTGCGTTTCGCTTTCGCCTCCTGCCAGCAGTACGAGCAGGGCTGGTTCACCGCCTACCGCCACATGGCCGGCGAGGATCTCGACCTCGTCGCCTTCCTCGGCGACTACATCTATGAGTCATCCTGGGGGCGCGATCACGTGCGCAAGCACGATGCGGGCGAGCCCTACACGCTGGAGGAGTACCGCGCCCGTTACGCGCTCTACAAGGCCGACCCCGATCTGCAGAAGGCGCACCACGCCTGCCCATGGATCTACACCTGGGACGATCACGAAGTCGACAACGACTACGCCAACGACCGCCCGGAAGACGGCATGGCGCGCGAGCCGTTTCTCGCGCGGCGCGCCGCCGCCTACCGGGCCTACTACGAGCACCAGCCGCTGCCCGACTCGATGCGCCCCAACGGGCCCGACATGCGCATCTACACCAAACTGCGCTGGGGACAGCTGGCGAACTTCTTCGTCGTCGACGACCGCCAGTACCGCGCGCCGCAAGTCTGTCCGACAAAGCCGGGCGGCTCCACGGTGCTCGATCCGCAGCAGTGCAGGCAGATCGCCGACGTTTCGCGCAGCATGCTGGGCGCCGGCCAGGAGGCCTGGCTCGACCGCGCGTTCGCGGAATCGAAGGCCGGTTGGAACATTCTCGTCCAGCAGACGCTGATGGCGCAGCTCGACCGCAAGGTGGGCGAAGGGCAGAATTTCTGGACCGACGGCTGGGACGGCTATCCGGCGGCGCGCAGGAAACTCCTCGAATCGATGGCGGCGACGCGGCTGGCGAACCCGGTGGTGATCGGCGGCGACGTGCACATGCACTGGGTGGCCGACCTCAAGCCCGATTTCGGCGACGCGAAGTCCGCGGTCGTCGCCAGCGAATTCTGCGGCACCTCCATCACCTCCCAGGGTGCGCCGCAAAACGTCACCGACACGCTGCTGCCCGAGAACCCGCACATGAAGTTCGGGCGCAGCGACCGGCGCGGCTACATCCGCGCCAGCCTCGCCGGCGGCCGCTTCAACGCGGACCTGATCGGCCTGGAGACGGTCAAGAAACCCGACGCGCGTGCCGAGGTACTCGCGCACTTCGTCGTGGAAGACGGCAAGCCCGGGCCCCAACGCGCTTAGCGCGTTCCCGTCCGGCGCTTAGCGCGTTTCCACCCGGCGCTTAGCGCGTCACCCTGTCGCGCGGGAAAGGCGGTCCCGCACGGCCGTCCATTCGGAGGTGTCCGGCGGCGCTTCGATTAGGATCGCGCCGCATCCCGCGCCGTCGAGCTCGCGCAGCGCGGCGTACAGGCGCTGCGCGTAGGCCTGCGGCTCGCGCGGCATGCGGATCCAGCAGTCCACGCGCTCGTCCGGCCTGGAAAAGGCGAGCACGGCAACGGAGGCTCCGCGTTTTGCGATCTCCGCGTCGAGCGCGTGCGGCGCTACGAGCGACGCAGGAGTCCTGGGCGCGTAATGCCGTTCGAGGCCGCCGGAATGACGAAGGGAATCGGATTGTTTGTCCCGGATTTTTATTTTCAGCAGATCTTGAATCTGTTCTTTCGAAATCCTTCCGGGTCGAAGCAAAACCAGGCTTGAAGAAGAAACATCGACAATCGTCGATTCGATACCCACTTCGCTCGCGCCGCCATCGAGGACAAGCTCGACTTTCATTTCATCGCGGACGTGCGCTGCAGTGGTCGCACTGATGTTGCCGAAGCGATTCGCCGAAGGCGCCGCCACTCCATCGCCGAATTCTCGCAGCAACTCCCGGGCAACCGGATGCGAAGGCACGCGCAGGCCGACGCTGTCCTGGCCGCCAGTGACGAAATCCTTCGCTTTTTCGGAGCGCTTCAGCACCAGCGTCAGCGGGCCGGGCCAGAAACGCTCGGCGAGTTTCCGCGCTTCAGGGGGAATTTCCCTGGCAAAGGAAAAAGCGGCTTCGGCGGTCGCGAAATGAACAATGACTGGATGATCGGCGGGCCGCCCTTTCGCCGCGAACAGGCGCGCGACCGCCGCCGCGCTGGAGGCATCCGCGCCCAGGCCGTAAACCGTTTCCGTGGGAAATGCGACGAGGCCGCCGGCGCGCAGGATTTCCGCCGCCCGGCGGATCTCGGCGGGGTTCACAGCACGGGTGTTACAACTTCAACGGCGGCGCCTTGAGGACGGCGTCGGTCTGCTTGGCCCTGAATTCCGCAAGCTTCTTGTCGATCGAGGAATCGGACAGGGCAAGAATGGCCACGGCGAAAAGCCCGGCGTTTGCCGCGCCCGCCTCGCCGATGGCAAGCGTCGCGACCGGGATGCCCTTCGGCATCTGCACCGTGGAAAGCAGGGAGTCCAGGCCGCCCAGGTGCTTCGAGGGCATCGGAACCCCAAGCACGGGGATCGTCGTGTGCGCCGCGACGACGCCGGCGAGGTGTGCTGCGCCGCCCGCCGCCGCAATGATGACCTTCATGCCATTCGCCTTCGCGGCGCCGGTCCAGTCCATCACCGCCTTCGGCGTGCGGTGCGCGGACATGGCCTTCGCTTCATACGGGATGCCGAATTCCTCCAGCACCTTGGCGGCGGGCTTCATGGTGTCCCAGTCCGAGGCCGATCCCATCACGATTCCGACTACAGGTTTCATGCGATTTTCTTTCCGGCGATTTTTTCGAGGGCTTCGCGGTATTTCGCGGAGGTGCGGGCGATAACGTCGGCCGGGAGCTTCGGCGCCGGCGGCGTCTTGTCCCAGTCCAGCGTCTCCAGGTAGTCGCGCACGAACTGCTTGTCGTAGGACGGCGGCGAGATGCCGACCTGGTACTGGTCGGCGGGCCAGAAACGCGACGAATCGGCGGTCAGCACTTCGTCGATCAGGACGACGTTGCCTTTCGCATCCAGGCCGAACTCGAACTTGGTGTCGGCGATGATGATGCCCTTGGTCAGGGCGTAGGCGGCGGCCCGCTCGTACAGCGCGATCGAGACGTCGCGCACGTGGTTGGCGAGCTCGTTGCC
>DATBQR010000113.1:0-7558 GCA_036560705.1 Burkholderiales bacterium | reverse complement strand
ACGACGCTCGTAGATTCCCTGCAGCAGCCTGAGAGAGCCGCGGCAAATCGCCTCGTGGGTGAGGGCATGGCCGAGGTCTTCGATGATGTCGAGGGTGACGGGGACGTGGAGGCCTGAGAGGACGCGCGCGGCGCGCTCGGCATAGACGCGAGAGACGACGGAGTCGTAGCCGCCGTGGACCAGATGAATCCTCGAGTCCATGCGCGTGCCGGCTTTGGGCAGTTGCGCGAAGCGCGCGGAGTAGGCGACCACCGCTCCCGCGAGTTCGGGGAAGGCTTTGACGGCTTCGAGGGCGACGGTGCCGCCTTGCGAGTAGCCGATGAGCACGGTGCGCTCGCGCGGCACGCGGTGGTTGGTCTGCTCTCGCCGCACGAGCTGCTCGATCCTGGGGAGGATGGCGGAGATGCGGTCCATGCGGTTCTCGTCGGTGAGGCCCGAAGTGGAGAACCATTGCTGGCGGTCGAGGTCTTTCCCGTAGCGGGTGAAGCCGCTGGGCACGACCAGCGCGGCGCTGGGGAAGCGGCCCTGGTACTTGAACGCCGCGGGGATCATCGAGCGCGCATCGGCGCCGCTCGCATGCAGGAATACGAAGAGATGTCGGGTCGGTTGCTCCGGCGTCGACCCGAAGCGGTAAACCTGCTGCATTGGGGCATTCTCGCCCTGCCGCGGCCGTTCTGTAAACTGCCTGCAACCGAAAAAAGAAAGCTGCCGAGGTAACTCCATGCAAAAAAAGCCTTTCTTCCCCACCGTCTGGGCGCTCATCCGGCCCTACTGGGCTTCCAGCGAACGCACGAAAGGCCTGATCCTTCTCGTCACGGTGATCGCGCTGTCGCTGACCCAGGTCTGGAACGAGGTGCGCTTCAATACCTGGAACCGGGATTTCTACACCACCTTCGAGGCGAAGGACGAGGCGGAGTTCTACCGGCAGCTCGGCCAGTTCACGCTGCTCGCGGTGGTTTACATCCTCACGGTCTCCTACCGGCAATACTTCCAGCAGATGCTGTTCATCGAGTGGCGCCGCTGGCTCACCGAGCGCTACCTCGGCGACTGGATGAAGGACCGCGCCTACTACCGGCTGCAGTTGCAGGACCGCGGCACGGACAACCCGGACCAGCGGATCGCCGACGACCTGAACATTTTCGTCGACCTCACGCTCACCCTGGTGCTCGGCCTGCTGTCCGCGGTGGTGACGCTGGTGTCCTTCGTCGGCATCCTGTGGAAGCTCTCGGGAATGCTCCACGTCGCCGGCTTCGACATCCCGGGCTACCTGGTGTGGGTGGCCCTGGTCTACGCCATCGCGGGCAGCTACCTCGCGCAACTGATAGGCCGCCCGCTGATCCGCCTCGATTTCGAGACGCAGCGCAGCGAGGCGGACTTCCGCTTCCACCTGGTGCGCCTGCGCGAGAACACGGAGGGCGTCGCCCTGTACCGCGGCGAGGCGGGCGAGCTGGCCAATTTCCGCCGCCGCTTCGGCGCCGTCACGGCGATCTGGATCGCCAAGGTCATCAAGCAGAAGCACCTGACCTGGTTCCAGTCGTTCTACGGACAGGTGGCGATCATCTTTCCGCTGGTGGTCAGCGCGCCGCGCTTCTTCACCGGCAAGGTGCCGCTCGGCGAAATTTTCCAGATCGCCTCGGCGTTCGGCCAGGTGCAGGACGCGTTCTCCTGGTTCATCAACGCCTACGGCAGCTTCGCCAACTGGAAGGCGACGGTGGACCGGCTGAGCGGCTTCACCGAGGCGATCGGGCGCGCGCACGCGGAGGCCCGCCGCATGGACGGCGAGCGCGCCGAGGGCGCGGAGGCGGACCTGTCGCTGGACCGGCTGGAATTGGATCTGCCGCAAGGCGAGCCCCTGCTCGCATCGGCGACGCTGCGAATGAAGAAGGGCGAGTCCGTGCTCGTCACGGGTCCTTCGGGCGCGGGCAAGAGCACACTGTTCCGCGCGCTCGCCGGCATCTGGCCGTACTGGAAGGGAAAGATCGAGCTGCCGCGCGGCGCAAAGCTTTTATTCCTGCCGCAGAAGCCCTACCTGCCGATCGGTTCGCTCAAGCACGCGGTGTGCTATCCGGCGGACGAGGCGGGAATCGCGGACGACGCGGCGCGCGCAGCGCTCGCGGATGCGGGCCTCGGGCATCTGGCGGAAAATCTCGCGCGCGAGGAAAACTGGGCGCAGCTGCTCTCGGGTGGCGAGCAGCAAAGGCTCGCGTTCGCGCGCGCGCTGCTCTACCGGCCCGACTGGCTGTTCATGGACGAGGCGACGGCGGCGCTGCCCGACGAGGACCAGGCCGCGCTCTACCGGCTGCTTGCGCAGAAACTGCCGGCGACCACGCTGGTGTCGATCGGCCACCGGACGAGCCTCGCGGAATTCCATCCGCGCCGCCTCGCCTGGCGGGACCACTCCCTCATCCCAGGATGATGCAGGTGGTGGTGCCGTGGGCGTACAGCTTGCCCTCGGCGTCCTCGATCCTGCCTTCGGCGGTGGCGGTCTGCCGGCCCATGTGGACGACCTTGCCGGTGGCGCGGATGGGCCCGGTCTTCAGCGTGATGGCGCGCACCAGGTTGGCTTTCATTTCCAGCGTGGTGTAGCCCTTGCCCGCCGGCAGCATCGTCTGGATGCAGCAGCCCAGCGCCGAATCGAGCATGGTGAAGGCGATGCCGCCGTGCACCACGCCGATCGGGTTGTAGTGCTGTTCGGCGGGCGTGAGCGAAAACACCGCCTTGCCTTCCTCGACCTCCGTCAGATCCATGCCGAGCAGCCTGGCGATCGGCGGCGGCGGCAGCTTGCCGTCGCGCAAGGCGCGCAGGTAGTCGATCGGCTTGGGCAGCTTCTTGCCCTCCTCGAAGGTGGCGATCGGGTCTTCCCAGGTGACGGTGAGCGAGCGGGTCATTTGTTGCGGTCCTTTTTTTCCGGGTTTAATTTGCGGCCAGCCATGCGAGCGCGGCACCCAGTGCGAGCATGCTGACGGTCTCAGGTGGTCAGGCGTTCTTTGCGGGCGGCGGGAAGGTCGCGCGTCTTTTTCGCCTCGAGCACCCGCTGCAAATAGCGGCCCGTGTGGCTGAGCGCGGACTCTGCGACCTGTTCGGGCGTGCCCTGCGCGACGATGCGCCCGCCGCCGTCGCCGCCCTCGGGCCCGAGGTCGATCACCCAGTCGGCGGTCTTGATGACGTCCAGGTTGTGCTCGATCACCACCACCGTGTTGCCGGCGTCGCGCAGGCGATGCAGCACGTGCAGCAGCAGCCCGATGTCGTGGAAGTGCAGTCCCGTAGTGGGTTCATCCAGTATGTACAGGGTTCTGCCGGTGTCGCGCTTGGAGAGTTCGAGCGACAGCTTGACGCGCTGCGCCTCGCCGCCTGAGAGCGTGACCGCGCTCTGGCCGAGCTGGATGTAGCCCAGGCCGACATCCGACAGGGTGGCGAGCTTCCTCGCGATCGCCGGCACGGCGGAGAAGAAATCCACCGCCTCGACGACGTTCATCTGCAGCACTTCGTGGATGGTCCTGCCCTTGTAGCGGATCTCCAGCGTCTCGCGGTTGTAGCGCTTGCCGTGGCAGACGTCGCAGGCGACGTAGATGTCGGGGAGGAAGTGCATCTCCACCTTCGTCACGCCGTCGCCCTGGCAGGCTTCGCAGCGCCCGCCCTTGATGTTGAAGGAGAAGCGCCCCGGGTCGTAGCCGCGCGTGCGCGCTTCCGGCACGCCGGCGAACAGCTCGCGGATCGGCGTGAAGAGGCCCGTGTAGGTCGCCGGGTTGGAGCGCGGCGTGCGGCCGATCGGGCTCTGGTCGACGTTCACCACCTTGTCGAAATGCTCCAGGCCCGAGATGGATTCGTGCGGCGCCGGCTCGGCGGCCGAGCCGTACAGGTGGCGCGCCACCGCCGCGTACATGGTGTCGTTGACCAGCGTGGACTTGCCCGAGCCGGAGACGCCGGTGACGCAGACGAACAGGCCCACTGGCAGGTCGAGCGTGGCTTTCTTGAGATTGTTGCCGCTCGCTTCGCGCACCACCAGGTGCTTCGAACCTGGTCGGTTGCGCAGCCGCGGCACGGCGATGGCGATCGCATGCGCGAGGTATTTGCCGGTGAGCGAGTCTTTCGAGGCGATGATCTGCGCGGGCGTGCCTTCGGCGACCACGCGCCCGCCGGCGTGCCCGGCGCCGGGGCCCATGTCGACGACGTAGTCCGCCGCGCGGATCGCTTCCTCGTCGTGCTCGACCACCACCACGCTGTTGCCGAGGTCCCGCAGGTGCTTGAGCGTTTCGATCAGCCGCGCGTTGTCGCGCTGGTGCAGGCCGATGGAGGGCTCGTCCAGCACGTACATGACGCCGGTGAGGCCCGAGCCGATCTGGGATGCGAGCCGGATGCGCTGCGACTCGCCGCCGGAGAGCGAGCCGGCGGCGCGCCCGAGCGCGAGGTAGTCGAGGCCGACGTTGACGAGGAACTCGAGCCGGTTGGCGATCTCGCGCACGATGCGCTCGGCGATCTGCTGTTTCGCGCCCTGCAGCGCCAGGGCCTTGAAGAATTCGAAGGTTTTTCTCAGGGGAAACGCGGAAATTTCATAAATCGTCTTTTCCCCCACCTTCACGTGGCGCGCCTCGCGCCGCAGGCGCGTGCCGGCGCACTCCGTGCAGGTCTGCGTGTTGCGGAACTTGGCGAGCTCCTCGCGCACCACCAGCGAATCGGTCTCGCGGAAACGCCGCTCGAGGTTCGGCAGCACGCCTTCGAAGGCGTGCTCGCGCACCTGGCTGCGGCCGCGCTCGGTGAGGTAGTGGAAGGCGATTTTCTCCTTGCCCGAGCCGTGCAGGATCAGCCGCTGCGCGGCGTCGTCCAGCATTTCCCAGGGCGCCTCGACGTCGAAGCCGTAGCGCTGCGCGAGCGAGTTCAGCATCGAGAAGTAGAAGTGGTTGCGCCGGTCCCAGCCCTTGATGGCGCCGCTGGCGAGGGAGAGGTTCGGGTGCGCGACGACGCGGCGCGGGTCGAAGAATTCCAGCGCGCCCAGGCCGTCGCAGCGCGGGCAGGCGCCCATCGGGTTGTTGAACGAGAACAGGCGCGGCTCCAGCTCGGCGAGGGCGTAGTCGCATTTCGGGCAGGAAAATTTCGACGAGAAGAGCGTTTCCTTTTTGTTGTCCAGATCGGCAACAATGGCCTTGCCGTCCGCGTGGCGCAGCGCGGTCTCGAAGGATTCGGCCAGGCGCTGCTTCACCTCCGCCTTCGCGCGCAAGCGGTCCACCACGACTTCTATGGTGTGCTTCGAGTTTTTCGCCAGGCGCGGCGCGCTGCCCATACTCTCCAGCTCATGCACCTTGCCGTCGACGCGCACGCGCGTGAAGCCCTGGGCGCGCAGTTCGTCGAACAGCTCCGCCTGCTCGCCTTTGCGCCCCGCCACCACCGGCGCGAGGATCATCAGCCTGGTGTCCTCGGGCAGCGCCAGCACCTGGTCCACCATCTGCGCGACGGTCTGCGCCTGCAGCGCGATGTCGTGGTCGGGGCAGTAGGGCGTGCCGACGCGCGCGTACAGCAGGCGCAGGTAGTCGTGGATTTCGGTGACGGTGCCCACCGTCGAGCGCGGGTTGTGGCTGGCCGCCTTCTGCTCGATGGCGATCGCCGGCGACAGGCCCTCGATCAGGTCGACGTCGGGCTTTTCCATGAGCTCCAGGAACTGGCGCGCGTAGGCCGACAGCGATTCGACGTAGCGCCGCTGGCCCTCGGCGTAGAGCGTATCGAAGGCGAGCGAGGACTTGCCCGAGCCGGACAGGCCCGTGATCACCACCAGTTTTTCGCGCGGCAGCTCGAGATTGATGTTCTTGAGGTTGTGCGTGCGTGCGCCGCGGATGCGGATATATTCCAAGTGCGATTTTCGAGAAGGGAAACTTGCTACTATAGCCCCTTCCCCCTGGCCCGCTCCACCCTTTCATGCGGGCTGAACGGGAGGGACGGCCAACCCGCGCAGTCAACCCGGCCGGCGGTCAGGCGTTGTATATTCGTCCATATTGTATACTTGACAAAGGTAGCCCTTTCTGGGAGGATGTAGCCATCAGAACGGAGCTACCCAATGGCCAAATCCATCTTCGACGAACCCCGCTTCCAAGACCCCCAAGCCGCCCGCGAGTACCTTGAGACTCTGCGCTGGCCGTCCGGGGCCGTCTGCCCCCACTGCGGCGGCGCGGATCGCCAAGCCAAGATCGAGGCCAATGCGGCCAAGAAGGTGCGTCCCGGCCTGTACGAGTGCGGCCACTGCCACCAGCAATACACGGTCACGGTAGGGACGGTTTTCGAGCGTTCCAAGATCGCCCTCCACAAGTGGCTCATGGCCGCTACGTTGATCGCCGCCAGCAAGAAGGGCATGTCCAGCCACCAGCTGCACCGCATGTTGGGGGTGACGTACAAGACGGCTTGGTTCATGTCCCACCGTCTGCGCGAGGCCATGAAGTCGGGCGGTGGCCTCATGGGTGGCGGCGGTGGCGTGATCGAGGCCGACGAAACCTACCTTGGCCATTCCACTGGCGGCCGTCGCGCCAAGCGTCGCAATTCCAAGAAGGTCAGCCGCGTCCTGGCCCTCGTTGACCGCGACGGCACGACCCGCGCTTTCGCCGTGCCTGATGTGACGATCAAGACTCTCAAGCCCATCCTTCAAGCGCAGATCGCCAAGGACACGCACCTTATGACGGACTCGGCCAGCCAGTACCGTCACATGAACACGGGCTTCAAGGCACACGAAATGATTAACCACCTTGCTGGCGAGTACGCCAAGCCGAGTCGCAAGGCCAAGGGCGTGACGCTGCATACGAACACGGTGGAAGCGTTCTTCGGGATGCTCAAGCGTGGCCTGCATGGGACGTATCACCACGTTTCGCAGGAACACCTGCAACGCTACTGCGAGGAATTTTCCTTCCGCTACTCGTATCGCACTGAGACTGACGTGACCCGCGCTGACGCGATTCTCAAGAACATCGGCGGCAAGCGGTTGACGTATCGGCGGACTGACACGAACAAGGAAAGCGTTGTTAACTAAGCTGGTCGCGCTGCTGTGGCTTATCAGAAAGAGAATTTGACGATGCTCAAGAGCGGTGCGCTCGGTGGAGTGCTGTCTGGTTTCCCGGAGCATGCGCGATTGATTGGACAACTCATCACGGAGTGGAACACGATTGAACATGCGCTCGTACTGTTGCTGTCGAGCGCAATGGGGCAAGCGTGGGACATCACGCACCAGATGGTGTACGCGCTTCGCAACAGCTCTGCGCGGATTGATGTTATGGAACCGGCGTTGCTTCACTTCTATCCTCAAACATCTGCCCGCGTTGACGATCTGCGAGCGATAATCAAAGAGGCCCGCAGCGTGAGCAAGGCGCGGAACAAATATGCCCACGCTCTCTATGCGGTGCATGCGGCGGACGGTAAGCTTTCTATGCTCAACCTTGAGGACGGCATTGTTGGCCTCAAGAAGCAAGAAAACTCCCGTATTCTGGAAATCAAAGAATTGGAAGATGCAGTTTGGCGATCTTCTGCACTCTCAAATAGGCTGACGGGCTTCATGTTGAACCAGTCGATTGAAGAGCCGCCGAAA
>DATBQR010000112.1:0-15614 GCA_036560705.1 Burkholderiales bacterium | reverse complement strand
TAAATGAGCGTACTACTCGCTGGGAAAGCGTTCAACGGACGAAATGGCGCAGTCTGTATCCCTTTGTCCTGAGGCGCGCAGCAAATAGGACGCGCATCTATCCGAAGGTCATATAGTTGCGCGCCGATCTTCATCTACAGCACATGAATAATGCATCGGATAGGAGATCTGCATCCGAGATGCAGCAGTTATCGATTTGTCCTGGGATGGCGCTCCGGCTTCGAGTTTTTATGATGGCCCCGAATGTATGACAAATATTCTATTTGTGTATTACAATTGCGCCATGCCTATTTCCGTCCGCCTGCCGTCCGGTGTCGAGCAAAAGCTCGCCGAATACTGCGTATCGCACGAAGTCACCAAGAGTGAGGCGGTGAAGCGCGCGCTCGAGGAGTTGTTCGCGCAAACGCCGCTGTCGCCGGATTCATACCGCGCGAGTGCGAAGTTCCGCGGCAGCGACAAGCGGCCGGGTAACGTAGCGATGAACTCCAAGAAGATCCTGCGCGAGCACTTCAGGAAAAAGTCTTCGCTTGGATAGGGTTCTGGTGGATTCGGGGTTTCTCGTCGCCTACGGAAAGAAACGGGATCCTCTGCATTCCAGGGCGGATCGCTTTCTTTCAACATACCGCGGCGCACTGTTCACTATTTCAGCCGTGATCGTTGAGACGTGTTTTTTCCTCGACGCCGGCGCCAAGCGGGAATTGCTCGAATGGGTCGGGGAAGGAAGCCTCTCGGTTGTAGAGGTCCCGGTCACCGCATATCCCGACCTTTCCGCGATGATCGGAAAGTACGCCAGCCGCGAGGTGGATTTTGCCGACGCGGCGCTGGTTTGGCTGGCCGAGCAATCGGGCATCCGCAGAGTTCTCACAACCGACCGACGGGACTTTCACACCTACCGCCTCAAAAACGGGAAGCACCTTGAGCCGCTCGACTGGTTCTGAAATCGGGCTCTGACCCCGATTTTCAGGTCCTGCGGCGGCGAGTGTAGAGCCAGTAGAGGAAGCCGCCGGCGGCGAGGACGGCGAAGAGGATTTCCTCGTAGCGCTTGAGATCGCCCAGCACGTACTCGACGGCGTGGCCGAACAGGTAGCCGGCGGAGGCGATGGTGGCGGACCACAGGATCGCGCCGACCAGGTTCAGTACCTGGAAACGCAGGACGGGGATGTCGCCCGTGCCGAGGGCGAACGGCAGCGCGGCCCGCAAGCCATAGAGGAAGCGCATCGAGAGGATGAGCGGAATGTGGTAGCGGCCGAGGAGTTCCTTCGCGCGCGCCGCGGGCGCGGCGTATTTCGGGAAGCGCTCGAGGACTTTCTGGCCCTTGTAGCGGCCCAGGAAGAAAAACACCTGGTCGCCGACGAACCCGCCGACCACCGCGACGCCGATGACGTCGGCCAGTTCCAGGTGGCCGCGGTGCGCGGCGAAGCCGGCGAGCAGCAGCACGCTCTCGCCCTCGAGCAGCGTGCCGCCGAGCACGGCCCAGTAGCCGTAGGTATGGATCAGTTCCGGCAGGTTCATGAATCGGGCTCTGACCCCGATTATGGGACCTGCCGGACCTTTTCAGGCCGCTTTCTGTTCTTCCCGCGCCGGCAGCTCACCGATCGCGGTGCGCACCGCGTCCTCGACGCGATCGAGGAACACGAACTCGAGCTTCGCCTTGGCATCCGCGGGAACGTCCTCGAGATCCTTCTCGTTGCGCCTCGGCACCATCACGGTCTTGATGCCGGCGCGCAGCGCGGCGAGGGTTTTTTCCTTCAAGCCCCCGATCGGCATCACCAACCCGCGCAGCGAGATCTCGCCGGTCATGGCGACGTCGGACCGGATGGGTTTTCCCGACAGCAGGGAAACCAGGCTGAGGAACATCGCCACGCCCGCGCTCGGGCCGTCCTTCGGCGTTGCGCCGGCCGGCACGTGGATGTGAATGTCGAGCTTGTCCCAGGGCGCGTCGATGAAGCCCTTCGCCACGGTGAGCGCCGCCTGCGCGGACTCCTTCATCACGTCGCCCAGCTGGCCGGTGAGGATCAGCTTTCCGCTTCCTTTCACCTGGTTCGCCTCGATGAAGAGGATGTCGCCGCCCACCGGCGTCCAGGCGAGCCCGGTCGCCACGCCCGGCACCGAAGCCCTGAGCGCGATCTCGTTGTCGAACCTGCGCGCGCCGAGAATTGCGTGGAGATCTTTTGATTCAATGGAAATCTTTCCATTAAAACCTTCGGCAATCCGCATGGCTGCGTTGCGCAGCACCGAGCCGAGCTCCCGCTCGAGGCTGCGCACGCCCGCCTCGCGCGTGTAGTCCGCGATGATCGTCCTCACGGCGCCATCGGAAAGAGAAATCTGGTCAAAAAGCAAACCATTTGTCTCCAGCTGCCGCTTGACCAGGTACTTCTTCGCGATCTGCAGTTTCTCCTCCTCGGTGTAGCCGGGAAGCTGGATGATCTCCATGCGGTCGCGCAGCGGCCCCGGGATGGTGTCGAGCTGGTTCGCGGTGGCGATGAACATCTGCTTCGACAGGTCGAAGTCGACGCCCAGGTAGTTGTCGCGGAATTTCGCGTTCTGCTCCGGGTCGAGCACTTCGAGCAGCGCGGAGGACGGGTCGCCGTGGAAGCCGCCCGCGCCGAGCTTATCGATCTCGTCCAGCATCAGCACGCCCGAGCGGGTGCCGGCGCGCTTCACTGCCTGGATGATGCTGCCCGGCAGCGCGCCGATGTAGGTGCGCCGGTGGCCGCGGATTTCGGCTTCGTCGTGCGTGCCGCCCAGCGCCACGCGCTGGAACTTGCGATCCATGGCGCGCGCGATCGACTGGCCGAGCGAGGTCTTGCCTACGCCGGGAGGCCCGACGAAGCAGAGGATCGGCGCCTTGCCTTCCGGATTCAGCTTGCGCACGGCAAGGTGCTCGAGGATGCGCCGCTTGATCTTGGCGAGGCCGAAGTGGTCGGCGTCGAGAATTGCTCTCGCTTCCTGAATATTTATTTCTTTTTCATTTAATGCTTTCCAAGGGAGTTCGGTCATCCACTCGAGCCAGGTCCTGAGCATCGAGCTCTCGCCCGACTGCTCGCCCATGCGCGACAGGCGCTTGAACTCCTTCTTCACCTGCTTGAGCACGTCCTCCGGGAAGCCCGCCTCGTCGATGGCCTTTTTCAGGTCCTCGATCTCGGCCGCGCTGTCCTCGTCGTCGCCCAGTTCCTTCCGGATCTGGCGCATCTGCTCGCGCAGCACGTGCTCGCGCTGGCGCTCGTCGAACTCCTTGCGCGTCTTGTCGCCGATCTCCTTCGACAGGCGCAGCACCTCCACCCGCTTGGCGAGGTAGGTAAGCACCTTGTCCAGCCGCGCGCCGAGCTCGATGGTCTCAAGCAGGTCCTGCTTCTCCTCGTTCTTGATGTCGAGCAGGTTGGCGACCATGTCGGCGAGCTGGCCCGGCGCCTCGATCGCGCGCACCACCTCGGCCAGCTCGTCGGGCGCGTTCGGCAGCAGCTGGATCGCCTCGGCCGCCTGCGCCTTCAATTGCAGGAAGCGGGCCTCGATGTCGGAACCCGAACCGGTGGCTTCCGGGATCCAGGCCACGCTGGCGACCAGGAACGGCCAGCCTTCGAGGAACTGGAGCACGCGGAAGCGCCGCTCGCCCTGCACCATGAGATGGTTGGCGCCGCCCGGCTGGCTGGCGTAGCGCACCACCTGCCCGGCGGTGCCGGTGCGGTATAGGTCCTGCGGGCCGATGTCGTTGGTTTGCGGATCGCGCTGCAGGATGAAGCCGACCTTGAGCTGGCTGCGCGTCGCTTCCTGGATCGCCGCCACGGACGAGGAACGGCCGACGGTGATCGGCGAGATCACGCCCGGGAACAGCACGGCGTTGCGCAGCGGCACCAGCACCAGCGCGTCCTCGGGAATCGGGCGGACGGCGAGCGCAGTCGAGCGCTTGCCCGCCTGCCGGTCTTCCGCCGCGCTGAGTCCTTCGCCTGCGGCGACTTCCTGTTCCTGCTTTTTCCTGTGCCAGAATTCCATCGAATCTCCCGCTTCCAAGTGTGGGAATGTGCCGGATTGCCTAGTCATTCCTAGGTGCGGGCGAATCGGCGGGAAACAAGCGCGCGCATGGCCTAGAATCCGCAGGGATTTCCAAAAACCAGGAGCCGGAAACCATGCCTTCCACCACCACCGCCAGCGGACTCATCATCGACGACATGGCCGTCGGCGCGGGCGACACCGCCGTCGCCGGCAAGAGCGTCACCGTGCACTACACAGGTTGGCTCACCGACGGCGTTATCAAGGGCAAGAAATTCGATTCCAGCAAGGACCGCAACGACCCCTTCGTGTTCCCGCTCGGCGCCGGCCACGTCATCAAGGGCTGGGACGAGGGCGTGCAGGGCATGAAGGTCGGCGGCTCGCGCAAGCTCACCATCCCGGCCAAGCTGGGCTATGGCGCGAGCGGCGCCGGCGGCGTCATCCCGCCGAACGCGACGCTGTGGTTCGAAGTGGAACTGCTGAAGGTAGGCTGAGCGGGCCGACCATGCTCAAGCCCGGCGGCAAGCAGCGCAGCGCGACGGAAGCGATGATCCAGGCGGTCGTCGCGCTCGCGCTCCTGATCGTCCTCCCGCTCGCGGTCGGGGAGCCGGAAACGCCCCGGGGCTTCGTGGCCGCGGTAGTCGTCGCGATGATCCTCGTCGTCTTCCTGCTGGAGGGCGTCGCGCGGTTCATCCGCAACCGGCGGCGCCCCTATCCCGACAGCATCATGCCGCCGCCGAAGCCCGGCGACCGCAAGCTGCCTAGCGCCACGAGAGAGGATTGAGCTTGCCCGGCAGGTAGAGCGGGTGCGCCGGCTCGCCGTTGGCGTTGACCCGCAGCGCATGCAACTTGATCTTTTTATTTCCAAGCAATTTCACCACCGAAACCGACCGCTCCTGGTGCGCCCCGTGGTTTCCCCAGGCGCACACGACAATCGCCGCCTCGCGCGCGGCGCGCACGATGGCCGCATCATTGTCCGGCCCGACCGGGTCCCGCGCCGCCTTCATCTCTGAAGGATCGGTTGCACGCCAGCCAAATACGTTCGTGACGATCAATGCCCCATATCCCCAGCGCTCCGCGTAATCGCGCGCGCGCGCGCAGGTCGGATCGAGCTTCACCTCGTCCGCGGTGCTCGGGTTGAGCATGAGGAAATTGGCGGCGGGCTTTTTATCGTCCCAGCGGCGCCACAGCAGGTAGCGCCAGCGGCGGCAGGGGGAGAACGTGGCGCCAGACTCGGTCATCGGAAAACGGACGTCAGAGCCGGATTTTCCTTTTCGAGACCCTATGGCGAAGTCCGGCCCGGGTGCGCCTGGGAGTTTCATCGCTTTTGATATAATAATGATATCTATGGAAAACGGCAACAACCATGGCGACCAAGCGCACTTCCGCGAAACGCAAACCACCGACCGCTAGCGGCATCCTGCTGCGCTATCGCGACAAAGATACGGCGTACGGCGTCACACGCAAGACGACGACCAGGCTCGCCGACACCCTAGGCCTGTCCGAAACCCAAGTGGTCCACGTCGCGCTTGCCAACCTCGCCCGGCAGACACTGCCCCGCTACGAGGCTGACAACGGCCCGCTCACCGACGAACAGTATGCGGTGATCGAAAGACTCGTCCCGCAAAAGGACTTTGTCAGCAGCAAGAAAAACCGCCTGTTCTGACGATGGCGCGGTTTTTCCCGCTGCCGGACGCAGGCGATATCGTGTGGTGCCGTTTTCCCCACAAGGGCTTTGCCGTACCTGGTCCAAAGCCGCGTCCCGCTCTCGTCGTTGACGACGGCGAACTTCGTGGAGACCCCGCGGTTGTCGTCGTCTATGGCACCAGCCAGAGGCTTGATCGTCTCTACCCGAGCGAATTCGCCGTTACCCCCGACGATGGCGGCCGGTTTCTCGTATCCGGCCTGGACCGCCCTACCAAGTTCGATATGGCGCATACAGTATTCCTGCCCTACAGCGACGAGTGGTTCGGCATCCCTCCTGGCGCACCTTATGGACAGATACCCAAGCTCGGCATCCTGCATCCGAGTCTTGTGCGCCGCGCCAAAGCCGCCTACAACGCAGCGCGCTAACCATGCTCCTCCTCGCCCTCGCCGACGCCCAACTCGCCTACAGCGAACTGCCTCTGCTCGCTCAAGCGGCGTTCGCGCCGCGCTCAATCACCACTTCGCGGTCGACCAGCGAGCGCGAGTGGTTGAGGTCCGACTGCGTGATGAGCACGGCGAGGCGCGTGCCGCGCAGCGCGCCGACCACTTCCGAGAGGCGCTGCGACAGCGCCGGGGCGAGGCCCTCGAACGGCTCGTCGAGCAGCAGCAGCCGCGTGCCGACCGCCAGCGCGCGCGCCAGCGCCACCATTTTCTGCTGGCCACCCGAGAGCAGCAACGCGCGACGCCGGCGCATCTCGCGCAGCTCGGGCAATACCTCGTAGACGAATTTCAGCCGGTCATCCACTTTCAGCGTCTTCGACACCCAGACCGGCACCAGGATGTTTTCCTCCACCGTCAGCTCCGGCACCAGGCCCCGGTCCTCCGGCAGGTAGCCGATGCCCAGGCCGGCGCGCGCATGGCGCGGCAGGCGCGCGAGATCGACGCCCTCGAAGCTGAGCGCGCCGCCGGCCGCCGGCAGGTGGCCCATGATGGTGCGCATGAGGCTGGTCTTGCCTGCGCCGTTGCGCCCGGCCAGGCTGACCATGCTGCCTGCCGCCACTTCCAGCGAAAAGCCGCGCAGCGCCTGGACCGAGGCGATGGTCACATGGAGGGATGAAATCCTGAGCATTACTTCAATCCACCCGTTACATGGCGCCGCACATCGGCGTCGGCGAGCACTGTCGCCGGCGCACCGTCGGCGAGGATGCGCCCGCTGTAGAACGCCACCACCCGGCTGGCGTAGCGCGAGACGATCTCCATGTCGTGCTCGACGAACAGCACCGCGGTTCCTGCGCCGGCCGCTTCTCCCGCTGCTTCCCCTGCTGTTTCTCCCGCTGTTTCTCCCGCTGTTTCTCCTTCTATGCCGGCCATCACCGTGTCCATCATCGGGAATTTCTCGTCCACGCTGACGCCGCTGGTGGGCTCATCGAGCAGCAGCAGGCGCGGCCGGCGCGTGAGCGACATGGCGATGTCGAGGAGCTTGCGTACCCCGCCGGGCAGCTCGGCGACGCGGCGTTCGGCATGGCCGGCCAGCGCGAAACGCTCGAGCAGCTGCAGCGCCCGGGCACGCGCCCCGTCCGTCTGCGCGGGCCGCCAGAAGGACAGCGCCTCGCTCGCGCAAGCCGCGGCGACGATCACGTTGTCGAGCACCGTCATCTCCGCGCACAGCTGCGGCACCTGGAACGAGCGCGCGACGCCCAGGCGCATGATCTCGCGCGGCCCGAGCCCCGCGACATCCGCGCCGTCGAGTTCGATGGTGCCCGCGTCCGGCTTGAGGTAGCCGGTGATCATGTTGACGAAGGTGGTCTTGCCCGCGCCGTTGCTGCCGATGAGGCCCACCCGCTCGCCGGCAGCGACCTCGACGGACACCGCCTCGGCGGCGACCACGCCGTCGAAATGCTTGTTCAACCCGGTGGCTTTCAGAACTTTCACTTGAAGGGCTTTTTATCCAGAAGGGAGCCAAGACCCCTCGGCAGGAATCGAATCACCACCAGCAGGAAAATCCCCAGGGCCATCTGCCAGGTGTTCGGGAAGTAGGAACTGGAGAAGGAGCGCACCAGCTCCAGCAGGAACGAGGCGGCGAAGGCGGCGAGCACGCTGTAGTGCCCGGCGAGGATGGCGACGAAGACGAACTCCCCCGAGGTGGTCCAGTAGCTGAAATTGGGCTCGATGTGGCCGAGCGCCATGATGGCGAGCGCGCCGCCGGCGCCGCCGAGGAAGGCGGCGAGGATGAAGTTCGCCGCCATCACCCGCGCCACCGAGGCGCCCAGGTATTCGACGCGCAGCTCGTTCTCGCGCACCGCCAGCGACACCAGGCCGCGCGCGGAATCGAAATACACGCGCGCCGCCGTCCCCAGCAGCCCGCAGACGCACACCGCGATCGCGTACAGCGCGTAGCCGGACCAGGCGTCGGCGATCTTCATGCCGAGCAGCGTCGGCCGGTGCATGTTGAAGCCGTCCGAACCCCCCAGCGCGTCGGTCTTCACCAGCACGCCGTAGAGCACCATCGACAGCGCGAGCGTCAGCATGGCGAAGAATATGCCGCGGTAGCGCGCGAGCAGCGCCGCGAAGGGCGCCGCCATCAGCACGGCGGCCGCGCCGCCGGCCGCCGTGAGCAGCAGCGCGTCGGTCACGCCCAGCTTGTTGGAGAGCAGCGCCGCGGCGTAGCCGCCGGCCGCGAAAACGAGGCCCTGGCCGAAGGACACCACGCCGCCGCGCATCAGCAGCACGATGCCGAGCGACACGACGCCGTTGGCCGCCGCCATGGTGCAGAGGAACTGCAGCCACTTGGGCAGGAAAAAACCCGCCGCCAGCAGTAAAAAGATCGATAACAATCCGAATCGAACGGCCCTCATATCCGCCTGGCCTTTACCCTCAGGAACAAGCCTTCGGGCCGGAAGACGAGCACGATCGCCATCGCCAGGTAAATGCTGAACAGCTCCGCCGGCGGCCAGGTGTGCACCGCGAGCGCCCGCGCGAGGCCGACGATCAGCGCGCCGATGGCGGCGCCCTCGATCGAGCCCAGGCCGCCGATGATCACCACCGCGAAGGAGACGATCACCACGCTCACGCTCAGGCCCGGCTGCACCGAGATCATCGGCGCGGTCAGCGCGCCGCCCAGCGCGGCGAGGAAGATGCCGAACATGAAGGCGAAGGTATAGACGCGCGATATGTTCACGCCCATCGAGGAGGCGATCTCGGCACTGTGGATCACCGCCAGCACCACCTTGCCGGTGCGCGTGCGGTTCAGGCCCCACCACACGCCCAGGCCGCAGGCCGCCGCCACCGCGATCAGCGCGAAGTCGTAGCCGACGTAGGACTGCGCGCCCACCTGCACGTTACCGAACAGCGCGTACGGCGCGCTGACGAAGTAGGGATTGGCGCCCCAGAGGAGCTTGGTCGCGTCCTCCAGGATGAGGAACAGCGCGTAGGTCACCAGCACCAGCAGCACCTCGTCGCGGCCGTAGAACACGCGCAGCAGGCCCCGCTCGACCAGCGGCGCGATCAGCGCCGCAACGGCGACGGAAGCCAGCAGCAGCGCGACGAGCGACGTCCAGGGCGGGAAACCGGCCGCGGCGAACCAGCCGACGAAGCTGGCGGCGGCGTAGGCGCCCACGGCATAGAAGCTGCCGTGGGCGATGTTGAGGATCTTGAGGACGCCGAAGACGAGCGTCAGCCCGAGCGCCACGATGAACAGCCATGACGCGTAGGTGACGCCGTCGACGAGGATGGTGACGGCGGTATTAATTTTTGCTTTTAGTTAAGAAAGACCTTGAAAGGAAATTCTTAAGGACATTTCGCTCCCGCGAAGCCGCCCTTGATCCAGTCCTCGCCCTTCACGCCCGGCGGCGGGTTGACGCATTCGGCCGGGAAGCGCTGGATATCCACGAGGGTCACCATCTTCTTCGCCGCGTCGTACTTGGTGCGGCCGATGGCGGTCTCCTGGATCGCCTGGTGGCCGTCGCCCAGCGCCATGCGGATCAGGCCGGCGGGCGATTCCCACTGCGAGCCGGTGAGCGCGGCGGCGAGCTGCTCGGGCGAGGGCTTCTTGCCGCCGTTGGCGGCCATCGCCTTCTCCACCGCCAGCTTCAGGCCCAGCAGCGACTGCACCATGCGGTAGGGCGCCTGCACCGGGTAGACGTGGTTGGCGTCCGAATACAGCTTCCACCACCAGTCGTTCAGCGCGCTCTTGGGCGACATCAGGCCGTAGGCGCCGCGCGCGCCGAGGATCACGCCGTCGGGCATCTTGTCGCCGAGGCCCGGCAGCACGTGGTCGGCGGCCGAGAGCACCACCTGGGTGTGCTTGAACAGATCGCGCGGGCCGGCCTGCAGGATGAACGCCTGCAGGTCGCCGCCCCAGAGGCTGGAATGCGTCAGATCCGCGGGTTGAGCCAACAACGCCGAGATCTCGGTGCCGTACTGGCCGGCGCCGAACTTGGGCAGCAGGTCGGCCTGGTTCTTCACGCCGGGGAAGAGCTGCGCCGCCGCGGCCTTGAAGTCGTTCCTCGAATCGTGGCCCCAGGCGTAGTCCTGGTTGATGTAGTTCACCGTGGTGAACTTGACGCCGCGCGCCTTGAGATACCTCGCCAGCGCGACGTTGTCCATCACCGCGTGCGAGGCGGTGCGGAACACGTAGGCGTACTTGCCGTCCTCGAAAATGCGCGGCGTGCCGCAGTCGTAGAGGATGAGGAACTTCTTCATCTCCTCGGCCACCGGCGCCACCGCCAGGCAGTCGCCCGAGCCGACGTAGCCCACCACCGCGTCCACCTTGTCGCGGTCGTAGAGGTTGCGCAGCTCCTGCACCTGCTTGGTCGCGCCGCCGTTCTCGTCGACGTAGACCGGCTCGATCTTCACGCCGCCGAAGCCGACCTTGTTGTAGGGCGCGGGCGCGGCGCCCTTGTTGAAGGCGTCGAGCACCACTTTCGCGCCGTTCACCGCCGGGATGCCGAAACTCTCGGCCGCCGGCCCCGACAGGAAGCTGACGATGCCGAGCTTGAACGTTTCCTGCGCCTTCGCGCCGCCAGCCGCAGTGAAACCGGCGACCAACGCGGCGGCAATGACCGTGACTTTGAGCTTCATGATTCCTCTCCTCCTAGAGATGAGCGGCTAGTCTAGCAAGACTCCCGGCAAAATCGGGGTCAGAGCCCGATTTTCCTGATTCAGGCCTTTTCGACCGCCCGCAATACCGCCTGCGGCTCCTTCGCAATGACGTTGAGGAGGACAAGCGCCGTTCCACGCGGTTTGCGATCCCCGCGCTCCCAGTGGCGCAGCGCCCCCAGGCTGATCGCGAAGGTCGCTGCAAACTGTTCCTGCGTCAGGCCGGTTCGCTCGCGTACTGCCTTCACGTCCACCTGGGGCGGCACATGGAGCCTCAGCCCGGCGACACGCCTACCCTTTTGATGCCGTACCGCCTGTTCCAGCCCCCGCTTGATGCTTGCAAACGCCTTATTCATTGAGTCCTCTGCAACAGTTTCTTGAGCGTCCCCGCAATTCCCGCAAGTTCGTTGCGCTCGGCGTGGCTCAGGTTCGCCCTTTCGTTCTTGCCGAACACCGTCAACAGGTAGAGGGGCATCGCCTCGCTGTGAAAGTAGTAAATCACCCGCACCCCGCCGCTCTTGCCGCGCCCGCCGCGCGCCCAGCGCAGCTTCCGGACCCCGCCGGTGCCCTGCATCAGGTCGCCGGCCCTGGGATTCGCGGCGAGGTACGCCACGACCCCGGCGCGCTCCTCCGCCGACAGCAGCTTTGCCGCACAACGGACGTATTCCTGCGTCTCCGCGACGGTAATCAGCATGGCAATACTAATCCATTGGCTTAGTCAGGTCCAGCGCCAGGGCGGTGCATTCTCCCAGTGCATCCAACGCCCAGCCTGGCTTGCCAGTTGACGCTGTATATTCCGCCCCGCCATGCCCCTGCTCACCCTTGCCGACGCCCAGCTCGCCTATGGCGAACTGCCGCTGCTCGACCGCGCGTCCTTCGCGATGGACGCGGGCGAGCGCATCGGCCTGATCGGCCGCAACGGCACCGGCAAGTCGTCCCTGCTCGGCGTCATCGCGGGGACGCTGGCGCTCGACGACGGCGAGCTGCGCCGCAACACCGGCCTGCGCATCGCCTACGTGCCGCAGGAGCCGGTCCTGTTGAATTCTCCGGACGTGGAAAAACACAAACTGGACGAATTCCGGCACCGCTTCAAGCTGGATGCGGACCTCGATCCGGAAAGCATGTCCGGCGGCGAGCGCAAGCGCGCGGCGCTGGCGCTTGCTTTCGCCCGGCAGCCCGACCTGCTGCTGCTCGATGAGCCGACCAACCACCTCGATGTGGACGGGATTCTGACGTTGGAAAACCTGGTTCTGCGCCAACCATCTGCCATCTTCATCACCCACGACCGCGCCTTCCTCGACCGCGTGGCCACGCGCATCATCGAGCTGGATCGCGGGCGCCTGCTGTCCTTCCCGGGAAATTATTCCGCGTTCGAGGTGAAGAAATCCGAACAGCTGGCCGCCGAGGCCGTCGCCAACCGCAAGTTCGACCGCTTCTGGGCGCAGGAGGAAATCTGGATCCGCAAGGGCATCGAGGCGCGCCGCACGCGCAACGAAGGCCGCGTCACGCGCCTGGAGCACCTGCGCGAGGAGCGCGCCGCGCGGCGCGAGCGCACGGGCAACGTCAAGCTCGCCGTCGGCAGCAACCAGCGCTCGGGCAGGCTGGTGGCTGAATTGCTGAATGTTTCCAAGTCTTTTCCAGGAAAAGATTTTTTAATTAAAGATCTAAGTCTTACCGTTTCCCGGGGCGACCGCATCGGCCTCATCGGCCCCAACGGCGCGGGCAAGACCACCCTCATCAAG
The DNA here is from genome assembly GCA_036560705.1 of Burkholderiales bacterium. Taxonomy (GTDB): domain Bacteria; phylum Pseudomonadota; class Gammaproteobacteria; order Burkholderiales; family SG8-39; genus RBG-16-66-20. The sequence continues at coordinate 3,141 of DATBQR010000112.1, read as the reverse complement.
CTGATCCTCGGCACCCTCGAACCGGATTCCGGGACCGTGCGCCTCGGCACGAAGATCGAAGCCGCCTACTTCGACCAGCTGCGCGCCGTCCTCGATCCGGAGAAGACCGTCGCCGAGACCATCGCGCCGGGCTCGGACTGGGTCGAACTTCCGGCGGGGCGCATGCACGTCATGAGCTACCTCGGCAACTTCCTCTTCCCGCCGCGCCGCGCCCAGGCGCCGGTGCGCATGCTCTCGGGCGGCGAGCGCAACCGCCTGCTGCTCGCGCGCCTCTTCGCGCGGCCCGCCAACGTGCTGGTGCTGGACGAACCGACCAACGACCTCGACATCGAATCGCTGGAGCTGCTGGAAGCGGCCCTGCAGGATTTCGCCGGCACCCTGCTCCTCGTCAGCCACGACCGCAGCTTCCTCGACAACATCGTCACGCAGACGATCGCCGCGGAGGGGGACGGCACGTGGAAGGAGTACGTGGGCGGCTACAGCGACTGGCTGAGGCAACGACCCGCGGATGCGGAAAGGGGTTCTTCAAAAAAAGAATTTTCAACCCGGGAAAAAAAGAAGGCCAAACTGAGCTACAAAGAGACCCGCGAACTCGAAGCACTGCCCAAGGAAATCGAAGCCCTCGAAGCCGAGCAGCAGGCCCTCGCCGCGAAGATGCACGCGCCGGAGTATTACAGGCAGCCACCTGATATCCTGCGCGCCGACCAGCAGCGAACCGCCGACATCGAACAGCGGCTGCATGAGAAACTGGTGCGCTGGGAAACCCTGGAAGCCCGATGAAGCCGACGCCCGACCCCGCCGTACTGAAAGGCATGCGCTGCGGCATCGAGAAGGAATCGCTGCGCGTGCGGCCCGACGGCCAGCTCGCCCTCACGCCGCATCCCGCGGCGCTGGGCTCCGCGCTCACGCATCCGCACATCACCACCGACTTCAGCGAGTCGCAGCTCGAGCTCATCACCGGCGCGCTGCATGGCGCGGACGCCTGCCTCGCCGAACTCACGCAGATCCACCAGGTCACCTGCGCCGCCATCGGCGACGAGCTGCTGTGGGGCTCGAGCATGCCCTGCAACCTGCCGGGCGACGACGCCATCCCCATCGGCCAGTACGGCCGCTCCAACATCGGCCGCGCCAAGAGCGTCTACCGCATGGGCCTCGCCAACCGCTACGGGCGGCGCATGCAGGCGATCAGCGGCATCCACTACAACTGGTCGCTGCCGGGCCTGGGCACCGCCGAGTATTTTTCGCTGATCCGCAACTTCCGCCGCCACGGCTGGCTGCTCTTTTACCTGTTCGGCGCCTCGCCGGCGGTGTGCTCCAGCTTCGTCGCCGGCCACAAGTACAGCGGGCACGGCCTGCGCGAGCTCAAGCCCGGCACCCTGTACCTGCCCCACGCCACCACCCTGCGCATGGGGCGCCTCGGCTACCAGAGCGAGGCGCAGGACTCCATCGCGGCGAACTTCAACGACCTGGAGACCTACGGCAAGGTGCTGGAAGAGGCGATGACGCGCACCTGGCCCGCCTACGAGAAGATCGGCATCCGGAACAAGGATGCCACCGCCGCGAGCGGCGGTACTGACGGCTACCAGCAGCTCTCCACCGCGCTGCTGCAGATCGAGAACGAGTTCTACGGCAAGATCCGCCCCAAGCGGCGCATCCGCTCGGGCGAGCGCCCGCTGCACGCGCTGCGCGAGCGCGGCGTCGAATACGTCGAAGTGCGCCTGATGGACCTCGACCCCTTCGCCGCCATCGGCATCACCGCGCCGGTGTGCCGCTTCCTCGACGTCTTCCTGCTGCACTGCCTGCTCTCCGACAGCCCGCCCGACACGCCCGACGAAATCGCCACCATCGGCCGCAACCAGGAAATAGTCGCCGCGCGCGGCCGCGAGCCCGGCCTGCTGCTGCAGCGCGGCTCGCAGCAGGTGGCGCTCGAGGAATGGGGCGGGCAGGTCCTTGCCGAGTGCGCGCCCATCGCCGCGCAGCTCGACGACGCGCTCGGCGGCAGCGACTACCGCGCCGCGCTGCGCACCGCCGCGGCCACGCTCGCCGACGCCTCGCTCACCCCTTCGGCGCGCGTGCTCGCCGCCATGGCCCTGCACCACGCCAACTCCTACACCGCCTTCGCCCTCGACCAGTCGCGCGCCCACCGCGAAACCCTCACCGCCCTGCCCCTCTCCACCGCTGCCGCGCGGCGCTTCGAAGCCATGGCGAAAGAATCCCTCGCCCTGCAGCAGCGCATCGAGGAGCAGGACAAGCAGCCCTTCGAGGAATGGCGCCAGCAGTACCTGTCGATCGACAAGCTGCGGCCTTAGGGTAGCCGTCATCCCCGCGAAAGCGGGGATCCAGGTTTTGCTTTTGCCAGGAACCTGTCCAGCTGATCCGCAAACCGCTTCCGATCCGCGTTGTCCAGCGGCGGCGGCCCGCCGGTCTGCACCCCGGTCTCGCGCAGCTTCTCCATGAAATCGCGCGTCGCCAGGCGCTCGCGGATGTTCTCCGTCGTATAGAGCTCCCCGCGCGGGTTGATCGCATGCCCGCCGCGCGCCACCACGTCCGCCGCGAGCGGGATGTCGGCCGTGACCACCAGGTCCCCCGGCGCGAGCCGCTTGGCGATCTCGTTGTCCGCCACGTCGAAGCCGCGCGCCACCTGCAGCGCCTTGATCCAGGGCGAGCGCGGCGTGCCCAGCAGCCGGTTCGCCACCAGCGTCAGGTGCACCTGCGCCCGCTCCGCGGCGCGGTACAGGATCTCCTTGATGACCAGCGGGCAGGCGTCGGCATCGACCCAGATGTGCATGGGGTCACTATAGCCGCGAAGCGCTTAGGGAACCGCGTGCCCGTCGTCCCCGCAAAGGCGGCGACCCAAATCCGAGGTTTTTGCGAGATGATTGCTAGTACAAGCGTTCTCTATCAGCCCCCAAAGAAAAATGGAAGCATTGATCTTCTTCGGTGTCTTTATTGCGTTGATTTGGTTCCTCACCGCTCTCGGAGGGCGCGGAAGACGATTTGGTGCGCGCGATTTTGATCGGGACGTGGACACTCAGCGATGGAGCCTTGAGCTGTTGCACGCACTCGAATGGAAAAGATTCGAGATCGTTTGCTCCGGATATTTTGAAGCTATTGGGTTCCGCGCGAGAACGGCCCGTGCAG
>DATBQR010000111.1:0-4416 GCA_036560705.1 Burkholderiales bacterium | reverse complement strand
AGTGGCAGAAAGACGAGAAGGAGCGCGACCTCGCGAAAGCCATGAAGATGGTCGAAGCCTGCTTCGCGAGCGAGGACCACAAGGAGGGACGCAAGGCGTTCATGGAGAAAAGGACGCCGGAATTCAAGGGAAAGTGAGCATGCGGATATTCTTGTTTTTTGCCTTCATCTGCCTTTCCGCGTGGGCGAATGCGCAGACCTATCCTGCGAAGCCGATCCACCTGATCGTCGGCTACCCGCCGGGGGGCTCGGGCGATTTCACCACGCGGATCATCGGCGACGAACTGGCGAAGGAACTCGGCGTCGCGATCGTGGTGGAGAACAAACCGGGCGCCGGCGGCTCGATCGCCTCGGAATTCGTCGCCAAGGCGGCGCCCGACGGCTACACCCTCCTCAACCAGGGCAACCACCAGATCAACAAGAGCCTGTACAAGAATCTCGCCTACGACGACAAGGATTTCATCCCGGTGTCGCGCGTCGCCAACGGCGCGACGGTGCTGGTGGTCGGCAACGACACGCCGTACAAGAATCTGCGCGAACTGATCGCCTACGCCAAGGCGAATCCCGGCAAGCTGTTCAACGCCGCCGCGGGCTTCGGCTCGGCGCCGCACATCTCGGCCTGCGCTTTCGAGGCGGCCGCGGGCATCAAGGTCACCTCCGTCCAGTACAAGGGCGGCGGCCCGGCGGCGCTGGCGCTGCTGTCGGGCGACACGCAGATGATGTTCGCCACCTCGCCGACCGTGATGGGCTTCATCAAGGGAGGCCGCATGCGCCCGCTGGTGGTCAGCATGCGCAAAGCCTCGCCGGCGATCCCGGGCATCCCGGGCGCGGAGGAAGCCGGGCTGTCCGGCTACGAATCCACGTTCTGGTTCGGCCTGTACGTGCCCGCCGGCACGCCGATGGACATCGTGCGCCGCCTGCACGCGGCGGCATTCAAGGCCCTCTCCAGGCCGGAAGTGCGCGAAAAGATCGCCTCCCAGGGCATGGACGCGGCGCCGTCGGCTTCGCCCGCCGCGTTCGAGGCCGAAATCAGGGCCGAGGCGCCGGGAATCGACCGCGCGCTGCGCGATTGCGGCGCGAAAATCGAATAACCACGAAAGGAACCATCGCATGAGCAAAATCGCCATCATCACCGGCGCGGGCAGCGGCGTCGGCAAGGCCGCCGCCCTCGCCTTCCTGAAGGACGGCTGGCAGGTCGCGCTTGCCGGGCGGCGCAAGGACGTGCTGGAACAGACGGCGAAGGATTCCGGCGCCGGCGAGCGCGCGCTGTGCGTGCCGACCGACGTTTCGAAGCAGGATTCGGTGAAGGCGCTGTTCGCCGCGGTAAAGCAGAAGTGGGGCCGCGTCGACGTGGTGTTCAACAACGCCGGCGTCAACGCGCCGGGCACCTCGCTCGAGGAACTCAGCCTGGAGAAATGGCAGAACGTGGTCGACATCAACCTCACCGGCATGTTCATCTGCATGCAGGAAGCCTTCAAGGCGATGAAGGACCAGAGCCCGCGCGGCGGCCGCATCATTAACAACGGCTCGATCTCGGCGCACGCGCCGCGGCCGGGTTCCGTGGCCTACACCGCCACCAAACACGCGGTCACAGGCCTGACCAAGACCGGCGCGCTGGATGGCCGCAAGTACGACATCGCCGTCGGCCAGATCGACATCGGCAACGCGCGCACCGAGATGGCGGAACGGATGGCCAAAGGCGTGCCGCAGGCGGACGGCTCGATCAAGCCCGAGCCGCTGATGGACGTGGCGCACGTCGGCCAGGCGGTGCTGCACATGGCCGGCTTCCCGATCGAAACCAATGTTCTCTTCCTCACCATCAAGGCGACGAAGATGCCCTTCGAGGGAAGAGGTTGAAGAAACGCGTCAAGGCCTACAGCAACCAGGAGTTCCTCAACAGCAAGAACGCGCGCGCCCTGCGCATCCTTGCGGAATACCTGGAACCGAAGAGCCGCTTCGACCAGCACGGCATCGAGGACACCGTCGTCTTCTTCGGCTCGGCGCGCTTCAAGGAAGGCAACAAGTGGTACGAAGCGGCGCGCCAGCTGGCGTTCCGCCTGACGCAGTGGTCAAAGGCGCTGCCGCCGGAGATGAGCCACCGCTTCGTGGTCTGCACCGGCGGCGGCCCGGGCATCATGGAAGCGGCCAACCGCGGCGCCTCCGAGGCGAAGGGAAAGTCGGTCGGCCTCGGCATCTCCATTCCCATCGAGCAGACCGACAACGACTACCTGACGCGCGAACTGGGCTTCCACTTCCACTACTTCTTCATGCGCAAGTTCTGGTTCGCCTACCTGGCGAAGGCGGTGATCGTCTTCCCCGGCGGCTTCGGAACGCTGGACGAGCTGATGGAAGTAGTGACGCTGGTGCAGACGAAGAAAATGAAGAAGCCGATGCCGATCGTGCTATTCGGCAACGACTACTGGGATGAAGTCATTAACTTCGACGCCTTGGTGAAGCACGGCACCATCAATGCCGAGGACGTGAAGATCATGCACCGCACCAGCTCGGTGGACGAGGCCTACAACTGGGTGGTGGCAAGGCTGACCGAGCACGCGCTCGGCAAGCCGGGAGCAATGTTGTAGCGCGAAGGCTGCGCGCGTCTACTTCTTCGCGTGCAGCTTCAGGTGGGCCTTGAGGTCGACCCAGATCTTGACCGCCACCAGCAGGACCATGGCCCACAGCGGCGACCCGAGCAGCATGACCGCCCATCCGCCAAAGAGAATGGTCACGTGCAGCACGAGCACCCGGCTGTAAGGCTGCTGCATGAGTTCGGTCAGCACTGCCCGTCGGTAACCGCCGCGCAGGAGGTAATCCCAGAGGAACGAGAACAGGTGGCTGCCCGCCAGCGCCGCCAGCGGCAGCCAGAGGCCGTACTTGCCGATCGCCTGCTGGGCCGCATGGACCGGTAAAAAGCCGCGGTCCAGAAAATCGTATCCCTTGCCGCCGAAAATGCCGAACACCAGCTTGCCGTGGATCGCGGTGAACATCCCGTAGTGCAGGCAGAAAAACGGCACCATGAAGAGTTTCGCGACCCACAGCGCGATATCCGCCGGCCCGGCCAGCAGCATGCTCAGCACGGTCTGCAGGCCGACGACGACGTTCTCCAGCCAGAACAGCACCAACAGCGGGAACACCGGCCAGTCCCAGGCCAGCACGCCCCAGAGCGGCAGGAGATTGGCGGCGATCAGCGCCAGCGAGGAAGGCGAATGCCAGGTCGGCGACCCGGCCGGCTGCTGCGTTTCCGGATTCGCGTCGGCAGCCGCGTCCGTGGCTCAGCCGATCCGGTTACGCAGCAGGCCGATGCCGGCGATTTCCGTCTCGAGGACATCGCCTGCCTTGAGGAACTCGGGCGGCGTGCGCGCGTGGCCGACGCCGGCCGGCGTGCCGGTGGAGATGATGTCGCCGGGTTCGAGGGTCAGGCCGGCGGACAGCTCGGCGATGATGCGCGGGATCTTGAAATGCATGTGCCGGGTGTTCGAGTCCTGCTTGATCGCACCGTTGACGCGCGTCACCACGCGCAGGTCCCACCAGTCCTTCACCTTGTCGGCGGTGACGATCCACGGCCCCATCGGGCAGTGGCCGTCCAGGCTCTTGCCCTTGAACCACTGCTGGCCGTGGCGGCGCTGCACCTCGCGCGCCGAAACGTCGTTGATCACGGTGTAGCCGAACACGTGCTTCATGGCGTCGGCTTCCTTGATGTTGCTGCCGCCGCGGCCGATGATCACGCCCAGCTCCACTTCCCAGTCCACTTTTTCGGTCACGCCGGCGTGCAGCGGAATGCGGTCGTAGGGACCGTTCACGCTGGTCGGCGCCTTGGTGAAGAAGGTCGGGTGCTTCGGAATCTCGACGACGTTGGCGCGCGCCTTGGCGCCCTCCTCGAAATGCTCGAGGTAATTCCAGCCGACGCAGAACACGTTCTTGCGCGGCCTGGGGATGGGGGCGAGCACGCGCACCGAGGATAGGGGGATGGGTTTGGACTTTCCTTTGAGAATTTTTTTTATGGAAGAAAGGCTTTTACTTCCCCCTTCGATCAGGGAAATCATGTCCTTGAACTTCAAATCCACCAGGTGCTCCGGCCCGCTCATGACGCCCACGCGGGGTGCGGCGCCTTTGTTCTTCCGTGCGTAGGTCAGCAATCGCATGCTTGCTCCTCGGGTTGCCGGCCATGATAGCAAGGCCGTTGCAAAGTGTTAGCCTTGCGGGAATGAACGCCCCGTCGCCGGCAACAGTCACCGAACCCTTCCTCACCCTGCAGGAAATCGTCGCGGCGGCGCGGCGCAACCTGGCGCCCGGCCCGTGGAGCTACCTCATCGGCGGCGCCGAAACCGAGACCACCGTGCGGCGCAACCGGCAGGCGCTCGACTCGATCGCGTTCCGCCCGCGCGTGCTGCGCGACGTGAGCCGGATCGACAGCAGC
>DATBQR010000110.1:0-7147 GCA_036560705.1 Burkholderiales bacterium | reverse complement strand
ACTGCTGGAGAAGCTTTGCGTCTGCGCCAGGGAGGCCGGGTACGCGGCGCTCGACGGCCACATCCTGAATGCCAACGGCGACATGCTCGATCTGGCGCAGCAGCTCGGCTTCGCGCGCACCGGCCACGACGGCGACACCGTGACCGTCGAGCGCCGGCTATAGGGCTCGGCTATCGTGGGGCATGGCAGATTCGATTGATCAAATCCCGCAGCCGCCTTACTCTTTCCCCATGCGCGAAGGCAACCTCGAAGCCCCGACCCGCCATCCGCTCGACTGGAAGAACGAGGCGTTCTACGACGAAGGCGCCGCTTTCAAGGAGCTCGAGCGCGTCTTCGACATCTGCCACGGCTGCCGCCGCTGCGTGAACCTGTGCACCGCGTTCCCCACCCTGTTCGACCTGGTGGACGCATCCCGCACGCTGGAAGTGGACGGCGTCGACAAGAAGGACTACTGGAAGGTCGTCGACCAGTGCTACCTGTGCGACACCTGCTACATGACCAAGTGTCCCTACGTGCCGCCGCATCCGTGGAACGTGGACTTCCCGCATCTGATGCTGCGCGCCAAGGCGATCAAGTTCAGGAAGGGCGAAACGTCTTTCCGCGACCGGATGCTCTCCTCCACCGACGCGATGGGCAAGCTGAACACCATTCCGGTGGTGGTGCAGGCGGTAAATGCGCTCAACAGGAACGCGGCTTTCAGGAACGTGCTGGACGGCGCTCTCGGCGTGGCCAAGGATCGCGAGTTGCCTGAATATGCCAGCCGCAAATTCCGCCCGAACGCCCTTGAATCAAAAGAACACGAAATAAAAGACGGAAAAAACACCTCCGGCAAAGTCGCGATCTTTTCCACCTGCTACGTCAACTACAACGAGCCGGGCATGGGCCACGACCTCTTGGCGGTGCTCGCGCACAACGAGATTCCATACGTGCTGGCCGAGCAGGAAGCCTGCTGCGGCATGCCCAAGCTGGAACTGGGCGACTTGAAAGCGGTGGAAAGCCTGAAAAACATCAACATCCCCGCGCTGGCGAAGCTCGCCCGCGAGGGCTACGCCATCCTCACGCCCATTCCCTCCTGCACCCTGATGTTCAAGCAGGAGCTGCCGCTGATGTTCCCGGACGACGCCGGCGTGCGGGCGGTGCAGGACGCGATGTTCGACCCCTTCGAGTATTTCGTGCTGCGCGCGAAGGACGGCCTGCTGAAGAAGGATTTCAAGAAAGAGCTGGGCAAGGTGTCGTACCACGTCCCCTGCCATTCGCGGGTGCAGAACGTGGGCCAGAAGACGCGCGAGATGCTGGAGATGATTCCCGGCACCGCGGTCACCACTGTCGAGCGCTGCGCCGGCCACGACGGCACCTGGGGCGTGAAGAAGGAATACTTCGACAACTCGATGAAAATCGGCCGCCCGGTGTTCCGCCAGATGGCCGCCGCGGAACCCGACTGGGTGAGTTCGGACTGCCCGATCGCGGGCCGCCACATCCGCCAGGGCATGGGCACGGACGCACCGGATGCGCGCACCGCGCACCCACTTACGCTGCTTAGAAGGGCTTACGGCCTCTGATTTCCTCTGAAAAAGCCGGTTTTCCCGTGGCACGGCGCTTGCATATGAGTAAAGGCGAGGGATAAAAAGAAAGAGAGGCCTCCGTGCTTCGCCTGACCGTAGTAGCGGCCATGCTCGCCCTGATCTTCATGTCGTCGCCGTTCTTCACTCTCGGCCGAATCGACGCCGGCGCCGCGATCCCCGTGTACCACCACTAGATCAGTAAACCTCCGAAACTCCGCAGGACCCGCCCGCCGCGCCGATGAGGTGGCGGATCTGGCTGCTGATGGAGCCCAAGCCGAAGTAGGCCAGCGCCCCGCCCGCCGGCTTGGGCAAGATGATCTGGCTGCAGTGGTGGTCGCGCGCGAAGCCGACGATGCTCTCCGCCTTCTGCCCGACCAGCACCAGGTCCCAGTGCGGCACGCCGCAGGCGTCCAGCCTGTCGGCCGCCGGCTTCAGCGCCCGCATGCCGTTTTCCTGGTGGAAGGCCTCCAGTTCCGCCTTGGCGATGAAGCGCGCGACATATTGCGCCAGCGGCTGCCGCACGTTCAGCAGGTAGATGCGCAGCGGCTGCTGCCGGTAGAGCCCGATGACGTGATCCGCCATCCAGCCTTCGCCGCTGCCTTCCTCGATCGGCACGACAACGGAATTCATGGCGGCTCCGCTCAGTGCTCGGGGGACTGGACCGCGCCCCCGGAGGCCGCCGCCATCGCCACTTCCTGGTGGCGCCGCCTGGCCATCCACTTGCCGGCGATCACCACCAGCAGCGCGCAGGTGATGGGCGCCACCCAGTCCATGTAGTGCGCCTGCGTCTCGACCGTGTGCACGATGGAGGGGTCCGAAACCACCATCTCGCCCGCGACCCAGCCGAGCAGGCCGGCGCCGAAGGTGATGAAGATGGGGAAGCGCTCCATCAGCTTCATGATCAGCACGCTGCCGAAAAGGATCAGCGGGATCGTGATCACCATGCCGATGAACAGCATCCACAGGTGGCCATTGGCCGCGCCCGCCATGCCGAGCACGTTGTCCAGGCTCATGACGATGTCGGCGATGACGATGATGCGCACCGCGTCCCAGAAACTGCTGCTCTGCTCGACTTCGTCGCCCTCTTCTTCCGCCGCCAGCAGCTTGATGCCGATCCACAGCAGCAGCACGCTGCCGATGATCTCCAGGTAGGGGAGCGTGAGCAGGTAGGCCGCAGCCGCGGTGAGGCCGGTCATCAGGATGATGACGCCCACCGCGCCGATGGCGAACGCCATCTTCTGCTGCTTGACCGGCAAGCCGCGGCAGGCCATCGCGATGACCACCGCGTTGTCGCCGCTCAGCAGGATGTTGATGACGCAGATTTTGAACAGCGCTACCCAGGTATCGGCATTGCTCAGCGATTCGATCACCCCGTGCTCCCCCTCAAGTCGTGGAAGGAGCAGGCTATGCGGGCGCGCTTACGGGCCTCTTGTCGAAAAATTACGCCTTGCTTTCCGCAACATTACGGCGATGCAAGGTTCAGGCAGCCGCGGCGGCAGCTTCCGAAGGACCGTCCTCGATCCCCGGAAAGGTCACGGTGAAAGTGTTGCCGACGCCGTCGCTGTCGTCGACGAGCGATATTTCCGCTTCATGCAGCGCAGCAATTTCGCGCACGATGGCGAGGCCGAGGCCGCTGCCTTCGGTCCGGTTGTCGATCAGGCGGTGAAAACGCTCGAACACGCGATCGCGTTCCTCGACCGGGATTTTCGGGCCGTCGTCGCTTACCGAAACCTGCGGCCTTTTCCCCGCCTGCACTTTCACCGTCACGCGGCCGCCCTCCTGGGTATAGCGCACGGCGTTGTCCACCAGGTTGTTGATGAGTTCGGTGAGCCGCGCCGGGTCGCCGTTGATGAGCACCGGCTGCTCGGCGCCCTCGAAGCCGAGGTCGATCTTCTTCTTGTAGGCGTCGGCCACCCATTCCATGGTCGCCTCGAAGGCGAGCTTGTTGAAATCGAGCGGCGCGAAATTGGCCAGCCGCGCGGTGCTCGGCTCGTTGCGCGCGAGCGACAGCAGCTGGGCGACCAGGCGCGACAGGCGCTCGGCGCTGATATAGAGGTGCGCGAGGCCCCGCTTCATCTGCTCCAGGTTCTGCTCCCGCAGCGCCACCTCGAGGTGGGCCTTGAGGCCGGCCACCGGCGTGCGCAGCTGGTGCGCGGCGTCGGCGATGAAGCGGCCCTGGAATTCGAGCACCGCGCTGAGGCGCCCCATCAATTCATTGACCGCGACCACCAGCGGGCGCACTTCGCCCGGCACGCCCTCCGCCTCGATCGCGCTCATGTCCAGGTGGGAGCGCTCGGCCACCGCCCCGCGCAGGCGCTGCAGCGGCGCGAGGCCGCGGCCCACGCCCAGCCAGACCAGCGCGGCGGCCACCAGGATGAGCAACACCTGCGGCAGCGCGAAGCCGAGCAGCAGCTTCCTCGCCAGCAGGTTGCGCTTGACCAGCGTCTCGGCGACCTCGACGACGACCGCGTGCGACCTGGGCCGCCCGGTCGCCGCGATACGTGTCGCGGCGATGCGCACCGGCTGCCCGGCGAACACGCCGTTGCCGTAGGTCATTTCCCGGCGCACGGCGCCGGCGCGCGGAAAATCGGCTTCCCCGGCGATCTTCCTGCCGTCCTCGGTGCGCACCGCGTAGTAGATCTTGTCGAATTCGTCCAGCAGCAGCGTGCGCTCGGCTTCCGGCGACAGGTCGAAAGCGGGGTCGTCGCCGTTGTAGCGCACGTGCAGCGTCAACTCGCGCGCGATCTCGCCCAGTTCGCCGTCGTAGATGTCCTCGGTGACCGCGCCGATGACGAAGTAGCTGACGCTGACGCCGACGATGAGCAGCGCCGAGAGCGGGACCAGCATCCCGCGCAGCAGCTGGCTACGCAGGGTCGGCTGGCTCGCCGCCATTCGCCTTTTCGATCAGGTAGCCCATGCCGCGCACGGTGCGGATCTCGATGCCGAAGGGCTCGAGCTTCTTGCGCACGCGGTGCACGTACACCTCGATGGCGTTGCTGCCGACGTCGTCGCCCCAGCCGAACAGGCGGTCCACCATCTGCTCCTTGGTGACGACGCGGCCCTGGCGCGACAGCAGCAGCTCCACCACCGCCAGCTCGCGCGCCGAAAATTCCACCGGCGCGCCGTCGTGGAAGACGCGGCGCGCGGCGAGGTCGAAGCGCAGCCTGCCGTGCGTGAGGTCGTTGCCCGCCTGGTCCTGCCCGCGCCGGATCAGCACCCGCACGCGCGCTTCGAACTCTGGCAGGTCGAAAGGCTTGGTCATGTAGTCGTCGGCGCCGATGTCGAGTCCCTTGACCCGGTCTTCCAGCGCGTCGCGCGCGCTCAGCACCAGCACCGGCACGCGCGACTTGCGGTCGCGCAGGCGCTGCAGCACCGTCAGGCCGTCGACCTTGGGCAGCGCGAGGTCGAGCACCACCAGGTCGTAGGAATCGGCGCCGAGCGCGCGGTTGGCGTCGTCGCCGTCGCCCACCACGTCGACCGCGTAGGCGCTCTGGTTGAGCGCGCGCACCAGCGCCGCCGCCAGCACCGCATCGTCTTCGACAACCAGGATTCGCATGGCTCGCCGCTCCGGGACGGTTTCTACCACGAAAGGCGCGACATCACGCGCCTAGCGGGCCAGCATCCGCGCCATCCGGTAGTACTCGAGGTCGGGCCCGCGCTGCCGGCCGGCGACTTCCGCCAGCGGCGTGCCGATGATCTCGCGCGCCTTGAGCCCGACCATCACGCCGCTTTCGCCCTTTTGCAGGCGCTCGACTGCGGCGACGCCGAGGCGCGCGGCGATCAGCCGGTCCCAGGCGCTCGGGCTGCCGCCGCGCTGCACGTGGCCGAGGATGGTGACGCGCAGGTCGAAACCGGGATGCATCGCCGCAAGCCTGTCCCTGAGCGCATTGGCGTGCAGCTTCGCGCCTTCGGACACCACCACGATGGCGTGGGTCTTGCCGCGCTCGTGCGCACCGCGCACCGCGGCCGCCACCTCCTCGACGCTCGCCTCCTGCTCGGGGATCAGGATCATCTCGGCGCCGCTGATGATGCCCGACATCAGCGCGAGGTGTCCGCAGTCGCGGCCCATGGTCTCGACGATGAAGGCGCGCTGGTGCGAGGACGCGGTGTCGCGCAGCTTGTCGATCGCGTCGAGGATGGTGTTCAGCGCGGTATCCACGCCGATCGAGATGTCGGTGCCGTAGACGTCGTTGTCGATCGAAGCCGGCACGCCGATCACGGGAAAGCCCAGCCCGTGCAGCGCCGCCGCGCCGCGCATGGTGCCGTCGCCGCCGATCGCCACCAGTGCATCGACGCCCTTCGCCCTCAGCTGGCGCAGCGCCGCCTGCTGCGCTTCGGGCCTCGCGAAATCCGGGAAGCGCGCCGTCTGCAGGATGGTGCCGCCGCGCTGGATGATGCCGCCGACGTCGCGCGCACCCAGTTCGGCGATCTCGCCGCCCGCCAGCCCCTGGTAGGCGCGCCGGATCCCGAAGGCGCGCATGCCGAGCGCCAGTGCCGTGCGCACCACCGCGCGCACCGCGGCGTTCATCCCGGGCGCGTCGCCGCCCGCGGTCAGCACGCCGACGGAAGTGATGCCCATCAGGCGCGCGCTGCGATGCAGCGCTTCACGGCTTCCGCATCGGGCTCGACGACCTCGAAGCGTTGCGGCAGCGTCTCCAGCTTTTCGAGGCCCTTCGGCGTTTGCGGGTCGCGGCCGAGCGCCTCGCGGATGGTCTGGGCAAACTTGGCCGGCAGCGCCGTCTCCAGGCATACGAGCTCCACGCCCGGCTCGCGATGCTGCAGCCCGACCTTCACGCCGTCGGCGGTGTGCGGATCGATGGTGATGCCGTATTTCGAATGGATGCTTCTTATCGTGGCGATTCGATCGGCGTGACTGCTCTTGCCCGATACAAAACCTTTTCGTTCGACCGAAAGCTCGAAAGCCCCGCCTGAAAAAAGCTTCTCCACCCTGGCGCCGTCGCGCTCCAGCAGGTCGAAAACATACCTTTCGAAATTCGACGCCTTGGAAATGTCCATCGACGGACTGGAAGTCGCGACAGCTTCCTTCCTCACCCGGTACTTCCCGGTACGGAAGAATTCGTCCAGCACGTCGTTCTCGTTGGTCGCGAGAATCAGCCTGCGGACCGGCAATCCCATGCAGCGCGCCACGTAGCCCGCGTAGATGTTGCCGAAGTTGCCCGAAGGAACCGCGAACGAAACCTGCTCGGCGTCGGACCGGGTGGCGGCGAAATATCCCTTGAAGTAATACACCACCTGCGCGGCGACGCGCGCCCAGTTGATCGAATTCACCGCGCCGATGCGGTACTTGTCCTTGAACGCCGCGTCGGCGTTGACCCGCTTCACCACGTCCTGGCAATCGTCGAACGCGCCCTTCACCGCCAGGTTGTGGATGTTGGCCTCCTGCAGCGAATACATCTGCGCACGCTGGAAAGCGCTCATGCGCCCCAGCGGCGAGAGCATGAAGACATCGATGCCCTGCTTGCCGCGCATGGCGTATTCGGCCGCCGAGCCCGTGTCGCCCGAGGTGGCGCCCAGAATGTTCAAGGTTTGATTTTTCTTCTTCAATATCTGTTCAAATAAATTCC
>DATBQR010000109.1:0-85314 GCA_036560705.1 Burkholderiales bacterium | reverse complement strand
CAACTTCAACATCGAAGCCGGGGAAAAAATCGCCATCATCGGGCCGAACGGCATCGGCAAGACCACCCTGCTTCGGTGCATTGCCAATGACTTGAAAGCAAATGGCGGAACGGTCAAGTGGTCGGAGAAGGCGAGGCTCGGATACTGGCCGCAGGATCCGGCGGACGAGTTCAAGGGCGACGATACCCTCGCCGAGTGGCTGGGCCGCTGGCGCCGCAAGGACCGCCCGGAGCAGGACGACCTGATCGTGCGCGCCACTTTGGGGCAGCTGTTGTTCTCCGGCGACGACCAGAAGAAGTCGCTCAAGGTGATCTCAGGGGGCGAGGGCCAGCGCATGCTGATCGGCAAGCAGGTGCTGCAGATGCCGAACGTGCTGCTGCTGGACGAGCCGACCAACCACCTCGACATGGAATCCATCGAGTCGCTCAACACCGCGCTCGACAAGTACACGGGAACATTGGTCTTCGTCTCGCACGACCGGGAGTTCGTCTCGTCCCTGGCCACGCGCGTCATCGAACTGAAACCGGGAGCGAAACCCGGCGATCCGGCGGTCGTGATGGATTTCCAGGGCAACTACGAAGACTTCCTTGCTGACGCGAGCACGGGCGCAAGTTCAGGCGCGGGCGCGACGGTGGCTGTATAGTTACGCCGATGAACCTTTCCAGATTTTTCCTGATATTCGCGGTCGTTCTCCCGGCCGCCGCATTGGCGCAGCAGGCGCCGTCGCGCTCTTCGCAGCCGTCCTACAAGGTCGGTTTCGTGAGCACGGAGCGCGTGATGCGCGAGGCGCGCGCGGCGGTGAAGGTGAAGGAGGACCTCGAGAGCGAATACAAGAGGCGCGAGGCGGAGATCCTCAAGGGGCCGGCCAACGAGGTGGACCGGCGCAGGGAGGCTCTCGTCGAGGACATGAACCAGAAGCGCGACGACCTGCTGAAGGACATCGTCGCCAAGGCCAACGCCATGATCAAGCGCGTCGCCGAGGAAGAGAACCTCGACGCGGTGTTCCTCGAGGCGACCTACGCCAGCCCGCGCATCGACATCACCGGCAAGGTGATCGCCAGGCTGAACGCCGCGCCCTAGCGGGGCGCGAAACGCGCTGCAACCCGGGCGAACCCCCGCCCGCCCCCGCTAGCTGGGGATGGAGTCCTGCTTCCCGCGCGAGCGCAGGCGCCAGGTGGCGGCGGCGAACACCTGCAGGGCGCGCTTGGCGACGTTGCAATCCTGGTCGCGCAGGTTCTGCGAGGTGAGGTTGACCACCGCGACCAGCGCCATCATGCGCTGGCTGACGTCGGCTTCGCCCTCGAGGGGCAGCCGCAGGCACTCGTGCGGGATCACCGGCACGTGGCGCAGCGACTCGACGTACACGGAGAGCGCGGAGAGAACCTCGGGGGCCGAATTGGCGTTGCGGATCAGTTCGACGGCATTCATCATGCGGCCATCCTACGCCGCGAATCTTGCGCCCGCGTGACAAATGCCCGGAAAAATCGTTACGAAATGTTTCCCGGCTTGCGCGAAGCTTTCACTGTCCCGTCTCGGCGACGATGTCGAGCGGCGACACGGTGACTTCGCCGCCGGCGACCTGCCGCGTCTTCTCGCTGCAGCGTTTGAAGTAGTCGCTGCCGTCGCGGATCTTCATGCAGCGCATTGGGCGCCTAAGGAAGCGATAATGCACAAGCATGGAAAAAACATCAGGAAACGGGGCGCACGTTACCTGCACGTTGCCTGCACGTAACCTGGACGCCTGAATGAAACCTGGGCGATGCTGATCCTGCACCATGGCTGGCGCTCGAGCGCCTCGCGCCGCGTGCGCCTCTGCCTGGAGGAGAAGGGCCTCGCCTACGAGAGCCATCCCGTCGACCTGGCGAAAGGCGAGCACCACTCGCCGGAATACCTGAAGATCAATCCGAACGGCGTGATCCCCACGCTGGTGCACGACGGCCGGCCGCTCTACGAGAGCGGCACCATCTGCGAATACCTCGACGAGGTCTACCCCGAGCCGCCGCTGCGGCCGGCGGACGCCTACGGCCGCGCCACCATGCGCAACTGGATCCGCTACGCCGACGAGCGCATCGGCAACCTGATCGTCTTCAACTGGCGGCACCACTACCAGAAGATGGCCTCGCAGTGGTCCGACGCGGAGCTCGCCGAGCGGCTGAAGAAAATCCCCAGCAAGGAGCGGCAGGAGGCCTGGCGCCGCGTCGCGCGCCAGCCGTACACCGAGGAGGAGCGCGCGGCGGCGCGCGCCAGGCTGGTCGAGATGCTGGACCGCATGGAGGAAACCCTACGCGCCGACGCCTGGCTCGCCGGCGCGCGCTATTCCATCGCCGACATCGCGCAGGTGCCGTTCGTCAAGCGCATCGAGGAGGAAATCGCGCCCGCCGAGGTGACCGCCGCGAAGCATCCGCGCGCGGCGGAGTGGTGGCGGGAAATCCAGGCGCGCCCCGCGTTCGCGCGCGCGAAGATCGGGCCGTTCGTGGATTCGTCCGCGCCGGCCTGATCGGACAAAGAGAGCGAAGTCGGACAAATAGCTAACGCCGCGGGTTGTTTGCAGAACCGCACAGACTGGCGCCGCGCCGGCGCGTATCATCGCGCGGCAATCCGGCAACCGGACATAAAAAGTCAGAGCATGGCGCCTGCCTTACCCCGCATGCGGCCGGCCGCGGCAATCCAGCGCGGCGCAGCGCACGCGCGCATCCGCATCCTGCTGCTCGAGGACATGGCGGCCACGGCCGAGATCGTCAAGGGCTATCTCGCCGCCGTCGCGCCGGCGGCGACCGTCGAGTGGGCGGCTTCGCTGGGCGCGGCGCTGGAGAAGCTCGCCGGGGGCGCCGGCGGCATCGGCGGCATCGGCGGCACGTATGACCTGATCATCGCCGACCTGAACCTGCCGGACTCCGACGGCTTCAACACGCTGGACCGCCTGCTCGAGGCGACCGACCGCCTGGTGGTGGTGCTGACCTCGGAAGAAGAGCAGGTGTTCCGCGACGCGGCGCTGGAGCGCGGCGCCTACGATTTCCTGCACAAGAGCCGGCTCAACCGGCAGGCGCTCGGCCAGGTGGTGCGCCTGGCGGCGATCCAGGCCGACACTTTCCGTTCGCTGCGCGAGACCGTCGCCGAGCTCGAGCTGCGGCAGCGCGAGATCGACCTGCTGGCGCGCTACGACCCGCTGACGGGCCTTGCCAACCGCACGCGGTTCCTCGAGCACCTGGACCAGTCGCTGCGCGAAGCGGCGCAGGCGGGCGGCAAATTTTCCATCGCGCTGGTGGACCTCGAGCGCTTTCGCACCGTCAACGAATCGCTCGGCCGCGCGGCGGGCGACGCGCTGCTCGTGCAGGCGGCCTGCCGGCTCGCGCGCTCGGCCGGCCGCACCGAGATCGCGCGCATCGGCCCGGACCAGTTCGCCGTGTTGCTGCGGCCGGTGAAGGGGCGCTCGCAGGCGGGCCGCCGGGTGCAGGCGTTGACGCACGAGTGCTTCAGCGAGGCGTTCGCGCTGGACGGCAGCGAGCTGCGCACCTCGGCCAAGGCCGGCATCGCGCTCTACCCGAGCGACGGCGCCGACGCCGAGACGCTGCTGAAGCACGCCGAGGCCGCGCTGCGGCGGAGCAAGGACCGGGGCGAGCCCTTCGTGTTCTACGCGCAGGCGATGACCGAGCGCACCGCGGCGGCGCTCACGCTGGAGAACAAGCTGCGCCAGGCGCTGAAGAACGGCGAGTTCGTGCTGCACTACCAGCCGAAGGTGGACATCGAGACGCGGCGCATCGCCGGCGTCGAGGCGCTGATCCGCTGGCAGAGCCCGGAGCTCGGGCTGGTGCCGCCGATGAAGTTCATCCCGCTCATGGAGGAAACCGGGCTGATCCTGGAGGCGGGCGCCTGGGCGCTGCGCCAGGCGGCGGCCGACCACCGCCGCTGGCGCGCGGCGGGCCTCGCAGCGCCGCGCGTGGCGGTGAACGTGTCGCCGATCCAGCTGCGCCGCAAGGATTTCCTCGCCTCGGTGGAGGCGGCGGCGGGCGGCGGCGCCCCGGCGGGGCTGGACCTGGAAATCACCGAGAGCCTGATCATGGAGGACATCGAGGGCACCATCCGCAAGCTGGAGCAGGTGCGCGCGCTCGGCATGAGCGTCGCCATCGACGATTTCGGCACCGGCTACTCCTCGCTCGCCTACCTCGCGCGGCTGCCGGCGCAGGCGCTCAAGATCGACCGCTCCTTCATCGTCACCATGCTGGACGATCCCGCCGCCATGACGCTGGTGCAGACCATCATCACGCTCGCGCGCTCGCTCAAGCTGAAGGTCATCGCCGAGGGCGTGGACGCCGAGCCGCAGGCGAAAACGCTGCGGCTGCTGCGCTGCGACGAATTCCAGGGCTACCTGTACAGCAAACCGCTCCCCTTCGAGGAGCTGGGCGCGCTGCTCGAGAGGGAGCAGCGCGCCTGACCGCGGGCCGCCTTACGGCTGCAGCTGGCCGCGGATCTCGCCGCCCTTGTGCGCGGGGGTGTGGAAGTTGAGGTAGGTGTTGCCGGCGAGGAACGCCTTGTACTGGTCGTCGTTGAACTTGGCGCCGGCCGGGATCATCCACACGGTGTCGGAGGACTTGGTCAGCCCGATCGCCACCGGCCCGTTCGCGCCGCGCGCGCCGACGTGGATGTGCGCCGCCACCGGCGCGAAGCCCGCGATCGTCACGCTGCCGCTCACGCTGTGGTCTTCATTGACCGTGATCGACCCCTGGCCGCTGGCCGAGGTGGCCACCGGCGGGACCTGTTCGGCGCCGCTCAGGGAAACGTTGACCTGCTTGGCGCCCGACATCATCGCGCAGCCCGCGAGCACGAGGATCGCCGTGCCGCCGAGAACCTTCATCCGATTGAATGCATTCATATTCTTTTCCTCCTGGTGGTTGTCCGAATGGTAAACAGCGGTGAGGCTAGTCTATTCCACTACCGACGGGGCGCCTGCTGCAGCAGTTCCGCGAGGTTCTGCTTCCACAGCCGGGCCAGGGCGGTGGTGCCGTGGCCGCGCGTGTCGGGGCCGCCGGGGATCAGCACGTAGCGGCCGTTCTTCACGCGCTTGATCTCGCGCTCCATGACGCCGAGCTCGGGCGGGTTGCGCTCGTCGTCCGAGGAATTGATCGCCACCAGCATCGCCCGGATGCGCTCCAGGCCGGGCGACGGATCGTAGTCGGCGGAGGATTCCCACTGGAACAGGGTGTCGTTGGCGTCGCCCTTGTAGGGCTGCGCCAGCGCCGCGGCGATCAGCTTGTCGCCCGCCTCGTGCGAGGGCGCGCGCTTGTACAGCCCCCAGTTGCCGCCGATGGTCGCCAGGCTGTAGGTGAGCAGGTGCGTCTGCATGTTCTTCGGCTGCGCGGTGTAGTCGCCGCCCAGCCACTCCGGATCGTTGCGGATGGACTGCGTCAGCATCCTGCGCAGCAGGTAGTTGCGGCCGGACATCGCCGTCGGCAGGCAGGCCATCGGCACCAGCGCGTCCATGAAGTCCGCGTAGCGCGAGCCCCACATCCAGGTCTGCATGCCGCCCATGGAATTGCCGATGACCAGGCGCAGGTGCTTCACGCCGAGGCCCTCGGTCAGCAGGCGGTACTGCGCGAGCACCATGTCGTCGTAGTCGTAGCGCGGGAATTTCGCGCGCAGGCCGTCGGAGGGCCGGGTGGATTTCCCGGCGCCCAGCGCATCCGGCAGGATGATGTAGTAGCGGCTCGCGTCGAGCGGCTGCCCGGGGCCGAACAGTTCGCCGGCGAAGTCCGCGCCCAGCATGCTGGCGCCGGAGCCGCCGGTGCCGTGCAGCACCAGCACCGGCTCGCCGCCGGGCGCGCCGATGGTCGTGTAATGCAGCCGCACCTCGGGCAGCACCTCGCCGGTATGGAAGCGGAAATCCTTCGCCACCCAGTCGCCTTCCTTCGGCGCGGGGTAGTCCGCGGCATGCGCGGACAATGCGGACAGCGCGGTGCACAGCAGAACGGCGACGAACGACAGTACAAAACGATATGAAAATCTCATGATCCCTCCCAAGCTGACGGCTCCGTCAGTGAGCCTACATTATCCAGCGTGAAACAGCATAGAATCAAAAAATGAGCGGCCTGCGCCCCACCGTGATCAAGAACGAGGACCTGTTCGCGCTGACCGAGAAGGGCAACGCGGAACTGAAGGCGACGGGGACGTCGCTGGCGGCGACGGAGCTGCAGGTGCTGATCCTCATCGACGGCAAGACCTCGGTGGAGCAGATCGGCAGGAGCGCGCCCAACCTGGCGGCGGCCGAGATCGTCGAGACCCTGAAGAAATTTTTCGGCAGCCGGCTGATCACCAACGCCACCGAGCCCAGTTCCGACGGCCTGGAGTCGGGCTTCTTCAGCATCGACGTGCCGGCGGGATTTTTCACCTCGGCGACGCCGAAGGATGACAGCGAGGCCGAGCGGGGCGCCTCCTCGCTGAAGCAGGACGGCTACTACGTGCGCATCGCGCGCCGCCCGGCCGGCAAGCGCGAAGTGAAGGAGGGGCAGAAGTTCACCGTCCTGGTGGTGGACGACGACCCGGACCTCGCCAAGCTGATGCGCACCTACCTCTCGCTCGAGGGTTTCGTGCCGCGCCTCGCCGGCAACCGCGCGGAATTCCTCGCCATGCTGCGCCAGTCGCCGATCCCCGACCTGGTGCTGCTCGACGTGGACCTGCCCGACGTCAACGGCTTCGACATCCTCGTCAAGATGCGCCAGCACGCGGCGCTCAAGGCGATCCCGGTCGTCATGCTGACGGCGGAGGCGACCCGCCAGGCGGTGCTGAAGGGCCTGCTGGCGGGCGCCGACGGCTACGTGACCAAGCCGTTCGATCCCGAGGCGGTGACGACGGCGGTCAAGGCGGTGCTCGGGTTGACGCCGCCGCCGCAGAGCAAGGCCGAGGCAAAGTCGAAGTAAATACCCGCGGCGCTCAGCCGCCCTGCCGCACCCATTTCTTGATCGCTGCCGCGGTTTCGCGCTCGATGCCGTTGTAGCCGTGGTGGGCGAACGCCTCGCAGGGATCGCCGGTGGAAATGCCGCCCTCCATGACGATGAGCTCGCTGCCGTAGCGGTCGTGCGAGGCCTGCGCGGCGCTGAAGGGCGTGGCGCGGCAGGAGTCGTCCCTGTGGTGCACGACCAACTGGCGGTTCCCGTATTTCTTCGCGTCGAAGCCGCCGATCTTGGCGAGCGAGGAAGTATGGATCACCCCGGCGATCCTGCCGGAGAGGTAGCCCGCCAGCGCCATCGTCGACCAGGTGCCGTTGCTGGTGCCCACCAGGTAGATGCGCGCCTGCGGAAAGCGGCGCTTCAGGTCGTCGAGCACGGCCTGGATGCGCTCCTCGCTCTGCATCGAGTTGGTGGTCACCGTGGCGAACTCGTCGTCGACGAAAAACGGCCGGGCGCGCAGCAGGAAATTTCCCTTGAAGCCGTAGACCAATGTGCCCTCGACGAGGTGCGGATCGACGATGCCCGAGCCGCCCGGGAACAGGATGAGCAGGTATTTCGGCGACGGGCCGGCGGAGTTGAGGATGTAGGGGACCTGTTCTCCGCTCGCGTAGTGCGCCGTCGAGATGAGTTCCTCTGCTGCAAGGCAACGCTGCGCGCAGAGGCCGAGCGCCGCTGCCAGAATCAGGATGCCCGCTGTTTTTCTCATGCGCTGCAGTATTGTATTCGTCCGGCGCTGTCGGTTTCCAGCGACAAAAACAAGCCAATTTGTTCCACGACGCCGGGCAATCCGCTCCGCTAGGATCTACACTCCCACTGTGCGCGCGGTATGGGGGTATCGCGCGCGGCATCACGGAGGTCCCATGGACATACGCGAGCACGAGCCGTTCCCCCACACGCCCGAGTCTGCGCCGCTGGCGCTCGGCATTCTCACCGCAATCGTCTACGTCGCCGGCTTCGCGATGGTGGCCGCCTGGTTCGCGCTGCTGGTGCTGGACCAGGCGCGGCCGTCCGCCGTGTCGCATGCCGTTTCGTTCTGCAGCGTCTGCGGCGTCGTCGAGTCGGTGCGCCAACTCGAACCGGCCCCGGGGCTGCAGCTGCAGGGCAGCCGCGACGAGGGCGCCGTCCTGCTGATCGCCGCGCTGGGCGGCGCGTCCAGGTCCGGGCCAGGCAGGATCTACGAAACCTCGGTGCTGCACGACGACGGCTCGGTGCGCGTGCTGCGCGACGGCAGCGTGCCGCACTGGAAGCCCGGCGACCGGGTCAGGGTGATCAAGGGCCGGATCGAGCCGCTTCCCAGTCCCGTCGCGGCGCGCTGATCCGCACTGTTTCGACCGGCGGCCCGCGCCGGCGGGCTAGACTGCGGCGATGCGGATCGCGCTCGCAGGACTGGCCGCCCTGGCGGTGGCGATGGGCATCGGCCGCTTCGCCTTCACGCCGATCCTGCCGATGATGCAGCAGGACCTCGGGCTCTCGGTCGCCGCGGGCGGCTGGCTCGCCTCGGCCAACTATGCCGGCTACCTCCTGGGCGCGCTGTGGGCGGGCGCGATGCGCGTCGACGCGGCGCGCGCCATCCGCGCCGGCTTGGTGGCGATCGCCCTGGTGACGCTCGCCATGGGCCTTACCTCCGGTTTCGCCGCCTGGGCGGCGCTGCGCCTGGTCGCCGGCCTGGCGAGCGCGTGGGTGCTGATTCACGCCTCGTCCTGGTGCCTCGAGCGCCTCGCGCCACTCGGACGCCCGCTGCTGAGCGGCGTGCTGTTCGCCGGCGTCGGCGCGGGACTGGTGGCGGCGGGACTGGCCTGCGTGCTGCTGATGGCGATGCATGCTAGCGCCGCGAGCGCGTGGCTGCTGCTGGGCGCGCTGTCGGCCGCGGTCACGGCCCTGGTGTGGCGGGTATTCGATTCTTCAGACGGGAAAATAAATGCGCGCGGCGAAGCGGACCGCTGGAGCTGGGCGCAGGCGCGCCTGGTGCTCGCCTACGGCGGCTACGGCTTCGGCTACATCATCCCGGCGACCTTCCTTCCGGTCATGGCGCGCCAGGTGGTGGCGGATCCCGCGGTGTTCGGCTGGGCCTGGCCGGTGTTCGGCGCCGCCGCGGTCGCCTCGACGCTCGCGGTATCGCTCGTCTCCGGGCGCTACGGCAGCCGCGCGGCCTGGATCGGCAGCCAGCTGGCGATGGCGCTCGGCGTCGCCGCGCCCGTCTTCTGGCCGGGCATCGGCGGCATCGTGCTGTCCGCGCTGTGCGTCGGCGGCACCTTCGTGGTGATCACCATGGTCGGCATACAGGAAGCGCGCGTCGTCGCCGGGCCGCGCGCGCCCCGGCTGGTCGCCGCGATGACGGCCGCGTTCGCCGCGGGGCAGATCGCCGGGCCGCTGTCGGTCAGCGCGATCGCCGGCGCCGGCGGCGGATTCTCCGCGGCGCTGCTGATCGCCTGCTTCGTGCTGGTCGCCAGCGCGGGCGCGCTGCGCAGGGGGAAAGCCTGAGGCTACTTCTTGCTGCTGATGGCGCCGAAATCGATCTCGATCTTGCCCACGTCCACGCTCGCCTTGGCTTTCGCCTCGCGGCGCTCGCGCGCGGCGGTGTTGAAGTCGAAATTGCCGGCGGTGAAGGCTTCGGCGAGGCGGAAGCTCAACTCCACCAGCTTCTTGTGCTCGGGCTTCTCGCCGGCCTGCGAATGCACCTGCGCGGAGAGCTGGATGAAAATCTCCCTCGCCAGCTCCTCGATCGGATCGTGCGCGGGAGCCGCGCCGGGTTTGGCCGCTGCTGGAGCGGGTGCTGCGCCGTGTTCGCTCATAGGCCCGTGATGCTATAGCAGATTGGGCCGGCGTCATAGGTCTTGATAGAGTACGCATATGGGCAAGCGCGCGCATATTCGCTGGCTGGCAAAACCGGAGGAACACGACTACCCGGCCGCCCGGTCCTACCTGGGCCTGATCTACGACGATCCGGCCGCGCGAGGGCTGGTGCAAAAGCTCCGGCGCGCGCGCGTCGCGCAATTCAAGGCGAAGGACATCTTCCGCGCGTCGGGCCTCTCCCTGCTGGGCGTGAGCAACGAGCACGTGGAGAAGGACCGCCGGAAAATCAGGAATGGCCAGGAGCTGGCGCCGCTGCTGCTCGTGCGCGACCGGCAGAACGGCAAAGTGGTCATCGCCGACGGCTACCATCGCCTGTGCGCCGTGTACTCGTTCGACGAGGATGCCCTGATCCCATGCAAGATTGCATGAGGACGGCGCGCGGCGCGCGCTAGCGCAGCAGCGGAACCAGTCCGAGCCCCGCGAAGCCGAGCAGCAGGCCGAGGCCCTGCAGGCCGGTGCGGCGCGGGGCGATCGCGAAGGTGTAGACGCCCTTCACGGCATTGTTGCAGGCCGCCGCGATCAGGATGGCGTTCGCCGCCAGGTCGAGCGGCGTGACGGAGGGCGCCGACTGGGTCAGTCCCATGATGTACGGGTCGACGTCGGAGAGACCCATGATCGCCGAGAGCGCGTACACGCCGCCCGTGCCGAGGTGCTGGAGGGCGAAATGCGTCGCCACGATCAGGACGAGGAAAACCGCGGCGAACAGCAGCGCCGCGCGCAGTTCGAGCGGATTCCTCGAATCCTGGACGGGCGGGGCCTGATCGGGCGATGCGCCGCGCGACCAGAACCAGCCGGCGCACAGTGCCGCGGCGGCGAGCGCGACGAAGGGCGCCGCCAGCCGGTTCATCAGCTGGGCGTTGAAAATCGCGAGCAGCGCGGCGAGGCGCAGGTACATCACGCCGCAGGCCATGAGGATCGCGCCCGCGTAAAGCCGCGGCTGTTCGTTCCCCGCGCATTCGCGGGCGAGCGCGATGGTGGTGACCGTCGAGGAATAGGCGCCGCCGAGGACGGCGGCGAGCAGCACGCCGCCCCGGCCCTTGGCCAGCCGCTGCAGCGCGTAGCTGCCGTACGAGACCCCGCTGACGGCGACCACCACCAGCCAGGTCTTGTACGGATTCATCCGGTACTCGGTGAAATCCTGGTCCGGCACCAGGGGCAGGATGACGGCGCTGAGCAGCAGGAACTTGGTGAACGTCTGGATATCGAGCGGCGAGGTGCGCCGCGCCAGGCCCTCCAGGCCCGCCTTCAACTCAAGCAGCAGCAGGCTCGCGACCGTCAGCGTGGTGGCGATCCAGAATTGCTCGTGGTAGATCAGCGCGCCGACGACGTAGGTCAGCACGCCCGACATTTCCGAGGTGGCGCCGGGATACTGCGAGGTTTCCAGCTTGTGGCGGTAGGAGAGCCACAGGAAGCCCGCGACCGCCAGCAGCCCGAGCGCCTGCGCCGCGGGCTGTCCCCCGGCAAGCAGCGCGACCGCGTAGCCGATCAGGCCGATAAGCGGAAAGGTGCGCACGCCGCCGAACGCGTATTGCGCCTCGGCCGCCTTGTGCTCCTCGCGCTCCAGGCCGATCAGGAACGAGAGGAACAGGACGAGGAGGATCTTTACGCCGTCCGGCGGCAGCGAATTCAGGATATTCATGGGTCGAGTAGGGACGGAGTATGCGCCTCGCCCAGCAGGCCGTGCGCACCGACGCCGAGCAGGCGCACCGGGCGGCGCGCAGCGTCGGTGCGGGCGAGCAGGGCGGCCGCGCGCGCGGCGAATTCGGCGGGGTCCCGCGTCGGCGCGGCGCCGGTATGGTTGCGCGTCACGGTGGTGAAGTCGGCGTAGCGCAGCTTGAGGGTCACGGTGCGCGCGCGAAGGTTCTTTTTCTCCAGCGAAGCGGCGACGCGCTGCGCCAGGCGCGACACTTCGGCGCGCATCTCGGTCACGCTTTCCAGATCCTCCGGGTAAGTCGTCTCGGCCGAGATGGATTTCCACGGCCGGTCGGGCTTCACTTCGCGCGGATCGTCGCCGTGCGACAGGCGCTTCAGCCAGGCGGCCAGGCTGCCGACCGTTTTCTGCAGCGACATTTCGTCGAAAGCGCGCACGTCGACCAGCCGCTGGATGCCCACCGCGCGCAGCTTCTTCGCGGTGACCGGGCCGACGCCCCACAGCGCTTCCACCGGCAGCTCCTGCAGGAACTGCTCCACGCGCTCCGGCGGGATCACCGTCAGGCCGTCGGGTTTGCGCCAGCCGGAGGCGATCTTGGCGAGGAACTTGTTCGGCGCCACGCCGGCGGAGGCGGTCAGGCCGGTTTCCTCGAGGATTTCCTTTTTCAACCGCTTCGCCACCACGGTCGCGAGCGGCTCGCCCCAGAGGTTCTCGGTGACATCGAGGTAGGCCTCGTCCAGCGACAGCGGCTCCACCAGCGGCGTGCAGGTGCGCAGGATCGCCATCACGCGCTGGGAAGCCGCCCGGTAGCGCGCGAAATCGGGGCGCACGATGAGCAGTTCGGGGCACAGCCGCAGCGCGCGCGCCATCGGCATCGCCGAGCGCACGCCGAACTTGCGCGCTTCGTAGCTCGAGGCCGCCACCACGCCGCGCGACTGCGGCGAGCCGCCCACCGCCACCGGCTTGCCGCGCAGGGAGGGATCGTCGCGCTGCTCGACCGACGCGTAGAACGCGTCCATGTCGAGATGGATGATGCGGCGCAGGCTGTCACTCACCGGCGACGGGTCCAGGGTGTAACGGGGCGAATATTCTGTAACAAATTCGCCAAACCGGAGCGGCCGCCGTGCGTTCTAAGCAGTATGGAAGACACGGAGACCCTCATGAAAAAACTTGTCGCGGTCGTGATTGCGGTTGCGGGCCTCGCGGGATGCGTGGCCGTTCCGGTGGGCGAGCCCGGGGTATACGTCGCGCCGCCTTCGGTCGTGGTGCAGCCTTACGGCTACTACGGTTACTCCCGGGGCTACGGCCACCGCCATTACTACTGATTTTCCTTTTTCAGCGGAAGGGGAAGCCGCGGCGGCGGTACTGGATCATCAGCCAGCCGCCGAGCATGCCGCCCAGGTGCGCGAAGTGCGCGACGCCGATTTCCCTGCCGGTGACGCCCAGCACCAGCTCGATCGCGCCGTAGAGCGCCACGAACACCCGCGCCGGCATCGGGATCGGCGGAAATATCAGCATCACGCGCCGCTGCGGGAAATACCAGCCGAAGGCGAGCAGCAGGCCGAACACCGCGCCGGAGGCGCCGACCGTGGGCCCGGGCGGCGCGCCCAGCCACGCCGTGACGGCGAGCTGGCAGGCGGCGGCGCTGACCAGGCAGGCGAAGTAGTACTGCAAGTAGAAGCGCGCGCCGAACAGGCGCTCGATGTCCGAGCCGAACATGTACAGCGCGAACATGTTGAAGGCGATGTGCATCGGGCTGCCGTGCAGGAAGCCGTAGGTGACGAGCTGCCAGGGCTGGAACTCAGGCAGGTCCGGCACGCCCGGCGGCCAAAGCGCGAACCAGAAGAAGAACTCCGGGCCGGCCGCGCTCTGCAGCAGGAACACGGCGATATTGGCGATCAGCAGCGCTTGGGTGACCGGCGGCATGGGGCTCGGTCCGGATTGTGTCAGAAGCGCCGGCGTGGGCGCCAAAGCGTTGATTTTTCCTGTTTCCGGACAACTTTTTGCACCCCCGGGGGAGGAAATTGGTAGCGTGAAGCCATGGGATGCCTCATCCAATACGCGGTGCGCGACGGCACGCTGCAGGCGGTGGTTTCGGGCAAGGCTTCGTCCGGCGTCATCGCGTCGTGGATCGCGCGCGACATCGGGCGGCAGGCGCGCCGCGAGACGGTGAAGCGCGTGCTGATCGACGTGCGCGGCCTCGGCGACCGGCTCGGTTCGCTGCGCGCGCTGTCCATGGCGAGCGGCGACGCGGGCGAGGTCGGCGGCTACCGGGTGGCGATGGTCGACGAGATGGACCACGACAACTTCTACGCCCTGCACGAAATGGGCGCGAGGGCACGCGGTTACGTCCTGAAGTGCTTCTCCAGCGCCGCCGAAGCGGCGCGCTGGCTGCGCAGCGCCCCGAGCTGCGACTGACCCGTGGTTAGCTAGCGCTCGGCGAGGTACTTGCGCCAGGGCTTCCAGTAGTAGTTCTTCCAGCCCTTGTTGACGCCGTTGTAGTCGTGGTTCGGCACGTTCACGTGCACGAGGTCGATGCGGCCGCGCCTGCCTTTGGGCGTGAAGCGCAGGATCAGCGTGGAATCCGCGTCGCTCCTGTGGAACGGCGTCGCACGCCAGGACTGCACGATCAGCCGTCCGGGAACCGTCTGCAGCATCCGTCCCGTCAACGCGCCGCCGAAGGCGCGGAATTTCGAACCGGGCCGCGCGCCGATGACGACTTTGTGACCGATGATGGCGCCGTGCGTCCTTGGGTTCAGATACATCGCGTAGAGGTCTTTCGCGCGGGCGGGCAGGACGACGGACTGCGTGACGGTTCTCGGCATGAGGTTTTCCTCCGGAATGCGGTATTCTGTACCTTCCCTCGTAAGGATAAGGAAAGACCCACATGACACGCAATCAATGGCTGCGCCGTTGCGCCGCCGCAATCGCATTCTGCCTGTTTCTCCCCGCCGCCTACGCCGGCGCCCCGCAGGTCAAGACCCAGGCGCCCGGCTACTACCGCATGATGCTCGGCGATTTCGAGATCACCGCGCTGTCCGACGGCACGGTCGGGCTGCCGGTGGACAAATTGCTCACCAACACCACGCCCGCCAAGGTGAAGGCCGCGCTGGCGCGCGCGTCTCTCAGCGCGCCGGTGGAGACTTCCGTCAACGGCTTCCTGGTGAATACGGGCTCGAAACTGATCCTGGTCGACACCGGCGCGGCGGGCCTGTTCGGCCCCACGCTCGGCAACCTGCTGGCGAACCTCAAGGCCGCCGGCTACCAGCCCGAGCAGGTGGACGAGATCTACATCACGCACATGCACCCGGACCACGTCGGCGGACTCATGTCCGGCGGCAAGATCGCCTTTCCCAATGCGACAGTGCGCGCCGACAAGCGCGATGCCGACTTCTGGCTCAGCCAGGCCAACCTGGACGCCGCGCCGAAGGACGGCAAGGGTTTCTTCCAGGGCGCGATGGCCTCGCTCAATCCGTATATCGCCGCCGGGAAGTTCAAGCCCTTCGAAGGCGATACCGAACTGGTTCCCGGCATCAAGGCCATGGCCAGCCCGGGCCATACCAAGGGCCACACCACCTATGTCGTCGAGAGCAAGGGGCAGAAGCTGGTGCTGTGGGGCGACCTGATGCACGTGGCGGCGGTGCAATTCGCCGATCCATCCGTGACCATCCAGTTCGACACCGATTCCAAGTCGGCGGCGGTGCAGCGCAAGAAGGCCTACGCCGACGCGGCGAAGAACGGCTACTGGGTGGCCGCGGCGCACCTCGCGTTCCCGGGCATCGGGCACCTGCGCGCCGAAGGCAAGGGCTACGTATTCGTGCCCGCGAACTACACGTCGTTGCGCTGAGCCGGGCCGGGCGCCGTAGCGCAGTGAGAACGCTCGCCGCCCTGCTGCTGCTGGCAGCAGCAGGCGCCGCTTTCGGGCAGGCGTGGCCCGCCAAGCCGGTGCGCGTGATCATCCCGTATCCGTCCGGCGGCGGCGCGGAAGCCGCGGCGCGTTTTCTCGCCGCCGATTTCGCGCAGGCCTTCGGGCAGCCGTTCGTGATCGACAACCGGCCGGGCGGCAACACGGTGATCGGCGCCGAGGCGGCGGCGAAGGCGGCGCCGGACGGCTACACGCTGCTGGTCACCGGCGGCTCCACCATGACCATCCAGCCGCTGGTGTTCGCCGGCCGGCTGCCGTTCGACCCGCTGGGCGATTTCGCGCCGGTCACGATGGTGTCGCACTTCCCGTTCTTCGTGCTGGTACCTGCCTCCCTCAACGTCAACACGCTCGCCGAACTGGTCGCCTACGTCAGGGCGAAGCCGGGGCAGCTCTCCTACGCCTCCAACGGCAGCGGCTCGATGGCGCACCTCGGCATGGAGATGCTGAAGCAGGCGACCGGGATGGACCTGCTGCACGTGCCCTACAAGGGATTCGCGCCGGCGATGCCCGATCTTCTCTCCGGACGCGTCACGGTGATGATGGCCGACCTCGCGCCCACGTCGTCGCAGATCAGGGCGGGCGCGCTGAAGGCGCTGGCGGCGACTTCGCTGCAGCGCTCGGGCTTCCTGCCCGAGGTGCCGACGGTCGCCGAACTCGGCAACCCCGGCTACGAGATGGACGTCTGGTTCGGCCTGTTCGCGCCGGCGAAAACGCCGCCCGACATCGTCGCTCGGCTGAACGCCGAAGCGCGCAGGTACCTCGGTTCGGCGGAAGCCAAGGACGCTTACGCCAAGGTAGGGCACGAAGCCCTGTCCTCGACGCCGGAAGCGGTGCGCGCGCGCATCGTCGCCGAGCAGAGAACATTCGCGAAAGCGGTCAAGGACGCGAATTTGAAGCCGGAGTGATCCGGCTCTTTCTATTTCAGCGGCTGCAGCGGCGGCGCCTCGCCGCCGGGCATCTCCGGGCGCGCGACGTTCAGCACCATCGAGATCAGCACGTAGAAGCCGCAGGTGGCGATCAGGTCGAGGATCTGCTGCTCTGAAAACAGCGCCCGGGCGCGCGCCCAGGTCGTGTCGCTTACCTGCTGCGTCTCGTGCAGCTCGATGCAGAAATCGTAGAGCGCTTCCTGGTCCGGCTGCATGCCCCCTGGGCGGCGTCCCGCCGCGATGGCGTCGGCGATGTGCATGGGAAGTCCCGCCGCCTTCGCGCGCTTGTAGTGCGCCCACCACTCGTATTGCGCGCTCCAGTGGCGGCCGGTAACCAGGATCGCCAGCTCGGTCAGCGGCTCGGAGAGCGAATTGCCGTGGCGGATATGGTTGCCGAGGTCGAGGGCCTTGTCGGCCATCGCGGGGTTGCGCATGAAGGCGTTGAACGGCCCGCGCAGGTCCGCCCAGGGACCGACCATCCTGCGCTCATACAGGTCTCGCTGCTCCGCGCTCATGGACTCGCGCGCGAGCAGGGGAAAGCGCGAACCGGCGGTCGGATCGGTCATGGCGGAAAATCGGGCTCTGACCCCGATTTCTATTTCAGGCGCGAGGTCAGCAGCCGCAGGCGTTCGGCGAGGGAGCCCAGCAGTGACTCGGCGAACTCGGGGCTGGTTTTCACCAGCATGAGGAACGCGGCGCGGTTGATCGGCAGCAGCGAGCAGTCGGTCTCGGCCACCGCGCTCGCCATGCGCGGCGTCTGCTCGAGCAGCGCCAGCTCGCCGAACACGCCGCCCGGCCCGAGGCGCTCCACCACGCCGCCGCCCATCATGCTGAGCGCGACCCGGCCCTCGAGCACGGCATACATGCGCAGGCCGACCTGGCCTTCCTCGACGATGGTCTTGCCGCGGTCGAAGTACACCGGTGGGTCGCTCGACATGCCGTCCGCCAGCTCGGTCAGGCGCTTGGGGTCGAACACCGCGGATTCCCTCAATACCGCGTCGCCCTGCAGCGCGGTCTGCTCGGCGAGCCTGGCGACGGTTTCGCGCAGCCGCCCGATCATGATGCTCATCAGCATCAGCGCGAATCCCGGCTTCTTGCGCAGGCCGGCGTGGAACTGCTTGTCGTCGAGGGCGATGACGCGGCAGGCCGTCTTCGCCACCGCGGTCGCGCTGCGCGGCGCGTGCGTGATGGAGGCCATCTCGCCGAAAACCTGGCCCCCCTTCACGGTGCCGATGTTCTTCTTGCGCGCCAGCAGGTCGACTTCGCCGTCCAGCAGCAGGTACATCTTGTCGCTCATGAACAGGAACGGCCGCGCCTTCTGGTTTTCGGCGAAGAAGGTGCTGCCCTGCGGGACTTTCTCCGGCTTGCCGGCGGCCTTGAAGAATTCGAGCGCGACGGCCGGGCTGTACGCCTCCTTGTAGGCCTCCTTCATGACGAGAGGGAAACCACGGATTCGTCGTAGCGCCCGGCGCCCATCTTGCCTTCCGCGAAGATGCCGTGCTCGGCGATCCAGCGCTGCGAATCGTCGAACGACTCCCGGGTATAGGTTTCGAACACGATGCGCTCGCCGGGGCCCCAGCGGCGCGTGTCCATCTGTTCGCGGAAGCGCGCCGGGAATTCGTTGCGGTAGAAGCGCGTGTAGAGCTCGGGGCGCAGGTCGATGTCGCGCTGGGCGCGGCGCAGGGCGCGGAAGTACTTTTTCACGTCCTCCGGGTCCACCTCGCCCGAGATCATGGTGGTGATCATGAAGGTGGTGTCGATGACCTTGCGAAAGCCCATCTGTTCGGCGAAGTAGTACGGCCCGCTGAACAGGGCCGCCGCCGGCACCTCGCGGTCGATCAGCTTCTGCAGCCGGCTGAACAGGATGCCGTCGGCGAAGGAGAGCTTGATGTCCTCCGGCTTCAGGTACTGCTCCAGCGCCTGGATGGTCGAGTAGTGGCTGCCCGACTGGAAGCCGACCGAGACCGGCACGCCTTTCAGGTCCTGCGGCGTCATCACCGGGGAGTCGGGCGGCACGAACACCGCCGAGGGCGCGACCGAGTAGCAGTCGGAGTAGAGCTTGCCGTGGCCCTGCGAGGCGGCCGCGTTCACCGTCCAGTGGCAGGCGCAGCTGACGCCTTCCTCGCGCCCCTTCTCGAAGGTCTGGTAGGCGCCGAACTTGTTGGGAACCTGGTGCGTCTTGCCCGGATCGGCCTTGCCCCCGCCGCTTCCCCAACTATCGCTGAATTCGTAGTCGAGGCCCTCGGCCCCGAAATACCCCTTTTCCTCGGCGACCCATTCCTGCAGGCGGAAGTGCGGCGCGATTTTGAATTTGGCCATGGCGTGTCTCCTCGGTGTGGGAGTATAAAGGCTGCCCCGCACCTTCTCCAGAGAGCGTTTCGATGACCATTTCCATGTACCAGGCGAGCGCGCCGCGCTTCGCCAATACGCTGAAGAACCTGTCGGCGATCCTCGACAAGGCGAAAGCCCATGCCGAGGCGAGGAAGATCGACGAGCTGGTGCTGACTTCCGCGCGCCTCTACCCGGACATGTTCGCGCTGGCGCGCCAGGTGCAGATTGCCTGCGATTCGGCCAAGGGCGCGGTGGCGCGGCTCGCCGGCGTGGAGATCCCCAAGCATGAAGACAGCGAGAAAACCTTCGACGAACTGAAGGAGCGCATCGCCAGGACGCTGGCCTTCATCGCCACCGTGAAGCCGGCGCAGATCGACGGCAGCGAGGAGAAGGACATCGTGCTGAAGCTGCAGGGCAAGGACGTGCCGTTCAAGGGCCAGCAGTACCTGCTCGGCTTTGCCTGGCCCAACTTCTACTTCCATGTCGCCACCGCCTACAACATCCTGCGCCACAACGGCGTCGAGCTGGGCAAGCGGGATTTCATCGGTAACCCTTAGATACAGGCTGTTACGTAAGTTACGCAGCAGGGGGTCAACTTCCTCCGCCGGCGCGCGTCATAGGGATATGCACGCCAAAGGAGGCAAGTCATGAACCTGAAAAAGAGTCTGGTTGCGGCGACAATCGCCGCGGCTGCCATCGGTGCCGCGGCAACGCCGGCCCTGGCGGACCTGAGGGTGAACGTGGGGGTCGGCATTCCGCTGGCGCCGCCCGCCACGCTCTACGAACCGGTGCCGCCGGCGCCCGCCTACGGCTACGTGTGGGCGCCCGGATACTGGGCGTGGAACTACAACCGCTACATCTGGGTCCGCGGCCGCTACATCGCCCCGCGGCCGGGCTACGCCTGGGCGCCGGAGCATTGGGACCATCGCGGCGACCGCTATCACTTCGTCCAGGGCAACTGGCGCCGCGAAGGGCACTGGGACCACCGGGGCCATCGCTAGCGCCGCGTTTCACGCCTGACGCAGCGCAGGGCCGCGGCGAGCGGCCCTTTCCTTTTTCGGGTCTAGACTAGGCAGGTGCGCCTCGTCATCGCCCAGATGAAGCACGAGACGAATACCTTCTCGCCGGTGCCGACGCCGCTCGCACGCTTCGCGCACGGGCGCGCGCTGCCGCCCGAGGGGCGCGAGGTCTACGAGGCATTCAAGGGCACCGGCACCGCCATCGGCGCATTCATCGACCTTGCCGACAAGGCGGGCGCGGAAGCCGTCTATCCGATCGCAGGCAACGCGGCGCCCAGCGCGCCGGTGGAGAACGACGCCTACGAGGCGATGGCGGGGCGCATCGTCGACGCGGTGGCGAAGGGCTGCGACGCGGTGCTGCTCGACCTGCACGGCGCGATGGTGACGCGCAGCTGCGACGACGGCGAAGGCGAACTGCTCGGCCGCATCCGCAGGGTCGCGCCCGGGGTGCCGATCGGCGTCGCGCTCGACATGCACGCCAACCTGTTCCCGGCCATGGGGCGGCTGGCGACGGCGATCGCCGGCTACCAGACCTATCCGCACGTGGACATGTACGAGACGGGCATGCGCGCCGCGAGGCCCATACTTTCTCTCTTGCAGGGCAAATCGAAACCCGTGCTTGCGTTCGGACACCGGCCGATGCTGCCGCACGTCATGCGCCAATCGAGCCTGGACTCCCCGAACAAGGAGATTCAATCGCGCGCGAGGGAGATGGAGCGCAAGGGAGCCCTGTGTGCAAGCTTCTTCGCCGGTTTTCCGCATGCCGATATTCCGTACGCGGGATCTTCCGCGGTCGTCGTCGCCGACGGCGACCAGGCCGGGGCGCGGGCCTTGTGCGACGAACTGCTCGAGATGGCGTGGCAGGCGCGCGAGCAGTTCGTCTACAAGATCGAGCCGCTCGAGCAATCCCTGCTGCGCGCGAAGGACATCGGCGCGCGCCCGGTGATGCTGCTCGACCACTACGACAACTGCGCCTCCGGCGGCAGCATGGACACGATGGCGGTGCTGGGCGCCATTCTCGACGCGGGACTGGAGGAGGTGGCCGCCTTCGCGATCTGCGACCCGCAGGCGGTCGAGCAGATGAGGCGCGCGGGCGAGGGCGCGCGGGTGAGCATCCCGCTCGGCGGCAAGATGGACATGCCGGCGATCGGCCTGAAAGGCAAGCCGCGCACGGTGACCGGCAACGTGCGGCGCATCACCAACGGTATCTACCGCAATGAAGGCCCGATGGCGCGCGGCGAGCTGGCCGACATGGGCCCCTCGGCGGTGCTCGACACCGGCAAGGTCGAGATCGCGGTGATATCGCGGCACGTCGAGCCGCACGACATCGGCTCGTTCCGCGCGCTCGGCATCGATCCGGCGAAGAAGCGCTACGTGATGCTGAAAAGCCGCGTGCACTGGCGCGCCGGCCTCGGCCCGCTCGCCAGGGCGGTGGTCGAGTGCGCGGGCGAGGGCGTCTGCACGTCGGATTATTCGCAGTTGAAATTCAGCCGCCTGCGGCGGCCCGTCTACCCGCTGGATCCGCTCGATCCCGAATTCCGGCCGTCCGTCTGAACCCCGCGGAAACTTGTCACGGATCGCGGTTTTCCGTGACGAATCCCCGCTTTTGCCGCGGAAACTAAGTCACGCCGGCCCGCAAATAAGCCGATCTTCCGCCGCTGCGGGGGTACAAAGAGTCATCGGACCTCCATACAAGGAGCGGTCATGAAAAAGATGAACAAGTTGGCAGTCGCGGTTGTTGCGGTACTCGGCCTGTCGGCCTGCACGAGCATGCAGGTCGCCGGCCCGGCCGGGGCGGATGCGGCGCAGGCAACCGTCGCCGATGTGCAGGTACTGCGCCCGACGCAGAGCTACGGCAGCATGGGCGGCTACCGGTACCGCCGGTTCGCCATCACCACGCTGTAGGCCGCCGGCCGCATGATCCGGGGCGCGCGCCGTGCCGCTCAGGAGCCGCGGATCACCACCAGGTTGTTGACCACCGAGCGCACGCCGTCGACTTCCATGGCGAGAATCGCGGCGCGGTCCTTCTCCGCGGGTGCATCCAC
Source organism: Burkholderiales bacterium (assembly GCA_036560705.1). Classification (GTDB taxonomy): domain Bacteria; phylum Pseudomonadota; class Gammaproteobacteria; order Burkholderiales; family SG8-39; genus RBG-16-66-20. Next base: position 63,623 of record DATBQR010000109.1, on the reverse strand, counting down.
CGTCCCGTAAAGCGTCACCACGCCGTTGGCGGCCTCGACATCGACGCCGCCGATGTCCAAGCCCTTGGTGCTGGTCAGCGCGCTTTTGACTTTGCCGCTCAGTTCGGTGTCGGCGACCGACGCCGGCGCCGGCGTGGGATTCGGCGTGACCGCGCTGCTGAATTCTCCAGCGGGTTTCGCGGCTTCGGCGGGCGGAACCGGATTCTGCCTGGCGACGGTTTGCTCGGCGGGGCCGTGGGGGCCGCAGGCGGCGAGGTTGGCGGCGACGATCGCGGCCGCCGCGACTGAGGTGAAGCGTTTCATGGTGCTCTCCTTGATCCGGGAACGAAGATTGCGTTGCATCTGCATGGGTTCCTGCGAGGTTTGTGCCATGCCACTGCCGGTCCGCGTCGAATCAAGCGCTTATCCGTCCGCGAAGTTCGGCGGACGAAAAAAACGTCGCCTTGCGGCGACAGCGTGCGCGCTCGGCGTCGCATGCACGGCCGCCTGGGCTAACAGCGATCCGCTGACGGGATTGGTGGCGGAGCCGGGCGGCGCGGGCCTGGGCGCCGCGCTGCGGATCGAGAGTTCGCCTTACCTCGGCGGGGGCACCCGCTACGACCTGTTGCCGCTGTACCTGTACGAAGGCGAGCACGCATACCTGCATGCCTACCGCATCGGCTTGCACCTGGATTCGACTCCGCAGCGGCGCTTCGACGTTTTTCTGTCGCACCGCTTCGAGGGCTTCCCCTACGACCATCCTCCCGCGAGCCTGGCGGGCATGGCCGAGCGCCAGCCCGGCCTCGACGCGGGCGCGAGCTACGAATACCGCGGCGGCTGGGGCGCGGTCTACGTCGAGGCGCTGCACGACGCGACCGGCGTTTCGGGCGGCAGCGAGTTCCGGCTCGGCTATCGCGATGAATGGCGCAGCGGCCGGCTCATCCTGCGGCCGCACGTGATGCTGGGATGGCGCGATGCGAAGCTGAACAATTACTACTACGGCGTGGCGCCTTCAGAGGCGACGGCGGCAAGGCCGGCCTACGAGCCCGGCGCAGGCGTCAACGTGCAGGTCGGCCTCTACGGCTCCTACGCGCTGACCGAACGCTGGCGCCTGCTGGCGGGCGTTTCCGCGACCCGCTGGCCGCAGGGCGTGCGCGACAGCCCGATCGTCGCCAACCGCACCGAGACGTCGCTGGCGCTGGGGCTGATGTACGACTTTTCGCCGGAATACAATCCGTGGCCCGAATCCAGGCCGCTGCTGGTGCGGGTCACTGCCGGACAGGCGACCGATTGCGACGTAGCCAAGGTGGTGCGCCTGGTGTGCACCTCGACACGGACCCGCGACGAGACGCGCATCCAGTCCCTGGAGATCGGCCGGCCGTTCGTCGAGAAGCTGAACGGCTGGCCGTTCGATATCGTGGGCTACGTCGGGCTGCTGCGGCACGACGAGAGGAACGTGCAGCCGGATTTCTGGCAGGTCGACGCGTACATGAAGGGCCTCTGGTACGGCTTCCCGTGGAGCGGGCGCGTGATGACGCGCCTCGGCCTGGGCGCGGGGGTGTCCTACGCCCACGGCGTGTCGCTGCTCGAATTGCGCGACCAGCAGCAAAACGGCCGCAGCACCTCGCGCCTGCTCAACTACCTCGATCCGACGATCGACGTGAGCGTGGGAGACCTGCTGGGGGTGCCCTCGATGAAGAGGACGTTCGCCGGCCTGGGCGTGTCGCACCGCTCGGGGATCTTCGGCACGTCGCAACTGCTGGGCAACGTGAACGGCGGTTCGAACTACATCTACAGCTACATCGAGTGGGAGATGTAGCGGCTCAGTGAGCGGCTCAATGCGTGCCGGGCGGCGGCGGGGGCGGCGTGCCCGGGGGCGGCGGCGGAACCGCGTTTGCCGAGGGCGGCGGTGCGCCGTAGTTGGGCGGCGGGGGCGGCGGATAGTAGACCGCCGCGGGCGCCGGGCGCGGCGCAACCGCGCGCCCCGACGACGGCACCTGGTGGCCCTTCGCGTACATGCATTGCGTGTAGCCGATGTCGTAGCGCTGCTGCAGCGTGCGCCCGGAGGCGTTGCCGGCACCTGCGCCCGAGGCGCCGCCGATGATCAACCCCGTGGCCGCGCCCGCGCCGGCGCCCTGATGGCCGCCGATGAGCGCGCCGGCAAGCGCGCCGACGGCAGTGCCGACCGCGGCGCTCTTCACCGCGCTGTCCGCCTGCGCCTGCTCGGCCGTCGAGCCGCCGACCTGGCTGTTGGCGAACTGCCGGCAATCCATGTCGTCGGCGCGGAACTGGTCGAAGCTCTTGCCGGTGCCCGGCAGCACCATCACGCTCGGGCCGCTGGGCATGCTCACGCAGGCGCCCAGCAGCAGCGTCGAACCGGCGAGCGCAATACGGGAAATGATTCGCATCATTGTCATCCTTGTCGCATCAACCCGGGTGCGGGGCAACCTGCTGCCAGCTCGAGGCGCAATCCTTCACGTACGGGTAATAGGCGCGCGAAGCGGGGCAGTAGTACCAGGAGCCTTGCGTCTGCGGCGCGTACTGTTGTTGGGGCTGCTCGACATAGACGGTCGGCTGCTGCACCACCACCGGCGCCGGGTAGTAGGGCGGATAGTAGTAGGGCGCGTAGGGCCGGTAGTAGTACGGGTAGGTGCTGGCGACCACCGCGCCGCCGATCAGCGCGCCGGCCACGAACGGCGCGCCGAAAAAGTGTCCCCGGCCCCAGGCGAACGCCGGTTGCGCCGCCGTCGCGCCCACCAGCAGAACGGAAAGTACAACTGCGGCTTTGGTCGTTTTCATGTGCGTTTTCCTCCGATCACACCGTCATTGTCTGCTTGCTGCACCCTGTTGGACAGGGAGCATAGCCCCGCTGTTCGGGGGCGTGCGGACTATTTGGTAATCAAGTGTTTCAAGATGTAACCGGGGAGGTATCCTTGCTGTTTTACCCGAGGGAGGAAACCCCATGAAACCGGAATTCATGCTGTTGCTGTGGGCGGTTTTGCTGACGGTGGTGCAAGCCATCGTGGCGGCGCAGGGCGCCATGCTGCAGGTCGGCCTGTCGGCGCTTGCCGGCAACCGCGAGGGCCTGCCCGAAATCAAGGGGTGGGCGGGACGCGCGGCGCGGGCGCATCGCAACATGCTCGAGAACCTGGTGCTGTTCGCCGCCCTGGTGCTGGTGGCCGCCGCCGCCGGCAAGACCAACGCCACGACGCTGCAGGGCGCGCAGATTTTTTTCTGGGCGCGGGTGGTTTACGCGGGCGTCTACATCGCCGGCATTCCGTGGCTGCGCACCGGCGTGTGGGCGGTGTCCGTGGTCGGCCTGGCGATGATCTTCCTGCAACTCATTTAAGGTAAATTCAAGGGCATGGCGGGAGATTTCACACTAGACCTGAGCCTCCAGGTCGGCAAGTACGATGTCCAGAAGCTGCTCGGCAAGGGCGCCACCGGAACCGTCTACCTTGCCAAGGACACCTTCTCGGGCAAGGAGGTGGCGCTGAAGACCATCGAACCGGAGGTCTTCAGCGACCCCGAGTTCGGCTCGGTGTACCGGGTCCAGTTCCTCAACGAGGCGTCGCTCGCCGGCAAGCTGCGCCATCCGCACATCGTCGCCATCCTCGACGCGGTGGTGGAGGAGAAATCCGGCTACATCGCCATGGAGATCGTCAGCGGCGGCGACCTGTCGCAGTTCGTCAAGCCCGACAAGCTGCTGCCGGTGGAGGATGTGCTGCAGATCGGCTTCAAGTGCTGCGGCGCGCTCGACTACGCCTTCGCGCAGGGCATCGTGCACCGCGACATCAAGCCCGCGAACATCATGATCGTGCAGGGCACCGACGTGAAGATCGCCGATTTCGGCGCCGCGTTCCTGCGCAAGACGCAGGTGGTGCAGACCGCGGCGATGGGCTCGCCCTTCTACATGTCGCCGGAGCAGATCGAAGGCAAGACGCTCACCCTGCACAGCGACATGTATTCGCTGGGCGTGGTGCTCTACGAGCTGCTGACCGGCCACCGCCCGTTCGTCGCCGATACGCTCGAGGGGCTGGTGAAGAAGATCCTCACGGAGAATCCGGCGCCGCCCTCGAGCCTGCGCAAGGGCCTGCCCAAGGACATCGACATGGCGATGCTGAAGCTGCTCGGCAAGAGACCCGAGCACCGCTTCGCCACCTGGAACGAACTCGCCTTCGATCTCTCGCGCCTGGGCGCGCTGGTGCTGCCGCCGGATGCGATCCCCGACAGCGAGAAATTCGTCGCCCTGAAGCGCGTGCCGATGCTCTCGGCGCTGTCGGACGCGGAAATCTGGGAACTGGCGCGCGCCGGCAAGTGGTCGCGCCTGGAGCGGGCGAAGAACATCGTGCGCGAAGGAGCGGCGGGGGAGAGCTTCTTCTTCGTTTCCAAGGGCGAGGTCAAGATCGTGCGGCAGAACCGGCTGCTGAACATGGTCGGCGCGGGCGAATTCTTCGGCGAGATGGCCTACATCTGGGGCGGCGAGCTGCCGCGCCACGCCACCGCGGATGCGATGACCGACCTGCTGATCGCCGAATTCGAGCCGGCGGCGCTGGCGCAGATGAGCCTGGGCGCGCAGCTGCAGCTGGTCAAGGCGCTGACGCGCAACGTGGTCGACCGCCTCGCGCTGGCGAACCAGCGCCTGGCCACCGTGCGCTGAGCGTTTTTACTCGGCGCGTATCCCGGCCTGCTTGAAGAGCCTGGCGTAGCGCTCGAGCTGCTCGCGGGTGGTGCGCGCCAGTTCCTCGGGCGACGAGGAGGTGACGTTGAAGCCCTGCGCGACGAGCTTCTCGCGCACCGCGGGATCGGCCGCCGCGCTGGCCGCTTCCGCGTTCAGCCGCGCGACGATGTCCCGCGGCGTGCCGGCCGGCGCTACGATGGCGAACCAGGAAGTGAACTCGTAGCCCGGCAGGCCGGACTCGGCGATGGTCGGCACCTCGGGAAACAGCGGCGAGCGGACCGGGCTGTCCACGCCCAGGATCCTCAGCTTGCCGCTCTTGATCATGGTGAACACGGTCGGCATGCCCGACATGTGCACGTCCACCTGTCCCGAGACGACGTCGAGCGCCGCCGCGGTGGCGCCGCGGTAGGGGATGTGGGTCATGAAGATGCCGGCGCGCGCCTTGAACAGTTCCATCGCCACGTGCTGCGGGCTGCCGTTGCCGCCCGAGGAGAAATTGAGCGCGCCGGGACGCGCCTTCGCCGCGGCGATCACGTCGGCGGCGGAACGGAACGGCGAATTGGACGGCACGACCATCGCCCATTCCATCTTCGTCACCAGCGACACCGGGGCGAAGTCCTTCTGGATGTCCCAGGAAAGCTTCGCGTACATGTTCGGCAGCATCGTCATGATGCTGTCGTTGAAGCCGCCGATGGTGTAGCCGTCGGGCGGCGCCTTGGCGACTTTCTCCGCGCCGATCAGGCCCGCGGCGCCGGGCTGGTTCTCGACGATGATCGACTGGCCCATGTTCTCCGACATTTTCTGCGCCACCAGGCGCGCGGCGTTGTCCACCGCGCTCGCCGCCTGCAGCGGCACGAGCATCAGGATGGGTTTTTTCGGATAGCCGGCCTGCGCCGCGGCGCCCGCCGCCCACGCGAGCAGCGCCGCGCCGGCCAGAATTCGGGATGCAAGCTTCATGATTTTCCGCTCCAAGGTCATTCGCCCAGCAGGCGCATGGCGTTGCGCCCGCAGATATTGTCGCGTTCGCCGCCGCTCAGCCGCGGCACGCTGCCGAGCATGCCCGCCGGGTCTTCGTCACCCATGTCGAAAGGCGAGTCGCTGCCCAGCACGATCTGCTCCGAGCCCACCAGGTCGATCAGGTAGCGCAGGGCCTGCGGATCATGGGTGAGGGTGTCGAAATACAGCCGCTTTAGCAAGTCCTTCGGCGAGGAGCCGGTGGCGGCGCGCGCCTCCGGGCGTACCTTGTGGCCATGCACCAGGCGCCCGATCTGGTAGGGCGCGAAGCCGCCGCCGTGGGCGAGCAGCAGCTTCAGCTCCGGCAACTCGTCCAGCGCGCCGGAGAAAATGAGGTGCGACAGCATGAGGGTGGTTTCGAGCGGGTTGCCGACCAGGTTGGCGAGGTAGTAGTCGGCGAGCCGGCCGGCGCCCGCGCCGACCGTGTTCGGGTGCGCGAACACGGTCATCTTCAGTTCCTGCGCGCGGCGCAGCAGGGGCCGGTACTGCGGATCGGCGATCTCGCCGCGCGGCGCCGTGGTGGCGATCTCCACCGCGCGAAAATCCAGTTCGCGCGCCGCGCGCTCCAGTTCCGCGACCGCGGCTTCCGGGTGCTGCATCGGCAGCGTCGCCATGCCGCGCAGCCGCGCCGGGCGCGCCGCGACCAGGGCGGCGGTGCCGTCGTTGACCAGCCGCGCCGCGCGCACGCCGTCGGCCTCCGGCAGGTCGTAGAAGAAAATCTGCGGTCCCGGGGAGATCACCGCGACATCGATGCGCCTGCGGTCCATCGCCTCCAGCTTGCCGTCGGCGCTGCAGAATTCCGGCGCCAGCTCCAGGCGCAGCTTGCCGCGCACCAGGAAGCGCTTGCCGCCCCGTGCTTCGATCTGCGTGCCGAACAGCGCCGGCTCGGCGCGCATCGCGCCGATGATCGCCTCGGGAATGACGTGGCTGTGGAAATCGTACGTCTTCAATGTTCAAACTCCTCCGGTTAGGATTATCCTCTCGGACCGTGCGAAAGGAGCCATGCATGTCGAACCGGACGTTCCGGACTTTCCAGACATTCCGCCTGTGCCTGCTGGCGCTTGGACTGTTGCCGATGGCCGGCGCTGCGCTCGCGCAGCCGTATCCGACCCGGGCAGTGAAGCTGGTGGTGGGTTTCGCGCCGGGCGGCGCGGCGGACCAGGTGTCGCGCGCCTACCAGGAGTCGCTCTCCAGGGAACTCGGGCAGCCGGTGGTGGTGGAGAACCGCGCCGGCGCCGGTTCCAGCATCGCCGCGGAATACGTCGCCAGGAGCGCGCCCGACGGCTACACGCTGCTGATCGCGAGCCCCTCCAGCATACTGGTGAATCCGATCATCAGCCCGAAGCCCGGCTTCGACCCGAAGCGCGACCTGCTGCCGGTCACCAAGGTGAGCACGTCGCCGCTGGTGGTCGCCGTGCACGCCGGCGTCGGCGTCGCCACCTTGCGGGAGCTGATCGCCTACGCGAAGAAGAACCCGGGCAAGCTCAATTACGGATCTTCCGGGAACGGTTCGGCGCCGCATCTGGCCGGCGTGCTGTTCACGCGGCTGGCCGGCGTGGACATGGTGCACGTGCCGTTCAAGGGCGGCGCCCCCTCGGTGCAGGCGCTGCTCGCGGGCGACATCCAGCTTTCCTTCGCGACGCCGCCCTCGGTGTTGTCGCACGTGAAGTCGGCGCAGAACCCGGACGGCCGCCTGCTGGCGCTGGCGGTGACCAGCCGCGAGCGCACGGCGCTGATGCCGGGCGTGCCCGGGATGGCGGAGGCCGGCCTGCCCGAATACGAAATTTCCTTCTGGTACGGGTTTTTCTTCCCGGCGGGCACGCCGCCCGAGGCCGTCAAGCGGATGTTCGACGCCACGATCGCGGCGGCCGGCAAGCCCGCCGTCGGCAAGGCGCTGGAGCGCGGCGGCACGGAAACGGCCGCCTCGAAATCGCCCGAGGAGTTCGCCGCCTTCATCGCCGAAGACGCGAAGCTCTGGACGCGGGTGGTAAAGGACGCCGGCGTGAAGGCGGACTGACCGCCGCCCTTGCTGCGTCGGCGCGCGGCGACAGTTGCCCGATTTTTCGCGCGAACCCATGATCGCCTTGTGGTGTCTATCAAGAAAGAAGCACAACAAGGAGGCAACATGATCAAACGTTATTTCGTGTCGCTCGCCCTCATCGCAGGCACGCTCGGTGTCGGCGGCTATGCCGCGCCTTCGAGGGCGGACATGCTGTCCACCGACGCGGCGGTCCCGCAGCAATCGGAACGCCAGCGCGTCAAGGCGCTCGTCGCCCGGCCGGAAGTGGCGAAGAAGCTGGAATCGCTCGGCGTCCTGCCCGCGGACGCGCAGGCGCGGATCGATGCGTTGACCGACGAAGAGGTGGGCAAACTGGCCGGCCGGATCGACGCACTGCCCGCCGGCGGCATGTCCGATCAGAACTGGCTGCTCGTCATCATCGCTGTTCTGCTGCTGGTCATCGCCCTCTGACGCGGCCCTCAGGGGCTGCTTTCGACGTCCAGCGTCGTCACGCGCCGCAGCTCGCGGCGGTGCCTCACGTCGTCGAACGGCCGGCCGCGGTGCATCGTCGCCAGGTTGTCCCAGATCACCAGGTCGCCGACCCGCCACTCGTGCCGGTAGACGAACCTCGGCTGCGTCGCGTGCTCGGTCAGATCGCGCAGCAGCAGCCGTCCTTCCGGGACGGGCCAGTCGACGATCTTCGAGGCGTGCGAAGCCAGGTACAGCGACCGGCGCTGCGTGCGCGGGTTGGTCCGCACCAGGGGGTGGACGGCGCCTTTGAGTTTCTCCTGTTCTGCCGCCGAGAATTCGAAGCCGAGAACCATCCGCGAGTAGGCGATCGAGTGGTGCGCGCGCAATCCTTCGAGTTTTGCCCTGGTTTCGGCGTCTAGCGCGTCGTAGGCTGCCCGCAGGTCGGCGAATTCGGTGTCGGCGGCCACGGCAGGAACGACTTTCGCCGACAGCATCGAGTAGCGTCCCGGCGGATCCTGGAACGACGCGTCGGTGTGCCACAGGCGGTTGCCGAGCGCGTACGCGCGCCGCCGGTCGTCCGCCTTCAGAAGCGCGCCGCTCTCGTCCACGTTCGAGATATCGGTGAGCGCCTCGTTGCCGAAGCGGTTCTTCTTCACCACCGCGGCGCCGGTTTTCGTGTGCAGCGCGCCGTCGAAGCGCCTGGCGAAGGCGAGCTGCTCGTCGTCGGCGAACGGCTGGCCGCGGAACACGAGGACGGCGTACTCGTCCATTCCGGCGCGGATCTCCTCCAGCGTGGCGCGATCGGCCACGCCGCGCAGGTCGACCGCGCTCGCCTCGGCGGCGAAGCGCGGGTGAAGCTTGCGGAAGGCCAGGGCCATCGGTCGATTCTATTCGGGTGTAGGCTGGACGGCCAAGGGAGGCCAGATGGGCGTTTACGAAGATGTGATCTGCGAAGCGAAGGACGGCGTGGCGGTGATTTCGCTGAATCGCCCCGATTCCCTGAACGCCTTCACGGCGGCGATGGGGCAGGGCCTGAAACGGGCCGTCGCGGACGCGGTGGCCGACGAGGCGGTGCGCGTGATCGTGCTGACCGGCGCGGGACGGGGGTTCTGCGCGGGCGCGGACATGAAGCTGCTGCAGAAAATCACGCCGGGCGGCGGCTCCGCCACGCATGGCAAGGATGAAAGACCGGACTTTCACACGGGCCTTGGACCCGACGTCGGGCCGCACTACGGCGGCCGCTTCGGCTACCTGCTGCAGGCGCGCAAGCCGGTGATCGCCGCGCTGAACGGCCCGGCCGCGGGGCTGGGCCTGGTGCTGGCGCTCTACGCCGACATCCGGTTTGCCGGCAGCGGCGCGAAGTTGACGACTTCCTTCGCGCAGCGCGGGCTGATCGCCGAGCACGGCATCAGCTGGCTGCTGCCGCGCCTCATCGGCCCGGCGCAGGCGCTGGACCTGCTGCTTTCGGCGCGCAAGCTGAACGCCGAGGAAGCCGAGCGCATCGGCCTGGTCAACAAGGTGTTCCCGCAGGAAACCTTCATGCAGGAAGTCCTCGCCTACGCGCGATCGCTCGCGCAGACCGTGTCGCCACGGTCAATGGCGGTGATGAAGGCGCAAATCTGGAAGGCCCTGTTCCAGGACTTCAACGAGGCGCTGGCGCTGGCCGACGAAGAAATGAAGAAAAGCTTCGCCAGCGCGGATTTCAAGGAAGGGGTCGCGCACTACGTGGAGAAGCGGGCGCCGGTGTTCAAGGGCGTCTGACCCGCGGTGCCGTCGCCTTCGTCCTTCCTGCGCCTGCGGCAGATCTGCCTGGTCGCCGCCGACCTCGCCGCGCAAGCCGCCCGCGTCAAGTCGCTGCTCGGGCTGGAGGAATGCCACCGCGATCCGAACGTCGGAAAATACGGGCTGGAGAACGTGCTGTTCCCGGTCGGCAGCAGCTTCATCGAAATCGTCTCGCCGACGCGCCCCGGCACCGCCGCCGGCCGCTTTCTCGAGCGCCACGGCGGGCGCTACGGCTACATGCTGATCCTGGATTGCGACGATCCCGCTCGCCGGCAGCGCCGCGCGGAGTCCCTCGGCGTGCGCGCCGCCAACGTGATCCGGCACGGCGACTACTTCGGCGTGCAGCTGCATCCGAAGGACACCGGCGCCGCGATGATTGAATTCAACAGCACCGTCGGCGGCGGGAATCCGCTGGGCCCATATGCACCCGCCGGCCCGGACTGGCAGCGCGCCATCCGCGACGACGTCACGCGCCGCCTGCTGGCGGTCGAGATCGAATGCCCGGACGCCGCGGCTCTTGCCGCCAGGTGGGGCGCGATTCTCGAGCGGCCGGTGCAGAACCCGGGCGGCGCAAGCCGCCGCATCGCGCTGGACGCCGGCGCGATCCATTTCTTGCCCGGCACGGGATCGGCGGCGGCGTTTGCCGGCGTGGAGCTGGAGGCGGCTGCGCCCGGCCCGGCGGCCGATATCTGCGGAGTGCGATTCCATTTGAAAGCCGCCGAAAGATGCTGAAACGCATATGGGCAGAGTTGCTGTTCTCGTGCGGCAGCGCCCTGCTCGGCGCCGGGCATCCCAGGCTTGCGCTGTGGCTTCTCGCCGGCGCGGTGCGTGCGCGGGCCTCCGAGCCGGCTTTTCTCTGCGCCGCGGCGCTCGCCGCGAGCCGCGCCGGCAAGCGTGACCGGGCGGCGCGCTTCTGCGAACGCGCCCTGGAGCTGGTCCCGGGGCTGGCCGCCGCCTACGAGATTCTCGTGGGATTGTTCCTCCACGGCGAGGAATACTTCCACGTCCTGGAACGCCTGCATGGGCGCCTGAAACCCCGCACTTATGTGGAGATCGGCGTCGAGACCGGCGCGTCCATGCGCCTCGTGCAGCCGGGCACCGCGGCGCTCGGGATCGATCCGCAGCCGGCCATCGCTTTTCCGATGCCGGAGGGCGTGCGGATATTTTCCGAAACGAGCGACGAATTCTTCGCGCGCCGGGACGTGCGCGCGGAACTCGGCGGCCTGCCCGTCGATCTGGCGCTGATCGACGGCATGCATCATTTCGAGTACGCCCTGCGCGACTTCATCAACCTGGAGCGCCTGTGCGGGCCGGAATCGACCATCCTGATCCACGACTGCTTTCCGCTCGACCGCACCACGGCGCGGCGCGAGCGCGTCATGACGTTCTGGAGCGGCGATATCTGGCGCCTGGTGGTGCTGCTGAAGAAATACCGGCCCGACCTGTCCATCCACACCATCGCGACGCCGCCGACCGGGCTCGGCGTGGTGCGCGGGCTGGATCCGTCATCGCGCTTTCTGCAGGACAATCTGCAGCGGCTGTGCGACGAGTTCAGCGCGCTCGACTACGGCTTTCTCGACCAGGACCGCGCCGCCAGCCTGAGCCTGTTTCCCAACGACTGGGAGAGGATCCAGGCGCTGCTGCCGCCGCCGTTCCGCGCCTAGCCCGACCGCGGCGGCGGTTTCCCGTTCCGCAGCGCCCGCCACACCCGCTCGGGTGTCGCCGGCATCTCGATATCGGCGGTGCCGAGGGCGTCCACGATCGCGTTCATCGCCGCGCCCAGCGCGCCCACGGTGCCGGCTTCGCCCGCGCCCTTGACGCCCAGCGGATTCAGTGCCGTCGGCACCGCGTTGTGGCCGATCTCGACATTGCACAGGTCTCCCGCGCGCGGCATGGCGTAGTCCATGAAGGAGCCGGTGAGCAGCTGGCCCTCGGCGTCGTAGACGATCTGTTCCATCAAGACCTGGCCGAGACCCTGCACGATGCCCCCGACGATCTGGCCCTGCAGCGTGAGCGGGTTGATCTCGGTGCCGACGTCGTCCACGACCACGTAGTTGACGAGTTCGATCGCCCCGGTTTCGGGGTCGACCTCGACTTCGCAGACGTGCGTGCCGTTCGGAAAGGTTTCCTGCGCCGGCGAGAAAGTGGCGTTCTCGAACAGGCCGGGCTCGATATTCTTCGGCAGCGCGGCGAAGGCGAACGAGGCGCGCGCCACCTCCTGGATCGACACGCCGCGGTCGGTGCCGGCGATGCTGAAGCGCCCGGCGGCGAAGGCGATGTCGGCGTCGGCCGCCTCCAGCAGGTGCGCGGCGATGCGCTTTCCCTTGGCGATCACCTTGTCGGCGGCCAGCCACAGCGCGGTGCCGCCGATCGCCGCCGAGCGCGAGCCGCCGGTGCCCGCGCCCCAGGCGACGGTGTCGGTGTCGCCTTCGACGAAGCGCAGCTCCCGCGGTGCGATGCCGAGGCGCTCTCCGGCGATCTGGCGGTACATGGTCTCGTGGCCCTGGCCCTGGCTCTTGGTGCCGACGGCGAGCGTCGCCCCGCCCGAGGAATCGAAGCGGATCTCGGCGTATTCGATGCTCGGGGATGCCGCGCGCTCGATGGCGTTGGCGAGGCCGATGCCGCGCAGTTTTCCTTTTGACAGGGACTGCTCTTTTCTCGCGGGGAAATTCTGCCAGTCCGCGAGCGCGAGGGCCTTGTCCAGTCCCTTTTCGAAGTCTCCGCAGTCGTAGGTGAAGGTGATCGCGGTCTTGTACGGAAAGGTCCTGATCAGATTTCGCCTGCGCAATTCCACGCGGTCGACGGCCAGTTCCAGCGCGGCGTCGTCGAGCAGGCGCTCCAGCAGGAAAATCGCTTCCGGCCGCCCGTTGCCGCGGTAGGGCGCGAGCGACTGGGTATGGCTGAAGACGCCCGTGACGTGCACGTGCGCCGCCGGGATCAGGTACATGCCGGCCAGGGAACCAAGGTTGGCGAAGCCGGGCAGCAGGTTGCGGTCGGTGGAGACGTAGGCGCCGAGCGCGCTGACGTTGCGTACGCGCAGCGCGAGGATGCGGTGGTTCGCATCGAAAGCGAGCTCGATTTCCGAGGACAGGTCGCGCCCGTGCTCGTCCGCCAGCAGCGCCTCGCTGCGGTCGCAGGTCCATTTCACCGGGCGGCCGAGCTTCTTCGCGAGCCACAGCACGTGCCGGTGCTCGAGGTGCGCCCAGCCCTTGGCGCCGAACGCGCCGCCGACGTCCTGGCTCACCACGCGGATCTGCTGTTCGGGGACTTTCAGGACGCCGGCGAGGATTTCCCGCACGCGGTGCGGATACTGCACGTCGCAGTGCAGCGTGTAGCGCCCGGTGCCGCGGTCCCATTCGCCGAGTCCGCCGCGCGGTTCCATGAACTGGGCGTGCACGCGCGACACGGCGTAGCGCCGCTTGACGATTTTCGCCGCGGCGGCGAAGGCCGCATCCGCCGCCGCGCGGTTGCCGACCTCGAACACGTTGCTGACGTTGTCCGGGCATTCCTCCCACACCGGATCGGTGACGGGCAGGGCGTCGTAGTCCACCGCCACCAGCTCCGCCGCGTCCTTTGCCTGCGCCAGCGTTTCGGCCACGACGATGGCGACCGGGTCGCCGACGTGGCGCACCAGGCCCTTGGCGAGGCCCGGATGCGCGCGCCAGAACATCGGCGTGCCGTCGGGGCGGCTGCGCTTGAGCGCCGGCGCGGTGGTGCCGACGCCGTCGCGTTCCAGGTCGTCTATCGTGAACACGCCGATCACGCCGGGCGCGGCCAGCGCCGCGGTCGCGTCGACCGCGGCGATGCGCGCCCGCGCGTGCGGCGAGCGCACGTAGGCGATGTGCGCCATGCCCGGCACGGCGAGATCGTTGATGAACCGCCCCTCGCCGCGCAGCAGGCGCGGGTCCTCGAAGCGGGAGAGGGGCTGTCCGATGCCGTATTGTTGTTCTTGCATCTTTGTTCCATTCTAGAATGTCCGCGTCATGACCTACAACGCTTTTGACCTGACCGGCAAGACCGCGCTCATCACCGGCGGCAACAGCGGCATCGGCCTGGGCATGGCCGAGGCGCTCGCGCGGGCCGGTGCCGCGGTCTGCATATGGGGAACGAACGCCGAAAAGAATGAAATTTCCCTTAAAAAAATCCAATCCCATGGCGGGAAGGCGATCGCGCTGCACTGCGACGTGGGCGACGAACAGGAAGTGGAAAAGCGCTTTGCCGAAACCGTCGCCGCGCTGGGGCCGCTGCATGCCTGCTTCGCCAATGCCGGCGTGGGCGGGCGCGCCGGCGTCAAATCCTTCACCGAAATGACCGCCGAGGAGTGGAAGCGCGTCACGCGCGTCAACCTCGACGGCGCGTTCTATACCCTGCGCGCCTCGGCCAGGCACATGGCGGAACACGGCAAGGGCGGCGCGCTGGTCGGCACCGCCAGCCTCGCGGCGATTTCAGGGCAGCCGCGCGGCGAGCATTACGCCGCCACCAAGGGTGGCCTGATCTCGATGATCCGCGCGTTGGCGGTCGAATTCGCGCGCCACGGCATCCGCGCCAACGCCATCCTGCCGGGCTGGATCGAGACTGCGATGACGGAGAAGGCGCTCAACTGGGACAAGTTCCGCGACAAGGTGCTGCCGCGCGTGCCGATGCGCCGCTGGGGCCAGCCCGCGGACTTCGGCGCGATCGCGGTCTACCTGGTGAGCGACGCGAGCAGCTACCACACCGGCGACACCTTCCTCATCGACGGGGGCTACTCGCTGTTTTAGATGCCTAGCTTCCTTTCCATGGCGGGAGAGGAGTTGCGTGGTCCGGTCACCGCCGCCGTCGCAGCGGCGGTGGCGCTGGTTCTTCTGATCCTGCTGCGCGCGGAAAGAGGGCTTCCGCTGTGGCTGTTCGCGACGCCGGCGCTGGCGTTTCTGGGCGCGGCCCTCTGGGGCTGGATCGCCAGCTACCGCCGTCTGCAGGCGCTGGAGGATTACCCGCTGTCGAGGATCGTCTCGGCGCCCCAGGGCTACGTGAGGCTCGAAGGGCGGGCGGCGGCCTTTCCGGGCCAGCCCCTGCGAAGCCCGCTCACGCAGCTGCGTTGCTGCTGGTACAGCTACCAGAAGACGGAACGGAACCCGCGGGAACGCGGAGGCTCGCCGGAGGAGGAAAACGAAACCAGCGAATGGTCGTTCATGCTGAACGACGGGAGCGGCGAATGCGTCGTCGATCCGGTGGGCGCGAAGCTCGTTTCCGTGCGGGTGCAGAGATGGCACGACGAAAGGTTCAACTATGCCGAGCGGTGCATCCTCGCCGGCGACCCGCTCCTGGTGCTCGGCGAATTCGCCACCACGAGTTCAACCGTCACCGAGAGCGACATCGGCCTGCAGGCCGGCCAGCGCATCGCCGAATGGAAGAAGGACATGCCGGCGCTGATCCGGCGCTTCGACCTGAACGGCGACGGCCAGTTCAGCGAGCAGGAGTGGGAGCGGGTGCGGGCCCAGGCGCGGCGCGACGTCGAGGCCGAGTTCGCCGCAAATCCGCCGCAACCCCAGAACATCGTGTCGAAACCCGGCGATGGACGTCAGTTCTTCATCAGCGCGGAAAGCCGGTCCCGGCTGGAACGGGACATGAAGATCTGGGCCTGGATCCACCTTTCCTGCTTCCTGCTCGGCGTCGCGATCCTCGCCTGGGTCTTCCGCCACTGAACGTCAGGCGGCGCCGCCCGCCCTGGAGCCGAACAGCGACTTCACGTCCACGTCGGCGATCTCCTTCGCCTCGAAATCCAGCATGTGGGCGTCCCTGAAGCCGAACCTGGCCGCGATGACCGCGTCCGGGAACTGCTGGATGCGGATATTGTTGACGTTGACGCTGTCGTTGTAGAACTCGCGCCGGTCGGCGATGGCGTTCTCCAGGCCGGTGATGCGGCTTTGCAGCTGCATGAAGTTCTGGTTGGCCTTGAGCTGCGGATAGGCCTCGGCGACGGCAAATACCTTGGCGACGCCCGCGCGCAGCGCCGCTTCCGCGGGCCCCAGGGCGCCGATGTTCTGCGCTTCCCGCGCCTTTGCCACCTGCGACCTCGCCTCGGCGACGCGCACCAGGGTGTCCTGCTCGAACTGCATGTACTGCCTGCAGACTTCCACCAGCTTGGGGATCTCGTCGTGGCGCTGCTTGAGCAGCACGTCGATATTCGCCCAGGCCCTGGCGACGTTGTTCTTTACCGTGACCAGGTTGTTGTAAATAATGACGAGGTAGACTGCCAGCACCGCCGCGACAACCAGAAAGACGACCAGAACCGTGTTTGCCGTTCCCATTGGTTTTCCCCCCGTCCCGATGCAGTGTAACCCGGCGCCGTGACAGCCCAGGCGGATTCCCCATGAAGACCGATGCGCCCGAGTCCAGCCGCAAGGCGCAGATCGACGCACTGCTGCTCAAGCTGCCGGGGGTCAGCGCGCGCAAAATCAACGGCCTCGATGCCTACTTCGTCAGCGACAAGATGTTCGCCTGCCTCAGCGACGAGGCCATCGGCTTGCGCCTGCCGGCGGCGATGGCCACCGAGCTCCAGTTTTCTTGCGACTACGTCGGACCATTCTCGCCCGGCGGCATGGCGACCACGCGCGAATGGGTCCAGGTCAGGCGCGCCGACGCGGCGGACTATGCGAAGGATCTCGACCTGTTCCAGGCCTCGCTCGATTTCGTGAAGAAGGGCCGGCGCTGATGCCGGGATTGTGCGAAGGCAGGGTTGCGATCGTCACGGGCGCGGGCCGCGGCCTGGGGCGGGAGCACGCCCTCCTGCTTGCGGCGAACGGCGCGAAGGTGGTGGTGAACGACCTCGGCGCGAACGTGGACGGCACCGGCCGCGACGATTCGTTCGCCGCGCAGACGGTTGCCGACATCAGGAAGGCGGGCGGCGAAGCGATCGTCAACGGCGACGACGTCGGCTCCTGGGCCGGCGCGAAGCACATGATCGATCACGCGATCGAGGCTTACGGCAAGCTCGATGTCGTCGTCAACAATGCCGGCATCCTGCGCGACCGGATGCTCGTCAACATGAGCGAGGAGGAATGGGACGCGGTGATCCAGGTGCACCTGAAGGGCACGTTCGCGCCGTCGCGGCACGCCGCCGCCCACTGGCGCGAGATCCACAAGAAAACCGGCGATCCGGTGATGGGGCGGATCATCAACACTACCTCGACCTCGGGCATCTACGGCAACGTCGGGCAGTCGAACTACGGCGCGGCGAAGGCGGGCATCGCGGCCTTCACCCTCATCGCCGCGCGCGAGCTGAAGCGCATCGGTGTCACGGTGAACGCGGTTTCGCCCTCCGCGCAGACGCGCATGACGGAGGGCCTGCGCGCGGTGACCGAGGAGCAGCGCGCGATGCGCGATCCGAAGTGGGTGTCGCCCGTCGTCACCTATCTCGCGAGCGAGCTGGCGCAGGACATCACCGGCCGAGTGATCCAGGCGGGCGTCGGGCGCATCGCCGTCTGCGAGGGCTGGCGGCGCGGCGCGGAGGTGCCGCAGGTGGCCGATCCGGTGGAAGCGGGCCGGCTGATCCGCGAGATGCTGCCGAAGGTGCGGAAAAATTCCGGCATGGACGGTCTGGAACTGGACTGAGAACCCGATGGCGCTGAACTACGAGCGACTGATGGCCCTGAAGCGCGACGGCGACCGCTTCAAGTACACCGACCGCGAGACGATGCTGTACGCCATCGGCATCGGCATGGGTGCCGATCCCCTGAACCGGGACGAGCTGCCGTACGTGTACGAAAACCCGGCCGAACACCCTGCGCTGAAGACCGTGCCGTCCATGGCGACGGTGCTCGCGCGGATCCCTCTGCTGAAGGACTGCGGCTACGACTACACGAAAGTGGTGCACGGCGAGCAGCACCTGACGCTGCACCGGCCGCTGCCCCCGGAAGGCGAACTGATCGCCAGTTCGCGCGTCACCGCGGCCTACGACAAGGGCGCGGGCAAGGGTGCCGTCATCTACACCGAGGCCGTCGTGAAGTCGGCGGCCGACGGCAAGCCGATGTTCACGCTGCTCGGATCGACCTTTGCGCGCGGCGACGGCGGCTTCGGCGGTCCCTCGGGTTCCGGGCCGCAGCCGCATCCGATTCCGGATCGCAAACCCGACGCGACTGCGACTCTGCAGACGCGCAAGGACCAGGCGCTGCTCTACCGGCTGAACGGCGACCGCAATCCGCTGCATGCGGATCCGGACCTGGCGAAGCGCGTGGGTTTCCCGGTGCCGATCCTGCACGGCCTCTGCACTTACGGCATTGCCTGCCGGGCCATCCTGCAGACGGTCGCTGCCTACGACCCCAAGAGGATCGCCGGATTCGACGTTCGCTTCTCGGCGCCGGTCTATCCCGGCGAGGCCATCGCCACCGACATCTGGGTCGACGGCAGGACCGTCTCCTTCCGTTGCCGTATCCCCGAGCGCGGCGATGCCGTCGTCATCAATAACGGAAAATGCACCCTGGCCGATCGATGAAATCCACCGGGATATTCTGTTTCATGCTTTTGCTCGCCGTGTCGGCGTGCTCCGGCACGCTGCCGTTCATGGGGAGCGCGCAGGTCTTTCCCCCCATCGAGCCGGGAAAGGGGCGCGTGTTCTTCTACCGCACCAGCGTGCTGGGCGATGCCTACACGCCCGACGTGCTGCTGAACGGCGAAAAAGTCGGCAAGCTCGACCGGCGCGGCCTGCTCTACAGGGATGTCCCGCCGGGGAGCTATGCGGCGACGACGACATCGACCTCGAGAGTGGCGAATTTCTCCGTCGCCGCCGGCGAGAAGAAATACGTGAAGTTCAGCAGCGGGTTCTTCGATTCCTACATCCACCCCGAGCTGGTCGATCCGGCGAAGGGCGAGGCCGACACGTCGGGGCTGACGCTGCTCGCGCCGGCGCGGAAGTAGGCGCCGCAGGGGCGGCTCAGCCCTGCACTGAATAGCCGCCGTCGACCGGGATGGCGGTGCCGGTAAGAAAATCCGAGGCCGCGCTCGCGAGGAACACGGCGATGCCGGCGAAATCCGCCGGCTCGCCCCAGCGTCCCGCGGGCGTGCGCGCGAGCACGCGCTCGTGCAGGCCGGCGACGGCCTTGCGCGCGCCCTGCGTGAGCTCGGTGTCGATCCAGCCGGGCAGCACCGCGTTCACCTGGATGTTGTCCTTCGCCCAGGCGCAGGCCATGGCGCGCGTCATCTGCACCATGCCGCCCTTGGACGCGGCGTAGGGCGTGGTGAACGAGGCGCCGAAGATCGACATCATCGAGCCGATGTTGATCATCTTGCCGCCGCCGGCCTTCAGCATTTCCGGGTAGGCGGCCTGCGAGCAGGCGAAGGCGCTGGTGAGGTTGCTGTCGAGCACCCGGTGCCATTCGGCGAGCGAGTATTCCTGCGGCTGCTTGCGGACGTTGATGCCCGCGTTGTTGACCAGGATGTCGAGCCGGCCGAGCTGCGCGGCCGTCTTTTCGATGAGGGCGCGGCAGTCGGCCTCCTTGAGGACGTCGGCCTCGATGGCGACGCCGCCGATTTCCTTCGCGGCGGCGGCGCTCTTCGCCGCGTTCCTGCCGGCGACCACCACTTTCGCGCCCGCGGCGGCCAGGCCGCGCGCCATTCCCAGGCCGATGCCGCCGTTGCCGCCGGTGACGATGGCGACGCGGCCGGCGAGATCGAACGGTTTCATGTTTTTTAACCTCCTTGCGATCGATTTAGTGTGCCAGAACGGGATGTCCGCTGCTAAGATTCGCCGCTATGGCGGGGGAAAAAGGGGCAATTGTGGCGCTGGCGGCGTTCGCCGCGACGGCGTTCGCCCCGGCGCTGCTCGCGGCGCCCGCCGACGACATCAAGGCGCTCGTCGAGCGGCAGGACGCCGCCGCGGCGTACGCGCTCGGCAAGCAGAACCCGGACCAGATCGGCCTGCCCGCGTTCGACTTCTATTTCGGCGTCGCCGCGATCGACAGCGGCCATGCGGGCGAGGGGGTACTGGCGCTCGAGCGCTACGTGGTGAATTTCCCGGGGAATCTCGAGGCACGGCTGGAACTGGCGCGCGGCTACTTCGTGCTCGGCGAGGACGCCCGGGCGCGCGAGGAGTTCGAAGGCGTGCTGAAGGCCAATCCGCCGCCGGGCGTCGCCGCCAACATCGAGCGCTTCATGAGCGCGCTCCGCTCGCGCGAATCGGCGTACAAGACGACCACCGGCGCGTTCGTCGAGCTGGGCTTCGGCCACGACAGCAACGCCAACGGCGGCGTCGGCAGCCCGGGGATCAACCTGCCCGTCTTCGGCAGCGTGGTGGTCGGCCAGAACGGCGTCAAGGCGCCGTCGGATTTCACCTGGCTGGCGGTGGGGGGCAGCGTCAGCCATCCGATCTACCCGGGGCTTTCGCTCTTCGCCAACGGCCAGCTGGACGGCAAGTACAACGCCAACAATTTCGCCTCCCAGTTCGACCAGAACAACATCGCGCTGAACGGCGGGCTGGCGTACGTGAAGGAGCAGAACCTCTACCGCCTGACGGCGTCGCATGCGGATGTCGAGGTGGACCACAAGCGCTTCCGCGCGCTCGACGGCGTCTCCGGCGAGCTGCACCACCAGCTGGACGAACTGCAGACGATCGGCCCGTTCATCCAGCTGGCGCGGCTGAGCTACACGGGCGACAACCAGCCGCGGGACGCCGATTTCCAGGCGGTCGGCCTCAGCTACCGCAAGGCGTTCATCGGCAACTACCAGCCGCTGTTCACCGCCACCGCGAATATCGGCAACGAGCACAACGTGAGGAACCGCCCGGACCTGGGGCGCGACATGTACGGCGGGCGGGTCGCCCTCGCGGTGACGCCGGCGCCGAAATGGGGGCTGTCGGTGGGGGCGACCTACCAGAAGAGCCGCTACCAGGGCCCGGACATCCTGCTGCTGGCCACGCGCCAGGACGACTACTACGCCCTGGACGCCGTCGCCAGCTACGCGTTCTCCCGCCAGCTGAGCATGCGCGGCGAAGTGACCCTGTCGAGCAACAAATCGAACCTCGAGCTCTACGAATACCAGCGCAACATTTACGCCGTCAAACTACGCTACGAATTCTGAAGGGCTCCCCATGACCCTCTCCCTGCGCATGTTCGTCCTCGCCTTCGCGCTCGCCGCGGCGGGCCGCATCGAGGCGGCCGACATCGGCCGGGTGGTGCTCGCGGCGGGAGATGCTTCCGCAGTGCGCGGCGGCCAGGTCGTCAAGCTCGCCTTCGGGGCAGCGGTGCAGGACAAGGACCTGCTCAGGACGGGCCCGGCAACGAACCTGCAGGTGCGCTTCCAGGACGACAGCTTTGTCTCGATGCGCGAGAACAGCGAATTGCGCATCGACGAATTCCGCTTCTCCGGCAAGGGCGACGGCGGCGACAGCGCGGTGTTCGGCCTGGTCAAGGGCGGTTTCCGCGCGCTCACCGGGCTGATCGGGCGCGTCCACAACGAGGAATACAAGATGGTGACGCCGACCGCCACGGTCGGTATCCGCGGCACCGACTACGCGGCGACGCTGTGCGCGGGCGACTGCCGCAACGCCGACGGCTCGCCCGCCAAGGACGGGCTGTACGGGCGGGTGATCGGCCAATCGCACGGCACCAACCGCATCGAAGTGTCGAACGACGTGGACCGCAAGCTGCTCGGCACCAACGACAACTTCTTCGTCAACGACCGGCGCAGCGCGGTGGAACTGCTGCTGATCTCGCCGGGTTTCGTCGCCAGCCGCCCCGAGGGCCGCCGGCAGCGCGCGAGCGAAGGCGCGCCGGGCGGCACGGGCGGCGAGCAGGCGACGGCCGGCGGCGCCGCGCAGGAAAGCCGTCCGGGGAGCGTGCCCGATGCCCTGCCGCAACTGCAGTTCGTCGCCACCCAGAACCTGAATGCGCAGGGAACGCCGGCCGTGCTGACGCCGGCAACCGGCTTCGTGGTGGTGTATCCGTTCCCGTTCCCCTTCTCCAACGCGGATGTGGTGTTCGACGACCACCAGGGCGCCACCTACAATTCCCAGAACCAGTTGCTGAGCTATGGCACCGCCGGGGTGTTTCCATCCGGCTCGCTGGGCGGCGGCAGCATCACCGATACCGGCACCATTGCGATGTCCGACGGAGGAACGTTCGTCTACGGCCGCTGGACCGGCAATTTCAGCCTTGTCTCCAGCAGCGGGACCATTTCCAACGTTCCCCTGCTGTTCGGCACGATCAACGACGCGGCCGGCGGCAACGACCAGAAAATCGCCAATCTGGGCGGCACCGCCACCTATACCTATGCCGGCGGCCCGAAGCCGATCGACGCTTCCGGCAACGTGGGCAGCATAAGCAGCACGTCGATGACGATCAACTTCACGTCGCGCAGCGTGCAGTATTTTCTTTCCATGCTGTTTCCCAGCGTCGGCACGTTCGGCAGCGCCAGCTTCAGCCTGAGCGGCACGGCCAGCCCGACCAACTCGTCGAACAGCGGCGAATTCGGCGGTTCCCTCTCGGGATCCTGTGCCGGCGGCGGCTGCGCCTCGGGTTCGGCCAGCGGCGGCTTCAGCGTGGGCCTCACCGGGCCGGTGGGCTACGAATTCTCCGCGGTGGGCGGCGGCGTCGACGGCACTAAAGGCGGCTCGGTCGTGTTCCTCAACGCGTTCAACGCGTCCAGCTTCACGCCGGGCCCGCCGCCGGGCGCGGGCACGACCGGCCAACTGGCCTTCGGCAACGCGGCGCCCAGCATCGCCAACACGGCGACCCTGAATTCCAACCAGGTGACCCTCTCCGGCAGCAATCTGGTCGCTTTCGGGGACGGGGTCACGTTTCCGAGCGGCAACCTGAGCACCGGCACCATCGTCGAGACGGGCAGCGTCGCGCTGGTCGACGGCAGCACCATGAACTGGGGCCGCTGGACCGGCAGCACGCAGGTGATCGGCTCGCCGGGCAACGTCACGATCAGCCCGGGGACCGGCGTCCCGTACGTGCTGGGCGCCGCCGGCGCCGTCGTGCCCACCAGCGGCACTTTCCTCTATTCGTACGCGGGCGGCCCGAATCCGGTCAGCACCAGCGGGACGGTCGGGACGTTCACCGGTGGCTCGTTCAACGTCGGCTTCGGCGCCACCTCGGGCACGCTGGCGGTCGTCACGCCGCTGAGCATGTCGGTGGGCACGGCGACCTACTCGCTCACCAGCTGCACGAGCGGCTGCACGTTCACCAACGCGTCCCCGGTTGCTGGCAACATGTCGCTCACCGGCACCTGCGGCGGAACGTGCGGGGGCACGGCGACCGGCAATATGGCCGCCGTTTTCGTCGGCCCGCAAGGCGCGGGGCTCGCAGTCGCGGGAAATGTCTTCGCGACCGCCCAGCCGGGCGTCGCCTTCGCGGCGGCTTTCAAGCGCTAGCCGCGCGTCGGTCCACCCGCACGGCCATCAAAGACAACAACATCAAGCCCGACTGACCTGTGCCGTCCGGCCAGCCGCCGCCCCGCTGGGTCGGGATCGTCCTGCTGCTGATCATCGCGACGATTTTCGGCAGCAACCATATCGCAGCGCGGGTCGCCTTCGAGCACGGCACCAACGTGACCACGGCGGTGGTCGTGCGATCCGCCGGCACCGCGCTGTTCGTGCTGGCCCTGCTTCTCTTCAGCGGTGTTTCCCTGAGAGTGGAAAGGAAAGGCCGCGCCCTGGTCGTCGGCCTCCTGCTCACCGTCCAGAGCTATTGCCTGTATTCGGCGGTCGCGCGCATTCCCGTCGCACTCGCGCTGCTCGCCTTCAACACTCATCCGCTCACGCTCTCGCTCCTTTCCTGGGCCTCGGGCGGCGAGCGGCCGCGGCCGCGCGTGCTTATCGCCATGCCCATCGCGCTCGCCGGCCTCGCGCTGGCGCTCGATGTGCTCGGGAAAAGCGGGGCGCATCTATCCGGCTTTGCCGGGCGCTGGGCGGAGATCGGCGCGGGCGTGTTGTGGGCGAGCGGCGCCTCGCTCTCCTTCGCCGCTGCGATGCTGCTCACCACGCGCTGGATGGGCGCCATGGACGGCCGCCTGCGCAGCTTTCTCACCATGAGCGTCGTCGCGGTGGTGACCTTTACCGGCGGCGTCGCGACGGGCGGATTCGTGCTGCCCGCGGACGGCACCGGCTGGATCGGGCTCGCGCTGCTGACCGTGTTCTACGGCACCGCGATTACTTCGCTGTTCGTGGTGCTGCCGCGCCTGGGCGCGGTCAACAACATGGCGGTGCTCAACTTCGAGCCCATCGCCGTGCTCGGGCTCGCCTGGGCGATCCTCGGCCAGGCAGTGGCGCCGCTGCAGGTCGCCGGCGCCTTCATCGTCGTCGGCGCCATCGCTTCGATGGGCGTGGGCAGGCGATGACCACGCGTCTTTGCGTCGTGCGGCACGGCGAGACTGCCTGGAACGCCGAGCACCGCGTGCAGGGGCAACTCGACGTGCCGCTGAACGTCATCGGGCTGGCGCAGGCCGCGGCGGCGGCGAAAGTCCTTGCGCGGGAAAAGTTCGACGCCATCTATTCGAGCGACCTTTCCCGCGCGCGGCAGACGGCGCGGCCGACCGCGAATCTGCTTTCCCTGGAAGTGCTTTTGGAAAAAGGCCTGAGGGAAAGACATTATGGAATTTTCGAGCGCCTGACCTACGCCGAAGTGAAGACCCGTTTCCCGGAGGACTACGCCCGCTTCGAAGCTCGCGAACCCGACTACGCGTTCCAGACCGGCGAGAGCCTGAAGGATTTTTCCGTGAGAAGCATCGCCGTCATTTCAAAGATCGCCAAAGAACACGAAGGCCAAAGCGTTCTCGTCTTCACGCACGGCGGCGTGCTGGACAAGCTCTACCGCTTCGTCACCGGCCTGCCGCTCAGCGCGCATCGCGAATTCGGCATTCCCAACGCCGGCCTCAACCGCGTCGAACTCACGCCGACCGGCTGGCAGGTCCGCTCCTGGGCCGACGTCGCCCATCTCGACAACGCTCTGGATGATCTTCCGGAGTAAAAGATAAATACCGTCGTTCTCTCGACAATTCCGTCGTCCTCGCGCAGGCGGGGACCCAGTCCGGAGGTGTAGGCTATGTCGGTGGGCGTTGCTACAGCGACGACGGCCGAACTGATCCTGACGCGAGGTGGTTTGCCCGGGTTCGTTTAATTGAGCTGAGGATGTGCGTCTAAAAGACTTTTCGAAAAAAAGAGCGTGATTGGCCTCTTGCACACCGATCATAAATGGCAACTAGTAAGTCAACTAATACTCGTTAGTTATCACAAACACATCGAGAGGCGAAACAATCATGTCCACAAACATCGTCCGGCTCCACCGTGTGCTCCGTGCTCCGCCTGAGAGAATCTATCGGGCGTTTCTCGACGCTGACGCAATGGCCAAGTGGCTCCCGCCGAACGGCTTTACCGGGAAGGTTCACCATCTGGATGCGAAGATCGGCGGCACCTACAAGATGTCGTTCACGAACTTCTCCACGGGCCATGGCCACTCGTTCGGCGGAAAGTTTCAGGAGCTGGTGCCGAATGAACGCATTCGCCACGCGGACAAATTCGACGATCCGAATCTGCCCGGAGAAATGCAGACGACCGTATCCCTGAAGAAGGTTTTCTGCGGCACCGAGGTGAGCGTGGTGCAGGAAGGGATACCTGCTGCCATTCCGACCGAGGCCTGCTACCTCGGCTGGCAGGAATCCCTCGTCCTTCTAGCGCAACTCGTCGAGGTCGAGATTCCCGGCTAGCGAACGACCTTGAACAGGTTGTTGAAGCCGTCGGTCCAGGTCTGCAGGCCCTTGATGGGCTCGATGTCGCTGGCGTCGGCGAAGCGCTGGTCGGCGAGGAAATTCGGGTTGTCGCTCACCAGGACGTAGGAAGTGCCGGAATACTTCTCGTCCGTGGGGTCGTCTTCCATCAGTAGGACTTTCATGCCCTCGGCCTCGGCCACCAGCTTCAGCAGCGGCGGCAGGTTCACGAAGCGGTTGGTGACGTTGTAGACGATGACGCCGCCGGGCGCGAGGTGTCGCCTGTAGGCCTGCAGCGCCTCGCGGGTGAGCAGGTGGATCGGGATGGCGTCGCTGGAGAAGGCATCCACGGAAATCAGATCGAAGTTCTGCGGCGGGTCGAGCTCCATGTTGAGGCGCCCGTCGCCGACGACGACGTCGATCCTCGCCTTGGCGTCGGGCAGGTACCAGAACTGCTCGCGCGCGATCTTGACCACCTCGGGGTCGAGTTCGTAGATGCGGAAGTAGTCGCCGGTTTTTCCCCAGGCGGTGAAGGAGCCCACGCCCAGGCCGATGATGCCGACGCGCCGCGGCCGCCCGTTGTAGAAGTCGAGCGCCTTGGCGATGCCGGAGCCCGGGCCGAAGTAGCTGATCGGCTGCGCGCGCGTCGCCGGGTCGACGTACTGCCAGCCGTGGTTGATGACGCCGTGCACCAGCGCGCGGGTGAGTTTGCCGTCGTCGCCGCGGTCGTATTCCTTGACGCGCAGCACGCCGTAGAAATTGCGCGTCATCAGGATGGCGTTGGTGCCGATGTAGGCGACGTACTGGTAGACGTGCCAGGCGACGACGCCGGTCACCGCGAGCGCGACCACCGGCACGGCGTAGGCGAGCCCGCCAGGCGCCGGCTCACGAGCAGTGCGCCAAGTCAGCAGCGCGGCGAGCGCGCCGCAGGCGATGAGCGCGATCGGCAGCTCGAGGAAGATGTGGAACACGCGCGGCGCGATGAGGCCGACGAACAGGCCGCCGGCGGCGCCGCCGATGGACACCATCAGGTAGAAGCGCGTCAGGTAGCGCGGCGCCGGCCGCATCGCGGCGAGTTCGCCGTGGCAGAACATGCAGGCGACGAAGAGGCCCGCGCAGTAGAGCGCGATGGCGTAGCGGATCTTCATCACGCCGAGGTTGTCGTACAGCGTCCAGGACATCGCCAGCAGCAGGATGCCGAGCAGCGGCAGGCCCCACTTGCGCGAGTACCAGCCGCTGCGGCCGCGCGCGCCGGTGACGTCGAAGACGAGGATGAAGGAGAGCAGGTACAGCACCAGCGGCACGATCCAGACGAGCGGCACCGAGGCGACGTTCTGCGTGATGTGGCTGGTGGTGGCGAGCAGCATCAGCGAACCCAGCGCCGACAGCGCGAGCCACAGGGCGTAGTCGGAAGCGCGCGGCGCGGATTGCTCCGTTCCTTCGTTTTTTTTCGAGGAAAAATCCTTCATCGCAACGGGATTCCCCGCTGCTTTCCAGGCGGAACAGGCGCATAAGACGGCGAACACGGCGTAGAGCGCGCTCCAGGCGTACGACTGGCTCTGCAGCGTGAACGCGGGCTCGATGACCGGCGGGTAGGCGACCAGCGCGATCAGCGAAGCGAGGTTCGACAGCGCGAACAGGCGGTACACAGTGCCGCTGGGAAAACTGCGCGCGAACCAGGACTGCACCAGCGGCCCGGTGGTGGAGAGCAGGAAGTAGGGCAGGCCGATGGTCGAGGCAAGCAAGAGCAGGATGCGCAGCGCCGGCTCGGTATCGGGCGCGGGCTTCCAGGCTTCCGACGCCAGGATCGGCAGGAAGGCGAGGCTGGCGGCGAGCAGCACCGAGTGCGCGATCGCCTGCGCGCGCGGCGCGAGCCGGCGGCTGAGGGCGTCGGCGTAGGCGTAGCCGCCGAGCAGCACCAGCTGGAAGAACACCATGCAGACGGTCCACACCGAGGCGTTGCCGCCGAACCAGGGCAGGATCTGCTTGGCGATGATCGGCTGCACCAGGAACAGCAGGAACGCGCTGGCAAATACGGTGGCGGCGAACAGAATCATGTGCTGCGGAGTCCCCAGTGTCGCGAAAAAAAGCCGTGAATTATACGGACAACGGTTCTTCGTTCATCGCCGACGTCTGTTCGCGCAGTTCCAGGATACGGTCCTGCCAGTAGCGCGTGGTGCCGAACCAGGGAAACGCCGCGGGAAACGCCGGATCGTCCCAGCGGCGCGCCAGCCAGTACGAGTAATGGACGAGGCGCAGCGTGCGCAGCGGCTCGATGAGGCCCAGCTCTTCCCGGCTGAAGCCGTGAAACTGCTCGTAGCCCTCGAGCAGGGCGCGCAGCTGCCTGGTCGCGGTCTGCCGGTCGCCGGCGAGCAGCATCCAGAGGTCCTGCACCGCGGGGCCCATGCGCGCATCGTCAAGGTCGACGAAATGCGGGCCGCCGAGCGTTTCGGCGCGATTGCCGCCCTCGGTCCACAGGATGTTGCCGGCGTGGCAGTCGCCATGCAGCCTCAGTTGGCGGGTTTTTATCCTTTCAAGCCAGGCTCCAGCCCCCTGCAAGGCAAGATCGACGGTGGTTACCCAGGTGTTCTTCAGGTCCTCGGGAACCATGCCGGAGGCAAGCAGCCAGTCACGCGGCTCGGTGCCGAAGGTTTCGATGTTCAGCGCCGGGCGCGCCTTGAACGGCCGGGCGCCGCCGACGGCATGGATGCGCCCGAGGAACCGCCCGATCCACTCCAGGACCTTTTCGTCCTCGAGTTCGGGCGAGCGGCCGCCGCGGCGCGGGAACACCGCGAAACGGAATCCCGAGAACGCGTGCAGCGTGCTGCCGCCGATCTCGAGCGGGGCGACGACGGGGATTTCCCTGCCGGACAGGTCGAGCGAGAACGCGTGGTCCTCGAGGATCTGCGCGTCGCTCCAGCGCCCGGGGCGGTAGAACTTGGCGACCACGTAGGAATCGTCTTCCAGGGCGATCTGGAAGACGCGGTTTTCGTAGCTGTTGAGCGCGAGCATGCGCCCGTCGCCGCGCAGGCCGATGCTCTCCAGCGCATCGAGCACCGCGTCCGGCGTCAGGTCTTCATAAGGCCTTGAGTTCACGCGGGCATTTTAGGGCGCTTGACACGGCCGCCGGGCTGATTAATACTGAACCTTATGGTTAAGTATGAAGAACCGGCCGCCAGGCAGGCCGTCCTCGACAGCGTGTTCTCCGCGCTCGCCGATCCGACGCGCCGCGGCGTGCTGGAGTCGCTCAGCGGCGGCAGCCTCGGGGTGAGCGAGCTGGCGGCGCCGCACGGCATGTCGCTGCCGGGCTTCATGAAGCACCTGCGCGTGCTCGAGGACGCCGGCCTGATCGCGCGCTCGAAGGAGGGCAGGGTAGTGAGCTGCGAGCTGTCCGCCCAGCCGATGAAGACGGCCTCCGCATGGATGTCGCGCTACGAAAAATTCTGGAGCGACAAGCTCGATTCGCTCGCCCGCTACCTGTACCAGCAAGAGGAACTGCAGACATGGAACAAGCCAGCATTAACACCGGCAAACCCGTCGACGAATCCGTCGAAAAGCCCGCGCTCACCCTCCATCGGACGTTTCCCGTCGCGCCGGAGAAAGTCTGGCGGGCGTGGACCGACCCGCAAGCGCTGAGGCAGTGGTTCGGCCCGGGCGGCCCGGCGGCGGTCTCGGTCGCCGACCTCGATCTGCGCGCCGGCGGGCGCTTTCGCCTCGTCTTCGGCGGCCCGGACGGCAATGAACACGAAGCGACGGGCGTCTACAAAGAGATGCAGCCGCACCGCAAGCTCGTCTTCAGCTGGTGCTGGCCGAGGACCACGCCGGAGCGCGTCTCGCAGATCACCATCCTGCTGCGGCCCGAGGGCAGCGGCACCGACTTCGAGTTCCGGCACGAGCAGTTCTTCGATGAAGCGGCGCGCGACGGCCACAAGCGGGGCTGGAGCGAAACCTTCATCAAGCTGGAACAATTTCTCAAAGGAGAAGCAAAATCATGAGCTATGCCGATGGATTCGTCGTGCCGGTACCGAAGCGCAGCCTGCAGGCCTACCGCGCCATGGCGCGCAAGGCCGGCAGGGTTTGGCGCGAGCACGGCGCGCTTGAATACCGGGAGTGCGTTGCCGACGACGTCAAATGGGGCAAGCGCACCTCGTTCCCGCGCAGCGTCAAGCTGAAAGGCAGCGAGGTCGTCTGGTTCTCGTGGATCGTCTACAAGTCCCGCAAGGACCGCGACCGCGTGATGGCCAAGGTTATGAAGGACAAACGCCTTGCCGCGATGATGAATCCCGAGGGCCTGCCCTTCGACGCGAAACGCATGATCTTCGGCGGTTTCAAGATCGTCGTGGACCTATAGGAGAAAGTCATGCCGAACAAGGTCGTCGCAAGAAACGAATGGCTGGAAGCGCGCAAGGCGCTTCTCGCCAGGGAGAAGGCGTTCAGCCGCGAGCGCGACGCACTCGCCCGTCAGCGGCGCGAGTTGCCCTGGGTCCGGATGGAGAAGGAGTACGTCTTCGACGGCCCGGACGGCAAGGCGACCCTTGCCGGTCTCTTTGGCAAGAAGAGCCAGCTGATCGTCTATCACTTCATGCTGGGGCCGGGCTGGGAAGCGGGCTGCAAGAGCTGTTCCTTCCTTGCCGATCATTTTGAAGGCGCGCTGCCGCACCTAGCCGCGCGCGACGTGAGCTTCGTCGCCGTTTCGCGCGCGCCGCTGGCGGAGATCGAGGCGTTTCGCAGGCGCATGGGGTGGAATTTTCCGTGGCTGTCGTCGCACGGCGACGATTTCAATTTCGATTTCCACGTTTCCGTGCGCAAGGAGGACATCGGCAAGCGCAAGGTCGAGTACAACTTCGATCTGAGCGAAGCGCGCATGGAAGAACTTCCCGGCGCCAGCGTGTTCTGCAAGGATGAGGACGGAAGCGTATTCCACACCTATTCGACCTACGCACGCGGCCTGGACATCATGCTCGGCGCCTACAATTGGCTGGACATCGCGCCAAAGGGGCGCGACGAAGACAAGCTGGAATTCACCATGGCCTGGGTACGGCATCACGACAAATATGAGAACAGTTGAACCATTCGTCATTTCGCGCGTGTTCGATGCGCCGCGCGGCCGCGTCTGGGCGGCGTGGACCGAGGTCGAGCGCCTCAAGCAATGGTTCAGTCCGGCGGGTTTCACGGTGATCGCCGCGAAGATGGACCTGCGCCCGGGCGGCTCCTATCACTACGGCATGCGCACCCCGACCGGGCAGGAGATGTGGGGCAAGTGGACGTTCCACGAAATCAAGGCGCCGGAGCGCCTGGTGCTGGTGAATTCGTTCTCCGACGCCGCGGGCGGCATCACGCGCCACCCGATGGCGCCGACCTGGCCGCTCGAAATGCAGTCCACCACGACCTTCGCCGAGCAGGGCGGCAAGACCACGCTGACCCTGGAATGGCTGCCCATCAACGCCTCCGCGGTGGAGATCGCCACCTTCGAAGCGGGACGCGCCGGCATGACCATTGGCTGGACCGGCACCATGGAACAGCTCACCGGGTACCTGCAGAAAGGCTGACGCATGCTGAAGATCCTTCTTCCGGTGCTGGTCCTCGCGATCGCCGCGGTGCTGGTCTACGCCGCCACCCGGCCCGGCACGTTCCGCGTCGAGCGTTCGGCGGGCATCAGCGCGCCGCCCGAGAAGATTTTTGCCCTGATCAACGACCTCCGCCTGTGGACCTCCTGGTCGCCCTGGGAAGGGATCGACCCGGCGCTGAAGCGGACCTACAGGGGCGCCGCCAGCGGCAAGGGCGCGGTGTACGCCTGGGAAGGCAACAACAAGGTGGGCGCCGGGCGCATGGAAATCCTCGAGTCGGCGCCCGGGTCGAGGATCGTCATCAAGCTGGATTTCTTCAAACCCTTCGAAGGCCACAATACCGCCGAGTTCACGCTCGCGCGCAAGGACGGGGTCACCACGGTCAACTGGGCCATGTTCGGCCCGAGTCCCTACATGTCGAAGCTGATGGGCGTCGTGATCAACATGGACCGGATGATCGGCGGGCAGTTCGAGACCGGGCTCGCCAACCTCAAATCCATCGCCGAGAAATAAGGAGACTTCATGCAAGCCCAGCCCTACCTGTTTTTCGACGGCCGCTGCGAAGAGGCCATCGAGTTCTACAAGAAGACGCTCGCCATCAAGGTTGAGATGCTGATGCGCTATGCCGACAGTCCCGATCCGATGCCGCCGGGCATGATCCCGCCCGGCGCCGAGAAGAAGGTCATGCACTCCGCGTTCCGCGTCGGCGAAACGCTGGTGATGGCCTCCGACGGCAACTGCGGCAACAAGCCCAGTTTCCAGGGCTTCTGCCTTTCGGTCGATGCGAAAAACGCAGCCGAAGCCGACAAGCTGTTCGCCGCGCTCGTGGACGGCGGCAAGGTGCAGATGCCGCTCGCGAAGACCTTCTTCTCGCCGCGCTTCGGCATGCTGACCGACCGCTTCGGCGTGGGCTGGATGGTCATCGTCCCGCAGGCGATGTAGCGGTGCCCGCCGGCTGATGCCGAAGACCGTCGGCGACAAGCGCTGGCTGGCGCTCTACCTGCTTTGCCTGGGAGAGCTGATGATCGTCCTCGACACGACGATCGTGAATGTCGCGCTGCCTTCCATCCGCGCGGACCTGCGCTTTACCGAGACGTCGCTGGTCTGGGTGGTGAACGCCTACATGCTGACCTACGCCGGCTTCCTGCTGCTGGGCGGGCGCCTCGGCGATTTCTTCGGCCAGCGGCGCATGTTCCTCGCCGGGCTTACGCTGTTCACGCTGGCATCGCTCGTCTGCGGCATGGCGAACTCGCAAGGGCTGCTGATCGCCGCGCGTGCGGTGCAGGGGCTGGGCGGCGCGGTGGTTTCGGCGATCGCGCTGTCGCTCATCAT
Source organism: Burkholderiales bacterium (assembly GCA_036560705.1). Taxonomy (GTDB): domain Bacteria; phylum Pseudomonadota; class Gammaproteobacteria; order Burkholderiales; family SG8-39; genus RBG-16-66-20. The sequence goes on along the minus strand of DATBQR010000109.1, from coordinate 31,120 downwards.
GAACCTCTTCGCCGAACCGGCCGAGCAGGCGAAGGCGATGGGCATCTACGGCTTCGTCTGCGCCGCCGGCGGCAGCATCGGCGTGCTGGTCGGCGGCCTGCTGACGGGCGCCTTCAGCTGGCACTGGATATTCCTCGTCAACCTGCCGATCGGCGTGGCGGTTTACGCGCTGTGCCTCGTGCTGCTGCCCGAAGATGCAACTGCGGATCGCGGCAAGTCCGCGGGCGGGCGCCTGGATGTCGCCGGCGCGGTGACGGTGACCCTGTCGCTGATGCTCGCGGTCTACGCCATCGTGAATGGCAATGAGGCGGGATGGTTGTCGGCGCAGACCCTCGGCCTGCTTTTGGGTGCAGCGACGCTGTTCGCGATCTTCATCGGCATCGAGGCGAAGGTGCGCAACCCGCTCATGCCGCTCGGCCTGTTCCGCCTGTGCAACATCGCGGTCGCCAACGTGGTCGGCGTGCTGTGGGCGGCCGGCATGTTCGCCTGGTTCTTCATTTCGGCGCTCTACATGCAGCTCGTCCTCGACTACAGCCCGCTGCAGATCGGACTCGCCTTCCTGCCTTCCAACATCATCATGGCCGCCTTTTCGCTCGGCCTGTCGGCCTGGATGGTGATGCGCTTCGGCCTGCGCCTGCCGGTCGCCGCCGGGATGCTGCTCGCGGCGCTCGGCCTTGCGCTCTTCGCGGTGTCGCCGGTCGAGGGGCGCTTCGCCGTGCACGTGCTGCCCGGCATGCTGCTGCTGGGCCTGGGCTGCGGCATGGCGCTCAACCCGGTGCTGCTCGCCGCGATGAGCGACGTCGGCCCCGGGGAATCCGGGCTCGCCTCTGGCATCGTCAACACCGCGTTCATGATGGGCGGCGCGCTCGGCCTCGCCGTGCTCGCCAGCCTTGCCGCCGCGCGCACCGGGGTCCTGCACGCTTCCGGCGCCGGCGTGCCGGAAGCGCTCACCGGCGGCTACCAGCTTGCCTTCGCCGCCGGTGCGATGTTCGCCGCCATTGCGGCGCTGATCGCCGGATTGCTTCGTGCCGGCAATGCCGGCCAGAAAGGGGAACTGTCATGCGGACCAACTACGGCTGGGTGATCGTCGCCGCGGGGGCGCTGATGACCTGCCTCGCCTTCGGCGCGGTGTTCTCGCTCGCGGTATTCCTGCAGCCGATGGCGGAGGCGACCGGCTGGTCGCGCGCCGGGATCTCGGGAGCGATGACGCTGGTGTTTCTCGCCATGGGCATGGGTGGTTTCGCCTGGGGCACGCTGAGCGACCGCATCGGCGCACGGCCCGTCGTGCTCGCGGGATCGGTCCTGCTTTCCCTCGGACTCGCGCTGGCGAGCCGGGCCGGCAGCCTGCTCGAATTCCAGCTCGCGTACGGCCTGCTCGTCGGCTTCGCCGCTGGCAGCTTCTTTCCGCCGTTCATCGCGGTGGTGAGCAACTGGTTCGACGCGCGGCGCGCGCTGGCCGTCTCACTCACCACGGCGGGCGTGGGAGTGGCGCCGCTGACCCTGTCGCCGTTCGCGAGCTGGCTGCTCACGGTAACGGACTGGCGCGGCGCGCAGCTCGCCATCGCCGCCCTCTGCGCCCTCGTCATGGTGCCGGCGTCGCTGCTGGTGCGCCAGCCGCCGGCGCAACCTGCCGGTGCGGGCGCGCCGATGCCGGGCGCGGGCGGCGGACTCGAGATGTCGCTTGGCAAGGCGCTGCGCTCCCTGCCGTTCGTCGTGCTCGGCGCGACCTATTTCGCCTGCTGCGCGATGCATTCCGGGCCGATCTTTCACACCATCAGCTACGCCATTTTCTGCGGCGTGCCGGCGATGGCGGCGGTGAGCATCTACAGCCTCGAGGGGCTGGCGGGTCTCGGCGGGCGCGTGCTGTTCGGGGTGCTCGGCGACCGTTACGGCGCCAAGCGGGTGCTCATCGGCGGCCTGTTCGTGCAGGCGCTTGCTGCGGGCGCCTTCGTCTTTGCGAGCCGGCTCGCCGACTTTTACGCGACATCCTTCGTCTTCGGCATGGCATACGGCGGCGTGATGCCGCTCTACGCGGTGCTCGCGCGCGGCTACTTCGGGCCGCGCATCATGGGCGGCGTCGTCGGCGCGGCGAGCCTGGTTTCGAGCCTCGGCATGGCCCTCGGGCCGCTCGCCGGCGGCTGGATCTTCGACGCCTTCGGCACCTACACCTGGCTCTACATCGGCTCGTCCGCCGTCGGCCTGGGCGCGGTGGCGATCGCGCTTGCCTTCCCGCCTCCGCGGTTCACCCTGAAACCCGCGACCTGAAGGTTTGACGGCAGCCGAAACAAACGGATTGCAATTCCATGTGCAACTGCAACATCCCCGGGGCATCCGGAGGGTAAAATTCAGCCCCTCGCGCGATCTCAGAACCTAAAAATACCCATGCGTATCAAACAGTTTTTCATTCTCTGGCCGGCATTGCTGCTGGCTGCCTGCGGTCCGTCCGGCGGTGGCCACGGCGGTTTTCCCCCGCCTCAGGTATCGGTGATGGCCATCGAGCCGAAGACGCTGCCGGCGAGCTTCGAATACACCGGCCAGACCCTCGGCTCGCGCGAAGTCGAAGTGCGCGCGCGCGTCACCGGCATCCTGCTGTCGCGCAATTTCGTCGAAGGCGGCCCGGTGACGAAGGGACAGTCGCTGTTCACCATCGACCCGGCGCCTTTCATCGCCGCGGGCGCACGCGCCGATGCCGACGTGGCGGGCGCGGAGGCGCGCCTCGCGCAGGCGAAGAAGAACGCGGCCCGCCTGAAGCCGCTCTACGCCGAGAAGGCGGTGAGCCAGAAGGAGTTCGACGACGCGACCTCCGCGGAAGCGATTGCCGAGGCCGACCTCAAGTCCGCCAGGGCGCGCCTGACCGAGGCGCAGCTCAACCTGCTGTATACGAAGGTGGAGTCGCCGGCGACCGGCATCGCCGGCCGCGCGCAGCGCTCCGAGGGTTCGCTGGTGTCTGGCCCGGACGTGCTGCTCACCAGCGTCACGCAGGTCGACCCGATCTGGGTGAGTTTCGGCGTTTCGGACAACGACCAGCTGCGCATCAACGGCGAAGTCGAGGCGGGCCGGCTCGCGTTGCCGAAGAACGGCCGCTTTGAAGTAACGGTGAAGCTCGCCGACGGCACCGCGTATCCGCTCGCGGGCCGGCTGAATTTCTCGGACGTGCGCGTTTCCGGCGCCACCGGCACGAGCGAGACGCGCGCCGAGATCCCCAACCCGAAGGGCGTGCTGCGTCCCGGCCAGTTCGTGCGCGTGACACTGAAAGGCGCGACGCGGCCCGACGCGGTCACGGTGCCGCAGCGCGCGGTGCTGGAAGGCCCGCAGGGCAAGTTCGTCTACGTCCTCGACGACAAGAGCACCGCGCAGCCGCGCCCGGTGCAGGTCGGCGACTGGACCGGCGAAGACTGGATCATCCAGTCGGGCCTCAAGGCGGGCGACAAGGTGATCGTCGACGGCGTGGCGCGCATCTTCGCGCCGGGGTCGCCGGTGGTGGTGGGCGATCCGTCGAAAGGTGATCCTTCCAAAGGCGCCGACAAGAAGGGCGAAGAACAGAAAGCGCCGGAGAAGAAATGATCTCCAGATTCTTCATCGACCGCCCGATTTTCGCGGCGGTCCTCTCCGTCTTCATCCTCATCGCGGGCCTCGCGTCGATGCGGGTGCTGCCGATCGCGCAGTACCCGGAAATCGCGCCGCCGGTGGTGACGGTGAGGGCCGTGTACCCGGGCGCCTCGGCCGAAGTGCTGGAGCAGACGGTGGCGGCGCCGCTCGAGAACCAGATCACCGGCATCGAGAAGATGATCTACATGAGCTCGACCTCGACCTCGCAGGGCGTGGTCGAGATCCAGGTCACCTTCGACATCGGCGCCAACGTCGACCAGGCCGCGCTGAACGTCAATAACCGCGTCAAGCAGGCCGAGCCGCGCCTGCCGCAGGAAGTGCGCCGCCAGGGCGTGACGGTGGAGAAGGGTTCCTCGGCCTTCCTGCAGGTGCTGGCGTTCTACTCGCCCGACGGCACGCGCGACGACCTTTTCACCAGCAACTACGTGACGTTGAACGTGCTGGACGCACTCAAGCGCGTGCCGGGCACCACCAACGTGCAGATTTTCGGCGCCAAGGACTACGCCATGCGCATCTGGGTCAAGCCCGACCGCATGACCCAGTTGAAGCTCACCACCGCCGACCTGCTGCGCGCGGTCAACGACCAGAACGCCCAGTTCGCCGCCGGCAAGATCGGCCAGAGCCCGATCGGCGGCCCGCAGGAACTGGTCTACACGGTCACCACCAAGGGGCGCCTCGCCGACCCGCGCGAGTTCGAGAACATCATCATCCGCGCCAATCCGGACGGCTCGACGCTGCGGCTGCGGGACGTGGCGCGCGTCGAGCTCGCCTCGCGCGACAACGATTTCATCGGCCGCATCAACGGCAAGTCCGCCACGCTGGTCGGCATTTTCCTGCTGCCCGGCGCGAACGCGCTGGAAGTCGCCGGCAACGTGAAGAAGACGGTCGCCGGGCTGTCCGAGCGCTTTCCCTCGGGCTTCACCTATTCCATCCCGTACGACACCACGCGCTTCGTCGAGGTGTCGATCCGCGAGGTGGTGATCACGCTCGCCGAGGCGATGCTGCTGGTGACGCTGGTGGTGTTCCTGTTCCTGCAGAACTGGCGCGCCACGCTGATCCCGATCGCCGCGGTGCCGGTGTCGCTCATCGGCACCTTCGCGGGCCTGTTCCTGCTCGGCTATTCCATCAACACGCTGACCCTCTTCGGCATGGTGCTGGCGATCGGCATCGTCGTCGACGACGCCATCGTGGTGCTGGAGAACGTCGAGCGCATCATGCGCGAGGAGCACCTGCACGCGCGCGAGGCCGCGATCAAGGCGATGCAGGAAGTGACCAGCCCGATCATCGCCATCGTGCTGACGCTGTGCGCGGTATTCGTGCCGATCGCCTTCCTCGGCGGCCTGACCGGCGAGCTCTACCGCCAGTTCGCCGTGACCATTTCCATCGCAGTGGTGATTTCCGGCATGGTGGCGCTCACGCTGACCCCGTCGCTCTGCGTGGCGATGCTCAAGCGGGAACACTCGCAGAACCTGGGGCGGTTCTTCACCGCGTTCAACCGCTGGTTCACGCGGGTCACCGGCCGGTATTCGGACGGCGTGGCGTGGATGATCCGGCGCGGCAGCGTGGGCGTGATCCTGTTTGCCGGCATGGTGGCGATTACCGCCGGGCTGTGGCATATCACGCCCGGCAGCCTGGTGCCCGAAGAGGACCAGGGCTTCTACATCTCGGCGGTGATCCTGCCCGACGGCGCGACGCTGCAGCGCACCGACAAGGTGGTGGGCGAGGTGATCGAGATCATCAAGTCGAATCCCGCTAACGCGGACGTGGTCGCCTTCACCGGCTTCGACTTCCTCGGCGGCGGCTTCCGCAACAACGCCGCCACCATTTTCGTCACGCAGAAGCCCTGGGACGAGCGCAAGGTCACCGCTTCCCAGCTGGTCGGCGAGCTGTTCATGAAGACCGGCGGCATCAAGGAGGCGCTGGTGCTCGCCTTCAACCCGCCGCCGATCTTCGGCCTAGGCACGGCGGGCGGCTTCGAGTTTTACCTGCAGAACCGCGGCGAGGGCGGCTCGAAGCGCATGGCCGAGGTGCTCGGGCGGTTCCTCGGCGCCGCCAACACGGATCCGAAGCTGGGCGGCGTGCAGACGCTGTGGCGCGCCACCGTGCCGCAGCTCTACGTGGACGTGGACCGCGAGAAGGCGAAGGCGCTGGGGGTGCCGATCACCGACGTGTTCGACACGCTGGCGGCGACGCTCGGCAACTTCTACGTCAACGACTTCAACCGCTTCGGGCGCACCTGGCAGGTGCTGATGTCCGCGGAACCCGCGTACCGCAAGCGTCCCGAGGACATTGGAAACATTTTTGTAAGAAGCGAAACAAACCAGATGATCCCGCTTTCTTCGCTCGCGAACATCAGGTACTCCTCCGGCCCCGACACGCTCGACCGCTTCAACAACCTGCCGGCGGTGAAGATGTTCGGCCAGGGCGCGCCGGGCACTTCCTCGGGACAGGCGATCGCGGAAGTGGAGCGGCTGGCCAAGGAAGTGCTGCCGCCCGAGTTCAGCTACGACTGGGGCGGCGCCTCCTACCAGGAGAAGAAATCGAGCGGTACCTCGGCGATCGCGCTCGGCCTGGCGGCGGTGATGGTGTTCCTCATCCTCGCCGCGCAGTACGAGAAATGGTCGCTGCCGCTCTCCGTGCTGCTGGCGCTGCCCTTCGGCACCTTCGGCGCGCTGGCGGCGGTATACCTGCGCGGCTTCACCAACGACGTCTATTTCCAGATCGGCCTGGTGACGCTGCTCGGCCTCGCCGCCAAGAACGCCATCCTCATCGTCGAATACGCGGTGATGAAGCACCACGAGGGCATGTCGGCGTCGGCCGCGGCGCTGGAGGCGGCGCGGCTGCGCTTCCGGCCGATCCTGATGACCTCGCTCGCCTTCATCCTCGGCGTGCTGCCGCTCGCCGTCTCCACCGGCGCCGGCGCCGGCGCGCGCCACTCGGTGGGCACGGGCGTGATGGGCGGCATGATCGCCGCCACCTTCCTGGCCATTTTCTTCGTGCCGATGTTCTTCAAGCTGATCAGCGACCGGCACCTGACCGAGAAGCGCTCCACCGCCGAGATCCGCGGCGAGATCGAGCAGCACAAGCGGAGCGAGTCATGAGGCATGAGTCCATGACGCGCCTGCTTCTTCTGCTTTTGGTTTCCGGTTGCGCCGTGCAACCCAAGTACGAGCGTCCGGCCGTGGACTTGCCCGCCGCCTGGAAAGAAAGCGCGCCGAACCCGGTGAAGGACGGCAACTGGTGGCGCATCTACGCCGATCCGGCGCTGGAAAAACTGGTCGAGGAGGCGCTCGCGCGCAACACCGACCTGCTGGCCGCCGCGGCGCGCGTGGACGAGTCGCGCTCCCTGCTCAGGCAGGCGGACGCGGCCTTCTACCCCTCGGTGGATGCGGACCTTGGCCGCAGCCGCACGCTGTCTTCGGCCGCTTCCGGGCTGCTGCCGCCCGGGTTTCCGCGCGAACTCAACAATTACCAGGCGACGCTGAACGTCTCCTACGAAGTCGACCTGTGGGGGCGGCTGCGCGCCGGTTCGAATGCAGCTCGCGCCGACATGCTGGCGACAGAGGCGGCGCGAGACACGGTGAGGATCACCCTCGCCAGCGACGTCGCCAAGACGTATTTCGCGCTGCGCTCGCTCGATTCGCAGGTCGCCGCGACGCGCCGCACGCTCGGCCTGCGCGAAGAGGGGCTCAAGCTGCAGCAGAAGCGCTTCGACGGCGGCGTGATCTCGGAGTTCGACTACCGGCAGCTCGAGGCCGAGGTGGCGGCGGCGCGCGCGCAGCTGCCGCCGCTCGAGCGCGACCGCGAAATCCAGGAAGCGGCGCTGGCGGTACTGCTCGGCCGCAGTCCGAAGGAAATCATGGAAGGCAGCGTGCCGCGCGGGCAGGACGCCGTGGCGGGCACCGATCCCACGCAGCTTCCCGCAGTGGTGCCCTCCGGCCTGCCTTCCGAGCTGCTGCTGCGGCGTCCGGACCTGGTGGAGGCGGAACAGCGCCTGATCGCCGCGAATGCGCGCGTCGCGGTGGCGCGCACGCAGATGTTCCCGTCCATCCAGCTCACCGGCTATCTGGGCAGCGAGGCGCAGGCGCTGTCGGGTCTGTTCACCGGGCCGGCAGGCATTTTCCAGCTCGCAGCGGCGGTGGCGGTGCCGATCTTCGCCGGCGGGCGGCTGGAAGGGCAGGTCGGCGCCGCCGAGGCGCGCGAGAGGCAGGCGCTGGCGGGCTACCGGGGCGCGATCCAGAACGCCTTCCGCGAGGTGCGCGTGGCGCTGGCGGCGCAGGCCCGGGCGCGCGAAAGCTACGAGGCGGAAGGCGCGCGCGCGGCGGCGCTCGCCGCCACGCTCAGGCTGGCGCGCCTGCGCTACGATAACGGCCTGGCGAGCCAGCTCGACGTGATCGACGCCGAGCGCAACCTGCTGGCCGCCGAAATTGCGCGCTACGAAGCACTGCGCGCCCAGAGAGCGGCGGTGGCGGATCTTTACAAGGCCCTGGGTGGCTGAAGCGGACGATCTGGTCGAAGTTTCCGAACTGCATTTCGCCTACGGCGACCTGCCGATTTTCCGCGGGCTGTCGCTGAAAATCCCGCGCGGCAAAGTGGTGGCGATCCTCGGCGGCAGCGGCAGCGGCAAGTCGACGCTGCTGAAACTCATCGGCGGCCAGCTCGCGCCGGAGCGCGGCTGGGTCCGCGTCAACGGTCAGGTAGTGCACAAGCTCGGCACCCACGACCTGTACGAGATGCGCCGCCGCATGGGCATGATGTTCCAGACCAGCGGCCTGTTCACCGACCTGTCGGTGTACGAGAACATCGCCTTCCCGATCCGCGAGCACTACGAGCTGCCCGAGGAACTGGTGCGTTCCCTGGTGCTCATGAAGCTGGACGCGGTCGGCCTGCGCGGCGCGCGCGACATGATGCCGGGGGACCTGTCGGGCGGCATGACGCGCCGGGTGGCGCTGGCGCGGGCGATCGCCACCGACCCGATGCTGGCGATGTACGACGAACCGTTCGCCGGCCTCGATCCGATCTCGCTGAACGTGGTCGCCACGCTGATCCGGAAACTCAACGACGCGCTCGGCCTGACCTCGGTCGTCGTCACCTACGACGTCTCCGAGTCGCTCAAGCTGGTGGATTACATCTACGTGATCGCCGAAGGCAGGCTGATGGGCGAGGGCACGCCCGACCAGCTGCTTGCTTCGGCGGATCCCTATCTCAAGCAGTTCCTCAAGGCGCTGCCGGATGGCCCGGTGCGCTTCCATTTCCCGGCGAAACCCCTCGCGGAGGAATTGAGGTTGAAGGAGTAGGGGCCCCTTTCCTTCTCTATGCCTTGCCTTCCTTCGGGATGAACTTCAGCGCCGCGCCGTTGTTGCAGTAGCGCTTGCCGGTCGGCTGCGGTCCATCGTCGAACAGGTGGCCGTGGTGGCCGCCGCAGCGCGCGCAATGGTACTCGGTGCGCGCGTAGATGATCTTGTGGTCCGTCTTCATCTGGAAGGCGCCGGGGATGGTGGTGAAGAACGACGGCCAGCCGGTGCCGCTGTTGAACTTCATTTCGGAGGTGAACAGCGGCAGCCCGCAGCCGGCGCAGACGAACACGCCCGCGCGCTTCTCGTGGTCGAGCGGACTGGTGCCGGCGCGCTCGGTGTCCTCTTCGCGCAGCACGCTGTAGGTCAGGCCCTGCAGGCGCTTCTTCCATTCTTCCTTGGAGAGCTTCAGTTCCTCGGCCGGGCTGGGAACCTCGGTGCCCGGGGCAAGCAGGTTTTTCCAGTGGTCTTGCATTTCCTGTATCCCTTTCATGGTGTTCGGCGGAGCGGCATGAACGCGGGCGACATGCATCGCCATGGGCCCCAAGACGAGAAATCCCAATAAAGCGCGCCGTTGCATGCCTGTCTCCTCAAATGGTGTGCCTGGTGCCTTGGTCGCGGAACCGCGTGCGACCTGACAGCGGCTAATCTATCATCTGGCCAACCGGAGGAGAACACTGTGATTCGTAAGGTCATTCCAGCCGTATTGCTCGCCATGGTTTTCACTGCGGCGCCGCCAGCCCAGGCGCAGGATGCCTGGCCGACAAAACCCCTCAACATGATCGTCGCCTTTCCGCCCGGCGGCGTGGCCGACATCGTCGGCCGCCCGCTGGCCGTGGCGATGGAAAAAAACCTCAGGCAACCGGTCATCGTGGTGAATCGCCCTGGCGCCGGCGGCGCCACCGGCACGGCCTCGGTGGCGAAGGCCGCGCCCGACGGCTATACCATCCTGATGGCGCTGTCCTCGATCTCGATTTTCCCGGTGTCGGACCGCATCAACGGCCGGCAGCCCGCCTACGAGATGAAGGAGTTCGCGCCGATCGCGCTGGTGACCGCCGACCCGACGGTGCTGGTGGTGCGCGCCGACGGTCCCTACAGGACGCTGAAGGATTTCGTCGATGCCGCGAAAGCGAATCCCGGCAAGATCAATTACTCCTCGTCGGGGGTGTACGGCACGCTGCACGTGGCGATGGAGATTTTCGCCAACGCGGCGGGCATCAAGCTGTTCCATGTGCCCTACCAGGGCGGCGCGCCGGCGGTCACCGCGCTGCTCGGCGGCCAGGTGGAGGCGCTCGCCTCCGGGCCGGCCGCGGCGATCGGCCAGATCAAGGGCGGCAAGATGCGCGCGCTCGCCAGCTGGGGCGCAAAGCGCCTGGAACTGCTGCCGGACATCCCGACCTTCAGGGAACTGGGCTACGACGCCGAGTTCTACATCTGGTCGGGCGTCTTCGTCCCGGCGCAGACGCCGCCGGCGATCGTCGCCCGGCTGCGCGAGGCGGTGCGCGAAGCCGCCAGTTCGGCCGAGTTCAGGTCGGCCATGGCCAAGGTGGAGACGCCGGTGTCCTACCTCGACGCGCCGGAATTCCAGAAGTACTGGGACAACGACGCCAGGCGCCTGGCGGCCGCGCTGGAAAAGATCGGCAAGGTGGAAGAAGGTAAGTAAGCGGGCAAGCAGCCGGGCCCGCGCTCACCTGCGCGGCTTGGTCGGAAAGAACTCCTGCATCATGAAGTCCTCCAGCCCGGCGTTGTCGTCGGCGCGGGCGGAGAGCGTCACGTCGCGGCCGAGGCGCTGCGACTCCCACGTGAAGTCGCCGCTCACCTGCTCGCGGATGATGGCGATCATCCTGCGCACCACCGCGATCTCCGTGGTGGGGTTGTCGCCGCGGCTGACCTCGATCATCTGCTCCGAGTTGCGCTTGATGTCCTTGTTCCAGCCGAAGAAGAAGAACTCGGCGTCGTTGTAGCCGATCCGCGCGATCTGGAAGACGCCCCCGCCGCGGTTGCGGTTGGTGCCGAAGCTGGGCGTGCGGTTCAGGCCGAGGCTGGCGGCGACGGCGCGGTTGTGGCGTTCCTCCTCGCTCTCGGCCGGCGGCTGCGGCTGCGGCGGGGCCGGTTCCGGCTCGCGGGCGCGGCGATGCGCCTCGACGTAGGACGCGAGGTCTTCCTGCGGCGGTGCGGCCCGGGCGGGCGACGGCGGAGCTGCGGCCGAAGGCGACGGGCGCTCGAGCGCGAGGACGCGCGGCCGCGGTGTGCGTGGCGCCGCCCTCGCCGGAACAGCCGCGCGGGCTGGCGCGGCGGCTGCCTGGAGCGCTGGCGCCGGGGGCGGCGCGGGCGCGGCAGCGCTGGGCGCCGGCGCCAGCCGCACCGCGAGCGAACCGCTGGGCTTGCCTTCCCTGACATCATCGAACGGCAGCCGCATTATTTGCGGCGGCCAGCTCCACAGCGCCAGCGCGTGCAGGATGAGCGACAGCGCGAACGCCACCCGGATGGTGGGAATCGTGATGCCATCCTGACGATCATGAAAGGTATGGAGCCGGCCGCGCATGGCCGCTATTGTCCCGCCAACGCCTACCGCTTTTTCTTTTTCCCCGGCCGGCGGTATTGCAGGAGGTTGCCCACCTCGCGTTCGAAGGGATCGCGGCGGACGAGGCTGCGCGCCTGCGCGCGCGTCATCAGCTCGTAGTGGCGGGTGGCTTCCAGCGCGTCCACCAGGTCCCAGGCGCCGTCCCCGGCGGTCACCCAGATTCCCGGTTTCATGCGCCGCAGGTCGTAGGGGCGCGAATAGGTGCGCAGCGTCTTGCGGTCGCGCTTGTTGTAGTACTCGTGCAGGTAGGACATCGCCAGTTCGCGCAGGCTCCGGTACACCGGGTCGCGCCAGCGGAGACCGATGCCGTTGGTCTTGGAGATGGCGCCCCAGCGGCCGTTGCGGCGGAACACCGCCACCACGTGGTCGAAATCGTGCACCGCCTGGAAATCGAGCAAGAGCGGCGGCTCGCCGTGGATCCACAGCGCGCAGGCGGCGGTGATCGCGCCCTCGATGCAGTGCGCGCGCCGCTCCTTCAGCACCGTGCGCACCGAATTGCAGGTTTCGCCCTCGCGCTCGAAGTTCTGCTTGAGGCGGTAGAGGAATTCCTGGATCTTCTCCGGCGTGCGCAGGCGGCGCAGCGTCGCGAACTCGGCCCGGCTGAGCCCGAGCATTGCGCGGGAGGCTTTTTTTCTTTTTATCATCGCTTGGCCGCCAGTGTAGCCAAACGACCGGCTAGGGCGTATCGACGAGCTTCGCGTCCTTCCAGCCGCCGCCGAGCGATTTCATGAGATCGACCGATGCCGCGAGGCGCGCCTGGCGGTTGCGCAGGTAGGCCAGCTCCGCGTCGTTCGCGGTGCGCTGCGCGTCCAGCACCTCCAGGTAGGCGGAATAGCCCGATTCGTAGCGCGTGCGCGCCGCGGCCAGCGCGCGGCGCGCCGCCTGCGCGCGCGCGGTGTAGTCCTCCTCCGAGGCGGTGCTCTGGCGCAGGTTGGTGAGCGCGTCGGCGACCTCGCGGAACGCCGTCTCGACCGATTTCTGGTAGGACGCGGCTGCCTGGTGCTGGCGCGCGGCCGCGGCATCGGTGCGCGCCTGGTAGCGGCCGGCGTCGAAGATCGGCTGCGCCAGGCCGAGGCCGAGCAGGAAAATTCCGGAGCCGCCGCCGAGGAATTTCGACAGCGTTCCGCTCTCCGAGCCGAGGTAGCCGGTGAGCGAGACCGTCGGCAGCTGCTGCGCGCGCGCAATGCCGATCTGCGCGTTGGCGGCCACCAGCTGTTCTTCCGACTGGCGCACGTCCGGGCGGCGATCGAGGAGCGTCGAAGGCAGGCCCGCCGGCGGCACCGGCGGCACCGGCAGCGCGAGCAGTTCACCGGCCGGCACGGCCAGGTCGAGCCGTCCCGCGAGCGTCGCAAGCTGGTGCTCGATCAGCGCGCGCTGCCGCGCGAGATCCTTCAGCTGCGCCGCGGCGTCGGCGCGGGCTCCCTCGGCCTGGGCCAGATCAAGTTCCGAGGCGATGCCGCCGGCCAGGCGCCGGCGCACCATGTCCAGCGTTTCCTCGCGCGTGGCGAGGCTGCTGCGGGTGACCGCGACCTGCGCATCCAGCGAGCGCAGCGCGAAGTAGCCCTGCGCCACCAGCCCGGCGAGCGAAAGCGCCACCACGTCCCTGCCGTAGCGCGACCCGAGCGCGAGTGCGCGCGCCGCTTCCTGGCCCCGGCGCAGCTTGCCCCAGAAGTCGATCTCGAAGGTGGTCGACAGCGTCATCCGGTAGTCGTTGCGCGACAGCGGCACCCCGGGCGGGATCGGCGTCGCCGTGTTCGGGCTGATGCGCGAGCGGTTGGGCGTGAAATTCAGGTCGACCTCGGGAAACAGCGCGGCGCCCGCCTCGCGCAGGTTGGCGTCGGTCTCCTCGATGCGCGCCGCCGCCATGCGCAGGTCGGCGTTGCGCTCGAACGCGGAGGCGACCAGCCGGTCGAGCTGCGGGTCGTTGTAGAGGGTCCACCAATCGGGACGGACGGCGGCTGCGGCTTCGCTCCCTGCTGCCTCGCCGTAGGATGAAGGGAGTTCGAGTTTCGGGCGCTCGTAGTCCGGGCCCACCGCCGCGCAGGAGGCCAGAAGCACGCAGGCCAGGAGCGGGAAATTCTTCATGGCGCCGGCTTCCTGTCCCGCGTCAGCAGGACGAAGAACAGCGGCACGAACAGCGTGGCGATGAAGGTGGCGGCGAGCATGCCGCCGAACACGCCGGTGCCCATCGACTGGCGCGCGCCGGCGCCGGCGCCGCTGGCGAAGACCAGGGGCATGACGCCCAGCACGAACGCGAGCGACGTCATGACGATCGGCCGGAAGCGCAGCCGCGCCGCCTCCAGCGCCGAGTCGAGGACCGACATGCCCTCGGCCTGTTTCTGCGTGGCGAATTCCACGATCAGGATCGCGTTCTTCGCGGAAAGGCCGATCAGCACCACCAGGCCGATCTGGAAGTAGATGTCGTTGGCGCTGCCGCGCAGCAGCACCGCGGCGAGCGCGCCCAGCACGGCGAAGGGCACGGCGAGCAGCACGGCGAGCGGCAGCGACCAGCGCTCGAACTGCGCGGCGAGGATCAGGAATACCATGATGATGGCGAAGGAAAAGGCGAAGATCGCCGCCTTGCCGATGCGCTTCTCCTGGAACGCCTGGCCCGACCAGGCGACGTAGTAGCCGGGGGGCAGGGTTTTCGCGGCCACTTCCTCCACCGCGGCGATCGCCTGGCCGGAGCTGATGCCGGGCGCGCCGCCGCCGAGCACCTTCGCCGAGACGAAGCCGTTGAAGCGGTCGAGCTGCTCCGGTCCGACCAGGCGCCGGATCGTGAGCAGCGCCTTGAGCGGCAGCATATCGCCGTTCACCGAGCGCACGTAGACGTTGCCCAGGTCCTCGGCTTTCAGGCGGTAAGGCGCGTCGGCCTGGATCTGCACGCGGTAGGTGCGCCCGAACTTGTTGAAGTCGTTGACGTAGATCGAGCCCATGGTTCCCTGCAGCGCGTCGAACACGTCGGACAGGGGAACGCCGAGCGCGAGCGCCTTCTCGCGGTCCACGTCGACATAGATCTGCGGCGCGGCGATGCGGTAGAAGCTGTTGATGCCGGTCAGGTCCGCGCGCTTGCGCAGCTCGCCGAGGAACTGCTGCAGCGTCTGGTCGAGGCGCTTCGGGTCGCTGTCGGCCCGGTTCTGCAGGTAGAACTCGAAGCCCGCGGCGGTGCCCAGGCCGCGAATCGGCGGCGGGTTGAAGGCGAGCACCAGGCCCTCGCGCATCGCCGCCGTCTTCGCGTAGACGTAGCCGACCATGTCGCTGCCGCTGACCTTGCGTTCGTCCCAGCGCTTGAGGGCGACGAACATGGTCGCGGTATTGGTCTTGTTGCCGCCGCCGATCAGGTCGAAGCCGGTGATCACGAACACGTGGTCCACCGCGGGATTCGCCAGCAGCGTCTTCTGCACCTCGGCGCCGAGGCGCCCGGTGCGCGTCAGCGTGGCGCCGTCGGGCAGGATGACGCCGCCGTAGAGGTAGCCCATGTCCTCGCCCGGCACGAAACCGGTGGGTACGCGGTGGATCAGCCAGAACGAAAGGCCCGCCACCACCGCGAAGGCCGCCAGCGCCAGCGCCGCGTGGCCCAGGAGCCAGCGCACGCCGGCGAGGTAGCCGCGGCTGAGCGCGGCAAAGCCGCGGTTGAACGGCCGGAAAACGGGCGACTCCTTGTGGCTGGGCCTGAGCAGCAGCGCGCACATCGCGGGCGACAGCGTCAGCGCGACCATGCCGGAGATCACCACCGCGATGGCGACCGTGACGGCGAACTGCTGGTACAGCCGCCCGGCGATGCCGCCGAGGAAAGCGACCGGGATGAATACCGCGCACAGCACCAGCACGATCGCGACCACCGCGGCGGCCACTTCGCGCATCGCCTCGATGGCCGCCTCGCGCGGCGACAGGCCGCGCTCGGCCATCAGGCGCTCGACGTTCTCCAGCACCACGATGGCGTCGTCCACCACGATGCCGATGGCGAGCACCATCGCGAACAGGGTCAGCGTGTTGATCGAGTAGCCGAAGGCGTACAGGCCGGCGAAGGTGCCGATCAGCGATACCGGCACGGCGATCACCGGGATCAGCGTCGCGCGCCAGTTCTGCAGGAACAGGAACACCACGCCGATCACCAGCAGCGCGGCGATCAGCAGCGTGTGGACGACTTCCCTGATCGACGCCTCGATGAAGCGCGTCGAGTCGTAGGGGACGATGTAGTCCACGCCTTCCGGGAAGGCGTGCGCCAGGTCGTTCATGGTGGCGATCACCGACTGCGCCACGCTGAGCGCGTTGGCGCCCGACTGCAGGAACACCGCGACGCCGACCGTGGGCTGGCCGTCCACCGAGGTGAAGGCGTCGTAGGCGACTGCGCCGAGTTCCAGGCGCGCGACGTCCTTCAGGCGCAGCGTGCCGCCCGGCCCGCTGGAGCGCAGGATGATGTTGCCGAACTGTTCGGGCTCGAGCAGCCGCCCCTGCGCGGTGACGGTGTAGACCGTCGACTGCGAATCGGGCGCCGGCTCCTGCCCGATCTTGCCGGCGGCGTATTGCGCGTTCTGCGCGCGGATCGCGTTGGCGACGTCGGTGGTGGTGACGCCGAGCTGCGCCATGCGGTCCGGCTTCAGCCAGACTCGCATTGAATAGTCGCGCGCGCCGAAGATGAAGGCGTCGGCCACGCCCGGCACGCGCTTGATCACGTCCAGCACGTTCACGGTCATGTAGTTGCTGAGGAACAGCGTGTCGTAGCGCGGGTCGCCGGATTTCACCGCCACCGCCATCAGGATGTCGCTGGAGCGCTTCTGCACCACCACGCCGCCGCGCCGCACGTCGTCGGGCAGGCGCGGCGTGGCGATCTGCACCCGGTTGTTGACCTGGATCACCGCGTTGTTGATGTCGGTGCCCACCTCGAAGGTGGCGGTGATGGTGAGCGAGCCGTTGGAAGCGGACGAGGAGGTGTAGTAGAGCAGGCCTTCGACGCCGGACAATTGCTCCTCGATCGGCGCGGCCACCGTGCGCGCGATGGTCTCGGCGCTGGCGCCGGGATAGGCGGCGGTGACGGTGACCGTCGGCGGTGCGATCTCCGGATACTGCGCGATCGGCAGCACGCGCGAGGCGACCAGCCCCGCGAGCGTGATCACGATCGAGATGACGCCGGCGAAAATCGGCCGGCCGATGAAGAAGCGCGTCACGGGGGCGCTACTTGGCGGCGGCGGGAGCCGGGGCGCCGGCCGGAGCCGGGGCCGATGCGGGAGCGGCCGCGGTCACCGCGCTGCCGGGGCGCAGCCGCATCAGGTTGTCCGTGACGACGCGGTCGCCCTTTTTCAGTCCGCCGAGGATCGCCCAGTCGGCGCCGACCCAGTCGCCGGGCGTCACCGGCCGGATCGCCGCCTTGCCTTCGCCGTCCAGCACGAACACGAAGAACCCCTTCTCGTTCTGCAGCACCGCGGTCTGCGGCACCAGGAAGGCGTCGGCGCGATCGCCGGCGACGATCTGCACCCGGGCGAATTGCCCGGGCAGCAGCTTTTCCCCGGCGTTGTCGAATTCGGCGCGCAGCTGCCGCGTGCCGAGCCGCTGGTCGATCTCCGAGGCGGCGAAATTGAGCCGGCCCGGCGCCGGGTAGAGCGAGCCGTCCGGCAGCTGCAGGCGCACCTTCATGGCCTTCGCCGAGGGCAGTTCGCCGCCCGGGATCCTCGCCAGGTCGGAAGCGGAGATGCTGAAGCGCACCCACACGGGCTGGATGCGGTTGATGGTGGTGAGCAGGCTGGTGTCCTGGCCGGCGGTGACGAGGTTGCCCTCGGTGCGCGCGGCGCGCCCGCTGACCCCGGTCACCGGCGCGGTGACCTGCGTGTAGGAGAGATTCAGCTCCGCCTGGCGGACCACCGCCGCCGCCGTGGCGAGCGAGGCATCGGAGAGCTTCAGCGCCGAGCCGGCGTCGTCGTATTCCTTCTGGCTGATCACCTTCTGCTCGGCGAGCGATTTCAGCCGCAGCGATTCGCGGCGCGCCTGCTCGTTGCGCGCCTGCTCCTGCGCGAGCTGCGAGCGCGCCTGCGCGAGGGCGATCTCGAACGGTTCCGGGTCGATCTGGAACAGCGGGCGGCCCTCGCGCACCACTTCGCCCTCGGTGTAGAGGCGCTTCAGCAGGATGCCGGAAACGCGCGCGCGCACGTCGACCTGCTTGGAGCCCTCGACCTGGCCGACGGCCTCGATCACGACCGGCACGCTCTGCGGCGAGACCTCGATCACCGCCGCCTGGACCGCCGCGGGCGCCTGGGCCGCGGGCTTGGACGGGCCGCAGCCGGCGGCGGCGGCAACGGCGAGGACGATGCAGAATCCCTTGAAATACGTGGACATGGTGAGCGGCTTTGACCCGAAGCGGGAGAGGATATACATTCGTCCGTGTATGTCAATTATGACCGTGTGACCCGTGCGCCGCACCAAGCAGGAGGCCGAACAGACGCGCCGCCGGGTGCTGCGGGCGGCGCGCGGGGTATTCGCCCGGCAGGGCGTCGCGCGCACCTCGCTGGAGCAGGTCGCGCGCGCCGCGGGGGTGACGCGCGGCGCGGTCTACTGGCATTTCCGCAACAAGGCGGAGCTGTTCTACCGGATGCGCGAGCAGGTGTCGCTGCCGCTGCTGGACCGCATCGACCTGGCGCTGTCGCCGGCGGCCGGGGACGACCCGCTCGCCGACGTGGAGCGCATGCTGCTCACGCTGCTGGAGGAGATCGACCACAACCCGGCCGCCCGCACGGTGTTCTCGATCATGAATTTCCGCTGCGAATACGTGGACGAATTCGCGCGCGAACTGCGGCGGCAGGCGACGCGCACCGCGCGCTACACCGCGCAGCTCGCCCGGGTCTACCGCCGCGCGTCGCGCGCCGGGCTGCTGCGGCCCGGCCTGCGTCCCGACCTGGCCGCGCTGGACACCTGCGCGTTCACCGTCGGCCTGGTCCGCCTGCGGCTGATGGAGCCGGGTCCGGGACTGTTGCGGGGCAGGGCGCGCCGGCTGGTCGCGGCGCACGTCGCGAGCCGGCGCCGCTGAATCATCGAGCGCCGGCGGGCGCGCTGAACAGGTAGGCGTCCATCGCCAGCGCGCCCATTTCGATGCCGTCATAGAGCCGCTCGGCGCGGTAGTCCGCGCCCGCTGCGCCCAGCGCGACGTACAGCGGCAGGAAATGCTCGTCGGTGGGGTGCGCGCGCACGCCGTCCGGCGTGAGGCGGCGGTAATCCGCGAGTTCGTCGAGCGCGTGGCGGTCGATGCGCTGCTTCACCCAATCCTGGAACGCGAGCGCGTACGGCGCTGGTCCGCCCGCATTTTCGTCGCGAGCCCGGTCGCGCAGGTTGTGCGTCAGGTGGCCCGAACCGATGATCAGGACGTTTTCGCCGGCAAGCGGCGCGAGGGCGCGGCCCAGCGCGAGGTGGTGTTGCGTACC
Organism: Burkholderiales bacterium; assembly: GCA_036560705.1. GTDB lineage: Bacteria > Pseudomonadota > Gammaproteobacteria > Burkholderiales > SG8-39 > RBG-16-66-20. The sequence goes on along the minus strand of DATBQR010000109.1, from coordinate 12,224 downwards.
GAGTCCGGTCTGCACCGATATCTGCACCACCGGGATGTCGGCCTTCGGGTACATGTGGAGCAGGGGCGACCAGGCCCCGTGATCGAGGCCGCGGACCGGATCTGCCGCTGCCTTGAAATCTTTCAGCAAAGCCAGGGTACGGGAAGCCAACGCAGGATCCCCGTTGGCCGGATACCGGATTTCGTAAAGCGGTTTCGGGAAACCGTGGAAATCGTGGATGGTTTCCGGCTTCGCCGCGCCCGTGACGGCGGGGATGTTCGTCTCCCAGTGCGCCGAGGCGACGAGGATCGCCTTCGGGCGCGGCAGGCGGTGCGCGATGCCCTCCCAGACGCCGCGCACCGCGCCCGGCTGCAGCGCGTGCATCGGCGAACCGTGCGACAGGAACAGGGTGGGCAGCGCCCCCATTGCGGCTATTTCTACTTCACCAGGCCTTCCGCCTTCAGCGCTTCCTGCACTTTCGGGCGTTGCGCGACGCGCTTGTGGTAATCCGTGATGGTCGGCCACTTGGAGAGGTCGAATTTGGACGGCCCCGCCCAGTTGAGGATGGTGAACAGGTAGGCGTCCGCCACGGTGAACTTGTCGCCCATGAGGTACTGCTTGCCCTCGAGCTGCTTCGAGAGCCAGTCCAGGCGGATGCCGAGACGGTCGGTCACCGCCTTGCGCCATTCCTCCGTCAGCGCGGGATTGAAGAAATTGCCCATGCCCTTGTGCATTTCCGAGGTCGTGAAGTTGAGCCACTCCTGCAGCTTGTAGCGCGCCTTGTCGCCGGGCTTGGGCGCGAGTCCGGCTTCCGGCTTCTGGTCGGCGATGTACTGCAGGATGACCGGGCACTCGGTGAGCACGGTGCCGTCGTCCATCGCGACGGCGGGCACGTAACCCTTGCCGTTCACCTGCTTGTAGTCGCCGCCGGCGTACTGCTTGGCCTTGAGGTCCACTTTCTGCAGGTCGACCGCGATGCCGGCCTCGCGCATGGCGATGTGCGGCGCGAGCGAACAGGCGCCCGGGGAATAGTAGAGTTTCATGTGCCTACCTCCTTGGTAGTGGGGTTTTTCCTGAGGGCGAACGTATCAGGATTGTAACGGGTGGAATATTTCCGGCGTGAACCTGTCTATCTTCCTATGAAACGCTGGCGTCGAACGCTGGTGCTGGGAGCGATGTTGGTCGGATGCGCCGTTGCCTCCGGCGCGGCCATCGCGCGCGGCGGCCATGGCGGAGGGCATTCTGGCCACGCGGGCTCTTCGGGCAGCCATGCGGGTTTTCCGGGCGGCCATGGCGGGCATTTTTCCGGCGGCCACCGCTTCGCGCCGAGATTTCACGCAGGCGTGTTCATCGGAGCGGCGCCGTTCGCGCCGTTTTACCCGCCGTTTTCCCTTTACCCGCCCTCGTCGCCCGACTACTACTACGGCGCGCCGCCGGCGGATACGCCGTTCTGGTATTTCTGCGCCAGCGCGAACACCTACTACCCCTACGTGGCGGACTGCCCCGAGGGCTGGCAGCAAGTGGTGCCGGAACCGGCGTCCTGAATTGCGACGGAGACGGGAAGCCGGGGCGGAATTTTTCATCGGCGCGTATTTTTAGCGGTAAGCTGGAACGGGACAAATCCACCTTGAAGGACAAGCCATGAATCGAATCGCGCTGCTCGCTGCAGCCACGCTGCTCCTCGGCGCTTGCGCCGGCACGACCGCGCCCTCGGGCACGCTTTCCAGCGAACGTATTGCCGAGATCCTCGCCAGCCCGGACCGCCGCCCGGCCGACCGGACCAACGATATCCGGCGCAAGCCGGACCAGATGCTGGCTTTCATCGGCCTGCGGCCCGGCATGGTGGCGCTGGATCTGGCCGCCGGCGGCGGCTACACCACCGAATTGATCGCGCGCGGCGTCGGACCGGCCGGCCGCGTCTACGGGCAGAGCCGGCAGCCGAATCCGGCGGCGCCGCTGGCGGAGAGGGCGAAGAATCCGGCCGCGGCCAACATCGTTCCCGTCGTGCGGCCATTCGAAGACCCTGCGCCTGCCGAAGTCGCCACGAACGGACTCGACCTCGTCACCCTGATGTTCAACTATCACGACTTCGGCTGGATCGGCGTCGACCGCGCCCGGGTGAACCGGGCGGTATTCGCCGCGCTCAAGCCAGGAGGCATGTATGTGATCGCCGACCACGCGGGGCGGCCCGGCACCGGCATTTCCGAGTCCGGCACGCTGCACCGTATCGAAGAAGCGTTCCTGCGCAGGGAAGTGGAGGCCGCCGGCTTCCGCCTGGCCGCGGAAGGCACTTTCTTGCGCAATCCCGCAGACCCGCGCGACAAGAACACGCCCGACCCGGCTCAGCCCAAGGACGAGTTCGTCCTCAAGTTCGTCAAGCCGTAGCCACGCCGTCAGGCCGCGACGGCGAATGCGCCGAGCGAGCGCTCGACGCGCGTGAGCCAGGCGCCGTCGGGATGCCGGCGCGGGGAGAAGCCGAACTGCTTCGCCAGCTTCAGCATGCCGCTATTGTTGTGGAGCACGTCGCCCTGGATGCGCGCGACGCCGCTGCGCTCGGCGTAGCGCAGTAATTTGTCGAACAGCGCCGCGCCCAGCCCCTGGCCCTGCCAGCGGTCGGACACCGCCAGCGCGAATTCGGCCGCGCCGGAGCCGTCCAGCGCGGGTGCGTAGCGCGCCTCGCCGATCATGCGGCGCGTGCCGTGCCCGAAGACCACCGCTGCGAAAGCCATGCTGCGGCGGTAGTCGAGATCCATCAGGCGGACCAGCAGGTCGGGCGCGAGCTCGTTAAGGCCGCCCTGGAAGCGCTGGTAGCGCGACTGCGGCGACAGGCCGTGCACGAATTCCTGCAGCATCTGCGCGTCCTTCGAAACGAGCGGCCGCAGCAGCAGCGGGCGCCCGTCCGGCAGTACGCGCACCTCGACCGTCTCGGCCGGATAGCGCCGGGCGGTGCCGGATGACAGGACCGCTTCGCTCATGGCGCTCAGCCCGGCCGGCCGACGTCGACGCCGTCCTGGCGCAGGATGCGGGCTTCGCCGCCGAGCGCCGATACCAGCGCGTCGACGGGCCGGTCGAACAGGAAATCGTCGCCCGCGCCGAGGACGATATCGCGCGGGTCGCCATCCTGCGTGACCCAGACGTGGCCTTCCACGACCGCGATGCGCCGCCCGAAGGCGTTGCGCACGCGCAGCGGCCGGCTGGGATGGACTGGGATGCTGGCGGTGATCTGGCTGAGATCCATGAGAGCTCCTTGACACATGTTTTACGTGCATCCATGATGAGCGCGCATCTACAGAGGGACAAACGGAGATTCGGAATGCCATGGATGCGCCACAGGAATGAGTAACCTGCGCTGGCAGCTGCCGCCGCTGGAACTGCTGATCGCCTTCGAGGCGGCGGCCCGCCAGCTGTCCTTCACCAAGGCGGGGGAGGAGCTGTTCCTCACCCAGTCCGCGGTGAGCCGGCAGATCCAGGCGCTGGAAGAGAGCCTCGGCGGCAGGCTGTTCGAGCGCCGCACGCGCGCCCTGCTGCTCACGGAGAACGGCCAGCAGCTCTACAAGGTGGTGCAGGAGGTGCTGCAGGACCTGCAGGGCGCCACGCAAAAGCTGCGCGGCGCGGCGGCGGTGCGCACCGTGACCGTCACCACCACGCCGGGATTCGCCTCGCTCTGGCTGATTCCGCGGCTGAACGGCTACCTGCAGGCCAATCCGGGGGTCGACGTGCGCATCTCGGCTTCCTACGACACCATCCATCTCGAGCGCGACGGCGTGGACCTCGCCATCCGCTACGCCAAGGCCGCCGAAATGGACGGCGAGCGGCCGCTGTTCGAGGAGGAAGTGATCCCGGTGTGCAGCCCCGCGCTCGTCGCGGACGCGGCCCGGCCGCTGCGCGAGCCCGCCGACCTGAAGGCGCACGTGCTGCTGCACATGGACGACCCGCGCGCCTCCTGGATCGAGTGGAATCTCTGGCTGCACGCGCACGGGCTGCGCGATTTCAAGCCGGCGGGCGCGCTGCAGTTCAGCCAGTACGACCAGCTGGTGCAGGCCGCCGTCAACGGGCAGGGCGTGGCGCTCGGGCGCCTGCCGCTGCTGCGGCGCCTGCTGAAAGAGAAGACGCTGGTGACGCCGTTCAGGAAATCGATCGTCTCCTCGCGCGGCTACTACCTGCTGCGCTCCACGCGCATCGCCGGCAAGCAGGACGTGGCGGGCTTCGAAGCCTGGCTGCTGGAGGAAACGAAGAAGGAAGTGGGGAAGGAAGCGCCGGCTAGGAGCTAGCCGCCGCCTTCGCGGCCGCTTTGGCGGCGCTATCGCCGGCGATTTTGCCGAAGACGGCGCCGTTGGTCAGGCCCGTGCCGCCCGGATAGTTGAAGTAGAAAATCCCGCCGACGAGCTCGCCCGCCGCAAACAGCCCGGGGATCGGCGTGCCGTCCGACGACATCACCTGCGCGTCGGTGTTGATCTTCAGGCCGCCGAAGCTGAAGGTGATGCCGCAGGTGACCGCGTAGGCCTCGTAGGGTGGCGTGTCGAGGGTGTTGGCCCAGTTCGACTTATTAATATTCAAGTTTTTTGTACATCTTCCATCTTTGACATTGGGATTGAACGGAATCTCCGTGCATACCGCTTTGTTGTAGGCCTGGATCTCCTTCAAAGCCTGTTCCTGGTTCGTGTCCTCCAGCTTGCTCACCAGTTCTTCCAGCGTATTGCCCACGCGCCTGGTGACCTGCTTGATCTTGTACTCGTCGCGCAGCTGCGCTTTCACCTTGGCGTCGAAGATCTGCCAGGCGAACTGGCCCGGCTGCGAGAGGATCACGCGGCCGTACTTGGCATAGGTGTAGTTGCGGAAGTCGGCGCCCTCATCCACGAAGCGTTTCCCTTCGGCGTTGATGTAGACGCCCCAGGGGTAGGAGTGCTTCTGGAACTGGTCGCCGACGGCGAGGTCGCCGAACTCCGGCGCGTTTCGCTCCCAGGCCACGGCGTGGCAGCCCGACCAGTTGCCCGTCGCGGCCGCACCCGCGGCAAGCCCCATGCGGATGCCGTCGCCGGTGTTGAATCGCGTGCCGCGCACCTTGGCGAGTTCCCAGCCCGGCCCGAGGTAGCGCGTACGCTGCTCGGGGTCGGATTGAAACCCGCCCGCCGCAAGCACCACCGCTTTTGCTTTCAATGAAATGGTTTTGCCTTTGTGTTTCACGACGACCCCGGTAACTCCCGAGTCGTCGCTCAACAGGTCCCTGGCGCGCGCTTCGTACCAGATCTCGATGCCGTTCTTGCGCGCGATCGCCGTAAGCGATTCGACCAGCCCCGGCCCGCCGCCCACGGCTTCCACCGTGAGGCCGCCCCAGAACTTGAAGCGGCCGGCGATGTTGAACGCCTGGCGTCCCCAGGCGGCGGTGAAGCGCACGCCTTTCGAGCGCATCCAGGCCACGGTATCGAGGCTCTTTTTCACCAGGATTTCGGTGAGGTCCGGATCGCAGCGGTATTCCGTGACGCGGCCCATGTCGTCGAGGAACTGGTCCTCGGTGTACGTGCCGAAGTCGCTGCGCGCGATTTCCTCCGGCGACAGGTCGGGAATCGCCTTCTTGAGGTCGTCCACGCCGGCGTAGGCGACGCGCATCAGGCCCGCGGTGAAGCGCGAATTGCCGCCGGATTCTTCTTCGCTGGCCCGTTCCAACACAAGAATTCGTTTGGAAAATTCAGAGGCGGAAAGAGCAGCACACAATGCCGCGTTGCCCGCGCCGACAACGACGACGTCCCACCCGTTCTTCGCTGCCGCCATCACTAGAACTGGTATTTCCGCAGGCCGCCGTCCACCGGGATGACGGCGCCAGTGATGTAGCGCGCGCGCGGCGAGGCGAGGAAGCAGGCGAGGTTGGCGAGGTCTTCCGGCTGGCCGTACTCGCCCACCGGGATTTCGTGCTCGGACTGGTGCTTGCGGTATTCGGGCGAATAGTTGCGCAGGATCTGCTCGCTGATGATGCGCCCGGGCGGGATGCAGTTCACCGTGATGCCGTGCTTGCCGACTTCGCGCGACAGTCCCTTCGACCAGGAATGCATCGCCGCCTTGGCGCAGAACGCGCCGTTGATGCCCTCTGGCTCGGATTTGCCGGTGATGTTGACGATGCGGCCCCATTTGCGCGCCATCATCTGCTCGAGCAGCTTGTGGGTGAGCTGGCGCTGGCGCGTGAAATTCAATGTCAGCGCCTCGGTCCACTGCTCTTCGGAGGCCCCCAGCTTGAAGGCGCGCGAGCCGCCGGCGTTGTTGATGAGGATCTCCACCGAGCCCAGGCCGGCGAGCGCCGCGTCGGCGATCGTACTCGGCGCGTCTTCCTTCATGAAGTCGCACTCGATGATCACCAGCTTCGCGCCGATTTCCGCCTGCAGCGTCTCCAGCAGCGGGCGGCGGCGCGCCACCACCGCGAGCCTGACGCCCTCGGCGGCGAGCGACTTGGCGATGGCGCGTCCGATGCCGGCGCTGGCGCCGGTGACCAGCGCGGTCTTGCCCGCGATTCCGAGGTCCACGCGGGGCGCTTAGCTTTGCCCGAGGACGGGCGGGCGCCAGGAAAGCGGCAGCGGTCCGGGCGCGCGCAGCACGCGGATCATGCGCATCGCCGCTTCGCGGCCGTCGTAGTAGCGTGGCATCAGCACCGTCTCGGAGAAGCCGAGCGCGCGGTAGAAGCGCCGCGCCGCCGCGTTGTCGGCGCGCAACTCGAGGTGGACGCTCGCCATTCCGGCGGTCTGCGCGGATTCCATCAGCCACTCCACCAGCCGGCGGCCGATGCCGTGCCGGCGCTGCGTCGGCTGCACGGCGAGCAGCACCAGGTGCGCGCGCTCGTCGCCGAAATCCATGATGGCGAAGCCGGCGAGCGCAGGGCGTTCGCGTGCGACGTAGGTCGGCCGCCCGCTGGCGGCGAGCACCACCGAGTCGCGCCGGCGCATGGCGCGCAGGATGCGCTCCGGGTCGTAGCGCCAGCCCAAGCCCGACTCGATGTAGTCGCGCGACATTTCCGCGATGGCGGGCGCGTCGCCGGGTTCGGCGATGCGCAGCGTTACGGCGACCTGCTCTTTCTTCATGCGTTCGATTGTGCCATGATTAATTGTTGGCGGAACGCTATGACGCGGTCGTGATCGGCGCCGGGCAGGCAGGCCCGGCGCTGTGCGCGCGCTTGGCGAAAGAAGGACTGAAGACCGCACTCATCGAGCGCAAGCTGCTCGGCGGCACCTGCGTCAACGTCGGCTGCATCCCCACGAAAACCCTGGTCGCGAGCGCGCACGCCGTCCACATGGCGCGGCGCGGCGGGGAATACGGTTTCGCCGCCGGCGACGTCCGCGTCGACATGGCCGCCGTCAAGAGGCGCAAGGACGAGGTGGTGCGGCATTCTTCGGACGGCCTCGCGGACTGGATCGCCGGCATGAAAAACGTCACCCTGATCCGCGGCCAGGCGCGATTCACCGCGCCGCGCACGCTCGAGGTGGGCGGCAGGACGCTGCAGGCGGACAAGATTTTCATCAATGTCGGCGGCCGCGCGGTGGTGCCGGACATCCCGGGCGTGAAGGACGTGCCCTACCTCACCAACACCAGCATGATGGACATCGATCGCGTGCCCGAGCACCTGATCATCGTCGGCGGCAGCTATATCGGCCTGGAATTCGCGCAGATGTACCGGCGCTTCGGTTCGAAGGTCAGCGTCATCGAAAAATTCCCCAAGCTGCTGCCGCGCGAGGACGAGGACGTGGTCGCCGAGATCCGCGCCATCCTGGAGCGGGAAGGGGTGGAGATCCACCTGGGTGCGGACGACATGGCTGTTTCCGGTTCCGGCAATCGAATTGCAGTTCAATTTAAAAGCAATGAAAAGAAAACAGAAATTCAGGGCAGTCATCTGCTGCTCGCCGTGGGCCGCATCCCGAACACCGGCGACCTCGGCCTGAAGGAAGCCGGCATCGCCGCCGATCCGCGCGGCTACATCACCGTCGACGACCAGTGCCGCACCAGCGCCGAGGGCGTGTGGTGCATGGGCGACGCCAACGGCAGGGGCGCCTTCACCCATACGTCATGGAACGACTACGAAATCGTCGCGGCCAACCTGTTCGACCAGGACCCGCGCAAAATCTCCGACCGCATCTCCTGCTACGCGCTCTTCATCGATCCGCCCCTCGGGCGCGTCGGCATGAACGAGGCCGAGGCGATGAAGAGCGGCCGCAAGCTCCTGCGCGGCAAGATGCCCATGACCCGCGTCGGCCGCGCCCGCGAAGCCGGCGAGATGCAGGGCTTCATGAAGGTTCTGGTGGACGCCGACACGAAAGAACTCCTCGGCGCCGCGATCCTCGGCCTGAACGGCGACGAGATCGTGCACTCGCTGCTGGACGTGATGTACGCGAAGAAGCCTTACACCACGATCGAGCGGGCGGTGCATATCCATCCGACGGTGACGGAATTGGTTCCTACGCTGCTCGGGACCCTCAAGCCTTTCGCCTGAGCATTGGCAGCACTTTACGAGGAGAGATGAATTGAGCAAGCCGATGACCATTGAGCGCGCGACGGAATTCGGATCCGCGTGGAATAGCAGGGATCCAGACCTCGTTGCGAGCTTCTTCACGGACGACGGCGTCTATCACGCGTCTGTCGGCCCGGACCGCCTTGGGCTGACTTTTGTCGGGAAGGACGAAATCAGGAAAGGGGCCAAGGTTTTTTTTGACCGCTTTCCGGATGGAAGGTTCGAGAATCTCAAGGTCGTTGTTTCAGGGAACATCGGGACGTTCGAGTGGGATTTCGTGGCAAGCGATGCGACGGGAAAACCCATAACCACCGCGGGCTGCGATCTGCTCGAGTTCAGGGGCGATATGGTCGTGAAGAAAAATGCGTTTCGCAAGGCGCGCGGCTGACAACCGGCATCTCATGAAGAAGCGTCCTAATTTCATCGTCATCCTGATCGACGACCTGCGCTACGACGAGTTCGGCGCGGGCGGGCATCCTTATATGAAGACGCCGCACACCGACCGGATCGCGAAGGAGGGCGCGCTGTTCGAGCGGGCGTTCCATACCACGCCGATCTGCTCGCCGAACCGCGCCTCGATGATGACTGGGCAATACGCCAGCCGGCACGGGATTATCGACAACGTGGCGCGCGACGCGATGAGCCACCGGCTGCCGAATTTCAATCTCGAATTGCAGAAGCTCGGCTACGAGACGGCGCACATCGGCAAGTGGCACATGGGCAACGACGGCAAGCCGCGCCCGGGCTACGACCGCTGGGTGAGTTTCGACGGCCACGGCCAGCTCGACGATCCGAAGCTGAACATCGACGGCGCCTACGTGCAGAAGTCGGGCTACATCACCGACCTGCTGAACAATCTCGCGATCGATTTCATCAAGCAGCCCCGCAAGAAGCCGTTTTCGCTGTTCTTCGCGCACAAGGCGGTGCACCCGGACGCGGTGCAGGCGGCCGACGGCACGCTGCAGGTGAACGGTTACCGGCCGGCGACGCGCCACAAGGATCTCTACAAGGGCAGCGTGTTTCCGAAATATCCGAACATGCTGTCGCCGGCGCAGGTGGTGAAGCAGAAGCCCGCCTGGGCGGACGCGTTCGAGCTGAAGAAATCCGACAAGTCGAAGGCGCTGCTGGAGTCGCTGCACGCGGGCGGCCAGGAGGAGATCCGCTTGCGCGCGGCGATGATGGCGTCGGTGGACGAGGGCGTGGGCATGATCTTCGATGCGCTGGAGCGCAACGGACAGCTAGACGACACGATGATCATATTCCTCGGCGACAACGGCTATTTCTTCGGCGAGCACGGCCTGGGGCCGGAGCGGCGCTTCGCGTACGAGGCGGGAATTCGTTCGCCATTTGTGGTGCGATATCCCAAAATGATTCGGGATGGGACCAGGGTAAAAGACCTGATTATTTGCCAGGACATCGCACCGACGCTGATCGAGTTGGCGGGCGGCAGGCCGGGGCCGCAGGTGCAGGGAAAATCTTTGCAGGGACTGTTCGATAAAAAGAAGCGGCCCTGGCGCAAGTCGTTCCTCGTCGAGTACTGGGCCGAGCAGGCGCTGCCGTGGCTGGTCGGCATGACCTACAAGGCGGTGCGCACCGACCGCTACAAGCTGATCCACTGGGTGAACCGCGGCAAGGCGGGCGAGCTCGACGAGCTCTACGATCTGGAAAAAGATCCGTGGGAGATGAAGAACCTGATCGCCAGCCGCGCGCACGCGGCAGTGCGGCAAAAACTGCGCAAGGAACTCGGGCGCCTGGTCGCCGCCGCCGTCGGTTTGTAGCGACGCCTCCCCTAGTCCGGGGTGGGTATTTGGACTAGGATGTACCGGCCGAGAACTGCACGGAGGCGGACCATGCAAGTCAAGGAAATCCTGAGGGTCAAGGGCAACCGGCTGATCACCGCCGAGCCGGGCGGCCGCGCGGTGGACGCGGTGAAGACCATGGCGGACCAGAACCTCGGCTCGCTGGTGGTGATCGACCAGGGGCGCATGATGGGGATGCTCACCTTTCACGAGCTGCTCGCGGCGCTCGCCAAGCGCGGCGGCGCGCTCGGCGACGTCAAGGTGAGCGAGATCATGGTGCGCGACCCGGTGACGGCGACGCCCGAGATGGAAGTCAACGACCTGCGCCGCACCATGCTCGACACCAGCGCGCGCTACCTGCCGGTGATGCAGGATGGCAAGTTGCTCGGCGTGATCTCGTTCCGCGATGTAGCGAAAGCCGTTCTCGAGGAGCAGGATTTCGAGAACAAGATGCTCAAGGGCTATATAAAGAATTGGCCGGCATAGCCGGCCAATGGATCGAACTGGCCGTACTTTTTTCGCTTCTGAAACGGCGTAATTTTCTTCTCGGCGGTTCCGCGCTCGCCGGCGCCGGCGCGCTCGCAGCCTGGAAGTATTGGCCCGAGCAAGGGCTCTGGAATCCCTGCCTCGCCGGCCTGCCGCGGCGTCTTGCGCAGCATGAGCTGGTGCAGGCTGCCTGGGAAGGCCTGGACGCGGCGCGTGTCTGGGATTCGCACGCGCACCTGCTCGGTGCCGGCGATTCCGCCAGCGGCGTCTGGCTCAATCCGCGCATGAGCAGCGTGCTGAGCCCCGCCGATTACGCGCGGCGCCTGTTCTTCCTGAACGCGGCTTGCGCTGAAGGCTCGGCGGGAGAGGGTGTCGACCGCGCCTACGTGCGGCGCCTGCTCGACCTGATGGACGGCATGCGCCCCGGCGCGAAACTCCTGCTGTTCGCCTTCGAGCGCGCCTACCGCGAAGACGGCGGGCGCGACGACGAGCGCACCGGTTTCCACGTTCCCGACTCCTACGCGCGCGAGATTGCGCGCGCGCATCCCGCCGTGTTCGAGTGGGTCGCGTCCATCCATCCCTACCGGGCGGATTGCGCCGCGGCGCTGGAGGCGGCCAAGCGCGGCGGCGCGCGCGCGGTGAAGTGGCTGCCCGCCGCGATGGGCATCGATCCCGCATCGCCGCTGTGCGACCGCTTCTACGAAGCCGCGGCCAAGCAGAACCTGCCGGTCATCTCGCACGCGGGCCTCGAGCGCGCGGTGATCGGCGGCGATGCGCAGGACCACGGCAATCCGCTGCGCCTGCGGCGCGCGCTGGACGCCGGCGTGCGGGTGGTGGTCGCGCATTGCGCGTCCATGGGCCAGGACCGCGACACGGACAAAGGCGAGAATGGCCCTTACGTCGAGAGTTTTTCCCTTTTTAGGCGGTTGATGCAGGAAAAAAAGTACGAGAAAAATCTTTTCGGCGATATTTCCGCGATGACGCAGATAAACCGCGCCGGCCCGGCGCTTGTCGAGGTGATCGAACGCGAGGAGTGGCATGCGCGCCTGCTGAACGGCTCCGATTACCCGCTGCCCGGCGTGATGCCGGTTTTTTCGGTGGACTATCTGGTGTCCCTCGGGCTGCTGCGGGAATCGGCGGCGCCGGTGCTGAAGGAAATCCGCTCGTACAACCCGCTGCTGTTCGATTTCGTCCTCAAGCGCCGGCTGCGCTCGAACGGCCGGGCGCTCTCGAATTCGGTGTTCGAGACGCGGCCGTTCTTCGAAAACCGCTGATTTCGCCCCCGGCCCCGTTTTTCCGTTAAGCTTTTCCCATGTCCGGCAACAGCTTCGGCACGCTTTACTGCGTCACCTCGTTCGGCGAATCGCACGGCCCGGCCTACGGGGGCGTGGTGGACGGCTGTCCTCCCGGCCTGGAATTGAAAAGCGAAGATATTCAAAAAGAGCTGGACCGCCGCAAGCCGGGCAGTTCGCGCC
>DATBQR010000108.1:0-23132 GCA_036560705.1 Burkholderiales bacterium | reverse complement strand
GTGACAATCCCGGTCCGGTGATCATCGACAACCACAAGATCGCGCCGCCTTCGCGCGAAGCGATGAAGGAGAATATGGAAGAGCTCATTCATCACTTCAAGCTCTTCACCGAGGGCATGCACGTGCCCGAAGGCGAGTGCTACGCGGCGGTCGAGCATCCGAAGGGCGAGTTCGGCATCTACCTCGTGTCCGATGGCGCCAACAAGCCGTACCGGCTGAAAATCCGCGCGCCGGGGTTCCCGCACCTGGCGGCGATGGACGAAATGTCGAAGGGCCACATGATCGCGGACGCGGTGGCGATCATCGGCACGATGGATATCGTTTTCGGGGAGATTGACCGATGACACTTTCGGTCGATTCCATGAAAAAGATCGACAGTGAAGTCGCGAAATACCCTGCCGACCAAAAACAGTCGGCGGTCATGGGCGCGTTGATCATCGCCCAGGACGAGAAGGGCTGGCTGGCGACCGAGACCATGGACGAGGTCGCCGGGATCCTCGGCATGGCGCCGGTGGCGGTGTACGAGGTGGCGACCTTCTACGGCATGTACAACCTGAAGCCGACCGGCAAGCACAAGCTGACTATCTGCACCTGCCTGCCGTGCGGGCTGCAGGGTTCGCTGGACGCGGCCGACCACCTCAAGGCCAGGCTCGGCATCGATTTCGGCGAGACCACGGGCGACGGCAGGTTCACGCTCAAGGAAGGCGAGTGCATGGGCGCCTGCGCCATGGCGCCGGTGATCCTCGTGAACAACAAGAAAATGCACGACTACATGTCGAACGAGAAAATCGACGTACTGCTGCGGGAGCTGAAATGACCATGCTGGATTACGGTCCCGACGCGATCCTGATGACCGGCCTGGACGGCGGCAACTGGCGCCTCAAGGACTACGAGGCGCGCGGCGGCTACGCGGCGCTGAAGAAGATCATCGCGGAAAAGATCAAGCCGGAAGACCTCATCGCCGACCTGAAGAAGTCCGGGTTGCGCGGACGCGGCGGCGCCGGCTTTCCCACCGGGCTGAAGTGGTCGTTCATGCCGCGCGCTTTCCCGGGCGCCAAGTACGTGGTGTGCAACTCGGACGAGGGCGAGCCGGGCACCTGCAAGGACCGGGACCTGCTGCGCTACAACCCGCACAGTGTGATCGAGGGCATGATCATCGCCGGCTACGCGATGGCCGCCACCGCCGGCTACAACTACATCCACGGCGAGATCTGGGAAACGTACGAGCGCTACGAGGAAGCGCTGAAGGAGGCCTACGCCGCGGGCTATGTCGGCAGGAACATCCTCGGCTCCGAGTTCAGCTACGAGATGCACGCGCACGCCGGCTACGGCGCCTACATCTGCGGGGAGGAAACCGCGCTGCTGGAGTCGCTCGAAGGCAAGAAGGGCCAGCCGCGCTTCAAGCCGCCGTTCCCCGCCAGCTACGGCCTGTACGGCAAGCCGACCACCATCAACAACACCGAGACCTTCGCCGCGGTGCCCTGGATCGTGCGCAACGGCGGCGACGCTTTCCTCGCGCTCGGCAAGCCGAACAACGGCGGCACCAAGCTGTTCTCGGTGACCGGCCACGTCGCGAAGCCAGGCAACTACGAAGTCAAGCTCGGCACGCCGTTCGCCAAGCTGCTGGAGATGGCGGGGGGCATGCGCGGCGGCAAGAAGCTGAAGGCCGTGATTCCAGGCGGTTCCTCGATGCCGGTGCTGCCGGCCGAGATCATGATGAAGACCGACATGGATTACGACTCCATCGCCAAGGCGGGCTCGATGCTGGGCTCGGGCGCGGTGATCGTGATGGACGAGACCACGTGCATGGTTCGGGCCCTCGAGCGCCTTTCTTACTTTTATTTCGAGGAATCCTGCGGCCAGTGCACGCCCTGCCGCGAGGGCACGGGCTGGCTCTACCGCGTGGTGCACCGGATCGAGACGGGCCACGGGAAGATGGAAGACCTCGCGTTGCTGGACAATGTGGCCGACAACATCGCCGGACGCACCATCTGTGCGCTGGGCGACGCCGCCGCGCTGCCGGTGAAGAGCTTCCTCAAGCACTACCGCCAAGAATTCGTGCATCACATCGAGCACAGGAATTGTCTTGTTGAAAAAGAAATAGAACCCAAGTGGGGCAGGGCGGGCGCGCATTCCCCGTCGATGGCGAAGGCAGCGTAAATGCTCAAAGTCGAAATCGACGGCAGGGAAGTCGAAGTCCCGCACGGCTCCACCGTGATGGACGCGACCAACAAGCTCGGCATCTACGTGCCGCACTTCTGCTATCACCGCAAGCTGTCGATCGCGGCCAACTGCCGCATGTGCCTGGTCGAAGTCGAGAAGGCGCCCAAGCCCCTGCCGGCCTGCGCCACGCCGGTCACCGACGGCATGAAAGTGAAGACCGCGTCCGGAGTCGCAAAGAAGGCGCAGAACAGCGTGATGGAGTTCCTGCTCATCAACCATCCGCTCGATTGCCCGATCTGCGACCAGGGCGGCGAATGCCAGCTGCAGGACCTGGCGGTCGGTTATGGCGGCTCGTCCTCGCGCTTCGAGGAAGACAAGCGCGTGGTGCTGCACAAGGACATCGGCCCGCTGGTCGCGGCGGAGGAAATGAGCCGCTGCATCCAGTGCACGCGCTGCGTGCGCTTCGGCCAGGAAGTCGCCGGCGTGATGGAACTGGGCATGATCGGCCGCGGCGAGCACGCGGAGATCGTGGCTTTCGTCGGCAAGTCCGTGGACTCCGAGCTCTCCGGCAACATGATCGACATCTGCCCGGTGGGCGCTCTGACTTCCAAGCCCTTCCGCTACAGCGCGCGCACCTGGGAACTGGCGCGCCGCAAGTCGGTGTCGCCGCACGACGGCCTGGGCTCGAACCTGGTGGTGCAGGTGAAGCAGAACAAGGTGATGCGCGTGCTGCCGCTGGAGAACGAGCAGGTCAACGAGTGCTGGCTCTCCGACAAGGACCGCTTCTCCTACGAGGCGCTCAATTCGGAAGAGCGTCTTGCCGCGCCGATGCTGAGGAAGGACGGCCGCTGGGAGGAGACCGACTGGCAGACGGCGCTGGAATTCGCCGTCAAGGGCCTGAAGGATTTCGGCGTCCTGGCGTCGCCCCATGCCACCCTGGAGGAGCTCTTCCTCGCGGGCAAGCTCGGCGCCCCGGCGGATTTCCGCCTGCGGCACAGCGATTTTTCGGGCGACGGCAAGCGCAAGGGTATCCCCTGGCTCGGCATGCCCATCGCCGACCTGGCGAAGCTCGACCGCGTGCTGGTGGTGGGCTCGTTCCTGCGCAAGGACCATCCGCTCATCGCCCAGCGCCTGCGCCAGGCTGCCAAGCGCGGCACCCAGATACATGTATTGCATTCCGTGGACGACGACTGGCTGATGAAGATCGCCAGCAGGAAAATTGTTTCTCCAGCGGAGATTTTGAATTCAATTTCTTCCTTCAGCGACATTCTGAAAGGCGGGAAAAACGCGGCGATCCTCCTCGGCAACTTCGCCCAGCAGCATCCGCAGGCTGCATCGATCCATGCCGCCGCGCAGGCGATTGGAGTGAAGGTCGGATTCCTCGGAGAAGCGGCCAATTCGGTAGGCGGCTATGTCGCCGGCCTGCCTTCAGGCGGCGGCTTGCCGGAAGTTCTGAAAAAGAAAGCACTGCTGCTGCTGAACATGGATCCCCAGCTCGATTGCGCGCATTCGGTCGCGGGCGCCAAGTTCATCGTCAACCTGAGCGCGTTCAAATCCGACGTCGGCGATGTGCTCTTGCCGATCGCGCCGTTCACCGAGACCGCCGGCACTTTCGTCAGCACCGAAGGCCGCGTGCAGGGCTTTCACGCCACCGTGCGGCCGCTGGCCGACGCGCGGCCCGCCTGGAAGGTGCTGCGCGTGCTCGGCAACATGCTGGGGCTGCCCGGGTTCGAATACGAAACGGTGGAGCAGGTCAGGGACGCCTGCCTTGCGGGAAGAGAGGTTGCCGGGCTCTTGTCGAATGAAATATCCGGAATAAGGACGGATGCAAAACCCGTGCAAGGCATCCAGCGCATCGCCGACGTGCCGATTTATTTCGCCGATCCGCTGGCGCGGCGCTCGCCGCCGCTGCAGCGCACGCGCGACGCGCAGGCGCCGCGCGCCTGGATGAACGCGAAGCTGATGCAGTCGCTGGGCGTCAAGCCGGGCGGCCTGGTGCTGGTCAAGCAAGGCGAGGGGGAAGCGGGGCTGGTGGTGGCCCAGGACGACAAGCTGCCGGACGATTGCGTGCGCGTGGCCGCGGGGCATGCCTCCACGGCGGACCTGGGCCCGATGTTCGGCGCCGTGTCGGTCGAGAAAATAACCACGCAGCAGGCCGCCTGAATGCTCGAATCGCTGCTCGCGCTGTCGCAAGCGAAGTTCGGCCCGACCTGGGGGCCGGCGCTCTACGAGCTGGTCACCTCGCTCGTCTTCATCGTCTGCATCGTCGTGCCCCTGTTCCTGTCGATGGCCTACCTCACCCTGTGGGAGCGCAAGCTCATTGGTTGGATGCAGATACGTATTGGACCTAATCGGGTTACTTTTTTTGGAATTTCCTGGTTGGGAGGCTTGGCCCAGCCCGTGGCGGATGGAATCAAGCTGCTGTTCAAGGAAGTGATCTTCCCGACCAACGCCAACAAGGCGCTGTTCGTGCTGGCGCCCATCCTCACGCTGATGCCGGCGGTGGCGGCCTGGGCGGTGATCCCCTTCACGCCGAACCTGGTGCTCTCGGACATCAACGCCGGGCTGCTCTACATCATGGCGCTCACCTCGATGGGCGTCTACGGCGTGATCATCGCCGGCTGGGCGTCGAACTCGAAATACGCCTTCCTGGGCGCGATGCGCTCGGCGGCGCAGATGGTGTCCTATGAGCTGGCGATGGGGTTCGCGCTGGTGGTGGTGCTGATGGTGTCCGGCAGCCTGAACCTCTCCGACATCGTCGAGGCGCAGGGCAAGGGCCGGTTCGCCGCGGCAGGCCTGTCCTTCCTCTCCTGGAACTGGCTGCCGCTGCTGCCGATGCTGCTGGTGTATTTCGTGTCGGGGATCGCCGAAACCAACCGCGCGCCCTTCGACGTCGTGGAGGGCGAGTCCGAGATCGTCGCCGGCCACATGGTCGAGTACTCCGGCATGGCCTTCGCCCTGTTCTTCCTCGCCGAATACATCAACATGCTGGTGATCTCGGCGCTCACCGTGACCATGTTCTTCGGCGGCTGGCAGGCGCCGGTCAGCGCGCTCGCCTTCATCCCGGGCGTCTTCTGGTTCCTGCTCAAGGTGTTCCTCGTGGTCTCGATGTTCCTGTGGATTCGGGCCACGCTGCCGCGCTACCGCTACGACCAGATCATGCGCCTGGGCTGGAAGATCTTCATCCCGATGGCGCTGGTGTGGATCGTCGTCATCGGCGCCTGGATGCAGACGCCCTGGAATCTCTGGAAATGACGGCCCGCCCGTGATGACACGCCTCTACGAATTCTTCCGTTCGTTCCTGCTGCTGGAGCTGTTCCGCGGCCTGGCGCTGACGGGGAAGCACATCTTCGCCCGCAAGATCACCGTGCAGTTCCCGGAGGAGAAGACGCCGATGAGCCCGCGCTTCCGCGGGCTGCACGCACTGCGCCGCTACCCGAACGGCGAGGAACGCTGCATCGCCTGCAAGCTGTGCGAGGCGGTATGCCCGGCGGTGGCGATCCACATCGAGTCGGAGTCGCGCGGCGACGGCACGCGCCGCACCACGCGCTACGACATCGACCTGACCAAGTGCATATTCTGCGGTTTCTGCGAGGAAGCCTGCCCGGTGGACGCGATCGTCGAGACGCGCGTCATCGAGTACCACGGCGAGAAGCGCGGCGACCTGTACTACACCAAGCCGATGCTGCTGGCGGTGGGCGACCGTTACGAAGAGACCATCGCGGCCGACCGTGCCGCGGATGCCGCCTACCGCTGAGGGGAACGGAGCCGGAATGTTCGAAATAGCGGTCTTCTACCTGTTCGCCGCCGTGCTGGTGCTGGCGGCGATCACCGTGATCACGGCGCGCAACCCGGTGCACGCGGCGCTGTTCCTGGTGCTCGCCTTCTTCACCGCCTCGGCGATCTGGCTGCTGCTGCGCGCCGAGTTCCTGGCGATCACGCTGGTGCTGGTCTACGTCGGCGCGGTGATGGTGCTGTTCCTGTTCGTGGTGATGATGCTGGACATCAACCTCGAGCAGCTGCGCGAGGGCTTCTGGCAATACCTGCCGCTGGGCGCGGCGGTCGGCGTGCTGATGGCCTTCGAGATGGGCACCGTGCTGTACGGCCGCTGGTTCGGCCTGGTCACGCCGCCCAAGGTACAGCCGACCGACTATAGCAACACCAAGGAACTCGGGCGGCTGATCTACACGAACTACGCCTACGCCTTCGAACTTGCGGCGGTGGTGCTGCTGGTGGCGATTATCGCGGCGATCGCGCTGACGCTGCGCCGGCGCAAGGATTCGCGCGGCCAGGATCCTTCCCAGCAGGTTAGGGCGCGGCGCGAGGACAGGGTACGGCTGCTGGACATGCCGCCGGAGACGGACCGATGATGATGTTCACCACGCTCACGCTGTCGCACTACCTGGTGCTGGGCGCGATCCTGTTCGCCATCTCGGTGATCGGCATCTTCCTCAACCGCAAGAACCTGATCGTGCTGCTGATGGCGATCGAGCTGATGCTGCTCGCGGTCAATCTGAATTTCATCGCCTTCTCGCATTTCCTCGGCGACGCCTCGGGACAGATCTTCGTGTTCTTCATCCTGACGGTCGCCGCGGCGGAGTCGGCCATCGGCCTCGCCATCCTGGTCGTGCTGTTCAGGAACCTGAGCACCATCAACGTCGAAGACCTGGACTCGTTAAAGGGATAGACCCGGACGGATGATGAAGGCCCTTTACCTTCTGGTACCCCTTGCGCCGCTCGCGGGCGCGCTCGTGGCCGGCCTGTTCGGCAAGGCGATCGGCCGCGCCTGGTCGCATCGCGTGACGATCCTCGGCGTCTTGATTTCATTCTGCATTTCAATATTCATTTTTAAGGACGTATTGAACGGAAACAGCTGGAACGGCCCCATCTATGCCTGGGCCGTGATCGGCGACACGCCGCTGCAGATCGGCTTCCTCGTAGACCGGCTCACGGTGCTGATGATGATCGTGGTGACTTTCGTGTCGCTGATGGTGCACGTCTACACCATCGGCTACATGGCCGACGATCCCGGCTACCAGAGGTTTTTCTCCTACATCTCGCTGTTCACCTTCTCGATGCTGATGCTGGTGATGGCGAACAACTTCCTGCAGCTGTTCTTCGGTTGGGAGGCGGTAGGCCTGGTGTCCTACCTGCTCATCGGCTTCTGGTACACGCGGCCGACGGCGATCTACGCCAACCTGAAGGCTTTCCTGGTGAACCGCGTGGGGGACTTCGGCTTCCTGCTGGGTATCGCCTTGATTTTGACCCATTTCGGTTCCCTGGATTACGGAATTGTCTTTTCAAAAGCAACGGCAAGCCCGCTCGACATCACCTTGATCTGCCTCCTGCTGTTCGTCGGGGCGATGGGCAAGAGCGCGCAGTTCCCGCTGCACGTCTGGCTGCCGGACTCGATGGAAGGCCCGACGCCGATCTCGGCGCTGATCCACGCCGCCACCATGGTGACCGCGGGCATCTTCATGGTGGCGCGCATGTCGCCGCTGTTCGAGCTGTCGCAGACGGCGCTGTCGGTGGTGCTCATCGTCGGCGCGATCACCGCGCTGTCCATGGCCCTGGTCGCCATCACCCAGTTCGATATCAAGCGGGTGGTGGCCTATTCGACGCTGTCGCAGTTGGGGTACATGACGGCGGCGCTGGGTGCCTCCGCCTATTCGGCGGGCATTTTCCACCTCATGACGCACGCCTTCTTCAAGGCGGTGCTGTTCCTCGGCGCGGGCTCGGTCATCATCGCGATGCACCACGAGCAGGACATGCGTCGCATGGGCGGGCTGAAGAAATACATGCCGATCACCTACTGGACGGTGCTGATCGGCGCCTTCGCCAACGCCGGCCTGCCGCCGTTCGCCGGCTTCTTCTCCAAGGACGCGATTCTCGAGGCGGTGCAGCTGTCGGCGACGCCAGGCGCCGTGTTCGCCTACGCTGCGCTGGTCGCCGCCGTCTTCGCCGGCGGGGTCTACTCCTTCCGCCTCGTGTTCATGACGTTCCACGGCGAAGAGCGGATGGACGCCGGCACGCGCGAGCACCTGCACGAGTCGCCCTGGGTGGTGACCCTGCCGCTGGTGCTGCTGGCGATTCCCTCGGTGGCCTCCGGCTGGCTGATCGGCACGGTGCTGTTCGGCGACTATTTCGATACGGCGATCCGCGTCCTGCCCGGCCACCCGGCGATGGCGGAAATGGCGGAGGAGTTCCACGGCATCCTCGGCTATCTCGGGCACGGCATGACTTCCCTGCCGTTCTGGCTGGCCGCCGCCGGGGCCGCGACTGCGTGGTTTTTATATATTAAAAATACACATTTACCCAAAAAAATCGCCATCGCTTTCGGTCCACTCTACGCGCTGGTCGAGCGCAAGTACGGCTTCGACGAGCTCTACACGCGGCTGTTCGCCACCGGCGCGCGCGTGATCGGCGCCGGCCTGTGGAAGGGGGGCGACCAGGGCATCATCGACGGCCTGGCGGTCAACGGCTCGGCGCGCCTGGTCGGCTGGTTCTCCGGCGTGGTGCGCCTGCTGCAGAGCGGGCTCATCTACTGGTATGCCTTCGTGATGATTTTCGGCGTCTGCGCGATGTACGCGGTCGTCAAATACCGCGTGTTCGCGGGGACCTGATCGCCCGATGCTTCTAAGCCTCTCGATCTGGGTCCCGATCCTCGCCGGCCTGCTGGTGCTCGCCGCGGGTGGAGACGGCAATGCGCCTCTGCAACGCCGCATCGCTCTGGCCGGCGCGGTGCTCGGCTTCCTGGCGACGATCCCGCTGTACGCCGGCTTCAACCTGCACACGCCGGGAATGCAGTTCGTCGAGCACGTTTCCTGGATCCAGCGCTTCAACGTCTTCTACTCTCTCGGCGTGGACGGCATATCGATGCTGTTCCTGCTGCTGAACTCGTTCGTCACCATCCTCGTGGTGATCGCCGGCTGGACGGTGGTGACGCAGCGCGTCGGCCAGTACCTGGCTGCGTTCCTGATCATGTCGGGGCTGCTGAACGGCGTCTTCTCGGCGCTGGACGGGCTGCTGTTCTACGTCTTCTTCGAGGCGACGCTGATCCCGATGTTCGTCATCATCGGCATCTGGGGCGGCGCGAACCGGGTCTACGCGGCGCTCAAGTTCTTCCTCTACACCTTCTTCGGTTCGGTGCTGATGCTGGTCGCGCTGCTGTATCTCTTCAACAAGTCGGGCGGCAGTTTCGCCATCGCCGACTGGTGGAAGCTGCCGCTGACGCTGCACGAGCAGGTGCTGTTGTTCTTCGGCCTGCTGTTCGCCTTCGCCGTCAAGGTGCCGATGTGGCCGGTGCATACCTGGCTGCCGGACGCGCACGTCGAGGCGCCCACCGGCGGCTCGGTGGTGCTGGCGGCGATCATGTTGAAGCTCGGCGCCTACGGCTTCGTGCGCTTCACGCTGCCGATCCTGCCCGATGCCTCGCGCGAGCTGGCCTGGCTGATGATCGCGCTGTCGCTGATCGCGGTGGTCTACATCGGCCTGGTGGCGCTGGTGCAGACCGACATGAAGAAGCTGATCGCCTATTCGTCGATTTCGCACATGGGCTTCGTGACGCTGGGATTTTTCATTTTCAACGCCTACGGGGTCGAAGGGGCCCTGGTGCAGATGATCTCGCACGGTTTCGTGTCGGCGGCGATGTTCCTCTGCGTGGGCGTCATGTACGACCGCATGCACACCCGCAACATCGCCGACTACGGCGGCGTGGTGAACACTATGCCGAAATTCGCCTCCTTCATGATGCTGTTCGCCATGGCCAACTGCGGGCTGCCGGCGACCAGCGGCTTCGTCGGCGAATTCATGGTGATCATGGGGGCGATGAAGGCCGGCTTCTGGCTCGCCTTCGCGGCCGCCAGCACGCTGGTGTTCGGCGCCGCCTACACGCTGTGGATGTACAAGCGGGTGATCTTCGGCGCGGTCGGCAACGATCGCGTCGCCGCGCTGCAGGACCTGAACGGCAGGGAATTCCTCGTGCTGGGCGCGCTCGCGGTCGCCGTGCTTTTCATGGGCGTGTATCCGCTGCCCTTCACCGAAACGATGCATGCCTCGGTGAACGAGCTGCTGCGCCACGTCGCGCTGCCGAAGATCTGACATGAACCGCCTCGATTTCATCATCGCCTTTCCCGAGATCGTCCTGCTGGCGGGCGCCTGCGCGCTCATGATCGTGGACCTGTTCCTCAAGGACGGCAGCCGGCGCGCTAGCTACCTCATGGCGCAATGCGTGCTGCTCGCCTGCGCGGCGGCCACCGCGTTCGTGCTGTACGGCACGGTGACGGCGACCGAGGAGGGCAAGGCGGTGGCCGTGATCTACGGCTTTCACGGCCTGTTCGTGGCGGACCTGATGGCGCACGTGCTGAAGCTGGCCGCCTATGGCGCGGTGTCGCTCGCGCTGGTGTACTCGCGCCAGTACCTGCTCGACCGCGGCCTGCTGCGCGGCGAGTTCCTCACGCTGCTGCTGTTCGCGCTGCTCGGCATGATGGTGCTGATGAGCGCCAACAGCTTCATTACCGTCTACATCGGCCTGGAGCTGCTGTCGCTGTGCCTCTATGCCCTGGTGGCGCTGAACCGCGACTCCGCCGCCTCCACCGAGGCGGCGATGAAGTACTTCGTGCTGGGCGCGCTCGCCTCGGGGATGCTGCTCTACGGCATGTCGATGATCTACGGCGCCACCGGGACGCTCGACATCGCGGGCGTGGCGAAGCAGGTCGCGCTGGCCTCCAAGGACGTCACCCAGCAGGCTTTCCTGGTATTCGGCCTGGTGTTCGTGGTCTCTGGCATCGCCTTCAAGCTGGGCGTGGCGCCGTTCCACATGTGGATCCCCGACGTCTACCAGGGCGCGCCCACCGCGGTGACCCTGGTGATCGGCACCGCGCCCAAGCTCGCCGCCTTCGCCATGGCGATGCGGCTGCTGGTCAACGGCCTGCTGGACCTGGCGCACGACTGGCAGCAGATGCTGGCGATCCTCGCCGTGCTGTCCATGGCGATCGGCAACATCACCGCCATCGCGCAGACGAGCCTGAAGCGCATGCTGGCGTACTCGACCATCGCGCACATGGGGTTCATGCTGCTCGGCCTGCTGTCGGGCGTGGTCGGCGGCAACTGGCTGAACGCCGCGGACGCCTACGCGGCGTCGATGTTCTACATGCTGGTGTACGTGCTGATGTCGCTCGGCTCCTTCGGCATGCTGCTCTACCTGTCGCAAAAGGGCTTCGAGTGCGAAAACCTCGACGACCTGAAGGGCCTGAACCGGCGCAACCCTTGGTACGCGTTCGTGATCCTGCTGCTGATGTTCTCGCTTGCCGGGGTGCCGCCCACGGTGGGCTTCTATGCCAAGCTGGTGGTGCTCTCCGCCGCGGTGAACGCCGGCCAGATCTGGCTGGCGGTGGCGGCCGTGGCGTTCTCCATCGTCGGCGCCTTCTACTACCTCAGGATCGTCAAGCTCATGTACTTCGACGAGCCGAAGGACGCGACCCCCTCCCCGGGGCAGACGATCGGCATGCAAATCCTGCTGTCGGCCAACGGCATCGCGCTGCTGGCGCTCGGCCTGCTGCCGGGATGGCTGATGAACATCTGCTTCCTCGCCATCAAGAACCTGTAAAGGCTTGCACCCGGGCGATCGCGGGGAGAGACAGGGGCCATCGATGATCCTCGAATCGGCTGTACTGAACGTGAGGCCGGGGCAGGAGACGGCCTTCGAGCTGGCCTTCGGCGAGGCAAGAGGCATCATCGCCTCGATGCCCGGCTTCATCGCGCTCGAACTGCAGCGCTGCGTCGAGGCGCGCAGCCGCTACCTCCTGCTCGTGCGCTGGCAAACCCTCGAGCACCATACGGTCGGCTTCAGGACCTCGCCCGAATACCAGCGCTGGAAGGCGCTCCTGCATCATTTCTACGATCCGTTTCCGACGGTCGAGCACTACGAGAAAATCCATGCCGACGGCTGAGACGCTGGAGCGCTTCATCGCCCGCGTCGAGCAGAACGCGCACGCCGAGGCGCTCGAGGAGTTCTACACCGAGAATGCCTCGATGCAGGAAAACCAGTCCGCACCGCGCGTCGGGCGCGCCGCCCATGTGGCGCACGAGCGCCGGGTCCTGGCGAGGGCGAAGACGGTCTCCTCGCAGTGCGTCCGGCCGGTGTTCGCGAGCGGCGACCGCGTGGTGATCCGCTGGATATTCCGCTTCGAATGGCTGGACGGGACGGTCACCCGCATGGAGGAACTCGCCTGCCAGCGCTGGGAGGGCGAGCGCGTGGCGGAGGAGACGTTCTTCTACGACCCGGCACAGCGTACCCCTGTGAAGGCCCCGGCCTAGCCGCCCTGGGATCCAGGCTTTTTGCCGAAGCGCCGCTGGTATTCGTCGGCCAGCTGGGTGTCCGACTTGTAGCCCGGCACGTGCAGCAGCAGGCGCTTGAACGATTGCAGGCGCCAGTTGCTGTCCTGCACCTCGGTCTCCCAGTAGTGCCAGGCCAGGCCCAGGTTGCGCTCCTGGTCCATCTCGAAATACAGCTTGGCGCGCGTGTCGGCGAACAGGTAGAGCCTGCCGTCGACGATCTTGAAGATGTCCGCCGAGGCCGGCACCGGCACGGCGTAGGCCATGTGCTGGGCGCAGAAGCCGCCGAACTGCGGCACGTAGCGTTCCGGGCTGGTGATGAACTGGCGCCGGTCTTCCTCGCTGGCGAAGCGGTAGGTGAGGCCCTGGTGCTGCGTCTTGATGCTGCTGCGGCCCGAGACGGCCGCGCCGGCGGCGAAGTAGGCGACCGGATCGTTGCCGCTCAGCATCAACTGGCTGTCGCCGCCCTCCGAGATCACGTTGACCGAACCGCAACCAGGCAGCAGCAGCGCCGCTGCCGCGAAGGTGCTACCTAGCCACAAACGCCCGTATAGCCGCATGCCGTACAGTAATCACAACCGTCCTTGCGAATCAAGGTCGTATTGGCGCACTCCGGGCACTTGGCGCCGGCCATGATGCGCGCCTGGCCGCCTTTGCCGTCAGGTCCGGGCTGCTCCAGGATGCCCATCTGCCGCACCGGCAGGCCATCTTCGCCGAGGATGCCGAGCATCGCGTAGCGGTGCAGGATCAGCCGCGCGACGTAAGAAAGCGTCGAGGGGAAGGTCTCCTGCTTCTTGCTGCCCGGCACGAAAGCCATGAAGTCGCCCAGCGGCTCGGGGAAATCCAGCAGCTTGCGCAGCTTCATGCCGATCCAGGCCGGATCGAGCACCCGCATGTCGAGCGACAGGATCTTGCACAGCCCGTCGAGCGCGCGCGGGTATTCGCCCGACAGCCACATCGAATAGGGGCGCGTCACGCCGGCCGGGTAGCCTTCCATCGCCGGCAGCGCGATTTCCTTCAGGCCGAGCACGAAATCGTCGCCGGTGCGCGGGTTGAGCACGTCCACCGTCCACGACATCGTGCCGTCGGTGCCGGTCTTCGGCTCCTTCAGGCTGAACATGGCGTCGAGCAGCGGCGTGGGGCCATCTGAAAATACCTTGAGTTCCTTTGTTCTATAAAGAAGGACCTGGGCAAAAGCCGAAACAACGGACGGCATGCGCTTTTTTTCACCGTTGGGCGGGAAGGGCATGTCGAACGGATCGTCGCCCGCGGTCTTGGCCAGGGTCTCCAGCTTCAGTTTGAGCCAGCCCGGATCATTGGCGCGCATGTCCATCGACAGTGTCTTGGCAAGGGCGCCGAGGCCACGCGGCTGTTCGCTGCCGTTCACCCAGACCTCGAATGCGTGCTTGCGGCCATTTTCGATGTGGCCGACGAACACCGCGAACTGGGCGTGTGCGTGCTCGATCATGTAGGTCCAGGCGGGGTTGCCCGCGCCCAGGTCGGGCCGGCCCGGCCAGCGTAGGCTGGCCAGCACCGGCTGCGGGATGGTCTTGATGCGGATGCGGCGGTTGACGTCGTCCTCGACGAAGTCCTGAGGTTTTTCGGTCTTCGCCACCGAAAGCACCGAGCCCAGCACCTTGTTCGGCCGGTAGGTGGCGAGGCCCTTGAGGCCGGATTTCCAGGCGTGCATGTAGAGGTCCTGGAATTCCTCGTAGGGATAGTCCTCCGGGACGTTGACGGTCTTCGAGATGCTGGTGTCGATGTAGGGCGCGACGGCCGCCACCATCTGCTCGTGCGACTGGGCGGAGATCTCCAGCGCGGTGACGAAATACGGCGGCAGTTTGTTCATGTCGCCACCGGCCGCTTTGTACCGGCGCCAGGCGTGGTCCTCGACCGGGAATTCCTTCAGCGTGCCGTCCGCCATGCGCTTCTTGCGCGTGTAGACCCAGGAGAACGGCGGCTCGATGCCGTTGGAGGCGTTGTCGGCGAAGGCGAGGCTGATGGTGCCGGTCGGCGCGATCGACAGGAGATGGGAATTTCTTATTCCCGTTTTCCTGATCGAATTTTTTATTTCCTCGGGCAGCCGGGCGGCAAAGCTCGTCCCGGAAAGATACAGGTCGGCGTTGAACAGCGGGAACGCGCCGCGTTCCTTCGCCAGCGCCACCGAGGCCTTGTAGGCGTCGTCGCGCATGGCGGCCGAGATCCGCGCCGCCATGGCGCGCGCCTCGTCCGTGTCGTAGCGCAGGCGCAGCATCGCGAGCGCATCGCCCAGCCCCGTAAAGCCGAGGCCGACGCGCCGCTTTGCCATCGCTTCCTTGTGCTGCTGCTCGAGCGGCCAGGCCGTAACTTCCAGCACGTTATCGAGCATCCGCACGGAGGTGTGAACGGTTTTCGCGAACTTTTCGAATTCGAATTTCGACTGCGGGGAAAAGGCGTTCGAAATGAACTTCGTCAGATCAATCGACCCCAGGCAGCAGCAGCCGTAGGGCGGCAGCGGCTGCTCGGCGCAGGGATTGGTCGCCTCGATCGTCTCGCAGTAGTACAGGTTGTTGTCCCGGTTCATCCGGTCGAGGAACAGGATGCCCGGCTCGGCATGGTCGTAGGTCGAGCGCATCACCTGGTCCCACAGGTCGCGCGCGCGCAGCTTGCGGTAGACCCACAGGCCGTCGGCGCGCTGGTAGCTCTCGCCCCCGGGCCACGGTTTGGATTTGTGCTTCAGTTCCACAAGCGAATCATTCTCGACGGCGGCCATGAATTCATCCGTGACGCCCACCGAAATGTTGAAGTTGGCGAGGTCGCCCCTGTCCTTGGCGTGGATGAACTCCTCGATGTCGGGGTGGTCGCAGCGCAGCACGCCCATCTGCGCGCCGCGCCGCGCGCCCGCCGATTCCACCGTCTCGCAGGAGCGGTCGAACACGCGCATGTAGGAGACCGGGCCGCTCGCGCGCGAGCGCGTGCCCTTCACCTCGGCGCCCTTGGGGCGGATGGAGGAGAAGTCGTAGCCGACGCCGCCGCCGCGGCGCATGGTCTCGGCGGCCTCGGCGAGGGCGGTGTAGATGCCGGGCTTGCCGTCCACCACCTCGGAAATGGAGTCGCCCACCGGCTGCACGAAGCAGTTGATCAGCGTCGCCTGCAGCTGCACTCCGGCGGCGGAATTGATGCGGCCGGCGGGGATGAAGCCGTCTTCCAGCGCGGTGTAGAAGCGCTTTTCCCATTTCGCGCGGTCGCCTTCGGCCTCGACCTGGGCGAGGGCGCGCGCGACGCGGCGCCGGACCTGTTCGGCGGACGATTCTTCGCCCTTGGCGTATTTCTCGATCAGCGCTTCGCGGCAGATCTCCTGGTCGGCGAGGGCGGCGGTGGAGGCAAGGGCAGGGAAATCGGGGTTGCTCATGTTCTTATTTGGGTGTCGGCTACAGGTAGTTGATTGAACGCCCCTTTTCCTGTCATCACAAGCCACTAAATAAAGGGCCGCCGGCGGCAAACCCGAGGTCCGCGCCTACAGGTGGTGGGGATGTATAAGTTTACAGTATCCGCGCCGGGCGGCCTAGTCTGGCGCGGCGGGGCCCGGGGGCCGAGGGGCTTACGCCGGCTTGGGTTCCGCTTCCGCCGCCGGCGCTCCGCCGGAGGCCATCTGGATGCGGGCAGCCTTGAGGATGTCCGCCGTTTCGGAGTGCCCGAGGCGCAGCGCCAGCTCGACCGGCGTGTCGCCTTCCTTGGTGGTGACCGTCGGGTCCGCGCCGTTGCGCAGCAAGAGCTCGACCATCCGGCCGTTGCCTTTCATCGCCGCGTAGGCGAGCGCCGTGTAGCCGTTTTCGTGCTGCACGTTCGGATCGAAATTCATCTCCAGCACTTTCTGCGCGTAGACCAGGTTGCTCTTCTCGATGGCGTAGAACAGCGCGCGCACTCCCTCCGGGCTCTTTTCCTTCGGCTTGGGTTCCAGGCCCGTCGGCATCAGCTTCACGAAGTAGTTGATGAGCGAGATGCCGACCATCGCCACCAGGGCGAGGATCACCGGGATCTTGGAGATCTGGATGTATTCCGAGATCTGCTGGTCAAGGTTCGCGGCGAGGATCAGCAGCACCACGGCGAGGAAGAAGAAGAACCGCAGGTAGAAGAACAGGCCGAGCACGATGCCGCAGCCGAGCACGCCCAGCAGGTAGTTGCGGTTGATGCCGTGGTCCTCGAGTATCTCGGTAGGCAGTTGGGCGAGGACGGCAGCCATGGCGATGAGGCCGAACAGCAGCACCTCGCGGATCCGCATCCTGGTCAGCAGGTCGTCTTTGTCGACAGATTTCTCTAGAGCCATGTCTCTCCCCCGGGAATTGCGGCGTTCTCTGGACCCGCACCCCGGATTCTCCGTTCTGGCGGGCGGGCTTGCAAGGGCGGAATACATGGGTGAAACGTGTAGAATTTCGCGCCATGTCCAAGGCTTTCGTGCGCGAGTCCGAGGACGACGGCGAGGAGCCGCGGGCCGAGCCCGTGCCGCCCTCGGCGAAAAACTACATCTCGCCGGCCGGTTTCGGGCGCCTGAAGGCCGAATTGAAGCAACTGGCCGAAATCGAGCGTCCCGAGGTGGTCCGCACCGTGTCCTGGGCGGCCAAGAACGGCGACCGCTCCGAGAACGGCGATTACCTCTACGGCAAGAAGCGGCTGCGCGAAATCGACCGGCGCGTGCGCTTCCTGATCAAGCGCCTGGAGGCGGCCGAGGTGGTCCAGACGGCGGGCAGGGAGAGCGACCAGGTGTTCTTCGGCTCTTCCGTGAAGATCAGGACCAGGGACGGCGGGCAGCGCACCATCACCATCGTCGGCGTCGACGAGACGGACACCGCCAAGGGCCGGGTGTCGTGGGTTTCGCCGGTCGCCAGGGCGCTGCTCAAGGCGCGCGAGGGCGACAAGGTGGTGCTGAAGACGCCGGGCGGCGCCGAGGAACTCGAAATTCTCGAAGTCAGCTACGACCCCATAGACTAGGAAATCCCGAACGGAGGCAACGCCATGAGCATCGTCAAGGAATTCCGCGAGTTCGCGGTCAAGGGCAACGTCATGGACCTGGCTGTGGGCGTGATCGTCGGCGCCGCGTTCGGCAAGATCGTCAGCTCGCTGGTGGAGGACGTGGTCATGCCGGTGCTGGGCGTTCTCATGGGCGGCCTCAACTTCAGCGGCCTGGCGGTCAACGTCGGCTCGGCCACCCTCAAGTACGGCAAGTTCCTGCAGACCTGCCTGGATTTCCTCATCGTCGCCTGGGCGATCTTCCTGGTGGTCAAGCTGGTCAACCGCCTGAAGCGCGAAGAGCCGAAAAAGGACGAACCCAAGGCGCCGCCGCGCCAGGAGGCGCTGCTGGAAGAAATCCGCGACCTGCTTAAGAAAACTACTTGAAGTCCCCGGCTTCCAGCACCGAGAGTTTCTTCAGGTCGATGTGCCGGCGCAGCGCGTCGCGCACTGCCAGCGGGGTGAGCGCGGCGATGCGTTTTTCGAAATCGATGTCCCAGGCGAAGGTGCGGCCGACGAACAGGTAGTTCGACAGGCGGGTGGCGATGCCGCGGTCCTGCGAGCGCGCCACCGCGCGCGCCTCGAGGAAACCTTTCTTCGCCGCGGCGACTTCGCCTTCGCTGAAGCCCTGGGCGAGGGCGCGCTCCAGTTCTTCCTGGATCGCCCGCTCGACGCGCTCGCGGTTCTGCGGCGCGTAGATCGCGGAAACGCCGAACGCGCCCGCGGCGTCCAGCGCGCCGGCGTTGAGGAAGCTGTAGGTGCTGTAGGACAGGCCTTCCTTTTCGCGCACGCGCGCCGGCAGGCGCGCGCTGATGGTGCCGCCGAGCAGGTAGTTGCCGAAGATCAGCGCCGGGAAGTCCGGGTCGTCGTCGCGCAGCGGCAGGTTGACCCCGGCGCGCAGCACCGCGTTGGCCTTATCCGGCGTCGCCACCTTCTCCTGCAACGGCGGGACGTCGAAGTAGCGCGCCGCAATGCGCGCATACGGCGAAGGGTTCTTCCAGCCGCCGAACAGCTCCTCTAGCAGCTTCGATAGCGCATCCGGGTCGAAGTCGCCGACCGCGACGAACTGCGCCCCGGTGGCGCCCACCAGCTCGGCGTAGCAGCGCTGCGCGTCCTCCAGCTTCGCCGTCTTCAGCTCGTCCACCCGCTCGTCGATCGACTCGTTGTACAGCCAGTGGCCGCGCGGGTAGGGGTTGAGGTGGCGCGCCAGGCGCTCGCCGGCGATCGCCCCCGGGTCGCTGCGCTGCGCCTCGGCGCCGGTGAGCGCCGCGCGCCGGAGCTCCTCGAACTCGGAGGCCGGGAAGGCGGGCTGCTCCAGCACTTCGGCGACCAGGCGCAGCGTGTCTTCAAGCTGCGGGCGGCGCACGTCGAAGGCGGCGCCTTCCAGCCCCGCGGACACGTTCGCCTTGAGGCGGTCGAATTCGTCGCGCAGCTCGGCGCGGCTGTGCTTGCGCGAGCCGCGCAGCAGCATGCCGCCGGCGAGGCTGCAGGAAGCGCCGCGGTTCATGGTGGATTTCTCGTCGCCCCAATACAGTGTGAGGGTCGCCGCGACGGTGCCGCCGCGCGTTTTCTTCGGCAGCAGCGCGACCTTGATGCCGTTGGCTAGCGTGCGGTGGATCACGCGCGCCTCGATGTTCGCGGGCGAGGTGTCGAAGGCTTCTCCCGCGTCGACCGACTCCGTGCTGCGGTAGGCGGCCAGCGCGGCCGTCAGGTCCGGCGCCGGCGGGATATCGGCGCGGTCCGGTTTCGCGGTCGGCACGAAGATGCCGAGCACCCGGTTGGCCGGCTTGAAATAGGCGTCGGCGGCGCGCTGCACGTCGGCGGTGGTCACCTTGCGCAGGCGGTCGCGGTACAGGTAGAACAGCCGCCAGTCGCCCATCGCCGCGTATTCCGGCAGGTAGCGCAGCAGCAGGGCGGAATCGAGCTGCGCCTTTTCCATCTCGTTCAGCAGCGCCGTGCGGGCGCGTTCCACCTCGGCGTCGGTGACCGGTGCGCGGCCTGCGCCTTCCAGCGCCGCGATGAGCGCGTCGCGCGCGGGCTGGAGCGGCGCGTCCTTCGCCAGCACGGCGCCGAAGCTGGCGTAGCCCGGGTCGTGCAGCATGCGTTCGTAGCCCCAGATGGAACTGGCGAGCCCTTTCTGCACCAGCGCGCGGTGCAGCCGCCCCGTGGGCGCGGTGCCGAAGATGTGCGTCAGCACGTCGAGCGCCGGGTACTGCGGGTCTGCCGCCGCCGGAATGCGGTACAGCGCGGAGACGATCTGGATGTCGCCGGTGCGGCGCAGCGTCACTTCGCGCTCGCCGTCCTGCGTCGGCTCCGCGGTGTAGAGCGCGGGCAGCGCGCGCGCCGGGCGCGGGATCGGGCCGAAATGCTTCGCCGCCAGCGCGAGCGCGGCGGCCTCGTCGAACTTGCCGGCGATGGTGAGCAGCGCGTTGTCGGGCTGGTACCAGGTGCGGTAGAAGGCCTGCAGCCGCCCGATCGGCACCAGTTCGATGTCGGAGCGGAAGCCGATCACCGGGTTGCCATAGTTGTGGGCGCTGAAAGCCAGGCGCAGCATGCGTTGGTTGAGGATGTTGCCCGGATCGTTTTCGCCCCGCTCGAATTCGTTGCGCACCACGGTCATCTCGGTGTCGAGGTCCGACCTGCTCACCCGGGAGTTGACCATCCGGTCGGCTTCCATGCCGAGCGCCCAGTCGAGGTTGTCCCCGGTCGCCGACAGCGTCTCGAAATAGTTGGTGCGGTCTTCGCCGGTGGTGCCGTTGAAACGGGCGCCGCGCTTGGACAGCTCCGCCTTGATGTCGCCGCCGCTCGTGGTTCCCTTGAACAGCATGTGCTCGAGCAGGTGCGCCATGCCCTTCTCGCCGTAGCCCTCGTTGCGCGCGCCGACGAAGTAGGTGATGTGCACCGCCACCGTGCTCGCGCTCGGGTCGGGGATCGTCAGGATCTTCAGGCCGTTGGCGAGGCGGTACTCGGTGACGCCCTCGATGGAGGCCGCCTTCTGCGGGGTTTCGGCCGCGAGGGCGGCGCAGGAAAACAGCAGCAGGAGCAGCCCGGCAAGACGCGTTTTCATGTGTTCAGAATATCCAGTCGAAGAAGTGCAGCGCGGCGAGCCCCGCGACGATCGTACCGAAGGTGACGCGGTAGCGCCACGCGACGGCGATGGCGACGATGCCGGCGAGCAGGCGTTCGTTGCCGAGCGCGAGGTCTAGGACACCCTTTTGCAGCACCAGTTCCGGCGCCCAGATCGCCGTGAGCACCGCCGCCGGCACGTAGCGCAGCGCCCGGCGCAGCGCCGCGGGCAGCTGCACGCGCTCGGGCAGCATGAGGAACGAGGCGCGCTGGCCGAAGGTGAGCGCGGTCATGCCGAGGATGGCCAGCCACAGGTTCATGCGGGTTTCATCCCGGGCCATTTTTCCGAAAAGAAGCCGACGGCGATGCCGGCCACCGCCGCCAGCGCGAGCCCGAGGCGCAGCGGCAGGCCGTGCGCGAGCACCGCGGTGATGCCGGCGCTGGCGGCCGCGGCGACCATCCGCCGGTCGCGCAGCAGCGGCACGGACATGGCGATGAAGGCGAGCGGCGCGGCGAAATCCAGCTTCCAGGCGGCCGGCAGCTGCGTTCCCACCAGCAGCCCGGCGCCCACCGCCGCCTGCCAGCAGATCCACACCGGCACCGACAGGCCGGCGAAGTAATCGAATTTGCCGGGCGCGCCGGGGTGCGCGCCGAAACGCTGGAGGAACAGCGCGTAGGGGTTGTCGACCAGCGCATAGGACACCAGCAGCCGGCGCGCCAGCGATTCGCCGGCGAAATACGGGCGGATCGAGGCGCTGTACATGAACAGGCGCAGGTTGACGATGAAGGCGGCGAGGACGACGACCAGCGCGGGCGCGCCCGCGGCGATCAGTTGCGCGGCGGCGAGCATCGAGGCGCCGGCGTAGACCAGCACCGACATCGCCATCGCCTCCAGCGGCGGGATGCCCGCGGCGGCCATCGCCACGCCGGTCACCAGGCCGAACGGCGCGATCGCGATCAGCAGCGGGACGCTGGCGCGCAGCCCTGCGAGGAAGTCGGAACGGGAATTCGGCATCGGCGGGAGCGCGGATTCTACCCGCCGCCCGCCGCGCCGAAGATAAAACGACGGTTACTTCGAGTTCTGTATGCCCTGCGGGCGCTGGTCGTGCATGCACTTCATCAGGTCGTCGCCGCGCTTGCCCAGGCAGGCCTCGGCGGCTTTCTGGTGCTCGTCCATGCGCTTGCTCATTTTCTCGTGCATCTGCTTGGCGCGCTCCTGGCACTTCGCCGGGTCCGCCTGCTTCGAGCAGTACTGCTGCGTCATGCAGCCGCGCTTGTCCGCGCTGTCCTTGCAGGCGTCGTGCGCGGCCTTCATGTTCTCGCGCATCTGCTTGCGGTTCGCCTCGCACTTCGCCGGGTCGGGTTCCTGGCTGCAGGGCTTCATCATGTGTTGTTCGGCCATCGACCCTTTCCCGGAATCGCCGGACGGGGCCTGCGCATGGGCGAACGTCGCCGCGAGCGCGAACGTCGCGGCGGCGAGGGCGGTGGTGAATTTATTCATTTCTCTCTCCTCGGATGGGTGGTTCTGACGACGAGAGACTAGCTCCCCACACTGTGCGTAGCTGTGAGGATTTGTATCAGTCTGTAACGGCTAGGCCTGCTTCACCATGGTGGCGCCGTCTGACACCTCGAACTTGCCCGGGCCTTCCAGGTTCACGTTCTTCACCACGCCGTTGTCCACCAGCAGCGAGAAGCGGTTCATACGCATGCCCATGCCGCGCGCCGTCAGGTCCAGCTCCAGGCCCATCGCCTTCGCCCAGGCCGCGCTGCCGTCGGCGAGAAAGCGGATCTTGCCCATCGCCTTCTGGTCCTTGCCCCAGTGCGCCATCACGAACGCGTCGTTCACCGCCACGCACCACACCTCGCTCACGCCCTTGGCTTTCAGCGCGTCGATGTTCTGCAGGTAGCTCGGCACATGCTTGGCGGAGCAGGTCGGGGTATACGCGCCCGGCAGCCCGAAAATCGCGATTTTCTTGCCCTTCACCGCGTCCGCAACCGACACTTCCTTCGGCGGCATCGCGCACTGCGTCGTCGAATCGAATTCCAGGGATTCCATCAGCTTGCCGTCGGGCAGCTTGTCGCCGGCCTTGATTGTCATCGCTTGTCTCCGTTATGCGTTTCTAGGGGGATGGGGATGATAGCGCAGGCATGCGTTGGGAAGCTATCGCGGATTTGGCCATGAGTCCGACGATCTTCCGGCAGGACGGCTTCCGGTTCTTCTTCTTTTCCCGAGAAGAACCACGGTTGCACGTCCATGTGCACTGCGCGGACGGGGAGGCCAAGTATTGGCTTGAGCCCGTCATCAAGCTGGCGCAGAATTACAGGCTTAGCGACCGCCAATTGCGGGCGATCGAAGAACTCATCAGGACACATGAACAAGAGATCCGCGCTGCCTGGCAAGCGCACTTCGGACGTTGAAGTCACCAACGTTTCGGAACACGGCTTCTGGCTCCTGCTGGAAACCGAGGAACTCTTCGTGCCTTTCGCTGACTTTCCGTGGTTCAAGGACGTTCCGGTCTCGAAACTCGCGAACGTGCAACGTCCTCAGCCGCATCATCTCCGTTGGCCTGACCTCGACATAG
>DATBQR010000107.1:0-72572 GCA_036560705.1 Burkholderiales bacterium | reverse complement strand
CGGGTTCTCCAATCGATGGTACGAACCAGCTTTATTAACATTCACAACTGTCCAGCTTCGCGAGGGTTTGTCTATTCGACTCATAGA
Organism: Burkholderiales bacterium; assembly: GCA_036560705.1. GTDB lineage: Bacteria > Pseudomonadota > Gammaproteobacteria > Burkholderiales > SG8-39 > RBG-16-66-20. The sequence goes on along the minus strand of DATBQR010000107.1, from coordinate 72,485 downwards.
TCCTGTGTTGTTTGTTGCCACAAAGTTGGAGGCATTTGAAGACCGAGGCAAAGGCGATTACTTGGAAAGCCATGACTTGGAGGATGTACTTTCCGTCGTGGATGGGCGGCCAGAATTGGTTGAAGAGATCGCTCGCGCAAACCAGGACGTTCGACATTATGTCGCCGGAGTTATCGACAATCTAATTGCAGATGAGGATTTTATAAATGCTCTGCCCGGCCTCTTACTCGAACGTACTCCGGCAACACGCTTGCCAATCGTTATTGAGCGATTGACTAAGATCGCTAAGGCACGTTAGTGCTCAGTGTCCCCGCGCGCGCAGGAAAAGCCAGGTCCCGGCAACGATCATCGGCAGGCTGAGCCATTGGCCCATGGTGAAGCCGAAGGCGAGGAACCCGAGGAAATTGTCGGGCTCGCGCGCGAATTCGCAGATGCAGCGGGCCACGCCGTAGCCGACGAGGAAGAGCGCGGAGACTTGCGAGCGCGGGCGGGGGCGCGAGGAGAACCACCACAGCAGCGCGAATAGCGCGAGTCCTTCCAGCGCCATTTCGTAGAGTTGGGACGGATGGCGCGGCAGGTTGCCCGCGCCGCGGAACACCATGCCCCACGATGCGTCGGTGACGCGGCCCCAGAGTTCGCCATTGATGAAGTTGCCCAGCCGTCCCGCGGCGATGCCGATCGGCACCAGCGGTGCGACGAAATCCATTACGTCCCACCAGTTCAGCCGCTGCCGGTGCGCGACGAATGCCATTGCCGCGAGTACGCCGAGGAAGCCGCCATGAAACGACATCCCGCCCTGCCAGATGGCGAATATCTCGAGGGGGTGGGAGAAGTAATACTCGGGCTTGTAGAAAATCACGTAACCCAGGCGGCCGCCAAGGATTACGCCGACGATGGCGCCGAACAGCACGTCCTCGAACTGCTCCCGCGTGATCAGGACGAGGCCTTGCGAGATGCGGCGCGTCCCCAGCCACCATGCGGCGGCGAAGCCCGCAAGGTACATGAGCCCGTACCAGCGCACCGCCAGCGGTCCCAGCTTGAAAACGATCGGGTCGAAGTCCGGATGCATCAGCATGGCTGTTGGCGCAGATTAACGCGATTGGCCCGCCATGCGCCGGGCGTGGCGCACGAAATCGCCGCCCGCGGTGCCGCCCGGGATGCCGAGGGCGCCGCGGCGCCAGACGAGCCAGAGGTCGAGCCGCGGGTGGGCATCGGCCAGCTCGCGGTAGACGACGCCCCGCCGGCCGAGGTTGGCGACGGAGGCCGGCACGATGGCGATGCCCAGGCCGCTCGAGACCAGGCTGACCACGGTCTGCATCTGGATCGCCTCCTGGGCCACCTGCGGCGAAAAGCCGGCGCGCGCGGCAAGACCGGCGACGATGTCATACAGCCCGGGTGCGATCGCGCGCGGCACCATGACGAAGTTCTCCTGCGCTAGTTCGCGCATGGCCACGCGGCCGCGCCTGCGCGCGAGCCGATGGTCCGACGGCAGCGCGGCCAGGAAGCGCTCGCGCTGCACCACGACGTGCTCCAGGTCGCCGGCCACGGGCGGCAGCAGCAGGCCGAAATCGAGTTCCCCCGCGGTCAGCGCCGCCGCCTGCTCGGGGGACAGCATTTCGCGCAAGGCGAGCGAGATGCCGGGCTTCGCCGTTTTGAAGGCCTTGAGCAGACCCGGCAGCACGCCATAGTCGGCGAGCGAAACGAAACCCAGCCGCAACCGCCCGCTGTCGCCGGCGGCCATGCTGCCGGCATCCAGCACCGCCCGCTCCAGCAGCAGCAGCAGGCGTTTCGCCTCTTCCAGAAAACGGCTGCCCGCCGGCGTCAACTCGACCCGGCGGCGCGTGCGCGCGAGCAGCGTCGCGCCCAGGCGCCGTTCCAGATCCTGTATCGAGCGCGACAACGGCGGTTGCGACATGTGCAGCGCCGTGGCGGCGCGGCCGAAGTGCAGGCGCTCGGCGACCGCGACGAAGTGGCGCAGCTGGCGCAGTTCCGGTGTGTTCATGCTGCAAAGGTATTAATGAGCGACTTTTATTGTATTGGATTGCAACAGGTAGTGCCGCTTAGACTCGGCGCATCTTGAGGAGAAAGCCATGACCACCCCCACCAATCGCCGGTCGAAGCTCATCACGCAAGGCCCCGCGCGCTCGCCGAACCGGGCGATGCTGCGCGCGGTCGGATTCGGGGACGGCGATTTCGACAAGCCGATCGTCGGCGTGGCCAACGGCCACTCGACCATGAACCCCTGCAACGCCGGCATCCAGCCGCTGGTCAACAGCGCGATGGCGGCGCTCGAGGCAGCGGGCGCCAAGCCGCAGGTCTTCGGCGTGCCGACGGTGACCGACGGCATCGGCATGGGTACCGAGGCGATGAAATACTCGCTGGTGTCGCGCGAGGTGATCGCGGACGCGATCGAGACCTCGGTCAACGGCCAGGCGATGGACGGCGCGCTGGTGGTCGGCGGCTGCGACAAGAACATGCCCGGCGGCATGATGGCGCTGGCGCGCATGAACGTGCCGGGGATCTACGTGTATGGCGGCACCATCAAGCCGGGAAAATGGAAAGGCGTGGATCTCACCATCGTGTCCGCGTTCGAGGCGGTGGGCGCTTTCAACGCGGGCAAGATGAGCCAGGAGGATTTCCTCGGCACCGAGAAGAACGCCTGTCCCTCGGTCGGCGCCTGCGGCGGCATGTACACCGCCAACACCATGTCGTCCTCGTTCGAAGCGCTGGGCATGAGTCTGCTCGGTTCTTCGCAGATGGCAGCGCCCGATCAGGAGAAGGCGGATTCGGCTGCCGAGTCGGCGAAAGTCCTCGTTGAAGCGGTCCGCAGGAACCTCAAACCGCGCGACATCATCACCCGCAAGTCGATCGAGAACGCGATCGCGCTGGTGATGGCGACGGGCGGCTCGACCAACGCGGTGCTGCACTACCTCGCGATCGCTTCCGCCGCGCAAGTGAAGTGGACCATCGACGATTTCGAACGCGTGCGCCGCAAAGTGCCGGTGCTTTGCGACCTCAAGCCCTCAGGGCGGTACGTTGCGGTGGACTTCCATCGCGCCGGCGGCGTGCCGCAGGTTCTCAAGATTCTGCTGGCGAACGGCGTCCTGCACGGCGATTGCATGACCATCCACGGCAAGACGATGGCGGAGATGCTGAAAGACGTGCCCGCCGAGCCGCGCAAGGGCCAGGATGTGATCCGGCCCTGGTCGAATCCCATGTACAAGCAGGGCCACCTGGCGATCCTGAAGGGCAATCTCGCGCCGGAAGGTTGCGTGGCGAAGATCACCGGGCTGAAAAAGATCTCGATTACGGGGCCGGCTCGCGTCTTCGATTCGGAACCGGCGGTGATGAAGGCGATCCTCGCCAGGAAAATCAAGCCGGGCGACGTGCTGGTGATCCGCTACGAAGGCCCGAAAGGCGGGCCCGGCATGCAGGAAATGCTCGCGCCGACGTCGGCGCTGATCGGGCAGGGCCTGGGCGACTCGGTGGGGCTGCTGACCGACGGGCGGTTCTCCGGCGGCACTTGGGGCATGGTGGTCGGGCATGTTGCACCCGAAGCCTACGTGGGCGGCACCATCGCGCTGGTGAAGGAAGGCGATTCGATCACCATCGACGCGAAGAAGCTCCTGCTCCAGCTCAACGTGCCGGCGAAGGAGCTCGCCGCGCGGCGGAAGAAATGGAAAGCGCCGAAGCCGCGCTACACCAGGGGACTGCTCGCCAAGTACATGCGGCAGGTTTCCACGGCGAGCCTCGGCGCGATCACCGACTCAGAAACTTGAGCCTGGTGTTTTAAGGAATTCGATTTCCTCGGCCGTGCTCGCGCGGCCGAGCGCCGCGTTGCGGTGGGGGAAACGCCCGAAGCGGTCGATGATTTCCTTGTGCCGCAGCGCGTAGCGGTAAGGTTCGCCGCCCAGCAGCTTCGTCAGTTCGCAGCATCGCTCCTGGTCGGCGAGCGACTCGCTGTGCTCGAACGGCAGGTAGATGAAGCTGCGCTCGTCTTCGGACATGCCCACGTCGTATCCCAGGGCGATCGCATGCTTTGCCGCATCCAGCGCCAGCGGGTCCGCCGCGAACGCGCGCGCGGAATCGCGAAACATGTTGCGCGGAAACTGGTCGAGCAGCACGATCAGGGCGAGACAGCCTGCGGACGCCTGCTGCCACGCCGCCAGCTTTCCCGCCGCGCCGAGCTCGTACAGCGGTAGAAAACGCTGCCGGATTTCCGTGTCGAAGGCCGGGTTCTTGTCGAACCAGGCTCTGCGGTCGCGCTTGAACCAGAAATCCAGGACTTCGGCCGACGGCATTGCGTCATGATGCCCGTCAACGGACGGGGCCGCCCGCGCGTTTTTGGCCGGAGTGCGGTAGCATGCGCACATCCTTACTCGACGGGAAACCCATGAAATCACTGATTCTTTCCGCCGCCACGCTGGCCCTGACCGCGGCTCTGCCGGCGCAGGCAAATGAAGAAATGGCCAAGAAATACCTGTGCACCACCTGCCACGTGATCAAGGGGGCGAAAACCATCGGCCCCGCCTACGCCGACGTGGCCAAGAAATACGCCGGGCAGAAAGATGCCGAAGCGAAGCTGGTGGAGAAGGTCAAAAAGGGCGGTCAAGGCGTCTGGGGCCAGGTGCCGATGCCGCCCAATTCCACCGTGCCCGACGCGGACGTCAAGACGCTCGTGAAGTGGGTACTGTCGATCAAATAGATCGGATTTTCAGGGAGAACGCATGAAAAATTTTAAGCTCGCATTGACCCTGTTTGCCGTCGCGATCAGCCTGATCGGCTGCGGCGAAGAAAAGAAGCCCGAAGTCAAGAAGGCGGAAGCCCCGCCGGCACCGCCCTCGATCGAAATCAAGATCGGCCACGTCGCGCCGCTCACCGGCGGCATCGCGCACCTGGGCAAGGACAACGAAAATGGCGCCCGCCTTGCGGTGGACGAAGCCAACGCGGCGAAAATCAAGATCGACGGCAAGGACGCGAAATTCGTGCTCGTCGCCGAGGACGACCAGGCCGACCCGAAGGTCGGCACCACGGTCGCGCAGAAGCTGGTGGACGCGAAGGTCAACGGCGTGGTCGGCCACCTGAATTCCGGCACTTCCATTCCCGCTTCGTCCATCTACAGCGCCGCCGGCATCCCGGTGATCTCCGGCTCGGCCACCAACCCGAAGCTGACCGAGCAGGGCTTCAAGACGCAGTTTCGCGTCGTCGGCCGCGACGATCAGCAGGGCCCCGCGATCGCGAGCTACCTGGCCACCAGCAACAAGCCGAAGCTGGTCGCCATCATCGACGACGCCACCGCCTACGGCGAAGGCCTTGCCAATGAAGTCGAGAAGTCGCTCAAGGGCGCGAACATCAAGGTTCTGCCGCGCGAGAAGGGCACAGACAAGACCACCGACTGGAAGGCCGTGCTCACCAAGATCAAGGGCAAGAAGGCCGACGCGGTGTTCTACGGCGGCATGGATGCCACGGCCGGACCACTGCTCAAGCAGGGCCGTGAACTTGGCTTGAAGGCGGTGTTCTCCTTCGGCGACGGCGCCTGTACCGACGAAATGCCCAAGCTCGCGGGGGCCGCGGCCGACGGGCTGCTGTGCTCGCAGGCGGGAATTCCGCCGCAGGCCGCGGACAAGAAGTTCCTCGAGGCCTACAAGAAGAAATACAACGTCGACCCGATCATCTATTCGCCTTTCACCTACGACGCGGCGAACCTGCTGATCGAGGCGATGAAGAAGGCGAATTCGGCCGATCCGGCGAAGTACCTGCCGGAGCTGGCGAAGATCGAATACACGGGCGCCACCGGCAAGATAGCCTTCGACGAAAAGGGCGACCGCAAGAACGCGGAGATCACGATTTTCACCATGAAGGACGGCAAGCTGATGCCGATCGCCATCGTCAAGGGCGGCCAGACGATTGCCTACGACGACTTCGTCAAGGCCTCCGCGTCCGCGCCCGCATCTACGCCCGCGGCGGAACCGGCGAAGCCGGCAGCTGAGCCCGCGAAGGATGCGCCGAAAGAGGAAGTCAAGAAGTAATCCCGCCTCGGTGGAAACAGGAAACGGCACCTTCGGGTGCCGTTTTTTTTGCTAGGCTCGGCCCGGCGTGGACATTTTCGTTCAGCAGCTGATCAACGGGCTGACGCTTGGGGCCGTGTACGCCATCGTGGCGCTCGGCTACACCATGGTCTACGGCATCATCCAGCTGATCAACTTCGCCCACGGCGAGGTGGTGATGATCGGCGCCATGGTCGCCTTCACCGTCATCAACAAGCTTGCCGCGGCCGGCATGCCGCCGCTGGTGGTGGTGCTCATCGGCACCGGCTGCGCGATTCCCGTCTGCATGCTGGTGGGGTACTCGATGGAACGGCTTGCCTACCGGCCGTTACGGGGCGCGCCGCGGCTCGCGCCGCTGATCACCGCGATCGGCGTCTCGATCATCCTGCAGCACCTGGCGATGCTGGTCTGGAGCCGCAACGTGCTCGCCTTCCCGCAGATCATTCCGCTCACCACCTTCAACGTGGCCGGCGCCACCATCACCGGCGTGCAGCTGACCATCATCGGGCTGTGCTTCGCGATGATGGCGGGGCTGGCGGCGCTGGTGTATCGCACACGGCTGGGAACCGCCATGCGCGCCACCGCGCAGAATCCGCAAGTCGCGCGGCTGATGGGCGTGGATGTAAACCGCGTGATCGCGGCCACCTTCGTCATCGGCGCGGCGCTGGGCGCCGTCGCGGGCGTGATGGTCGGGACCTACTACGGCGTCGCGCAGTACACCATGGGCTCGGTACTGGGCCTCAAGGCGTTCGCGGCGGCGGTGCTGGGCGGCATCGGCAACATTCCGGGAGCGATGGTCGGCGGGCTGCTGCTCGGCGTGGTGGAGGCGCTGGGCGCCGGTTATATCGGCGATCTGACCGACCTGTGCCGCTACGGGCTCGGTCCCGAGGCGAACTGCGCCGACGGCGGGCATTTCGTCCTCTTCGGCTCCAACTACCAGGACGTGTTCGCTTTCGTGGTGCTGATCCTGGTGCTCGTGTTCCGGCCATCCGGCCTGCTGGGAGAGCGGGTGGGGGACAGGGCGTGAGGCGCGGCCGATGGCTCTGGGCGGGCGTCGCGCTCGTCGCCGGCACCCTGCTGCTGCTTCCCTTTGCGCTCTCCCTGGCGGGCACGGCCTGGGTGCGCATCGCCAACCTTGCCCTGCTCTACGTGCTGCTCGCCCTGGGGCTGAATATCGTGGTCGGCTTCGCCGGCCTGCTCGATCTGGGATACATCGCGTTCTATGCCGTCGGCGCTTACGTCTACGCGCTGCTGGCAAGTCCGCAATTCGGCCTGCACCTGCCGTTCTGGGTGATTCTGCCGATCGGCGCCGCGGTGGCCGCGCTGTTCGGCGTCATGCTTGGCGCGCCCACGCTCAAGCTGCGCGGCGACTACCTCGCCATCGTCACCCTCGGTTTCGGCGAAATCGTGCGGATTTTCCTCAACAACCTGTCGCAGCCGGTGAACATCACCCGCGGCCCGCAGGGCATCGCCGGCATCGATCCGGTGCGCATCGGCAACATCGATTTTTCGCGCAGCGACAGCGTCCTTGGCGTGGTGGTGAGCGGGCCGATGAAGTATTACTACCTGCTGCTTGTACTGCTGCTTGGCATCATCCTGGTCAACGTGCGCCTGCAGGACTCGCGCATCGGGCGCGCCTGGGAGGCGATTCGCGAGGATGAGGTCGCCGCGCGCGCGATGGGAATCGACACCACCGGCCTGAAGCTGCTTGCGTTTGCCATGGGCGCGAGCTTCGGCGGCGTCGCAGGCGGCATGTTCGCCGCCATCCAGGCATTCATCTCGCCGGAGAGTTTCGTGCTGGTCGAATCGGTGATGGTGGTGTCGATGGTGGTGCTGGGGGGCATGGGCAATATCGCGGGCGTGATTCTCGGTGCGGTGCTGCTTTCGTTCGTGCCGGAGATATTGCGCTGGACGGTCGAGCCCGCGCAGCGCGCCTTGTTCGGCAGGATGATCATCGAGCCGGAGGTGATCCGCATGCTGATTTTCGGCCTGGCTTTGGTGCTGGTGATGCTGTTTCGTCCGGCCGGACTGCTTCCTTCCGCGGTGCGCAAGCGTGAATTGACCCGTGACCGTGGCCCTGCTTCTTGAGGCGAAGGATATCGGCAGGCGTTTTGGCGGCGTGCAGGCGCTTTCCGGCGTGTCGTTCTCCATCGCGAACGGGGATATCTACGGCCTGATCGGCCCGAACGGCGCGGGCAAGACCACCCTGTTCAACCTGCTCACCGGCATCTATGCGCCGAACCAGGGGTCCTTCCTGTTCGATGGAAGAAACATCACCGGCCTGAAACCGGACCGGGTGGCCAAGGCGGGCATCGCGCGTACGTTCCAGAATATTCGCCTGTTCGCCAGCCTGTCGGCGCTTGAGAACGTGATGATCGGCCGGCATGTGCGCACGCATGCCGGCGTCGTCGGCGCGATCCTGAGAAACCGCAGGACGCGCGAGGAGGAGAAAAGCACGGAAATGCACGCATTGCAGCTGCTCGACTACGTAGGTATCCGCGCGCGCGCCAACGATGCGGCCGGCAATCTGCCTTACGGCGATCAGCGGCGCCTGGAGATCGCCCGCGCGCTCGCCACCGAACCGAAGCTGCTTGCGCTGGACGAGCCCGCTGCCGGGATGAATGCCTCGGAAACCCTGGCCCTGCGCACGCTGTTGCAGGACATCCGCAACGACGGGACCACGATCCTGCTGATCGAACACGACATGCGGCTGGTGATGAACGTCTGCGACCGCGTCCTGGTCCTCGATTATGGCGAGCGCATCGCCGAAGGCGTTCCTGCGGAAGTACAGCGCGATCCGCGTGTCATCGAGGCCTATCTGGGGACCGCCAGTGCTGCTTGAAATCAAAAATCTGGAGGTCGGCTACGGCGGCATCCGCGCCGTGAAGGGAATCGACCTCGAGGTCCGGCAAGGCGAGCTGGTCTGCCTGATCGGCGCCAACGGCGCGGGCAAAAGCACGACACTGCGTGCGATCTGCGGGCTTCTGGCGCCGCGCGCGGGCAGCGTGCGTTACGCCGGCGCCGACACTGCGGGCGTTCCGATGCACGAATTGCCGCAAAAAGGGCTGGTGATGGTTCCCGAGGGTCGCGGTATTTTTCCGCAACTCACCGTCGAGGAAAATCTCACCATGGGCGCGTTTTCGCGGAACGATGCCGGCGTTGCGCAGGATCTCGAGCACCAGTACGAGAGGTTTCCGCGCCTGAAGGAGCGCCGCACGCAGACGGCCGGCACGCTGTCGGGAGGCGAGCAGCAGATGCTCGCCATCGGGCGGGCGCTGATGGCGCGTCCGAAGCTGCTGCTGCTCGACGAACCTTCCATGGGACTGGCGCCGCGGCTGGTGGCGAAGATATTCGACATCGTGCGCGAAATAGCGCGGCAGGGCGTCACCATCCTGCTGGTGGAGCAGAACGCCCGTCTTGCGCTGGAGGTGGCTTCGCGCGGCTACGTGATGGAATCGGGCCTGATCGCGCTCGCGGGCGAGGCGAAAACGCTGCTGGCCGATCCCGGGGTGCGCGAGGCCTACCTGGGCGAGGGCGCGGCCTAGGTTTTGGCGAGATCCGCCTGCGTCGCAAAACTGTCGGCGTAGAACTCTTCTTCCGGCAGTTTGCAGTGCTCGATGAAATCCCGCTTCGCGGAATCCACCATGACCGGCACGCCGCAGGCATAGACCTGGTGGCCGGACAGATCCGGGAAATCCTGCATTGCCGCGCGGTGGACGAAGCCGGTGCGTCCGTTCCAGTTGTCCTCCGGCAGGGCGTTGGAAATGACGGGAACGTATTTGAACGCGGGATGCTGCGCAGTCCATGCCGCCGCAAGCTCGTTCATGTAGAGGTCCTTCGGCCGCCGGCCGCCCCAGTAAAGCGTCATCGGGCGTTCGATGCCCTTGTGGAACATGTGCTCGATCACCGCCTTGATCGGCGCGAAGCCGGTACCGGAGGCGACGAACAGGATCGGCTTGTCCGAATCCTCGCGCAGGAAGAAGGTGCCCAGCGGGCCCTCGCAGCGCAGGATGTCGCGCTCCTTCATCTTGTTGAAGACGTGGTCCGTGAATTGTCCGCCCGCGACCTGCCGCACGTGCAGCTGTATCAGTTCGGCGTCGTGCGGCGCATTAGCCATGGAAAAGCTGCGCCGCCCGCCGTCCTTCAGCAGGAACTCGATGTACTGCCCGGCGAGGAAGTTCAGCTTCTCGTTGGCCGGCAGCTTGAGATGCAGCGCCATGACGTCATCGGCAAGCCGTTCCATTTTCTGCACGCGGCAGGGAAGCTTCTTGATCTGGATATCCTTCGCCGCGCCGACCGTGCGCGCTTCAAGCACCAGGTCGGTCAGCGGCTTCGCCTGGCAGAAGAGCGCCTTGCCCTGCGCTTTTTCCTCGTCGGTGAGGGCTGTTGCCTGGTAGACCCCGTAATCCACCGTGCCTGAGACGATTTTTCCCTTGCAGCTGCCGCAGGCGCCGTTCTTGCAGCCGTAAGGCAGGATGAACCCCTGGCGCAGCGCCGCGGCGAGCACAGCTTCGCCGTCCTCGACCTGGAACTGATGGCCGCTCGGCTGCAGAGTGACGGTGCGCATGTGGCTACAATTACCCCGATGAAACGCCTGTTGATCGCCGGCTGCGGCGACATTGCGAGCCGCGCTTTGCCGCGGCTCGCCTCCCGTTTCGAGATCCGTGTTGTCTCGCGCTCGTCCGGCACGGATCTCGACCGGCCCGAATGCCTGGCCTCCCTCGAGGGTGCCCATGCAATCCTGCATTGCGTGCCGCCCCCGCGAACGGGAAGCGACGACAGCCGGACCGCAAATCTACTTACGGCGCTCGAGAACAAACGGATTCTACCAACCCGCCTCGTCTATATCAGCAGCAGCGGCGTCTACGGCGACTGCGGCGGCGCAGTGGTCGACGAATCCCGTGCGGTGAATCCGCAGACTGCGCGCGCCAAGCGGCGCGTCGACGCCGAGGAGCGTCTGGCACTATGGTGCAGGTCGCGCCGCGTCGCGCTGGTGGTGCTGCGCGCGCCGGGCATCTATGCGGCGGATCGGCTGCCGGTGGAGCGGCTGCGCGCCGGGACGCCGGTATTGCGCGAAGCGGACGACGTCTACACCAACCACATACATGCGGAAGACCTCGCGACCTGCTGCCTGCGGGCGCTCGAGGAGGACGCGCCGGCCGGCATTTACAACGCTGCGGACGACACGCGGCTGAAAGTGGGCGAATGGTTCGATCTGGTTGCCGATCATGCCGGGTTGCCGCGTCCGCCGCGGATCGCGCGCGGCGAGGCAGCGGGCCGCCTGCCGCCGGAACTGCTTTCGTTCATGAACGAATCGCGGCAGCTGGACAACCGGCGTCTGAAACAGGTGCTGGGCATCCGGCTGCGTTTTCCGACGGTCCGTGAAGGTCTTGGCCATGAGCATACTGCTGGTATTGACGAACCTGCCTGACCGGGCGGCGGCGGAACGGCTTGCCGAGGCGCTGATCGAAAAGCGCGTCGCCGCCTGCGTGAATATCCTTGCACCCTGCCTGTCAGTTTTTCGCTGGAAAAACGACGTACAGCACGATGAAGAGCATCCCATGCTGATCAAGACCACGGCCGAACGCTACCCCGAGCTCGAAGCGGCAATCCGCGCCGGCCATCCCTACGAACTTCCCGAGATCGTCGCGGTCCCAATCGAGCGCGGCCTTCCCGCCTACCTCGAATGGGTAGCCGCCGAGACAAGCGACCGGCGTGCTTAGATTTCTCTCTCTCCTGCTGCTGTTCTCAATGGCCGGTCCGGTCCCGGCCGCGGGCACGGACAACCTGCTCGAACCCGAAAAAGCGTTCCGCATGACGGCGCGCGCGCTGGATGCGCATACCGCGGAGGTAAGCTTCGCGATCGCCGAGGGCTACTACATGTACCGCGAGCGGTTCCGGTTCGCTGCGGATCCGTCTTCGAAGGCCAGGCTCGGCGCACCGCAGTTTCCGCCCGGAACCAAAAAGAAAGACGAATTCTTCGGCGAGGTCGAGACCTACCGCAAGCAGGTCGCGATCCGGCTGCCCGTGGAAAGCACCGAGGGAGATTTGCATCTCACGGTGACATCGCAAGGTTGCGCCGATGCCGGCGTTTGCTACATCCCGATGGACAGCAAGGCGACGATCCGGCTGTCAGGTGTTTCCGCATCGCCTCCAAACGCACCGGCCGCCGCGCCGGAATTCACGGTCCAGGCGAGCGACTTCGAGATCGCCCGGTTGTTCGAATCCGGCAGCACCTGGGTCGTGCTGGCGAGTTTCCTCGGCTTCGGGCTGCTGCTCGCGTTCACTCCCTGCGTGTTGCCGATGGTTCCGATTCTCTCGGGGATCATTGCCGGCGAGGGCAAGGACCTGGGCAAGCTGCGCGCGTTCTTCCTCTCGCTTGCCTACGTGCTCGGCATGGCCGTGGCATACGCCGGGGCGGGAGTGGCTGCTGCCTTGTCGGGCACATTGCTCGCCTCGTCGCTGCAGAACGCCTGGGTGCTGGGCACATTTGCCCTAGTTTTCGTCGTGCTCGCATTGTCGATGTTCGGACTCTACGAATTGCAACTGCCGGGATTCCTGCGCGATCCGCTTTCTTCCGTGAGCCAGCGGCTGCCGGGAGGCAAGCTCGTTTCGGTGGCCGGCATGGGGGTGCTGTCCGCGGTCATTGTCAGCCCTTGCGTCGCGGCGCCGCTTGCGGGCGCTCTGCTCTATATCAGCCAGAGCAGGGATATCGCGCTCGGCGGATCGGCGCTCTTCGCAATGGCGATCGGCATGGGCATTCCGCTGCTCGTGGTCGGTGTTTCCGAGGGTGCGCTGCTGCCTAAATCGGGACCGTGGATGGTCCGCGTGAAGCAGCTCTTCGGTGTCCTGCTGTTCGCCGTGGCGGTGTGGATCATCTGGCCGGTGCTCAGACCTTCCACCGGCAATACTGATTTCGTGCGCATAAATTCGATTGCCGAGCTCGACCAGAGGCTGGCGTCGCCCGGCAAGCCGGTAATGCTCGATTTCTACGCCGACTGGTGCGTTTCCTGCAAGGAAATGGAGTCGTACACCTTCAGCGATGCGCGGGTCAAACCGAAGCTGGGCGCGATGCTGCTCCTGCAGGCCGATGTCACTGCGAACACCGCCGATCACAAGGCCCTGCTAAAGCGGTTTTCGCTGTTCGGCCCGCCCGGGATCATATTCTTCGACGCCCGGGGCGGCGAGATCCAGGGACTGCGCGTGATCGGCTACCAGAACGCCGAACGCTTCCTGCAGACACTCGAGCAGGCGAACGCGCGCTGACGCGCCATCAGCGCTTCAGCACGGCCGCGGCTTCCAGCGCGAAGTAGGTCAGGATGCCGTCGGCGCCGGCTCGCTTGAAGGCAATCAGCGACTCCATGATGCAGGACTCGGGCAGCCAGCCGTTGGCGATCGCCGCGCGCAGCATCGAGTACTCGCCCGAAACCTGGTAGACGAAGGTCGGCGCCTTGAACTCGTCCTTCACGCGCCGCAGGATGTCGAGGTACGGCAGCCCTGGCTTCACCATCACCATGTCGGCGCCCTCGGCCAGGTCGAGACCGACCTCCCACAGCGCTTCGTCGGAATTCGCCGGGTCCATCTGGTAGGTTTTCTTGTCGCCTTTGCCGAGATTCTTCGCCGAACCCACGGCGTCGCGGAACGGGCCGTAGAAGCCGGAGGCGTATTTCGCCGAGTACGCCATGATTTTCGTGTGTAGGTGGCCCGCCTTTTCGAGCGCCTGCCGGATGCGGCCGATGCGCCCGTCCATCATGTCCGAGGGCGCGACGATGTCCACGCCCGCGGTCGCCTGCGCCAGGGCCTGCTTTTCCAGAATGGCCAAGGTAACGTCGTTGATGATGTAGCCGCCCTTGTCGATGACGCCGTCCTGACCGTGGGACGTGTACGGATCGAGCGCCACGTCGGTCATGATGCCGAGCCCGGGAAAGCGTTTTTTCAGCGCGCCGACGGCACGCGGAATCAGGCCTTTCGGATTGAACGCCTCACGTCCATCCGGGGTCTTCAGTTTCTGTTCCACGACCGGGAACAGCGCCATCACGGGAACGCGCAGCTTCATGCAGCGCTCGGCGACCGGCAGCAGCCGGTCCACCGTCATGCGTTCGACCCCGGGCATCGAAGCCACTTTCTCAGTACGGTTTTTCCCGTCCAGGATGAACACCGGGTAGATGAGGTCATCGGCGCTAAGCACCGTCTCGCGCATCAGCCGGCGCGAAAATTCGTCGCGCCGCATGCGCCGCATGCGAACCGTGGGGAAGGAACCGTATATATTCATATGATTCTTTTGCAGGTTTTCCTGCTGCTGTCTGCGCGCGGAACTTTTTTTACCGGCAGCAATCTTACCTTCAGACGATGCAAGTCGTCTCCCGCTTCACCTCCCTGAGCGGGTTGCCTCGGCCCCAAGCCGAGGCGTTTTCCGCCCCCGGTTTAGTTCCCCTTTTCCGGGGGTTTTTTATTCCGGCTCCGGGACCCGGTCAGTCCGGGTCCCGGAGCCAGCCCTCCAGCAGCGCACGCGCTTCTTCCACACCCTCGGTGCTCTTGCTGGAGAACAGCATCACCATCGAAGGCATGGCCGCCTTGTGGAGCGCCTCGCGGGTGCTCGCGAGCGTCTTCGCGCCCTCTGCCCGTGAAAGTTTGTCCGATTTCGACAGCAGTACCAGGCGCTTGGCCTCCACCGGCCTCAGCCATTCCAGAAATTGCCGGTCGTTCGCCGTAAGCGGGTGCCGCGAGTCCATCAGCACCACTACGGCGGCAAGGGTGCGTCGCCCGGTGAGGTAGCCGCCGATCAGGCTATCCCAGCTTGCGCGGAGGGCCTGCGGAACCGCGGCATACCCGTAGCCAGGGAGGTCGGCCAGGCGGGCCCGATCGCCGAGATCGAAGAAATTGATCGTCTGGGTGCGGCCGGGGGTTTTACTGAAAAAGGCCAGCCGCTTGCGGCCGGCAAGGGCGTTGATCGCACTGGACTTGCCGACGTTCGAGCGTCCGGCAAAGGCGACTTCCGGCCCGGCCTCCGGCGGAAAACCCGCAGGTTCGGCGGCGGAATCGAGAAAACGTGCTTGCAGGAATGCAGACAAGGGGGAATCGTATGCCGAAACATGGAAATTCTAATAAAATCGCGGCTTTCCAAGGCAATCATCAGGGAGTCGCCGCATGATCCGACTGTTGGCAACCGCTGCCAGCGCCGCTGCGTTTTCGGCCGCAATTTGGTCCGGTCCTGTCGCGGCCGCGGACGCCGCCAAGCCGGATGCCGCGAAGGGTCAGGCCATCGCGACCCAGGTCTGCGCCGCCTGCCATGCCCCCGACGGCAATAGCGCAATTCCGGCAAATCCGAAACTCGCCGGACAGTTCTACGATTACCTGCACAAGCAACTGGTCAATTTCAAACCGCAAGGCGGCAAGAAGGCCGAGCGGGACAATGCCGTGATGGCGGGAATGGTCGCCAGCCTTTCTCCGGCCGACATGAAGGACGTCGCGGCCTACTTCGCCTCCCAGAAGCTCAAGCCCGCGACCGCGACGGACAAGGAACTCGCCGCGCTGGGCCGGAAGATCTATCGGGGCGGCAACGCCGCCTCGGGGGTCGCTGCCTGCGCCGGCTGCCATGGCCCCGCCGGCGCCGGCATGCCCGCCCAGTACCCGCGCATTTCCGGACAGTTCGCCGATTACGTCGAAGCGCAATTGAAGGCGTTCCGCGCCAGCACGCGCTCGAACGACCCCAACGGGATGATGCGCGCCGTCGTGGTGCGCATGAATGACCGGGAGATCCATGCGGTCGCCGAGTACGTGGCCGGCCTGAGGTAGTCCCGGGACCCGGGAATAAACCCCCGCTTCGGCTGTTAGGAGACAGATGCATGCAGTCCGGGGAATACGGGGTCAGGGTCTGGGACCTACCGGTGAGACTGTTTCACTGGTTGCTGGTGCTGCTGTTCGCCTTCATGTTTTTCACCGGCAAGTCCGGCAGCGACTGGATGGAATGGCACATGCGCGCAGGCTACGCGGTCCTCGCGCTGGTGTTGTTCCGCATCCTCTGGGGCCTGGCTGGCAGTACTCACGCGCGGTTTTCGAATTTTCTGGCCGGACCCTCGACCTGCCTGGATTTCGCGAAAAAGCTTCTCAAGCGCGCCCCGGCGCCCTACGCTGGACACAATCCTCTTGGCGGCTGGATGGTGCTGGCGCTGCTTCTGGCGCTGCTGTTCCAGGCGAGCACGGGCCTGTTCGCCAACGACGACCTGCTGAGCGAAGGACCGCTCGCCTCGCTGATCAGCAAGACGATGTCGGATCGGCTGTCGACGCTGCACAGCTGGAATTTCAATCTGCTGCTGCTGATGGCGGGCGTTCACCTGCTCGCGGTCCTGTATCACGCGGGTTTCATGAAAGAGAATCTCATCGGCGCGATGTTTACCGGCGTGAAGCACCTGCCGGCGGACGCCGCTGCCGGGAGTACGCCGGCGCGTTTTGCCAGTCCATGGCTCGCGCTCGTTCTGCTGCTGGTGGCGGCGCTCGCCGTCTATCTGATCGTAAAACGACCTTTCTGAGGAGAAACGGATGAGAACAAAGCTGTTGGCAATCGCTATGGCCGCCGCTCTTGGCGGCGCTTCGCTGGAGGCGCTGGCGCAAGCGAAGCCCGATGTGCTGGTGAAGCAGCGTCAGGCTGCGATGACCCTGCAGGGCAAATACCTTGGCCCGATCGGCGCCATGCTCAAGGGGGCGGCTCCGTACAACGCGGATACCGTTGCCCTGAATGCGACGTTCCTGGAAAACCTCGCGCGCATGCCCTGGGACGGCTTCAACCCAAGCACGCAGGGCGAGAAGAGCAAAACCAAGCCCGAGGTTTACAAGGAAATGGACAAGTTCAAGCTTGCCTACGAGCGGCTTGAGACAGAGACCGCCAAGCTGGGCGCTGTGGCGCGCGCCAAGGACGAGGCCGGCGTCAGGGCCGCGTTTGGCGGCGTTGCCAAGGCCTGCGGCGCCTGTCACGACGACTTCCGCGAGAAATAGGCGATCGCCGCGGTTCCCGCAAAAGCCCCGCCGCGGCGGGGCTTTTGCATTTCCTGACGGAATAGTCCTGCGGGTAGACTGTTATTACGTATGAACGACGCCGAGAGCATCGTCGATCTGATCCCGCGTCTGCGGCGCTATGCGCGGGCGCTTGCCGGGGACCGCGCCGCTGCGGACGACCTCGTGCAGGACACGCTCGAGCGTGCCTGGGCGAAGCTCCATCTTTACCGGCGCGGGACGGATCTTCGAGCGTGGCTGTTTACGGTGATGCACAACTTATACGTCAATCAGTTGCGGGCTGCGCGTCCAGGTGCGCAGCTCGACGAGGAAATGCCAGAGCTCGCGCTGCCCGCGCGCGAGACCGACATGCTGGTGCTGCGCGATCTGGACCTTGCGATCCGGCGCCTGCCGGCCGATCAGCGCGAAGTGCTGCTGCTGGTGGCGCTGGAGGACATGAGCTATGCCGAGGCCGCAGGAGCGCTCGAGATCCCGATCGGCACGGTGATGTCGCGCCTCGCGCGTGCGCGTGAAAAGTTGCGCGCCATGCTGCCCGGATTGCCGACGGGCGGCAAGCAATTGAAGATCGTGAAATGAGAAATGGATAGCGTGCCGCAGGACGATCCCGAACTGAAAGCGCTGTCGCAGGCGCTGCACCAGCTCTACGATCCGGTGCTCGGAGAACCCGTGCCGGAGCGCTTGCGCGCGCCCCGGCGGCAGTGGTGGCGCGTGCCTGCGATCGCGGCGGTGTGGGCGGTCCTCGGCCTTTGCGCCGGGATATTCGCCGGCTGGCAGCTGCATGCGGCGCGCACGGTCGTTGCGTCGCAGGCCGAAGTACCCGGCTTCGTGAAGCGCGCGGCGATCGCGCATGCAACCTATTCCCCCGAGGTGCGCCATCCGGTCGAGGTCGGCGCCGACCAGGAGCAGCACCTGGTGGCCTGGCTTTCCAAGCGCCTCGGCGCCCAGGTCCGCGCGCCGAAGCTAGAGGCGATCGGCTACAGCCTGGTCGGCGGCAGGCTGCTGCCCGGCGACAACGGCCCGGTGGCGCATTTCATGTACCAGACGGCGCAGGGTGGCCGCATCACGCTCTATGTGCGCACCGAGGCGGCGGAGAACCGCGAGACCGCGTTTCGTTTCGCGACCGAGGGCAACGTGAAGGTGTTCTACTGGATTGACCGCAAGCTCGGCTACGCCCTGTCTTCGGCCGACCTCAGCAGGGAAGATCTGCTGGCGATCGCCGACGCCGTCTACCGGCAGCTCAATCCCTAGCAGCAGTCGTCACGCGCGCGCGGCAGGCCGGATCAGGTAGCCGCCGGACTTCTCGTCGCGTTCGAGCGTGATGAGTTTTCTTTTCTCCGCTTCTTCGAGCAGGTCGGAGAATGCCTTGAAGCCGTAGTAGGACTCGTTGAACCCCGGGTTGCGGCGCTTGAGCGCCTGCTTGATCATCGAGCCCCAGATGCGCTCGCCTTCGCCGCGTTCGGCGATCAGCGCCTGCAGCGTCTCGATCACCAGGTCGAAGGCCTCGTGCTGCTTCTCGCCTCCGGACGGCGTCACGCTCGATTCCTTGCGTTTTTTTGACGCGCGGCGCTTCGTCTCTTCCTCGCGCACCAGGTCGTCGTAGTAGATGAATTCGTCGCAGTTGGCGATCAGCAGGTCGGAGGTCGAGTTCTTCACGCCGACGCCGATCACCACCTTGGCGTTTTCGCGCAGCTTCGAGACCAGCGGCGAAAAATCCGAATCGCCGCTGATGATCACGAACGTATCGACGTGGCCCTTGGTGTAGCAGAGGTCGAGGGCATCCACCACCATGCGGATGTCGGCGGAGTTCTTGCCGGACTGGCGTACGTGCGGGATCTCGATCAGCTCGAACGACGCGCCGTGCATGCCGGCCTTGAATTCCTTGTAGCGCTGCCAGTCGCAGTAGGCTTTCTTGACGACGATCGAACCCTTCAGCAGCAGCCGTTCGAGCACGCGGTTGATGTCGAACTTCTCGTACTTCGCGTCCTGCACGCCGAGCGCGACGTTCTCGAAGTCGCAGAACAGCGCCATGTTGCGGGTTTCGTGAGGGGCGGCCATGTTTCGAATCTCCAGTTGCCGGCGATGCTAGCATTCGCCGGGTGAAAAGCGGCATGAACGGAGCCGAAAGCCTCGCCCGCACGCTGGTCGCTTGCAGCGTCGATACCTGCTTCGCAAATCCGGGAACATCGGAGATGCACTTCGTCTCGGCGCTCGACCGCGTCGCGGGATTGCGCTGCGTACTCGGACTGGCCGAAACGGTGGTCGCCGGCTGCGCCGACGGCTATGCGCGCATGGCGGGCAAGCCGGCGGCGACGCTGTTTCACTGCGGGCCGGGCCTGGGCAACGCGATCGCCAACCTGCACAACGCGAAGCGCGCCCACACGCCGATCGTCAACATCGTCGGCGACCATGCCACGTACCATCGCCAGTACGATGCACCGCTTGCCGCCGACACGGAAGGGCTGGCGCGCACCGTGTCCGCTTGGGTACGCACCTGCGCGAACTCGAAGAGCGTCGGCGCCGACGCGGCCATCGCGGTACAGGCGGCCCGCACGCCGCCTGGAGGCACTGCGACGCTGATCCTGCCTGCGGATTGCGCCTGGGATGAAGGCGGAGAGCCGGGTAAGCCGCTGGCACCCCCGGTGCGTACCACGGCGGCGCCCGCAACCATCAAGGCCATTGCCCGCGCGCTTCGGTCGGGGCAACCCTCGATACTGGTGCTCTCCGGCGCTGCGCTGGACGAAACGGGCCTGCGCGCCGCGAATCGGATCGCCCATGCCACGGGCGCGAAGCTGCGCACGCCGACGCAGATCCCGCGCATGGCCCGCGGCCGGGGGCGGGTGCCGGTGGACCGCATTCCCTACGTGGTGGACGCTGCGCTGAAGGTCCTCGAAGGGACCAAGCATCTCGTGCTCGCAGGGGCGAAGGCGCCAGTCGGTTTTTTCGCCTATCCGGGCAAGCCCTCCATCCTTTGGCCAAAAGACTGCGAAGTGCACACGCTCGCCAGCGCGGACGAGGACATCGTGGGCGCACTACAGGCGCTGGCCGACGAATTGTCCGCGCCGCGCGATGCGCCGGTGCGCGACGACGTTGCGCAACCGGAACTGCATGGCGGGCCGTTCAAGCCGGAGGCTTTCGGCCTGACGCTCGCCGCGCTGCTGCCGGAGAACGCGATCGTAGCGGAGGACGCGGTGACCTCCGGCCGCGCGCTGTTTCCGTTCACCTGGGGCGCCGCGCC
This sequence comes from Burkholderiales bacterium, assembly GCA_036560705.1. Lineage (GTDB taxonomy): Bacteria > Pseudomonadota > Gammaproteobacteria > Burkholderiales > SG8-39 > RBG-16-66-20. The sequence continues at coordinate 52,193 of DATBQR010000107.1, read as the reverse complement.
GCACGACTGGATCCAGATCACCGGCGGTGCGATCGGGCACGCATTCCCGGCGGCGACCGGCGCCGCGGTCGCCTGCCCGGATCGCAAGGTCGTCTGCCTGCAGGCCGACGGCGCGGGCATGTACTCGCTGCAGGCGCTCTGGACTCAAGCGCGCGAGAAGCTGGATGTGATCAACGTCGTGTTCGCCAACCGGCGCTACGCCATCCTGCAGGGAGAACTGGCCGCCGTGGGCGCGCAACCGGGCCCGGCGTCGAAGGAGCTGTTCGATCTTTCGCGGCCGGAGATCCGCTGGACCAGGCTGGCCGAAGGCATGGGCGTGGAGGCAGTGAGGGTGGAAACCCTGGAAGGATTTGCCGACGCTTTCACATCGGCCCGCGCACGGCGCGGACCGTTCCTGATCGAATTCCTGATCTAGCTAGCGGGCTTCGTTGCGAGCCTGCGGGGTGGCCGGCGCTGCTGCGCCGCCGCCAATGGCGACCGGCGGCTGCGCGCGCGCCTTCCGGCGCTCCGCGGTCCATTCCTGCAGGCGTTCGAAGTACAGGTACACCACCGGCGTGATGTAGAGCGTGAGAACCTGCGACAGCAGCAGGCCGCCGACCACCGCCAGACCGAGCGGCATGCGCGCATTGCCGCCGGCGCCAAAACCGATCGCGATCGGCAGGCTGCCCATTAAGGCGGCCATGGTCGTCATCATGATCGGCCGGAAGCGGGTCATGCCTGCCTCGTAGATCGCCGCTGCGGGCGCCTTGCCTTCGTTGCGCTGGGCCTCGATGGCGAAGTCGATCATCATGATCGCGTTCTTCTTCACGATGCCGACCAGCATGATGATGCCGACAAAGGCGTACATGTTCAGTTCGACCCCGAAGGCCATCAGCGTCACCAGCGCACCCAGGCCCGCCGTGGGCAGCCCGGACAGAATCGTGAGTGGATGGATGAAGCTCTCATAGAGGACGCCAAGCACCAGGTAGATTACGAATACCGCCAGCAGCAGCAGGAATCCCATGCCCTGCAAGGAACTCTGGAAGGCCTGCGCCGTCCCCTGGAACGAGGTATTGAGCGTGGCCGGCACCTGCAGCGTGGACATCGCCTTGTTGACTTCACTGATCGCCTGCGACAGCGCCACGCCGGGCCGGAGGTCGAAGGAGACGGTCACCGACGGCAGCTGCCCGAGGTGGGTCACCGAGAGCGGTCCCGTGCTGTAGCTGAGTTTGGCCACCGAATCGAGCGGCACCAGCGCTCCGGTCGTCGCGCGCACGTAAAGCATGCCAAGGGCCGACGGTTCGCGCTGGTAGCGGGGCTCCAGCTCGAGGATCACCCAGTACTGGTTCGTCGCGGTGTAGATGGTCGATACCTGAGATGCGCCGAAAGCGAAGTTGAGCGTGCTCTCGATCTGCTGGGGCGAAACGCCCAGCGCCGAGGCTTTCTCGCGGTCGATTTCGACGTTGACTTGCGGCCGGGCGATCTGCAGGTCGCTGGAAACGTCGATGATTCCGGGCAGTTCCCGCAATTTGCTCTCGATGCGCGGCGACCACTGGTAGAGCAGCGCGGTGTCCGGCCCCTGGATCACGTACTGGTACGGGCTCTTGGTCAGCGCGCCGATGCGGATGGTCGGCACGTTCTGCACGAAGCTCTTGATGCCGATCAGTTTGGCGAGCTTGGGCCGCAGTTCCTTCACCACGTCGTCGGCCGGCTTTCGCTGGCCGTAGGGCTTGAGCGCGATGGTGATCCGGCCGCTGTTCATGTTCGGGTTGTTATTGCTGGCCCCGATGAAGGACATGATGGCTTCCACGTTCGGGTCCTGGCGCACGATATCGGCGATCTGGCGCTGCAGCTCCGCCATGCCGTCGAAGGATACGTCCTGCGGTCCTTCGGTAAAGATGAACAACTGGCCCGAATCCTCGCTGGGCAGAAAGCCCTTCGGGGCGCGAGAGAACAACACGCCGGTGGCAATCACGATGGCGAAGAAAACGAGCATGGTCAGGCGCTGGTGCGCAAGCACCCGGCGCAGCGTGCTGCCGTAGAAGTCGCGCCAGGCGTCGAAAGCATGCTCGAACGCCATGTACATCCGGCCGTGCTTCTCGTTGGGGTCGTGCGGCTTGAGAATGCGGCTGCACATCATCGGCGTGAGCGTGAGCGACACGAAGCCGGAGATCAGCACCGCGACGATGATCACCACCGCGAACTCGTGCAGCAGCCGCCCGAGGATGCCGCCCATGAAGAACACCGGGATGAACACCGCGGCGAGCGAGATGGTCATCGACAGGATGGTGAAGGCGATTTCCTTCGAGCCGTCGAGCGTGGCCTGCATCGCGGATTTGCCCATCTCCATGTGGCGGCTGATGTTCTCCAGCATGACGATGGCGTCGTCGACGACGAACCCCACGCACAGCGTGAGCGCCATCAGCGAGATATTGTCGATGCTGTAGCCGAACAGGTACATCAGCGCGAACGTGCCGACGATCGACATCGGCAGCGCGACGCTCGGGATGATGGTCGCCGGTACGTTGCGCAGGAACATGAAGATCACCATCACCACCAGCGTCAGCGCCAGCATCAGCGTGGTTTCGACCTCATGGACCGAGGCGCGAATCATCGTCGTCCGGTCGTAGAGGATATCGATGCCGATGCTCGGGGGTACCTCGGCGCGGAACGCCGGCAGCAGCTTCTTGACCGCATCGACCATCTCGATGGTGTTGGTGCCGGGCTGGCGCTGGACCGCGAGCACGATGCCGCGCTTGTCCTTGAACCAGGCCGCCACCTTGTCGGTCTGCACGCTGTCGATGACATTGCCGACCTCGCCCAGGCGCACCGGGTTGCCGTTGCGGTACGTGACGATGACGGGACGGAAGGCGGCCGCGTCATTTAGCTGCCCGCTGGCCTGGACGGCGAACATGCGATCCTTGCCGTACAGCGTTCCGGTCGGCAGGTTCACGTTGGCGTTGGAGACGGCGGTCTGTACCTCGTTCATGCTCACGCCGCGCGCGGCGAGCGCGTTCGGGTCGACCTGCACGCGCACGGCGTATTTCTGCTGACCGTAGACCAGCACTTGCGCCACGCCGCTGATCGTCGACATGCGCTGGGCGAGGTAGGTTTCGGCATATTCGTCCACCGTCGAGATCGGCACGGTGTCGGAAGTGAGCGCGAGGAAGAACACCGGGAAATCCGCCGGGTTCACCTTGCGGAAGGACGGCGGCGTCGGCATCGATGGTGGCAGGAGGCGGGCGGTGGCGGCGAGCGCCGAGTTGACGTCCTGCGCGGCGGCGTCGATGTCGCGATCCAGGTTGAACTGGATCGTGATCGAAGTCAGTCCTTGGCCACTGAGCGAGGTCATCGAATCGATGCCGGCGATGGTCGAGAATTGCTTCTCGAGCACCGTCGCCACCGCCGAGGCCATCGTCTCGGGCGCCGCGCCGGGCAGTTCGGCCGTGACCTGGATGGTCGGATAGTCGATATTGGGCAGCTGGCTCACCGGCAGCAGCCGGAAGGCGACGATGCCGAATATCAGGAGGCCGAACATGACCAGGATGGTCATGACCGGCCGGCGGACGAAGATCTCCGAAAGGTTCACGAGGCGGCCGCGCCCTCGAGGATGTTTACCCTGGCGCCCGGCGCGAGGCGCAGCGCGCCGCGCACCACGACCTTGTCGCCATTGACGAGGCCGCCCTCCGCGAGCACGGCCATGTCGCCCTCGTTGCGGGCAACGGCGACTTTGCGCATCTCGACGGTCATGTCGGCCTTTACAACGTAGACGAACTGCCCGGTGGGGCCGGTCTGCAGGGCACGCGAAGGAATCACGATTGCGTCCTGGTCGTAGAGCTTGACCAGCACGCTGACGAATTGCCCGGGCCAGAGCGCGGCGTCGACGTTGTCGAATATGGCGCGCACCTTGATCGTGCCGGTGGTCTGGTCGACCGCGTTGTCCAGGAAGGCAATGCGGCCGGCAGCGAGCGGTTTGTCGGAATTGGGCTGCGCGACGTTGACCGTCAGGGGGCCCTTGCGCATCAAGTCGCGAACCTTCGGCAGCTGCTGTTCGGGAATAGCGAAACTCACGTACACCGGTTTCACCTGATTGATGACGACCAGGGAGATGGTGTCGTTCGCCTTCACCATGTTGCCGGCCTGCAGCAGGGCGCGGCCGACGTAGCCGTCGACCGGCGAGCGAATGATCGTGTAATCAAGATTGAGGCGGGCGTTCTCCAGCATCGCCTGGGTCGCCTTGAATGTCGCCTCCGCTGTGGCCGCATTGGTGCGGAACTGCGCGTAGGCGTCCTTGGAGACGAAGTTCTTGTCGAGAAGTTCTTGGTAGCGGCGCTCCTGGGAAACGGCCTGATCGCGGTTTGCGCCGTCGCGCAACGCCTGCGCTTCGGCCTGCTTGAGGGCGGCTTCAAAGGGACGGGGGTCGATGCGGAAGATCACCTCTCCCTTTTTGACTTCCTTGCCTTCCTGGAAGAGCACCTCGTTGATCTGGCCGTCGACGCGCGATTTCACCGCGACCGTGGTGTAGGCCTCGACGTTGCCGATTGCCTGCAGTCGCACGGGAGCGTTTCGCAGTACCGCGGGGGCGACGGAGACCGGAACGGCGGCCGGGCCCTTGGGGGCCGCCTTTTCCCTGGCGCGGGAATCGGCGCTGAAATAGGCGACTACGGCTCCCGCTGCGAGGGCAACGGCGAGGCCGGCAACGATCGAATAGCGTGTCCTGGAATTCATCAAAGCGCGCACCCTAAAGTAAACCCCGCTCTGCGGCAAAGAGCTGGTCGACGCTCTCCCGCTCGCGCACCAGCTGCGCTTTTGCGCCCGAAACCATCACTTCCGCGGGGCGTGGGCGCGTATTGTAGTTCGAACTCATCGCCATGCCGTAGGCGCCCGCCGACATTACAGCCAGCAGACCCCCGGGGCGCGCGGCGAGTTTTCGCTCGCGGCCGAGAAAGTCGGCGCTCTCGCAGACCGGTCCCACGATGTCGTAAACACCCGCCGCGGCATCCAATTCCGTCTCGCGCACCTGGCGGACTTCGTGCCAGGCGTCGTACAGCGCCGGCCGGATCAGGTCGTTCATCGCTGCATCCACCACCACAAAATTTTTCGATTCTCCCGGTTTGACATATTCGATTCGCGTCAGCAGGACACCCGCTTCGCCGACGATGGCGCGGCCCGGGTCCACGACCAGCGTTTCCTTGCGCGTGTTGAGCGCGGCGAGTGCGCCGCGGACGAAATCGGCAACCGGTGCCGGCGATTCGTCCCGGTAGCGGATGCCGATCCCGCCCCCGAGATCGATGTGGGAGAGCCGGATGCCGGCGCCCTCGAGGCGCCCGACTAGGGCGACGATGCGTTCGGCCGCGGCCGCGTAAGGGGCGGCGTCGATCATCATCGAGCCGATGTGGCAGCCGATGCCGATCAGTTCGATATTGCGCCGCTGCGCCGCATCGCGGTACAGGCGTTCGGCGTCACCGTATGCGATGCCGAACTTGTTCTGCTTGAGCCCGGTAGAGATGTACGGGTGCGTCTTGGCATCCACGTCCGGATTGACGCGGAATGCAACCGGCGCGCGCGTGCCTCTGCGGGCGGCGATCGCGTCGACGCGATCGAGCTCAGCCTCCGATTCCAGGTTCAGGCACAGGATTCCAGCCGCGAGCGCCCGGTCTATCTCGGCCTCGGTCTTGCCGACCCCGGAGAAGACGATTTTGCGCGGTTCGCCGCCCGCGGCGAGGACGCGCGCCAGTTCGCCCCCTGAAACGATGTCGAATCCGGCACCGAGCCACGCCATCAGCGCGAGCACCGACAAGTTCGAGTTCGCCTTTACCGAGTACGCGACCAGTGCCGGTCGTCCGGCGAGGGCGCGCGCGAAGGCACCGTAATTGCGCTCGATATCCGCCCGCGAATAGACGTAACAGGGCGTGCCGAAGCGCTCAGCGATCTCTTCGAGCGAAACTTCTTCGGCGCAGAGCACGCCACCAAGGTAGGCAAAGGTCATGGAGAGAGAGGCCGGCAGGGCGCCGCTACTTCTTGGCCGCGTCGGCGGCCTCGTCCTCGCCGCCTTCCTTCGGGTAGGGCACCGGCTTGTAGGGCTCCGGCCTGGGTGGCTTCACCCCGGGGGGCGGGTTGTCGCGAAGATAGAGCGGCCCTCTGGTGCCGCAACCGGCGGCAAACAGGACCAGCGACAGAAACACAATGGCGGAGCGCATCGCGGCAACCAAACGGCGGCTAAAATGGCCATGTTAGCAGGATCATCCAGCAATCATCCGACATGACCGAGAGCGAATTCGAAGCCCTTGCGGGCGCGGCGCTTGGCGCACTGGAGAGCGCCCTTGAAACGGGCGCACCGGATGCCGACGTGCAGACCAAGGGCGCCGGCGTGCTCGAGATCGAATTCGAGGACGGCTCGAAAATGGTGATCAACCGGCACGGCGCCGCGCGCGAGATATGGGTGGCGGCGAAGTCCGGCGGTTTTCATTTTCGCCACGATGGCTCGGTGTGGCGCGACACGCGCGACGGCACGGAACTCTTCGCGGCGGTCTCGAAGCTCGCTTCGCAGCAGGGCGGAACGCCGGTAGTGCTCAGCATGCGCTAGGAAGGGCAACGGGGGAACCTGAGCTCCCCTGTGCCGGGGCTAGAGCGCCGGCCGTTCCGGTTTTTCCTGCGGCGCCGCCGGAGTGGGCGGCGCATCTTCCTTCGCGGGCGCGAACTCGCGGTAGAAATACTCCGAGGCGCCCCGTGCGTCGGGCGGCGCCGAGGGATCGGCATCGGTCCGTGCTGATACCACGCCTTCCGGGACGCTGCGTACCACCTCAGGAACGCCCTTCAGGATTTTGCCCATGTATTCGATCCAAATCGGCAGCGCGACGCGGCCACCGGTCTGGTTTCTTCCCAGGCTCTTGGGCTGGTCGAATCCCATCCACGCGATGCCGACGAGCTCGGGGTGATAGCCGCAGAACCAGCCGTCCACGAAGTCGTTGGTGGTCCCGGTCTTGCCGGCGAGGTCATGCCGCCCGAGCTTGGCAACACTCGCGGCGGTGCCGTAGCGCGTAACGTCCTGCAACATCGAATCCATGATGAACGCGTTGCGCGCGTCGATTACGCGCAGCGATTCATCGCCGGCATGCGGCGGGTTGGCGGCGCCGAGCGGATTGCCGCGGTCGTCGACTATCTTGTCGATGAAATAGGGCTGCACGAGATAGCCGCCGTTGGCGAACACCGCGTAGGCGCGCGCCATCTGCAGCGGCGTCACCGAGCCGGCGCCGAGCGCCATGGTGAGGTACGGCGGGTGTTTGTCGGCGTCGAAGCCGAACCGGGTCACGTAGTCCTGCGCGTACTTCGGGTCGATGCTCTGCAGGATCCGGATCGAGACCATGTTTTTCGATTTCGCGAGCGCGGTGCGCATGCGCATCGGTCCCTCGAACTTGCCGTCGTAGTTTTTCGGTTCCCAGCGCTGGCTGCCCGTCACCTCCGCCTCGATCACGATCGGCTCGTCCGCGATTACGGTCGCAGGCGTGAATCCCTTCTCCAGCGATGCGGAATAGATGAACGGCTTGAACGACGAACCGGGCTGCCGCCAGGCCTGGGTGATGTGGTTGAACTTGCTGCGGTGGAAATCGAATCCGCCGACGAGGGACCGTACCGCACCGTTGGCCGGATCGAGCGAGATGAAAGCCGCTTCTGCCTCGGGCAGTTGCGCGATCTGCCAGTTTTTCTTCTCGTCCTTCTGCACGCGAATCACGGAACCGCGCTGGATGCGCCGCGGCGCGGCGGCCTTCTCCTCCAGCGCGCGCGCCGCGAAACGCAGGCCGTCGCCCGACACGGTGATTGTCTCGGCATTCCTCAACACGACTTTCACCGCCTTGGCGTTCGCCGCCAGCACCAGGGCGACCTTCAGGTCATCGACATCGGAATATTCGGAGAGCGCTTCCTCGTAGTCGTCCTCGGCGGCATTTGCGGCGAGTTCGACGAACGCTTCCGGGCCGCGGTAACCCTGGCCGCGGTCATAGCTGAGCACGCCGCGCCGGACCGCTTCATAGGCGGCCTCCTGGTCTGCCTTGCGAATCGTGGTGTAGACGCGAAAGCCCTTGGTGTAGGCATCTTCCGGGTACTGCTCGTAGACCGCCTGGCGGACCATTTCGGCGAGATATTCCCCATGGACCCCCGCGAAATCGTCCATGTCACGCCGGACCTGGAGGGGGGCATTGATCGCATCCGCCTGCTGCTGCTCGGTGATATGGCCAAGCTCTCTCATGCGCCGCAGCACGTACTGCTGGCGCTGCCGCGCCCGTTGCGGATTTGCAACAGGGTTGTAGGCCGAAGGGGCCTTGGGCAGTCCCGCGAGGATCGCCGCCTCGCCCAGCGTCAGCTTGTCGAGGGACTTGCCGAAATAGATCTGCGCGGCGGCGGCAAAGCCGTAGGCGCGTTGGCCGAGGTAGATCTGGTTGATATAGAGCTCGAGGATCTGGTCCTTCTGCAGGTTGTTTTCGATCTTGAAGGCGAGCAGCGCTTCGTAAAGCTTGCGCGTCAGGGTTTTCTCGGAGGACAGGAAAAAATTACGCGCGACCTGCATGGTGATGGTGCTCGCGCCCTGGCGGCGGCCGCCCTGCACGAGGTTGGCGTAGGCCGCCCGTGCGACGCCGAGATAGTCGATTCCGGTGTGCTGGTAGAACCGCTCGTCTTCTGCAGAAAGGATCGCGAACTTCAGCTGTTCCGGAACCTCCTTGATGGAAACCAGCGAGCGGCGCTCCTCGCCGAATTCGCCGATCAACGCGCCTTCCGCCGTGTATACCCGCAGCGGTATTTTGGGCTGGTAGTCGGTAAGTACTTCAAGCGAGGGCAGATTCGGATAGGCGAGCGCGATGACCAGTCCCGCCAGGAACGCGCCAGCCGCCGCCAAGCCCGCCAATAGAACCAGCGGAAATGCCAAAAAACGAAGCCACATCAAGGGGGTTACGCCAACTCTTGGGGGTTGTTGCACGCGGGCGGGAACACGGCGCATTATAAGACTTTCCCCTTCGTGGAAGATTCACTAGACACTGGGGATAGTTGTTGCTAGCATCTCACGCAAATTCTACGTATCGCGTCTAACAGGCCGATACGCAAAGGAAAAAAGGGATGAACCTCGACTTCTTCAAGCCGAAAGCGCCGCCGTTGTTTGGGCTGGACATCAGTTCCTCGTCGGTCAAGATGCTGGAGATCGTGGACGCCGGCAAAGGCGCCTACCGGGTGGAGCGCTACGTGATCGAAGCGCTGCCCAAAGACGCGGTCGTCGACGGCAACATCAACATCCTCGAGGCCGTGGCCGACGCGGTTGCGCGTGGCTACAAGCGGCTAGCCACCCGGACCAAGCACGTTGCGATGGCGGTGCCGTCGGGCGCCGTGATCACCAAAAAGATCATCGTGGCCGCGGGGTTGCGCGAGGAGGAGCTTGAGCTCCAGGTCGAAAGCGAGGCCAATCAGTACATTCCGTTCGCGCTGGAAGAGGTCAATCTGGATTTTCAGGTCGTAGGACCCGCGCCGTCGAACCCGGAGGAGCAGGAAGTTCTGATCGCCGCGACGCGCAAGGAAAAGGTTTCCGACCGCTATGCAGTGGCCGAAAACGCAGGCCTCAAGCCGCTGGTAATGGATGTCGAATCGTTCGCGCAGATGTCGGCGCTGGGGCTGGTCATCTCCCAGCTGCCCGGCGGCGGCAAGGAACAGAATGTCGCCATCGTCGATGTCGGCGCCAATGTGATGCAGGTGAGCGTCGTTCGCAATGACCAGTCGGTGTACACCCGCGAACAGGCGTTCGGCGGCAATCAGCTGACCGCCGACATCGTCTCGCGCTACGGCATGAGTCCGGAAGAGGCGGAGAACGCCAAGCGCTCCGGCGGCCTGCCTGACGATTTCGAGGCCGAGGTGCTGCGGCCGTTCATGGAGAATCTTTCCCAGGAAGTGCAGCGGGCGCTGCAGTTTTTCTTCACCTCCACATCCTACAATTCGGTTGACCACATTTTGCTCGCGGGCGGCTCGGCCGTGATTCCCGGGCTGGAAGAGGTCGTCCACACACGTACCCAGGTTCCGACGGTGGTCGCGAATCCCTTCGGTGCGATGCAGACTTCGCCGAGAATCCAGCTCAAGCGCCTGATGCAGGACGCGCCGTCGCTGATCGTCGCCTGCGGCCTCGCCATGAGGAGGTTCGACCCGGTATGAGCGGCAAGATCAATCTACTGCCGCACCGCGAGGAGCGGCGCAAGCGGGCACGCACGCATTTCGCCGTACTGGGCGGAATGACCTTTGTGCTCGGCCTTGCCATCGTCGGCGCGGGCTGGCTCTTCTATTCCCAGCGCATCAGCACGCAGGACGATCGCAACAAGTTCTTGAAATCGGAGATCGCCAAGCTCGACAAGGAGATCGACGAAATCAAGGAGGTGAAGGACAAGATCGCGGCGCTGCTCGCCCGCAAACAGGTGATCGAAACCCTGCAGACCGACCGCGTGCAGACGGTGTATCTGCTCGACGAACTGGTCAGGCAGATGCCGGACGGCGTGTTCCTCAAATCGGTCAAGCAAAAAGGCGCGGGCATCGAGTTGGTGGGCTACGCGCAGTCGAATGCCCGCGTGTCGACGTTGATGCGAAACATCGAATCCTCGCCGTGGCTGGCCAACCCGAATCTAATCGAGGTCAAGGCGGCGACGCTGGGCAAGATGCGGGTATCCGAATTCGACTTGAAGCTTGCGTTGAAGCGTCCGGTCGCCGGCGATTCGAAGAACGGCGCCAAGGACGCGGCCAAGCCGGCTGCGGCCGCCAAAAAGGGATAGGCCATGGCGCTCAACTTCAACCAGATCCTCGACGACTTCAAACGCACCAACTGGAAGGATCCGGGAACCTGGACCTTCGCGCCCAAGCTGGTGGTGCTGATCGCCATTCTCGTGGCGGTCCCCGTCGCGGGTTATTTTGGCCTGTGGCAGGGACAGATGGAGGAGCTGGACAAGGGACTGCAGCAGGAAGAGACGCTGAAGAAAGATTATCTCGCGAAGAAAACGCAGTCGGTCAATCTCGATTTGTACAAGCAGCAACTGCGGGAGATCGACACCCAGTTCGGCGCGCTGCTCAAGCAACTGCCGAACAAGTCGCAGATGGACGCGCTGCTGGTGGATATCAACCAGGCCGGCCTGTCGCGCGGCCTGCAGTTCGAGTTGTTCAAGCCGGCTCCCAACGAATCCGCGAAGGAGTTCTACTCCGAACTGCCGATTCAGGTGAAGGTGACCGGTACTTACCATGACATGGGTGCGTTTGCCGCCGACGTCGGCCAGCTGCCGCGCATCGTGACCTTGAACGACGTCTCGATCGAGGCGGGCAAGGACGGCAACCTGACGATGGACGTGACTGCGCGGACGTTCCGTTACCTCGACGAGGAGGAAGTCGCGAGCCAGCGCAAGGCCGCCGCTGCCTCCAAGAAGGGAGCGGTCAAGAAATGAGAATCGCCAGCGTAGCGAAATTGGTCGCCGCCGTGGCGGGAGCGACGCTGCTCGTCGCTTGCGGCGGCGAGGAACAAAGCGAGCTCAAGCAGGAACTCGCCGCCATGACCAAGGATCTGCGTGGCCGGGTCGACCCGCTGCCGCAAGTCAAGTCCTATGAACCCGTCCCGTACAAGGGCGAGAGCATGGTCGATCCGTTTGTTCCCGGCCGAATCGTGGTGGCGCAGGCTTCGGCCGGCGGCGGCGGCGGCGTGCAGCCGGATCTCAATCGGCCCAAGGAACCGCTGGAGGCATTTCCGCTCGAGTCGCTGCAGATGGTGGGCACGCTCAGCCAGAACCAGGACATGTATGCGCTGGTCAGAGCCGGCGCGAACCTGTTCCGCGTGAAAAAGGGCAACTACATGGGCCAGAATTTCGGCGTGATCACGGGGATCGAAGAGGGCCAGATCAGCCTCAAGGAAGTGGTCCAGGATAGCGGCGGGGACTGGGTGGAACGCAGCACTGCGGTGCAAATGGTGGAGGGCAAGAAATGAACCTGTTCAACGGATTGCGAAAACTGTGCGTCGTGCTGGCTGCTGGATTGGCTTGGACGGGAGTCGCCTTTGCCCAAGCGAACAGCATCGAGGCCTTCGACGTAGCCCAGCAAGGCGGCAAGGTCGTGGTGCGAATCACCACCAAGGAGCCGCTGACGAGCGTGCCGCCCAGCTTTACGGTTGCCAATCCCGCGCGCATCGTGTTCGATTTCCCGGGCACCACCAACGCGCTCGGCCGGAACGCGCAGGATGTCGGCCAGGGCGAATTGCGCAGCATGAACCTGGTGCAGGGCTCCGACCGCACGCGCATGGTGCTGAATCTGCGGCGCAGCGTGGCGCACGATGTGGCGCTGGACGGCAAGAACATCGTGGTTACGTTGTCGTCGGCGGCCACCGCACCCACCGGCGCCGCCGCTGGCCAGGCGTCGAACTTTGCCGAGGGCAAGGCTGATTCCGCGCATGCAATCCGCGACGTGGACTTTCGCCGCGGCAACGCGGGCGAAGGACGCATCGTGGTCGATCTTACGGATAGCTCGACCGGCATCGACATCCGGCAACAGGGCCAGAACATCGTCATCGAATTCCTGAAGACCTCGCTGCCCGAGAGCATGCGCCGGCGGCTGGACGTGGTCGATTTCGCCACGCCGGTGCAAACCGTCAGCACCTTCCAGCAGGGTGAGAACGTCCGCATGGTGATCGAGGCGAAAGGTCAATGGGAGCACAACGCCTACCAGACCGACACGCAGTTCGTGGTCGAGGTGAAAGCCGCGGTGCAGGATCCGTCGAAGCTCTCGCAACGCGGCCGTTACACCGGCGAGAAGCTTTCGCTCAACTTCCAGAACGTCGAAGTGCGTGCGGTACTCAATGTCATCGCCGACTTCACCGACCTGAACATCATCACCAGCGATACCGTCGGCGGCAACATCACCTTGCGGCTGAAGGACGTTCCCTGGGATCAGGCGCTCGACATCATCCTGCAGACGCGCGGCCTCGACTTGCGCAAGTCCGGCAACGTGATCTGGATCGCGCCGCGAGACGAACTCGCCACCCGCGAGAAGCTCGCGCTCGAGGCGCAGTCGCAGATCAATGAGCTGGAGCAGACCCGCACCGAAGCCTTCCAGATGAACTACCAGAAGGCGGCCGACGTGCAGAGGCTGCTCTCCGACCCGGTCCAGCGGATGCTTTCGAAGCGCGGCAGCGCGGTCGTCGACGCGCGCACCAATACGCTGTTCGTGCAGGACACGCCGAACCGCCTTGAGGAAGTGAGGAAGCTCATTGCGCGCATCGACGTGCCCGTGCGGCAGGTGATGATCGAGGCGCGCATCGTCGAAGCCTCGGAACTGTTCAACCGCAACCTGGGCGCGCGGCTCGGCTTCAACAACGTCAACCAGACCAACGGCAGCCGCTTCCCGCTGCAGCCCTCCGGCGGCACCACGCGTTTCGGGTTCGGGTCCGGAAGTCCCGGCAACATCGACGCGGGTGCCGTGGGCGGTGTTCAGGCACTAACGACGATTCAACCAGACGGTCTCGGCGTGAATTTGCCGGCCGCGGGCCTGAACTCGTTCAATGCCGGGGCGTTCTCCTTTGTCCTGTTCAACCAGGGCCTGACGAAGTTCCTCAATCTGGAGATCTCGGCGCTCGAAGCCGACGGCAAGGGCAAGACGATTTCCAGCCCGCGCGTGCTGACCGCGGATCAGGTAGAGGCGCTCGTCGAGCAGGGTACGCAAATCCCCTATCAGCAGGCGACGTCTTCCGGCGCAACCTCCGTATCGTTCATCAAGGCCAACCTTTCGCTCAAGGTGAAGCCGCAGATCACGCCCGACGGCAACGTCATCATGACGCTCGACGTCAACAACGATACCCCGGGCGCGACGACGCCGGCCGGCATCTCGATCACCACCAAGCACGTCAAGACCGAAGTCCTGGTGGAGAACGGCGGCACGGTGGTGATCGGCGGCATCTACATCCAGGCCGACCGCGTCGACAACACGCGGATCCCGTTCTTCGGCGACCTGCCGTATATAGGCTTCCTGTTCAAGAACTCAGCCACGACCTCGAACAAGACCGAGTTGCTGGTGTTCATCACGCCCCGGATCGTGAGCGAGCGCCTGACCGTTCGCTGACGCGGCCCTACAGGGCGATCGAACGGCCGGGCTTGCCCGGCCGTTTGTTTTTCCACCTGCGTAGAATGATGTCGTGAAACCCGAGGACAGCCTCATCCTGGTCGGCATGATGGGCGCGGGCAAGACCACCGTGGGACGGTTGCTTGCGCGCCGTCTGAAGCGCGAGTTCCACGACTCAGACGAGGAGATCGAGCGCCGCTGCGGTGTGCGCGTTCCGGTGATCTTCGACATCGAGGGGGAGGCGGGTTTCCGGGCACGCGAGATCCAGGTAATCGCGGATCTGTGCGCGCTCGACAGCGCCGTGCTGGCGACGGGCGGCGGCGCGGTGCTCGCCGAGGAAAATCGCCGCAGGATTACCGCGCGCGGCACGGTTGTCTATCTGCACGCCCGCCCGCCGCATCTCTGGCTGCGCGTGCGCCATGATCGCAACCGCCCGCTCCTTGCGACCACGGAGCCGCAGAGGAAGATCGAGGAACTTTACGCGCAGCGCGATCCGCTCTACCGGGAAGTGGCCGACCTCGTGGTCGATACCGGCAAGCAGAGCGTGCAAACGCTGGTGAAAGATCTGCTCACGCGCCTCGAGGGTACATGCAATCTCTCAACGTAGTTCTCGGCGAGCGTTCCTACCAGATCCACATAGGTACGGGTCTGCTGGATGACGCGCGCCTGTACGCGCCGCATGTGAAGGGGAGAAGCGTCGCTGTAATCACGAACCCGGTGGTGGCGCCGCACTACCTGGACCGCGTGCAGGGCGCACTTGCCCGGGCCGGCGCGCAATCGTTTCCAGTTTTGATCGAGGACGGCGAACGGGCGAAAAGCTGGACCGCCCTCGACTACGTGGTGGACGCGCTGCTCGCGGCGCGCTGCGGCCGGGACTCGGTCGTCGTCGCGCTGGGCGGCGGGGTGGTGGGAGATCTCGCTGGCTTTGCGGCTGCGGTCTACCAGCGCGGCATTCCGTTCATCCAGGTGCCGACCACGCTGCTGGCCCAGGTGGACTCCTCGATCGGCGGCAAGACCGCGATCAACCACCCGCGTGGCAAAAACATGGTCGGCGCATTCCATCAGCCTCTCCTGGTTATTGCCGATGTCGCTGCGCTGGACACCCTGCCCGACCGCGAGCTGCGCGCCGGGATCGCCGAGGTGATCAAGCACGGATTCATCCTGGATCCGGAATTCGTCGGCTGGCTGGAAGCAAATATCGGCAAACTGCTCGCGCGCGACCGCGCGGCGCTGGGGCATGCAGTGCAGCGCTCCTGCGAGTTGAAGGCGCGCGTGGTCGCCGCTGATGAACGCGAGGCGGGCCAGCGCGCGGTTCTCAACTTCGGCCATACTTTCGGCCACGCCATCGAGGCCGGCGCCGGTTATGGCGAATGGCTGCACGGCGAAGCGGTTGCCGCCGGAATGGTGATGGCCGCTGAACTGTCTGTGCGTGCAGGCACGCTGCACCGCGACGACGCGGATCGCGTCCGGACGCTGATCGCGCGCGCGGGCCTACCCGTCCAGGGTCCGAAGCTGGCGATGGAGCGTTATCTCGAGTTGATGCAGGTGGACAAGAAAGCGGCGGGCGGCAAAATCCGCTTCGTGCTGCTCGAGGGGATCGGGCGCGCGGTGCTGCGCGGCGGCCTGGATGCCCGCCTGGTACGCGAAAGCATCGCCGCTGCGGCGCTGTAGGCGCCGCCCACGTGCCGAACTCTTGTAAGCCCGTGGTTCCACGGGTATATTTCACCGCTTGCCCTCAAATTTTGTGCGGCGCGGCGGAAAGCGCCATTAAATTAATTAAATCAGGTATTTAAGCATGAGCTTGCGATTTCATCCGGCAGCACAGGGCCTCTACGATCCGGCGAACGAGCATGACGGCTGCGGCGTCGGCTTCGTTGCGCACATCAAGGGCAAGAAATCACATTCCATTGTCGAGCAGGGCCTCACGATCCTGAAAAACCTCACCCACCGCGGGGCGGTGGGCTGGGATCCGAAACTCTCCGACGGTGCCGGCCTGATGATCCAGATGCCGGATCGATTCCTGCGCGAAGAGATGGCCAAGAGCGGCGTCAATTTGCCGCCCTTCGGGCAATACGGCGTCGGCATGATATTTCTGCCGCGCGACCCGGCGAGCCGTCTCGCCTGCGAATACGAAATCGAGCGCGCGATCAAGGACGAGGGCCAGCAGTTGCTCGGCTGGCGCGACGTGCCGGTGGATAACGCCGATCTTGCCGAATCGGCGAAGCGGCTGGAGCCGGTGATCCGCCAGGTGTTCATCGGACGCGGCGCGGGCGTCACCGTCACCGATGCGCTTGAGCGCAAGCTCTACATCATCAGGAAAAGTTCGGGGCACGCGATACAGACGCTCAAGCTCGAGCACGGCAAGACGTTCTACGTGCCGTCGATGTCCGCGCGCCTGCTCTGCTACAAGGGCATGCTGCTCGCCAACCAGGTCGGCGAGTACTACCTGGATCTCAAGGATTCCCGCGTCGAATCGGCGCTTGCCCTGGTTCACCAGCGTTTCTCGACCAACACCTTCCCGTCCTGGGATCTGGCGCACCCGTTCCGCATGATCTGCCACAACGGCGAGATCAATACGGTGCGCGGCAACGTCAACTGGATCCGCGCCCGCCAGGGCGCGATCTCCAGCCCGGTGCTCGGCGACGACTTGGCCAAGGTCTGGCCGCTGATCTACGACAACCAGTCGGACTCGGCGTCGTTCGACAACGCGCTCGAGCTGCTGGTCATGGGCGGCTACTCGATCGCGCACGCGGTGATGATGATGATCCCGGAGGCCTGGGAGAACCACACGCTGATGGATCCGAGCCGGCGCGCGTTTTACGAGTATCACGCGGCGATGATGGAGCCCTGGGACGGCCCTGCCTCGATCGCCTTTACCGATGGGCGCCAGATCGGCGCCACGCTCGATCGCAACGGACTCAGGCCTTCCCGCTACATCGTCACCGACGACGATCTCGTGATCATGGGTTCGGAGTGCGGCTGCCTGCCGATTCCGGAGGAGCGCATCGTCAAGAAATGGCGGCTGCAGCCGGGGAAGATGTTCCTGGTCGACCTCGAGAAGGGCCGCATCATCGACGACAAGGAGCTCAAGGAGTCTCTCGCCGGCGCCAGGCCCTACGCGGAGTGGATCGAGCGCATCCGCGTCAAGCTGGACGAGGTGGAGACGGAGAAGACCGCGCCGATCAAGTCCGCGGTGCCGCTGCTCGACCGCCAGCAGGCCTTCGCCTATACCCAGGAAGACCTCAAGTTCCAGCTGCTGCCGATGGCGCAGGCGGGCGAGGAGCCGACCGGCTCGATGGGCAACGACGCGGCGCTCGCAGTCCTGTCGAAGAAGGACAAGACGCTCTACCACTACTTCGCGCAACTGTTTGCGCAGGTCACCAACCCGGCGATCGACCCCATCCGCGAGGAGCTGGTGACCTCGCTGGTCAGTTTCATCGGCCCGAAACCGAACCTGCTCGGCATTGACGAGATGAATCCGCCGCTGCGCCTGGAAGTCGGCCAGCCGGTGCTCGATTTCTACGAGATGGAGAAAGTGCGCTACATCGAGCGCTACACCGGCGGCAAGTTCCGCTCGCTGGAACTCGACATCACTTTCCCGGTTTCCTGGGGCAAGGAGGCGGTCGAGGCGAGGCTAGCGTCGCTTTGCGCGCAGGCCGAGGACGCGGTGCGCTCGGGCTACTCGATCGTGATCGTATCGGATCGCCTGGTGGACAAGGAGCGGGTTGCGATCCCGGCGCTGCTCGCGCTGTCGGCGATCCACCAGCACCTGGTGAACAAGGGTCTGCGCACCTCGACCGGCCTGGTGGTCGAAACCGGCTCGGCGCGCGAGGTGCATCACTTCGCCTTGCTCGGCGGCTACGGTGCGGAGGCGGTGCATCCCTACCTTGCGCTTGAGACCCTGCTTGCGGCAAACGCAGGAGACGCGGCGGCGGGCTCCAAGGCGATCAAGAACTACGTCAAGGCGGTCGGCAAGGGCCTGAAGAAAGTCATGTCCAAGATGGGCATCTCCACCTACATGTCCTACACCGGCGCGCAGATATTCGAGGCGGTGGGGCTGGCCCGCTCGCTGGTGGACAAGTACTTCCGGGGCACCGCTTCCTGGATCGAGGGCATCGGCGTGCTGGAACTCGCCGAGGAGACGATCCGGATTCACCGCGCCGCGTTCGACGAGAAAGACCCGGTGCTGCAGACGATGCTGGATGCCGGCGGCGAGTACGCCTGGCGCGTGCGCGGCGAGGAGCATACCTGGACGCCCGACGTGATCGCCAAGCTGCAACATTCCGCGCGGCAGAATTCCTACGCGACTTACAAGGAGTACGCGGCGCTGATCAACGACCAGTCGCGCCGCCAGATGACCTTCCGCGGCCTGTTCGAGTTCAAGTTCGCCGATTGCAAGCCGGTGCCGATCGAGGAAGTCGAACCGGCGGCGGAAATCGTCAAGCGCTTCTCGACCGGCGCCATGTCGCTCGGTTCGATCTCGACCGAGGCGCACACGGTGCTGGCGATCGCGATGAACCGCATCGGCGGCAAGTCCAATACCGGCGAGGGCGGCGAAGACCGCCGGCGCTATGCGCCCGTTAAGCCGGGCGAGAGCATGCAGTCCCGCCTCGGCCGCGAGCGCGTCGAAGTGGATATCCCGCTGCGGGAAGGCGACTCGCTCAAATCCAAAATCAAGCAGATCGCCTCAGGGCGCTTCGGCGTTACTGCCGAATATCTCGCTTCGGCCGAAATGCTGCAGATCAAGATTTCGCAGGGCGCGAAACCGGGCGAGGGAGGGCAGCTGCCGGGCAAGAAGGTCTCGGAATACATCGCCGAGCTGCGCTACGCGACGCCCGGGGTCGAGCTGATCTCGCCGCCGCCGCACCACGACATCTACTCGATCGAGGACATCGCGCAGCTGATTCATGACCTGAAGAACGCGAATCCCGCAGCCGCGGTGAGCGTAAAGCTCGTATCCGAGGTGGGCGTGGGCACGATCGCGGCCGGCGTGGCGAAGGCGAAATCCGACCATGTCACGATTTCCGGCCACGATGGCGGCACGGGAGCCGCGGCCTGGTCGTCGATCATGCACGCCGGCACGCCCTGGGAGCTGGGTCTCGCCGAGACGCAGCAGACCCTGACGCTCAACAAATTACGCGGACGCATCGCGGTGCAGGTCGACGGCCAGATGAAAACCGGCCGGGACGTCGTCATCGGCGCGCTCCTCGGCGCAGATGAATTCGGTTTTGCCACTGCTCCCTTGGTCGTCGAGGGCTGCATCATGATGCGCAAGTGCCACCTGAATACCTGTCCGGTCGGCGTGGCGACGCAGGATCCGGTACTGCGCAGGAAATTCGAAGGCAAGCCCGAGCACGTGGTGAATTACCTGTTCTTCGTGGCCGAGGAGGCGCGTGAATTGATGGCGAAGCTCGGCGCGCGCAGTGTTACCGAGCTTATCGGCCGGGCCGACCTGCTGGACACGCGCAAGGGTATCGAGCACTGGAAAGCGAAGGGGCTCGATTTTTCCAGAATCTTCCACCTGCCGGACGTGCGGCCGGCGCACAAGGGCGGTCCGGCACGCCACCACTGCGAGAAGCAGGACCACGGCCTGGACAAGGCGCTGGACAATCGGCTGATCGAGCTCTCCCGGCCGGCGATCGATCGCGGCGAAAAGGTGACCGTCGAAACGCCCATCCGCAACATCAACCGGACGGTCGGCACGATGCTGTCGGGCGAGATAGCCAAGCGCTACGGGCACGAAGGGCTCCCGGACGAGACCATCCACGTGCGCCTCGCGGGCTCCGCCGGGCAGAGCTTTGGCGCATTCCTCGCGCGCGGCGTGTGGCTGGATCTGATCGGCGATACCAACGACTACTGCGGCAAGGGGCTGTCGGGCGGCCGGATTTCGGTGCAGCCTTCGGCCAAGTTCCGCGGCGAGCCGACCGAGAACATCATCACCGGCAACGTCGCGCTCTACGGGGCGATCGAGGGCGAGGCGTTCTTCCGCGGCGTGGCCGGCGAACGCTTTGCGGTGAGAAATTCGGGCGCGCTGGCGGTGGTCGAGGGCGTGGGCGACCATGGCTGCGAGTACATGACTGGTGGAACGGTGGTGGTGCTCGGAGCGACCGGCCGCAACTTCGCGGCGGGTATGTCGGGCGGAATCGCCTACGTGCTCGACGAGGCCGGCACGTTCGCCAAGTACTGCAACACCGCGATGGTGGCGCTGGAGCCCCTGGCCGCCGAATCCGAACAGGAAGCCAAGCTGCCGCGCGAGCTTTGGCACAAGGGGGAGTCGGACGAAGCGATCGCCCGGCGCATGATCGAACGCCATGTCCGCTATACCGGGAGCGCGCAGGCAAAGCGCATCCTCGAGCGCTGGAGCGAGTATCGGGCCAGGTTCGTCAAGGTGTTCCCGCACGAATACCGGCGCGCGCTGAGCGAGCTTGCCGCCAAGCACAAGCTTCTCGCGGCATAGGCAGCGCATGGGCAAAATCACCGGATTCCTGGAATACGAGCGTCTTGAGGAGCCGCACGAGGGCAAGGATTCGCGCAAGAAGCACTATCGCGAGTTCTACCTGCGGCTTCCGGACGCGGATGCGAAGGTCCAGGGCGCGCGCTGCATGGATTGCGGTATCCCGTTCTGCATGCAGGGCTGCCCGGTCAACAACATCATTCCCGACTTCAACGACCTGGTCTACCGGGAGGACTGGGAGCGGGCGGTCGAGACGCTGCATTCGACCAATAACTTTCCGGAGTTCACCGGCCGCATCTGCCCGGCGCCCTGCGAGGAAGCCTGCGTGCTGCGCATCAACGAGGATGCCGTCGGCATCAAGTCGATCGAGCACGCGATCATCGACAAGGCCTGGGAATCGGGCTGGGTGAGGCCGCAGCCGGCGGCGTACAAAACAGGCAAGAAGATCGCGGTCGTGGGTTCGGGTCCGGCAGGTCTCGCCTGCGCCCAGCAGCTCGCGCGTGTCGGCCACGAAGTCACCGTATTCGAGAAGAACGACCGCATCGGCGGGCTGTTGCGCTATGGCATTCCCGATTTCAAGCTCGACAAGCGGATCATCGACCGCCGCCTGCAACAGATGCGCGCCGAGGGCATCGAGTTTCGCAGCGGCGTCTGCGTAGGCAAGCAACCCCCGGGCAAGGGTATCCCCAACGATGCGAAGACCTCGCTCGCGCCGGCGAAGCTGCTTGCCGAATTCGAAGCCGTGGTGCTCTCGGGCGGATCCGAAGTGCCGCGCGACCTGCCGATTCCGGGCCGCGAGCTTGCGGGCGTGCACTACGCGATGGAGTTCCTGCCGCTGCAGAACAAGCGCGTCGCGGGCGACTCCGGGGTGCCCGAGCTCTGGGCACGCGGCAAGCACGTGGTGGTCATCGGCGGCGGCGATACCGGCTCCGATTGCATCGGGACTTCCAACCGTCACGGCGCCGCGTCGGTGGCCAATTTCGAGCTGTTCCCGATGCCGCCTGACGTGGAACGCAACCCGGTCTGGCCGTATTGGCCGACGCGCCTGCGCACTTCTTCCTCGCATGAGGAAGGCGTGGAGCGCGACTGGTCCATCGCCACCAAGGCGCTGGTCGGCGAAGGCGGCAAAGTGAAGACCCTGAAAGCGGTTCGGCTGGCATGGAAGGACGGCAAACCCGCCGAAATCCCGGGCTCGGAATTCGATCTGCCCGCCGATCTGGTGCTGCTGGCGATGGGTTTCGTCTCGCCGGTGCAATCGCTGCTCGAGGAATTCGGCGTCGAGAAAGACGCGCGGGGCAACGCCAAGGCGAGCACCGATGGCGCCGGCTGCTACGCGACCAGTGTTGCGAAGGTGTTTGCCGCGGGCGACATGCGCCGCGGCCAGTCGCTCGTGGTATGGGCGATTCGCGAAGGCCGCCAGTGCGCGCGCGCCGTGGACGAATTCCTCATGGGGTTCTCGGAACTGCCCCGGTAGTGCGCCTGCCCCGCTAATCTCCCGCGGGCGCGATGCGGAATTCGGTCACCGACGGCTCGGATACCAGCCGCGCCGAGAAGGTCTGCGCGTTGGCCGCGTGCAGGGTGCGCAGCACCATCTGGTATTCGAATTCGCGCCCCTGGCCGGCGATCCGGTAGCTCATGTTGGCAATGTCGAAGCCGTGCTCGGCGATCAGGCGCCGCAATTCGGCCTCCGGCATCGCTTGCTCGCGCGGGAAGCGAACCAGGAAGTTGGCGTAGAACTCGGAGGGTATCTTGCCCTCGATCCAGCGGAAGACTGAGAGCGTGCCGAGAGTCAGGACGGTGCCGATGCCGGCCGGAAAGTAAAAGCCCATTCCGATAAGGATGCCGATCGCGGCCGTGATCCAGATCGAGGCCGCGGTGGTGAGACCGCGTACCGTGAGCCCCTCCTTCACGATCACGCCGGCGCCGAGAAACCCGATCCCGGTCATGATGCCTTGCGCGAGGCGGGTCGGATCGATGACCACGCGGGTCACGGCGATCCCCGCGATCCAGTGCGACTGGAACATGGTCACCAGCATGAGCAGGCTTGAGGCCACGCACACGAGCGCGTGCGTGCGAAAACCGGCGGCGCGGCCGCGATAGCTGCGTTCCAAGCCGATGATGCCGCCCGCAGCGAGCGCCGCGACCAGCCTCAGGCATATCTCGAAATAGTCGCTGTCGATGTTCATGACAGAAATATGAAAGGCAGTGTAGTCCTGTTTTCCAAGAAGTATCAAGGAGTTCGAACCCCCGCGCCGCTCTCCGGTGCTAGAATTCCGGGCCCGACCTCAATGCCTCTCCACGTCGTCATCCTCGCCGCCGGCCAGGGCAAGCGCATGCGTTCCGCGCTGCCCAAGGTGCTGCACTGCATTGCCGGGCGGCCGTTACTTGCCCATGTCGTCGATGCGGCGCGCGCGCTCAAGCCGGAGCGCATCCATGTGGTCTACGGTCACGGCGGCGCCGACGTCAGGGCAGCATTCGCAGGCTCGCCGATTGAATGGGTGGAACAGGCCAAACGACTCGGCACCGGGCACGCGCTGATGCAGGCGCTTCCCAGAATTCCGCGGGCGGCCACCGTGCTGGTGCTGAACGGCGACGTGCCGCTGGTTCGCGCGGCGACATTGCTCAAGCTGGTCCGCGCGGCCGCCAGGGGGCTTTCGATCGCAACCAGCGACTTGTCCAGCGCGGACGGTTACGGCCGTGTCGTGCGCGACGGCGATGGGTGCGTCAGGCGCATCGTCGAGCAGAAGGACGCCAGCCCCCGGGAACGCGCGATCCGCGAATGGTACGCGGGGTTTCTTGCCGCGAATCGCTCGCGCCTGGCCGGCTGGCTGGCCAAGGTCGCGAACCGCAACGCGCAGAAGGAGTACTACCTTACCGATGTGATTGGCATCGCTGCCGCCGGCGGGGCGCCGGTGACCGCGGTGAAGGCAACCCTTCCTCTCGAGGTAGCCGGCGTCAATTCGCGCCACGAACTGGCGATCCTGGAACGCGCCTACCAGAACGAACAGGCGAAGAAGCTGCTGGAGGCGGGCGTGGCGCTCGCTGACCTCTGGCGCGTGGATGTGCGCGGCGAACTCGCCTGCGGCCGGGACGTCGCAATCGACGTCAATTGCGTCTTCGAGGGACGCGTGAAACTGGGCGACCGGGTCAGCGTCGGTCCGAACTGCGTTCTCAGGAACGTCACCGTTGCCGCCGATACCGAGGTGCATGCGTTTTCGCTGCTGGAGAATGCCGAGGTCGGCGCGCGTTGCAGGATCGGCCCTTATGCGAGATTGCGGCCGGGCGCAAAACTGGCCGAGGACGTGCATATCGGAAACTTCGTCGAAGTGAAAGCGAGCCGGATCGGCGCCGGTTCGAAAGCGAATCACCTCGCCTACATCGGCGATGCCGAGGTCGGGGCGCGGGTCAACGTCGGCGCCGGTACGATCACCTGCAACTACGACGGCGCGGCCAAGCAGCGCACCGTAATCGAAGACGACTGCTTCATCGGCTCGGACGCGACCCTGGTGGCGCCGGTGCGGATCGCCAAGGGGTCCTACA
Organism: Burkholderiales bacterium; assembly: GCA_036560705.1. GTDB lineage: Bacteria > Pseudomonadota > Gammaproteobacteria > Burkholderiales > SG8-39 > RBG-16-66-20. The sequence continues at coordinate 28,111 of DATBQR010000107.1, read as the reverse complement.
TCGGCGCGGGTTCGACCATCAGCAAGGACACGCCGCCCGGGCAACTCACCGTGGCGCGCGCGAGGCAAGTGTCGATTCCACGCTGGACGCCGCCGCGAAAGAAGCCGGCAGGGACCCGATAGGCCATGTGCGGAATCGTGGGCGCGGCGGCCAGGCGCGACATCGTCCCGGTCCTCATCGAAGGCCTGAAGCGCCTTGAATACCGCGGCTACGATTCCTGCGGTGTCGCAGTTCTTTTAGGCGGACGCCTGGAGCGCTTACGGAGCGTGGCACGCGTCGCCGACCTCTCCGCTCAGATAGAAAAAAAGCGCCTGGTGGCCGAGACCGGCATCGCGCACACGCGCTGGGCGACGCATGGCGCGCCGGTAACCCATAACGCCCACCCTATCTACTCGCGCGGCGAGATCGCGCTGGTGCACAACGGCATCATCGAAAACCATGAAGAACTGCGCTCCGAACTGAAGGCGAAGGGGTACGTGTTCGAAACCGAGACCGACACCGAAGTGATCGCGCACCTGGTGCATAGCCTGTACAAGGGAAACCTGCTCGACGCGGTGCGCCGCTCGGTGAAGCGGCTCACCGGGGCCTACGCAATCGCGGTCATCTCCAAGAGCGAGCCGCATTGCGTGGTTGGCGCGCGCGCCGGCAATCCGCTGGTCGTCGGTGTTGGGAAAAACGAGAATTTCATCGCCTCGGACGCGCTGGCGCTTGCCGGCACCACCGACCGCATCGCCTACCTGGAGGAGGGCGACGTCGCGGAGATCGGCCTCTCGGGCTTCCGCGTGTTCGATGCGGCCGGCCGCGAAGCGCAACGGCCCGTCAAGACCGTCGCGACCACCGGCGCCGCGGCGGAGCTCGGGCCGTACAGCCACTTCATGCAGAAGGAGATCTTCGAGCAGCCGCGCGCCGTCGCCGACACGCTGCAGGGAATCGAAGGAATTTCCCCGGCCCTGTTTCAGGATCCGGGGGGCAGGATCCTGGGCGACGTCGACTCGGTGCTGATCCTCGCCTGCGGCACGAGCTATTACTCCGGGCTCACCGCGAAATACTGGATCGAGTCTCTGGCGCGGCTTCCCGTGCAGGTCGAGGTCGCGAGCGAATACCGCTACCGCGACAGCGTGCCGGATCCGAAGGCGCTGGTGGTGGTGGTTTCGCAGTCGGGCGAGACCGCGGACACGCTGGCGGCGCTCAAGCACGCGCGCTCGCTCGGGCAGAAGAAAACGCTGGCGATCTGCAACGTCGCCTCGAGCGCGATGATGCGGGAGACGCGGCTGAAGTTCCTCACCCATGCCGGCACGGAGATCGGCGTTGCCTCGACCAAGGCTTTTCCGACCCAGCTGGTGGCGCTTTTCCTGCTGGCGCTGACGCTGGCAAAGCTTGGGAAGAAACTCACCAGAAAAGAGGAGCAGAAGCACCTGCGCAGCCTGCGCCACCTGCCAAAGGCGATTGCCGCCGCGCTCGCGCTCGAGCCTCAGGTGATCGGCTGGTCGGAACGCTTCGCCAGGAAGGAGAACGCGCTGTTCCTCGGCCGCGGCCTGCACTACCCGATCGCCCTGGAAGGCGCGTTGAAGCTGAAGGAGATTTCCTACATCCACGCCGAGGCCTACCCGGCCGGCGAGCTCAAGCACGGGCCGCTGGCGCTGGTCACTTCCGAGATGCCGGTCGTTACCGTGGCGCCGAACGATGCGCTGCTCGAAAAACTCAAATCCAACATGCAGGAAGTCCGCGCGCGCGGCGGCGAGCTCTATGTCCTGGCCGACGCCGACTCGCACATCGCCGCCTCGAAAGGCGTGAACGTGATCCGGCTGCCGGAGCACTACGGCTTGCTCTCGCCGATCCTGCACGTGGTGCCGCTGCAGTTGCTGGCGTACCACACTGCGCTTGCGCGCGGCAGCGACGTCGACAAGCCGCGCAATCTCGCCAAGTCCGTCACCGTGGAGTGAATCGCGGGCGCGGGCGCGGACGTGAAACAGTGCTGCCGCTGACCCTACGGCGACGTAATATCCGGACCGGAGGGGAGCATGAAATTCACAGCGTTTCTTGCCGCCGTGCTTGTCTCGGCGGCGGTGCAGGCGCAGGACTATCCGTCCAGGCCGATCCGTTTTGTCGTGCCCTACCCGCCGGGCGGGTTGACCGATGTGCTGGCGCGCGCCCTCGGCGAGCGGCTGGGCACCGCGCTCAAGCAGCCGGTGCTGGTGGAGAACCGGCCCGGCGCGGGGACGCTTCTCGGCGCGGAGATGGTGGCAAAGGCTCCCGCCGACGGCTACACGCTGCTGCTCGCCACATCCACCACGCTCGGCATCAGCCCGGCGATCTATTCCAAGCCGCAGATCGATCCGGTGAAAGACTTCGTTCCCGTATCGCTGGTGGGCTCGGTGAATTTCTTCCTGGTCACGGCACCCTCGTTTCCCGCCAAGAGCGTGAAGGAATTGATCGACTACGTGCGGCAGAATCCCGGCAAGTTCAACTATGCATCCTCCGGCAGCGGCAGCCCGCACCACCTGTTCATGGAGGTGTTCAAGAAGGAACTGGGTCTTGACGTGCAGCATGTGCCCTACAAGGGCTCGGCGCTCGCAGTGCTGGACGTGATCGGCGGCAAGCCCGAGATGATGTTCCTCGATTTTTCGGTTGCGGTGCCGAACATCCGGGCGGGCAAGATCACCGCGCTCGGCACATCCGCGGCGAAGCAGTCGGTGCTGATGCCGAATGTGGCGCCGATCGCGCAGTCGGTGCCCGGATTCGACTGGCAGGCGTGGCAGGGCGTGGTCGCCGCGGCCGGCACGCCGAGGCCGATCGTCGCGAAGCTGAATGCCGAGATGCAGCACTTCCAGAACACCGCGGAATTCAGCGCGCTGCTGCAGAAATTCGGCATGGAGCCCTGGGCACCCAATACGCCCGAGCAGTTCGGCGACATCATCAAAAACGACGTCGGCCGCTGGGCGGCCGTGGTCAAAGCTTCCGGCGCAAAGGTGGATTGATATGAGTCCCGTCATCGACGTACACACCCACATGCTGAACAACGAGTGGCTGAAGCTGCTCGAGAAGCACGGCCGCCCGCGCTATACGCTGAAGGCAGTGACCGGCGGCCTGCGCGCGATTCATCTCGACGGCGCGCCGTTCATGACGCCGGTGCCCGAGATGTTCGATTGGGACCTGCGCATCAGGAACATGGACCGCGTGGGCATCGACGTGTCGGTGGTTTCGCTGACCTGCCCGAACGCCTACTGGGGCAGCGAGGCGGTGAGCCTGAAGGCGGCGCAGGTGATGAACGACGAGATGGCGAAAGCGCGCAAGACCTGGCCCGGCCGCATCCAGTGGCTGTGCTCGCTGCCCTGGCAGTACGAGAAGGCGGCGCTCGCCGAATTGAAACGATCGCTCAAGGCGGGTGCCTGCGGCGTGATGGTGCTCGCCAACATCGGCGGCAAGGCGCTTACCGACCCGTCCTTCGCCAGGATCTGGCAGGCGATCGATGACGCAAAGCTGCCGGTGCTGATCCACCCGACCGCGCCCCCGGGCGTGGCGGAGATGGAGATGCAGCAGTTCCAGCTGGTGGCCACGATCGGCTTCACCACGGATACGACGCTGGCGGTGGCGCGCATGATCTACGACGGCTTCTTCGACCGTTTCGAGAAGCTGAAAATCATCGCCAGCCACGGCGGCGGCACTTTGCCGTACCTGATCGGGCGCATGGACCAGTGCTACGAGCACATCCCGGCCTGCCGTACGAAGACGCGGGAGAAGCCGAGCCTCCACGCGCGGCGCATTTACGCCGATACGGTGGTGTTTACCGACGAGGCGCTGGCGATGGCGGTAAACGTATTCGGCTCCGGCAACGTGCTCTACGGTTCGGACTACCCGCACACCATCGGCGACCCGATCGGCTGCCTCGCCCGCGTGGACCGTCTGCCCGACGGCGTGCGCAACCGCGTGCGAAGCGGCAATGCGGGGCGTATATTCGATTTCAAATGACGATTTACCATCAGGGCGCCGCGCCTGCGGCGAGGAAACTGCCGATGGGCAAGGCGGAGCGCGAGGCGCGCCTGCAGCTTGCCGCCTGCTACCGGATTTTCGATCACCTCGGCTGGGTCGAGATGATCTTCAACCACGTCACCGTGCGCGTGCCGGGCCCCGAGCTGCATTTCCTCATCAACCCTTTCGGCCTGCACTATCGCGAGATCACCGCATCCAGCCTGCTGCTGATCGACATCGACGGCAATCCGGTGCGCGAGGCCAAGTGGCCGGTGAACAAGGCCGGCTTCGTGATCCATAGCGCGATCCATGCTTCGATCCCCCAGGCGCACTGCGTGATGCACACGCATACGACGGCCGGGATGGCGGTCGCCTGCCAGAAGGACGGACTGTCGCCGACCAATTTCTACGCCGCGCAGCTGCATGGGGGCGTCGCGTACCACGACTTCGAGGGCATCACGGTCGAGGAAGCCGAGAAATCGCGCCTGGTCGCCAGTATCGGCGGCAAACGGGCGGTGATCCTGAGGAACCACGGCCTGCTCGCCTGGGGACCGTCGGTGCCGGAGGCTTTCATGACGCTCTGGACCCTGCAGCGCGCCTGCGACGTGCAGATCGCCTCCAGCGGCGCGGCGCTGAATCCGATCCGGTCGGAAGTGTTCGCGCAGACGGTGCGCGAGTCGGGGCCGGGGGAAAAGCGCACCTGCGAAGACGTGTTCGCCGCGATGCAGCGCATCGTGGATGCGAAAGACCCTTCCTACCGGGACTGAGCAGTCGGCCGCACCCTCGTAGTGCTTTGCCGCACTGCAACAGTGCGGTTTCTTCGCCCGTTTGCCGCCCGAGGGCGTGTTTTGGGGTGGCACGATCATTGCGCTTCTCTTCTTCGAGCCCCATTTCCGGACGGCTTGGAGACGACGCGCCATGTACGCAGAGACCATCGAGGGATTTTCAAAAACTGCCGATAAAAAACTCGCCGCGCTGCGGGCGTCGCCGGGCGGCTTTTTCGTTTCCAGCATGCTGGCCGGCGCCTACGTCGGCATGGGCATCCTGCTGATTTTCACGCTCGGCAGCCAGGTGCCGCCGGAATTCCAGAAACTGGTGATGGGAACGACCTTCGGCATCGCGCTCACGCTGGTGGCGATCGCGGGCGCGGAATTGTTCACCGGCCACACCATGTTCATGGCGCTGCGCGCCTTCCGCGGCAACGGCGCGGCGGGCGATATCGCCGCTTCCTGGAGCATGACCTGGGCCGGCAACCTCGCCGGATCTCTCCTGCTGGTCGCGTTGTTCGCGCTCGGCGGCGGCGGCGGTCTCCTTGCCGGACCGGAAACCTTGGTGATGAAAGTCGCCGCCGCGAAAATGAACGCGCCGGCGATCAGCCTGTTTGCGCGCGCCATCCTGTGCAACTGGCTGGTGTGCCTTGCGCTGTGGATGTCGGCGCGCGTGAATTCCGACTCCGCCAAGTGCATCGTGATCTTCTGGTGCCTGCTGGCGTTCATCGCCTGCGGCTTCGAGCACAGCGTGGCCAACATGACGCTGCTCGGGCTCGCCATGGCCGGCAATCACCCGGAGACAGTGTCGATCGCGGGTTTTGGGTGGAATCTTTTCTGGGTCACGCTCGGCAACATCGTCGGCGGCGGCCTGTTCGTCGCCGGCGCGTACCACGTATCGACCTACGGCTTCCCGATTTCGACGCAGGGCGAGCCGGCGATACAGGCAAAGCCGGATTGACGGCCCGGGCGATTGCGGCAACCGGAACGTTGCGCGGTCCAATGCCGTGAGCACGGATTTTTCCGAGGAGCAGAAGCACTACCTGGAAGGCCTGGGTCGCGGTTTCGCGGCCGTTCGCGCGGCGCAGCCCTCCAGCGCGCCGGCAGAACCTTCGGGACCGGAGAAAATCCATGCTGCCGCGCAGAACCGCGCGCTTGCCGCGGGCGGCAAGCTCACCAGGGAAGAGGAGGCGAAACGCGCCAAGCACCCCTTCGACATGTGGGACGAGATGTCCGCAAATGCCGCCAAGGGCGAATTTCCCAAAGGCACGGATGTTTTTCTGTATAAATTCCACGGGCTGTTCCATGTAGCGCCGACGCAGAATTCGTTCATGTGCCGGCTGAGGGTGCCGAACGGCATCCTCGACGCCCGGCAGCTGCGTGCAGTCGCCGCGCTCGCCGAGGATTGCGGCGGCGGCTACGCCCACGTAACCACCCGCGCCAACCTGCAAATCCGCGAAATCGCGCCGCGGCACGCCCTGCAGGTGCTCGAGCGGCTTGCCGAGGCCGGGCTGACCTCGCGCGGCGCCGGCGCGGACAACATCAGGAACATCGCCGGCAACCCGACGGCGGGCATCGATCCGGAGGAGCTCTTCGATACGCGGCAGCTCGGTCTTTCGCTCTACCACGCGATACTCAACCACCGCGAGCTCTATGGCCTGCCGCGGAAGTTCAACATCTCCTTCGACGGCGGCTGCGGCGTGGCGTCGCTGGAAGATACCAACGACATCGGTTTCAGTGCGGTGCGCATCGCTTCGGGCGCCGGCGTGCCGGCGGGCGTGTACTTCCGGGTGGCGGTGGGCGGGATTACCGGCCACGGCGATTTTGCCGGCGACCTAGGCGTGGCCGTCGCCCCGGAGCAGTGCGTGCCGGTCGCACTGGCGATCGTGCGTGCCTTCATCGACGAGGGCGATCGCACCGACCGCAAGCGCGCGCGCCTCAAATACGTGCTCGACAGAATGGGGCTGGAGCGGTTTCTCGCCCTGGTTGAAAAACGGCTGCCCGCGCCGCTGGCGCGCGTCGCGCAGGCCGCATGCGAACCGCGGCCGCCGCTCAAACGCGGCGCGCACGTCGGCTTCCATCCCCAGAAGCAGGCGGGCCGCGTTTATGCCGGCGTTGTCCTCCCGGTCGGGAAAATGACCGCGGCGCAGATGCGAGGCCTGGCCGGCATTGCGGAGCGCCACGGCAGTGGCGCCGTCCGCCTGACGGTATGGCAGAACCTGATCCTGTCGGATATCGCCGAAGGCGACCGGCACGCGGTGCGGGCCGCGCTCGCCGAACTCGGGCTGGGCGCGGAAGCATCGGCGATCCGCGCCGGCCTCGTCGCCTGCACCGGCAATACCGGCTGCAAATTTGCCGCAAGCGACACCAAGCGCCATGCGCTGGCGATCGCGGACTATCTCGACCCGCGTCTTTCCCTGGACGAGCCGCTGAACATTCACCTGACCGGCTGCCCGCATTCCTGCGCGCAGCATTACATCGGCGATATCGGCCTGCTCGGCGCGAAGGTGGCATCCGGCGGGAATGCGGAAGTCGAGGGGTACCACGTCTTCGTCGGCGGCGGCTTCGGGGAAAGGCGCGGGCTGGGACGCGAGATCCTGCGCGACGTTCCCGCCGCCGAACTGCCGCAGGCGCTCGAGCGCCTGCTGCGCGCCTACCTCGCGCAGCGTTCGGCGCAGGACGAGTCCTTCCAGGCATTCGCGAAACGCCATTCGCCCGAGGCTCTGCGTGCTTTCGCGACGGCCCGGCTTCCGGAGGCCGCGTAAATGCAGGCCCTGATCCCCGAAAACGCCCCGTTTTCCGTCGAGCAGCGCGCCTGGCTGAACGGGTTCGTCACCGGTCTGCTCGGCATGGAGCGGGCCGCCGCCGGCGCCGGATCTGCGGGGTCGGTTCCCGCGGCCGCCGCGCTCGCGGGGCCGGCCGGCGAGGAATTCCCGTGGCACGATCCGACCATCGCCCTGGACGAGCGCATGAAGCTGGCGGCGGATCGCCCCCTCGAACTGCGCCTGATGGCGGCGATGGGGCAGCTCGATTGCGGGCAGTGCGGGTACGAGTGCCGGAGTTATGCGGCCGCGATCGCCGCCGGCGCCGAGTCCGAGCTCGGCAAATGCGTTCCCGGCGGGCGCGAGACGGCGAAGAAAATAAAAGAACTCGTGCCGCGCCCCGCGGGGCCCCGGCTCGCCGCGCCCGGCCCCGCCGTCAAGCCGGAAGCGGCCGTCATCGAACGCGGCTACGGCCGCGATGCGCCGGTCTCGGCCCGGCTGATCTCGAGCGCGCTGCTGAGCCTGCCGGGGGCGGAGAAGGAAACGCGGCACGTCGCGATCGACGTGACCGGCTGCGGGCTGCAGTACACGCCCGGCGATTCGCTCGGCGTCTGGCCGCACAACAATCCCGACGAGGTGGAGCTGCTGATCGCGATATTGCGCGCGCGCGGCTCCGAGGCAGTGACCCTCCCGGACGGAGCCGTCGTCTCCGCGCGCGAAGCGCTCGGCTGCGAATGCGACCTGCGCGCACCCGGTGAATCTCTCTATGCCTTGCTGGCGCGCGAGGCCAAGGACGAAGCGGACCGCGCGCGGCTCTCCAAGCTAGCTGACGACGATGGCCAGGCCGATGCGCTGGGCGTACACGACGTGCTCGATGCGCTGCTTGAATTTCCCTCCGCCCGTCCGCGCATCGACGAATTCGTCGCAGCCCTCGGGCGCATGCAGCCCCGGCTTTATTCGATCGCGTCCTCGCAAAAGCGTCATCCGCGCGAGGTACACCTGACGGTCGGCATGCTGCGCTACGAAAGGAATGATCGCGCCTACCGGGGGACCGGCTCGAGCTTTCTTTCCGAACACCTGCGCCCGGGGCGGGCGGTGTCGGTGTTCGTGCAGCGGGCGCACGGCTTCCGCCTGCCGGCCGATCTCGCCGCGCACGTCATCATGGTGGGCCCGGGAACCGGGATCGCGCCGTTCCGCGCTTTCCTGCAGGAGCGCGCCGCCGCCGGCGCCGCCGGCCGCAACTGGCTGTTTTTCGGCAACCAGCGGCGCGAGGCGGATTTCCTCTACCGAAGCGAGCTCGAGGATTTCGCGGAGAAGCGCCTGCTGAGCCGCATGGATCTCGCATTTTCCAGGGACCAGCTGAACAAGGTGTACGTCCAGCACAAGATGCTCGAAGCCGCCCAGGAATTATGGCGCTGGCTTTCCAATGGCGCGTATCTTTACGTCTGTGGAGAAGCCAAGCGCATGGCGGGCGACGTGGATCTCGCGCTGCAGCAGATTGCGGTCACCCAGGGCGGGATGGACGCCGCGGCGGCCAAGCGTTTCCTGCAGGAGCTCGTTCGCGCCGGCCGATATCAGCGCGACGTCTACTAGGGACGGCCGCGCGCAGGACGGGAGTTCGCGATGAGTCCTTCGCGCGGCTCTTTTCTCAGCCTTTCCCCGGGGGGCTTCCACCGCATCGCTTATCTCGACTGGGGCAACCCGGCGTCCGACCACGTGGTGGTCTGCGTCCACGGCCTGGCGAGAAACAGCCGCGACTTCGACTACCTCGCGCGCGAGCTGGCGAGCGATTGCCGCGTGGTCTGCGTGGACGTAGTGGGCCGGGGCGACAGCGAATGGCTGGCGGACAAGAGCGACTACAGTTTTTCGACTTACCTGACCGACGCAGCCGCGCTGATCGCGCGCATCAGCGCGCCCGCGGCACCCGCTGCTTTTGGCGCTGTCCGCACGTTCCGCAGCCGGCGGGGCGCCGCGCCCGCGCTGAAGCGGATCGACTGGCTCGGTACCTCGATGGGCGGGCTGATCGGCATGCTGCTCGCGGCCAAACCCGGTTCGCCGATACGCCGCCTGGTACTGAACGACGTCGGGCCTTTCATTTCCTGGGGATCGCTGTACCGGCTCAAAGGCTACGTTGCGGGGGTATCGTCGTTCGGCAGTCCCGCCGAAGTCGAATCGCACCTGCGCGAGGTCCTGAGCCAGTTCGGGCCGCTTACCGACGAGCAGTGGCGGCACCTCGCCGAGCACAGCGTGTATGACGCCGGCGAGGGCAGGTTGCGGCTGCGCTACGACCCGGGCATCGGGGACACGATGCGCGGCGGACGGGCGGATCCGGAGTTTCCGCTGGGGCTCAATTTTCTCGCCGGCATCGATCTGTGGGGTACCTGGGCGGAAATCCGCTGCCCGACGCTGGTCCTGCGCGGCGCTGAATCCGACGTGCTGTCGCACGAGACGCTCGTGCAGATGCAGGCAAGCCGGCCCGGCGTCGAAGCAGTCGAGTTTGCGGGTACCGGCCACGCCCCGGCGCTGATGAGCTACGATCAGATCGCGGCGGTGAAGGAATTCCTGCTGCGCTGAAAGCAGGATCAAGTTGACGTTAACGTAAACGTCAAGTACGCTGGCAGGCCCCCTGAGGAGGGGATTTTTCTATGACCGACCTTTCCGAGTCGAAAAGCCTGCGCTACAAGGCGAAGCACAAGATCCGCTTCGTCACTGCGGCGAGCCTGTTCGACGGCCACGATGCCTCGATCAACATCATGCGCCGCATCCTGCAGGCCTCGGGCGCGGAGGTGATCCACCTCGGCCACAACCGCTCCGTCGACGAAGTGGTGAGCGCCGCGCTGCAGGAAGACGTGCAGGGCATCGCCATCTCGTCCTACCAGGGCGGGCACATCGAGTACTTCAAATACATGATCGACCTGCTGCGCCAGCGCGGCGGAGAGCACATCCGCGTGTTCGGCGGTGGCGGCGGCGTCATCGTGGCGGCGGAGATCAGGGAATTGCAGGACTATGGCGTAGCGCGCATCTATACGCCCGAAGACGGGCAGAAGATGGGCCTGCAGGGAATGATCAACGACATGCTGGCGCGCTGCGACTTCAATCCGGTCGAGCAGCCACCGGCGGAACTGAAGCAGGGAGATTTTCGGGGTCTTGCCCGGGTTATCACTTCATTGGAACTTGGTTCTTGCAGTTCCGAATTGAAGAAGAATCTTCTGGGAAGGGCAGAAAAACAAAAGGCCCCCGTTCTCGGCGTCACTGGCACCGGCGGCTCGGGCAAGAGTTCGCTGACCGACGAACTGGTGCGCCGGCTGCGGCTCGACCAGGGGGACCGGCTGAAAATCGCCGTCCTCGCGGTGGATCCTTCGCGGCGCAAGACCGGCGGCGCGCTGCTCGGCGATCGCATCCGCATGAACGCGATCCATGGCGACAAGGTGTTCATGCGCTCGCTTGCGACGCGTGCCTCGGGCGCCGAAATCGCCGCCTGCCTGCCCGAGGCGATCGCGGCCTGCCGCGCCGCCGGCTTCGACCTGGTGATCGTCGAAACTTCGGGCATCGGCCAGGGCGACGCGGCGATCGTCAAGCTTGTCGACTGCTCGCTGTACGTGATGACGCCCGAGTTCGGCGCCGCCAGCCAGCTGGAGAAGATCGACATGCTCGACTTCGCCGATTTCGTCGCCATCAACAAGTTCGACCGGCGCGGCGCCGAGGACGCGCTGCGTGACGTGCGCAAGCAGATGCAGCGCAACCGCGAGACCTTCGCGCAGGGCCCGGAACAGATGCCGGTGTACGGCACCATCGCTTCGCGCTTCAACGACGACGGCGTCACTGCGCTCTACCAGGGCGTGGCGGAGAAACTCAAGGAAAAGGGCCTGCAGCTGGGCGCCGGGAAATTACCCGTGGTGAAAGGCAAGCTGTCGTCCAAGGTGCAGGTCGTGCTGCCGGCCGGACGCGCGCGCTATCTCGCCGAGATCGCCGATAGCGTGCGCGGCTATCACCTGCATTCGGCGTCGCAGGCGCGCATTGCGCGCGAACGGCAGCAGCTGGCTGCCGCCAGGGAAATGCTCGGCAAGGCCGCGCCGCAGGAAATCGACGTGCTGGCCGAGCAGAAGACCGCCGCACTGGATGGTCATTCCAGGAAGTTGCTGCAGGACTGGCCGAAGACGGTCGCCGCCTATTCGGGCGACGAGTACGTGGTGAAGGTGCGCGGCAAGGAGATCCGCACCCGGCTTACAACCACTTCGCTGTCAGGCACCCAGGTAAGGAAGGTCGCGCTGCCCAGGTACGAGGACCACGGCGAGATCCTGAAGTGGCAGCTGCGGGAGAACGTGCCGGGCGAGTTCCCCTTCACCTCGGGCGTGTTCTCCTTCAAGCGCGAAAACGAGGATCCGACGCGTATGTTCGCGGGCGAGGGCGATCCGTTCCGCACCAACCGGCGCTTCCACCTGCTGTCGAAGGACCTGCCGGCGAAGCGCCTGTCGACGGCCTTCGACTCGGTGACGCTGTACGGCTTCGATCCGGACGAGCGGCCCGACATCTACGGCAAGGTCGGCAACTCGGGCGTTTCCATCGCCACGCTGGAGGACATGAAAGTTCTCTATTCCGGCTTCGACCTGTGCGACCCGGCCACCAGCGTGTCGATGACCATCAACGGCCCGGCGCCGACGATCCTCGCCATGTTTTTCAATACCGCCATTGATCAGCAGGTGGAGAAATTCAAAGCTGACAAGAATAAAAACCCCACCGAAAAGGAATTCCAAGAACTAAAAGAAAAAACCCTTTCCGCCGTCCGCGGCACCGTCCAGGCCGACATCCTCAAGGAAGACCAGGGCCAGAACACCTGCATCTTCTCCACCGAGTTCTCGCTCAAGGTGATGGGCGACATCCAGCAGTACTTCATCCAGCACGACGTCAGGAATTTCTACTCGGTGTCCATCTCCGGCTATCACATCGCCGAAGCCGGCGCGAACCCGGTCAGCCAGCTCGCCTTCACGCTCGCCAACGGCTTCACCTTCGTCGAGGCCTACCTAGCGCGCGGCATGAACATCGACGACTTTGCGCCCAACCTGTCCTTCTTCTTCAGCTACGGCATGGATCCGGAGTACGCGGTGCTCGGACGCGTGGCGCGGCGCATCTGGGCGGTGGCGATGAAGAACCGCTACGGCGCCAACGACCGCAGCCAGAAGCTGAAATTCCACTCGCAGACCAGCGGCCGCTCGCTGCACGCGCAGGAAATCGCCTTCAACGACATCCGCACCACGCTGCAGGCGCTGATATCGACTTACGATAACACCAATTCGCTGCATACCAACGCCTACGACGAGGCGATCACCACGCCGACCGAGGAATCGGTGCGCCGCGCGATGGCGATCCAGCTGATCATCAACAAGGAGTGGGGCCTGGGCAAGAACGAGAACTCCAACCAGGGCTCGTTCATCATCGACGAGCTCACCGACCTGGTCGAGGAGGCGGTGCTGAAGGAGTTCGAGGCGATCAGCGGGCGCGGCGGGGTGCTGGGGGCGATGGAAACCGGCTACCAGCGCGGCAAGATCCAGGAAGAGTCGATGTACTACGAGCACAAGAAGCACGACGGCTCCTATCCGATCGTCGGCGTCAACGCCTACCGCAACCCGAACGCCGACCCGACGCCGCAGAAGATCGAACTGATCCGCTCGAGCGAGGACGAAAAGCAGTCGCAGCTGAAGCGCCTGCGCGATTTCCACCGGGAGCATTCAGCGGAGTCGGCCGCCATGCTCGAACGCCTGCGCCAGGCGGTGGTGCGTAACGACAACGTGTTCTCGGTGCTGATGGAGGCGGTGCGCGTCTGCTCGCTCGGGCAGATCACGCACGCGCTTTTCGATGTCGGCGGCCAGTACCGCCGAAGCATGTAGGCGCTCAGTTCACCGTGGCGCCGGTTTCGCGCACGACCTTACCCCATTTCTCGTACTCGGCCCGCATGAACGCGGCCAGTTCCTTCGGGGCGAGCACGTGGGCTTCCACTCCGGCGGCGCGAAAACCCGATTGCAGTTCCGGATCCTGCAGCGCCTTGGCCGTCTCCGCATAAAGGCGCTGCACGATCTGCTGCGACGTGCCCGCGGGCGCGGCGAGGTTGAGCCACAGTGTCGCTTCGTAGCCGGGCACGCCCGCCTCGGACAGCGTCGGCACGTCGGGCAGTTCGCTCCAGCGTCCGGGGGTGGTCACCGCGAGTGCGCGCAGGCGCCCGGCTTTCACCTGGGGCAGTACGTTGGGAATCCCCGCGAAGGTAACTTTCACCTGTCCGGCAATCAGGTCCTGCATCGCCGGGCCGCTGCCCTTGTACGGCACGTGGTTCAACTCGACGCCGGCCATCCGGTTGAACAGCGCACCCACCAGATGCTGCGCGCTGCCGTTGCCCGAACTGGCGAAATCGATTCTGCCGGGACTCGCCTTTGCCGCGGCGATCAGCTCGCGCACCGAGGCAACGGGCAATTGCGCCGGATTCACCACCAGCACGTAGGGACCGGAGGCGACGAGCGCGACCGGCGCGAAATCCCTGAGGGTATCGTACGGCAGATTCCTGTAGAGCCAGGGGCCGATGACGTGGGGTGTTCCGGTCAACAGCAGCGTATGTCCGTCCGGGGCACTCTTGGCGACAGAGTCCGCGCCGATCGTGCCGCCGGCGCCGGGCCGGTTTTCGACGATGACGGGGCGGCCGAGGCCCGCCGCGAGGCGAGGCGCGAGCATGCGCGCCGGAACATCGGCGAACCCGCCCGGCGAGAGCGGCACCACCATGCGGATCGGGCGCGACGGGTAAGACTGCGCGAAGCCATCGGCCAGGAAAACGCAGAGGAAAACGAAAGCGCCGACTAGCCTCATCCGCGAAAGACCGGTGTGGGTTGGCTGAAGAACGAATGCAGGATGTGGTAGACCATCAGGTAGTTCTTCTGCTGAAAGCTGGCGTGCGAGATGCCCGGCATGACGCAGAATTGCTTGTCCGGATTCGGCAGGCGCTTGAAGAACTCGATCAGATCGTCCACGCCCGCGATGCCGTCCCATTGGCCGCGCATGACAATCGTAGGCACGACGAGCTTCGAGGGGTTCACCAGAGGCAGCTTCGAGCACATGTCCACATAGGTCCCGGTCGGTACCGAATCGTCAAGCGCGAGGATGGCGTCGGCGAAGGCCTGCACGGTGGCCTCGTCGGCGGTGCCGGGATGATCGCGCGCGAAAATGCTCTGCACGAAAGCCCGGTCGATGGGGCGACGGTTCTTTGCCTTGAACTCAGGCAGCCTTTTCTTCCGTTCCGCGAGCGTCGGGCTGCCCTCTCCAGTCCAGACGAAGGCATCGAGCGCGAGGCGCGCGACGCGTTCCGGGTGCCGCTCGGCGAAGAGCGCGACCTTCAAGGCGCCGGAGGAGATGCCGTAGACCAGGAGTTTTTCCGCTGCCGCCGTCTTGAGGACGTACCGGCTTGCGGCGTCCAGATCATCGGCGCCGTTTGAAATGTCGAAGTTGATGGGGCGAGCCTTGTCCGAGCGCCCGTAGCCTTCGTTGTCGAGGCACCAGCAGTCGTAGCCGCGCGCCGCGAACCAGTCCATGACCGACGAGTCGGGTCGGCCGGGCACCTGCAGGTCGAATGTGGGTTGCGAGGCCATCGATGAGCCGTGCACGAACAGGACCGTGCCCTTCGTGGAAGACCCGGCGGCCGGCGGCTTGCGCCACAGGAACAGCCGGATTCCGGCTTTTTCCGTCCAATGCTCGGTCCCGGTCATTTATCTTCCAGTACAAAATTGGCGTTTCGCATTATAAAATCTGTTCGTCCCTGAGGAGGGTGCGATGGCCGAAAGTCTAGCCGGGCTGGATACGTTTCCGAAACTGCTGATGCACCACGCCCGCGCGCGTGCCGAGCGCCCGGCGATCCGCGAAAAGGATCTCGGCGTCTGGCAGACCTGGAGCTGGCGGCGATTCGCGGAGGAGGTGTGCCTGCTCGCCTGCGGCCTGGCGGCGCAGGGATTCAGGCGCGGCGATCACCTGGCGATCGTCGGGGACAACCGCCCGCGGGTCTACGCGGCGATGTGCGCGGCGCAATGCCTGGGCGGCATTCCGGTGCCGCTTTACCAGGACGCGGTGGCCGCCGAGATGGCGTTCCCGATCCAGAATGCGGCGATCACGCACGCGCTGGCGGAAGACCAGGAGCAGGTCGACAAGCTGCTCGAGATCCTGCCGCAGTGCCCGACCCTCGCGCACATCTACTACGATGAGCCGCGCGGCCTGCGCCATTACGACCAGCCGCAGCTGATGAGCTGCGACAGGCTGCTCGAACTCGGCGCCGAAGCGCAGCGGCACGATCCGGCGTTCCTCGAGGCCGAGATCGCCAGGGGCGCCGGGCCGGACACGGCGGCGATGTTCTTCACCTCGGGCACCACGGGCACGGCGAAGGGCGTGGTGCTCACTCATCACAGCCTGATCGACCGCGCCCGGGCGGCCGCGGAGATGGAGGGCCTGAACGATGCGGACGTGGTGCTCGCCTACCTGCCGCCGGCCTGGATCGGCCAGAACATCTTTTCCTATGCGCAGCCCTTCGTCACCGGCTACTGCATCTGCTGCCCGGAGTCGGCCGAGACGGTGATGAGCGACATGCGCGACATCGGCCCGACTTACTACTTCGCGCCGCCGCGGGTGTTCGAAGCCCTGCTCACCCAGGTGTCGATCCGCATGGAGGATGCGAGCGCGCCCAAACGCGCGCTCTACCGCTACTTCATGGGGGTCGCCCGCCGCGTCGGCGGGGCGATCCTGGACGGCAAGGACGTGGGCGCCCTCGACTGGCTGCTGTACCGGCTCGGCGACGCGATGGTCTACGGGCCGCTCAGGAACGTGCTCGGCATGAGCCGCGTGCGCATCGCCTATACCGCGGGCGAGGCGATCGGACCGGACCTGTTCCGCTTCTACCGTTCGCTCGGCATCAACCTGAAGCAGCTCTACGGCTCGACCGAGACCAGCGTTTTCGTCTGCGTGCAGCCGAACGGCCAGGTGAAGGCGGACACCGTCGGGCCGGCGGTCAAAGGAGTGGAACTCTCCTTCACGCCGGAACGGGAACTGCTCATCCGCTCGCCGGGACTGTTCAAGGAGTACTACAAGAATCCGCAGGCGACCGCGGACTCGAAGGACGCGCAAGGCTGGTTCCACACCGGGGACGCCGGCTACTTCGACGCCGACGGACACGTCAAGATCATCGACCGGGTCAAGGACGTCGGCAAGCTTGCCGACGGCTCGCTGTTCGCGCCCAAGTACCTCGAGAACAAGCTCAAGTTCTTCCCGTTCATCAAGGAGGCGGTGGCGTTCGGGCACGGCCGCGACCGGGTCTGCGCCTTCATCAACATGGACATGGAGGCAGTCGGCAACTGGGCGGAGAAGCGCGGCATGCCGTACTCGGGATACGTCGATCTCGCCTCGCGCGACGAGGTCTACGGCCTGATGCGCGAGTGCATCGAGCAGGTCAACGCCGATCTCGCCGCGGAACCGGAGATCGCGGGCTCGCAGATCCACCGCTTCCTCATCCTGCACAAGCAGCTCGAGGCGGACGACGGCGAGCTGACGCGCACCAGCAAGGTTCGCCGCCTCCACGTCGCGGAAAAGTACGCTGCGCTGGTGGACGCCATGTACGCCGGCAAGCCGGTGGTGCACGTCGAGGCGCAGGTGCGCTACGAGGACGGCCGCACCGGCTCCATTTCGGCCGACCTCAAGATCCGCGACGCCAGGACCTTTCCCCCGGCGGCGGCGAGGAAGGCCGCCTGAAGATGACGAAGGCGGACGGGCGCGCAGGCCGCCTCGGCGAGGTCATCCTCGCGCTGGATGGCGTGTCGCTCGCCTTCGGCGGCGTCCAGGCGTTGCGGGACGTGTCGTTCGACGTGCGCGAGCACGAGGTGCGGGCCATCATCGGACCCAATGGCGCCGGCAAGAGCTCGATGCTGAACGTCATCAACGGCGTCTACCATCCCCAGCAGGGGACCATCCGTTATCTCGGCCGCGAGTATCGCGACATGGATCCGCACGAGGTGGCGGTGAGCGGCATCGCGCGCACTTTCCAGAACCTGGCCCTCTTCAAGGGCATGACGGTGCTCGACAACATCATGGCCGGGCGCAACCTGAAGATGCACACCAATATCCTGCTGCAGGCGCTGCGCCTGGGCCCTGCGCTGCGCGAGGAGATCGCGCAGCGCGAGGTGGTCGAGGGCATCATCGATTTCCTCGAGATCCAGGCTTACCGGAAGACGCCCGTGGGCCGCCTGCCCTACGGCCTGCAGAAGCGGGTCGATCTTGCCCGCGCGCTGGCGATGGAACCGCGCATCCTGCTGCTGGATGAACCCATGGCCGGCATGAACGTGGAGGAAAAGCAGGACATGTGCCGCTTCGTCCTCGACGTGAATGACCATTTCGGCACGACCATCGTGCTGATCGAACACGACATGAGCGTGGTGATGGACATCTCCGACCGCGTCGTGGTGCTGGACTACGGCAGGAAAATCGGCGATGGCACGCCGAACGAGGTGCGCAGCAGTCAGGCGGTGATCGACGCCTACCTCGGGGTGAGTCACTAGTGGAACGCACTCGTGCGTTGATGGAACGCACTAGTGCGTTGATGGAACGCACTCGTGCGTTGAGGCAATGAAAAAAAACTGGCCGGTCCTCACCCTGGGCGCCGCGCTGCTGGTCGGGCTGGCGTTGCCGCTGGCAACGGGCGCCTCGGCGCCGGGCTTCTATGTCGAGGTGCTGCTCGGCGGGCTGATGACCGGGGTGCTCTATTCTCTCGTTGCCCTGGGTTTCGCGCTCATCTTCAAGGCCTCCGGCGTATTCAATTTCGCGCAGGGAACGATGGTGCTGTTCGCGGCGCTCGCGGTGGCGCGCCTGGCGGAACGGATGCCGCTGTGGGCGGCGATCCTGCTGGCGATGGCGATCATGGTGGCGCTGGCCTGGCTGATCGAGCGGCTGGTGCTGCGCCCGCTCGTCAACCAGGAGGGCGTGGCGCTGCTCATGGCGACGCTTGGCGTCACCTACTTCCTCGACGGCTTCGGCCAGATCGTCTGGGGCAGCGACATCTACAAGATCGACCTCGGCATCGCCAAGGAACCGGTCATGGTGCTCGACAAGGTTTTCCAGGGCGGCATCCTGGTCAACAAGGAGGATTTCGTTTCGGCGATCGTGGCGGCGGTGCTGGTCGCGGGCCTGGTGCTGTTTTTCCAGAAGACCGCCACCGGCCGCGCGCTGCGCGCGGTGGCCGACGACCACCAGGCGGCGCAGTCGATCGGCATCCCGCTCAACCGCATCTGGGTGATCGTCTGGTCGGTCGCCGGATTCGTGGCGCTGGTCGCCGGCGTGATCTGGGGTTCGCAGCTGGGCGTGCAGTTTTCCCTGTCGCAGGTCGCGCTCAAGGCGCTGCCGGTGGTGATCCTCGGCGGCTTCACTTCGATTGCCGGCGCCATCGTCGGCGGGCTCATCATCGGCGTCGGCGAGAAGATGGCCGAAGTCTTTCTCGGGCCGGTGCTGGTCAAGGCCTTCGACCTCGCGGGCGGCGGCATCGAGAACTGGTTCGCCTACGTGCTGGCGCTGCTGTTCCTGCTGGTGCGGCCGGAAGGCCTGTTCGGCGAGAAGTACATCGACCGCGTCTGATCCGGACCCACAGCCATGTTCTACCGCGAAAACGGCCAGTTCAAGAGCAGCTACGCAGCGGACCAGCAGATGTTGCCGATCCTGCAGGACCGCGTCTTCATGCTCGGGCTGCTGTTGTTCGCGTTCGCTGCGGTGCCGTTCCTCGCCAGCGACTACCTGTTCCTCTCGATCCTGATCCCGTTCCTCATCCTCACGCTCGCCGCCATCGGCCTGAACCTGCTGGTAGGCTATTGCGGCCAGATATCGATCGGCCACGCCGCCTTCATGGCGGTCGGCGCCTACGCCGCGTACAACCTGGTGCTGCGCCTGCCGCAGCTCAACTTCCTGGTGGTGCTGGTGCTTGCGGGATTTATCGCGGCGGCGGCCGGCATGCTGTTTGGCATTCCCAGCCTGCGCATCAAGGGGCTGTACCTCGCGGTAGCGACGCTCGCCGCGCAGTTCTTCATGGATTGGCTGTTCGCGCGCGTGAAATGGTTTACCGACTATTCGCCTTCCGGGTCGGTGTCCACCGCGACCATCGAAATGCTGGGCTGGAAGATCGATACGCCGGTCAGGAAGTATGTCTTCCTCCTCGGCGTGCTGGTGGTATTCACCGTCGTGGCGAAGAACCTGGTGCGCAGCCATATCGGCCGGGCGTGGATGGCGATGCGCGACATGGATGTCGCCGCGGAAGTCATCGGCATCCGCCCGGTATACGCCAAGCTCACTGCCTTCGCGGTCAGTTCTTTCTACGTGGGCGTCGCGGGCGCGCTGTGGGGATTCGTCTACCTCGGCGCCTGGGAGCCGCTCGCCTTCAACCTGACTCTCTCGCTGAACCTGCTGTTCATGATCATCATCGGCGGCATGGGGTCCCTGCTTGGAAGCTATTTCGGTGCCGCGTTCATCGTCGTGCTGCCGATCTTCCTGGACCAGGTGCCGGCCATGCTGGGCGTGCCGATCCCGACCGCCATCAACTCGCACCTGCAGTCGATGATATTCGGCGCCCTGATCGTGTTCTTCCTTATCGTCGAGCCCCAGGGACTGGCCCGGCTGTGGGCCATCGGCAAGGAAAAATTGAGGTTATGGCCATTCCCGCATTGATGGTCACGAAGGCGACTGCGGGGTTATCATCCTGTCGGGAGTTAACTGGAGGAGGGTTGAAATGAAAGCAAAAATTGTATTGCTGACGGCCGCGGCCGCGGCGATCGGCAGCACGGTGGTGCTGGCGCAGCAGGCCAAGGAGCAGTTCTTTCCGGTCCTGTCGTACCGCACCGGCGCCTATGCTCCGAACGGCATTCCGTTCGCCAACGGCTATGTGGACTACCTGAAGCTGGTCAACGCGCGCGACGGCGGCATCGACGGCGTCAAGATCACGTACGAAGAATGTGAGACCGGCTATGCCACCGACAAGGGCGTGGAATGCTACGAGCGCCTCAAAGGCAAGGGGCCTACGGGCGCGACCGTTTTCCAGCCGCTCTCCACGGGCATCACTTTCGCCCTGACCGACAAGTCATTCAGCGACCACATCCCGATCATCACCGCGGGCTATGGGCGCGCGGATTCGGTGGATGGCACCGTGTTCGGCTGGAACTTCCCGCTCGGCGGCACCTACTGGGACGCCGCCGACATGCTGGTGCAGCACGTCGGCAAGAAGGAAGGCGGCCTGGACAAGCTGAAGGGCAAGAAGATCGCCCTCGTTTACCACGACTCGCCGTACGGCAAGGAGCCGATCGCGCTGCTGGAGCTGCGCGCCAAGATGCACGGCTTCGAACTGCTGCTGCTGCCGGTGACCAGCCCGGGCGTCGAGCAGAAGGCGACCTGGCTGCAGATCCGCCAGCAGCGCCCGGACTACGTTTTCCTGTGGGGCTGGGGAGTGATGAACTCCACCGCCCTCAAGGAAGCCGTGGCCACCGGCTATCCGCGCGAAAAAATGTACGGCGTGTGGTGGTCGGGCGCCGAGCCCGACGTCGCGCCGGTGGGCGAGGCCGCCAAGGGCTACAACGCGCTCGTCTTCCTCGCGCCCGCCGGGCAGGGGCAGATCCACAAGGACATCATCAAGTACGTGTACGACAAGGGCCAGGGCACCGGCAAGAAGGCGGAGATCGGCGAAGTGCTCTATAACCGCGGCCTGGTGTCGGCGATGATGGGGGTGGAGGCAGTGCGGCGCGCCCACATCAAGTACGGCAAGAAGCCGCTGACCGGCGAGCAGGTGCGCTGGGGCCTGGAGAACCTGGCGATCGACAAGGCGGAAATCAAGAAGATGGGACTCGAGGGCTTCATGCTGCCGGTCAGCACGAGCTGCGTGAACCACTCAGGGGAAGCCACCGCCACCATCGAGACATGGAACGGCAGCAAGTGGATGGTGGGGTCGGACCACTATGCCGCCGACCAGCAGATCATCAAGCCGATGATCCGCGCCTCGGCCGCGAAGTACGCGGCGGAGAAGAAGATCATCAAGCGCGACTGCGCCAAAGAAGCGGGCTGATTTTCAAAGAGCACCACGGCGCCGGGTTTCCCCCGGCGCCGTTTTTTTGACGACCGTGCAATGATGTCTTCCGCTCCGGCAATGCTTTCGGTGAACGGCATCGAGGTGATCTACAACCACGTGATCCTCGTGCTGAAGGGCGTGTCGCTGACGGTCCGCGAGGGCGGCATCGTCGCGCTGCTGGGCGCCAACGGCGCCGGCAAGACCACCACCCTGCGCGCGGTTTCCAACCTGCTCAGGGGCGAGCGCGGCGAGGTGACCAAGGGCTACATCGAATACCTCGGCGAGCGCATCGAAGGCCTGACGCCGTCGGACCTGGTGAAACGCGGGGTCGTGCAAGTGATGGAGGGGCGGCACTGCTTCGCCCACCTCACGGTCGAGGAAAACCTGCTCACCGGCGCCTACACCCGCAGCGGCGCGGAGACGCGCGAGGGCCTGGAACGCGTATACGGGTATTTTCCGCGCCTGAAGCAGCGGCGATCGTCGCAGTCGGGCTATACCTCCGGCGGCGAGCAGCAGATGACGGCGATCGGCCGCGCGCTGATGGCGCGCCCGAAAATGATCCTGCTGGATGAGCCGTCGATGGGCCTCGCGCCGCAGCTGGTCGAGGAGATCTTCGGCATCGTCAAGGAGCTGAACGCCAGGGAAAAAGTGAGCTTCCTGCTCGCCGAGCAGAACACCAGCATCGCGCTGCGCTATGCCGACTACGGCTACATCCTGGAGAACGGCCGCGTGGTCATGGACGGCGAAGGGCAGGAACTCGCGCAGAACGAGGACGTAAAGGAGTTCTACCTCGGCTTTTCCTCGGGCGAACGCAAAAGCTTCCGCGACGTGAAGTCCTACCGCCGCCGCAAGCGCTGGCTATGAAAATCGGGGTCAGAGCCCGATTTGCGCATGGCTAGAAGAGCGAAATCGGGCTCTGACCCCGATTTTCATTTCGACCGCCTGGAGACCCGTTCGCCGAAGCGGCGCGAGGCGGCGCTCATGGCCGCGCTGCCGAAGCTGGTTGCCCATGCGAAGCGGCGCGCGCCAGGATTTTCCAGGATTTTAGAAAAAATAATCCCGGAAAAAATCCGCAGCCGCGCAGCGCTCGCGGCGCTGCCGGTGACGCGCAAATCGGATCTCGGAGAACTGCAGGCGCAGCAGCGCCCGCTCGGCGGGCTGAACGCGACGCCGGTGGCGAAACTGGCGAAAATCTTCATGTCGCCGGGCCCGATTTACGAACCGGAGGGGCTGGCGAAGGACTGGTGGCGCACGGCGCGCGCGCTGTTCGCCGGAGGTTTCCGCGCGGGCGACCTGGTCGCGAATACCTTTTCCTACCACTTCACGCCCGCCGGATCGATGCTGGAATCCGGCGCGCTCGCGATCGGCTGCACGGTGGTGCCGGCCGGCACCGGGCAGACCGAGCAGCAGGTCGCCGCGATCCGCGACCTGGGGATCTGCGGCTACATCGGCACGCCTTCGTTTCTGAAGCTGATCGTCGAGAAAGCCGATGAGGTCAAGGCCGATATTTCCCCGCTCAAGAAGGCGCACGTGGGCGCCGAATATCTGCCGCCCGCGCTCAGGCAGTCGATGTTGGTGCGCGGCATCCGCGTCGCGCAGAGCTACGGTTCTGCCGATCTGGGCTCGATCGCCTACGAATCGTTCGCGCCCGATGGTTCCGTCAACGAGGGCATGATCCTCGACGAGGGGCTGCTGCTCGAAATCGTGCGCCCCGGCACCGGCGATCCGGTCGCGGCGGGCGAGGTCGGCGAGGTGGTGATCACCACCTTCAACCGCGACTATCCCCTGGTGCGCTTCGCTACCGGCGACCTGTCGGCGGTGCTGCCCGGCGCCAGTCCCTGCGGGCGGACCAATACGCGCATCCGCGGATGGATGGGACGCGCCGACCAAAGCACCAAGGTACGCGCCATGTTCGTGACGCCGAAGCAGGTGAACGAGATCGCGCGCCGGCATCCGGAAATCCTCAAGGCGCGGCTGGTGGTCGAGGGCGAAGCCGGCAATGACCGCATGACCCTCAAGTGCGAAGTGAAAGGCCGCCCGGACGGCCTGGCGGCGGCGATTGTCGTTTCGATTCGCGACCTCACCAAATTGCGCGGCGAGGCGGAACTGGTGGCGCCGGGAAGCTTGCCGAACGACGGCAAGGTGATCGAGGACCTCAGGAAGTACGTCTAGAGGCCCCGGTAGGCAGGCTGTCCAGCCGCTGCATTTCCCGGTTTTTTACGACTGAGGGATTTTCGAGGAAATCCTTCAGGAAGCCGATCGAATCGGCGCCCCAGAACAGCTCGCCGTCGATTTCAAAGGTCGGTACGCCGAACACCCCGCGTTGCGCCGCCTCTTCCGTATTCGTTCTCAATCTGTTCTTGATCTCCGGTTTCTCGAGATCTTCCATCTTCAAATTCAATTCCTTTAAAAGAGCCGAGAAGCGGATCGGGTCCGCAGCGTCCGCGCCGGTCGTCCATATCGAATCGAAGATGGTTTTCACGGCTTCCGGCCTCGAACCGCAAGCGACGGCCAGGCGCAGGTGGTGCAGCGGGTTGAAGGGGTGCGCAGCCGGGTAACGGAACGGCAGCCCGAGGCTGGCCGCCCACCAGTGGCTCCAACGGTAGGTATAGCGGCGCTTGCTGGGCAGTTCGGCCGGCCCCTTCTGCCCCCAGTGGTTGAGCAGCCCCGCGAACAGCACCGGCCGGTACTCGATCGCCAGGCCCGGCGGGAGTTCGTTGAGGCGACGCAGGCAGATGTAGGCGAAGGGCGAAACGAAATCGAAATACCAGGTCAGGGCCGGCATGGGCTGCTTTCCTGGCGCGCAGGCAGCTGGGCGAGTACCTCGGCCTGCTCGGCTTCGCTCATGCCGCCCCATGCGGCGATCTCATCCAGGGTGCGCGCACAGCCAAGGCAGTAGCGCCTGTCCGCGTCCATGACGCAGATCTTGACGCAGGGGGACTCCGTCATGTCCTTTTGGCCGCGATGGCGCGGCCCGCCTTGGATCCCGGGGTTCTTTTCAGAATCGAGGAAATCCAGATCCCGGCGTCCACTACCTTCTCCAGATCGACGCCGGTCTCGATGCCGAGTCCCTCCAGCATGTACAGGACGTCTTCGGTCGCCACGTTGCCGGAAGCGCCCTTCGCGTAGGGGCAGCCGCCCAGCCCCGACACCGACGAATCGAAGGTGGCCACGCCAAGCTCGAGCGAAGCGTAGATGTTGGCGAGCGCCTGGCCATAGGTGTCGTGGTAGTGGCCGGCGAGTTTTGCCACCGGGACGCGTTTCATGCAGGCCTCGATCATCGCCCGGGTTTTTCCCGGCGTGCCGGCGCCGATGGTGTCGCCCAGCGAAATTTCGTAGCAGCCCATGTCGTAGAGCGCGCCGGCGACTTCGGCCACCTTCGCCGGTTTTACTTCGCCTTTATACGGGCAGGCGACGACGCAGGATATGTAGCCGCGCACCTTGACGCTGTTCTCCTTCGCGGCTTCCACTACGGGCCGGAAGCGCTCCAGGGATTCCGCGATCGAGCAGTTGATGTTCTTTTTTGAAAAAGCTTCCGACGCCGCGCCGAATACCGCCACCTCGGTCGCCCCCGCGGCGCGCGCCGCCTCGAAGCCCTTCAGGTTCGGCGTCAGCACCGGGTAGGACACGCCGGGTTTACGGCGGATGCGCTCCAGCACTTCGGTATGGTCGGCCATCTGCGGAATCCATTTCGGCGATACGAAAGCGGTCGCCTCCACCGCGGAAATTCCCGCATCCGCCAGGCGCTCGATCAGCTCGACCTTGATGGCGGTCGGTACTTCGCCCTTTTCGTTCTGCAGACCGTCGCGCGGGCCGACTTCGACGATGCGTACCCGCCCGGGCAGTTTCCCTTGCGGCGTCACGCGGCCTCCAGCCTGAGCAGCTCGGCGCCCTCGTCGACCTGCTCGCCCGCCTTGAAATGGATCTCGGCGACGCGCCCGTCGCGCGGCGCGGCGATGGTGTGCTCCATTTTCATCGCCTCCAGGATCACCAGCGGCGTCCCCCTGGCGACGCTCGCGCCGGCCTGCACCAGCACCTGGAGGATTTTCCCGGGCATCGGCGCGGCGAGCGAGCCGGCGGCGCCGCCGCCTTCGGGCGCCGCCTGCGCGCCCTGCAGCGTGAGCACGCGGTGCGCGCCGTCGCGGAACAGGTGCCAGTCGGCGCCGTCGCGCACCGCGCGGGCGTGGAACGAGGCGTCGCCCAGCGTCACCTGCAATACGCCGTTTTCCTCGCTGCCCGCGAGCAGGTAGTCGCGGCCGTCCACCGACAGTCGATAGCCGTCCGCGGCGAAATGAATCTGTACCTTGCACACGCGGTCGCCCCGCACGAAGGCGATCTCATGATGCGAGCCCAGGTTGAGCCGCCAGCCGTCGACGCGGTCCCAGGGCGAGTGCGGATCCCCCGACGCTTTCGCCGCGGCCGCCGCCTGCGCCTCCTCGGCGAGCAGTTCGGCGAACGCGGCGGCGGCGAAATCCTCGTCGCTCGCTCCCGCATCGGCCGGGAACAGCTCGGCACGGCATCGTTCGATCAGGCCGGTGTCCAGGTCGGCGGAAGAAAACGCCTTGCTCGAAACGGTGCGCGCGAGGAATTCCACGTTGGTGGAGACGCCGATGATTTCGTAGGCGGCGAGCGCGGCGCGCAGGCGGCCGAGCGCGGTGCCGCGGTCCTCGCCCCAGACGATCAGCTTGGCGATCATCGGGTCGTAATACGGCGTGATCGCGTCGCCCTGCCGCACGCCCGAGTCCACCCGTACGGCTCCGCGCCGTTCTGCCGGCGCGCGCAGGTGCCGCAGCGTTCCGGTGGAGGGCAGGAATCCCTTGGCCGGGTTCTCGGCGTAGATGCGCGCTTCGATCGCGTGGCCGTTCATTTGAATTTCATTTTGTTTCAAGGGTATCGGGTTACCAGCGGCAACTGCCAGCTGCCACTTCACCAGGTCCACCCCGGTGATCATTTCGGTCACCGGATGCTCGACCTGCAGGCGCGTGTTCATCTCCATGAAGTAGAACCTGCCATCCGGCCCGGCGATGAATTCGACCGTGCCGGCGCCCGTGTACCTGATCGATTTTGCCGCCGCCACCGCCGCCTCGCCCATCTCGCGTCGGCGCTTTTCGCTCAAACCCGGCGCCGGGGCTTCCTCCAGCACCTTCTGGTGGCGGCGCTGCACCGAGCAGTCGCGTTCGAAGAGGTAAACGACGTTCCCCTGCGCATCGCCGAACACCTGCACTTCGATGTGGCGGGGCCGGTCGAGATATTTCTCGACCAGCACGCGGTCATCGCCGAAAGACGAGTTCGCCTCGCGTTTTGCCGATTCGAGCGCGGCAGCGAAGTCCTTGCCGTCCTGCACCACCCGCATGCCCTTGCCGCCGCCGCCCGCCGAAGCCTTGACCAGCACCGGGTAGCCGATCTTGTCCGCTTCCTTCCGCAGGAAGGCGGGATCCTGGTTCTCGCCGTGGTAGCCGGGCACCAGCGGCACGCCGGCTTTTTCCATCAGGTGCTTGGCCGCCGATTTGTCGCCCATGGCGGCGATCGCTTCCGGCGCCGGCCCGATGAAGACGACGCCCGCCATGGCGCAGGCGGCGGCGAAGTCCTCGTTCTCGGAGAGGAAGCCGTAGCCGGGATGGATCGCTTCGGCGCCGGTGTCGCGCGCCGCCGCGAGGATCGCTTCCATGTTCAGGTAGCTTTCGCGCGCTTCCGGCGGTCCGATGCGGCGCGCTTCGTCGGCAAGCGCGACGTGGCGTGCGTCCCGGTCGGCATCCGAATACACGGCCACCGTGCGCATGCCCATGTCGCGCGCGGCGGCGATGACGCGGCAGGCGATTTCGCCGCGGTTGGCGACCAGGACCTTGCGGAACACGCTATTTCTTCTTTCGCGGCGGCTTGACGCGCACCGCCTCGAATTCCTTCACCCAGTTCGGCTTTCTCTTCTCGAGGAACGAGGCGATGCCTTCCTTGCCTTCGGGCGAGACGCGGATCTCCGCAATCCGCTTGGCGGTGTCGGCGATCATGGCGTCGTCCGCCGGCCCGGCCGACACGGCGCGGAGCAGGTCCTTGATTTTGGCGTGCGCCTCGCGTCCGCCGATGACGAGATGCCCGAGCAGCGCGTTGATCGCTCCGTCGAGTTCCTCCGGCGGCGAAATATCCGACAGCAGGCGCAGGCGGTAGGCCTCGCCGGCATCGATCACCTCGCCGGTGAGGAAATAGCGCCGCGCGAGGCGCGCTCCCATGGCGCGCACGACGTAGGGGCTGATGGTGGCGGGGGAAAGACCGAGCTTCACCTCGGTGAGGCAGAACTCCGCCTGGTGCGAGCCGACGGCGATGTCGCAGGCGGCGACCAGGCCGACGCCGCCCGCGTAGGCCGGGCCGTGCACGCGCGCCACGGTGGGCTTGGACATCCGGTCGAGCGTCTTCAGCATCTCCGCCAGCGCCTTGGCGTCCTTGAGGTTGTCCTCGTAGCCGTAGCCGGCCATGCGCTTCATCCAGTTGAGATCGGCGCCCGCGCAGAACGCGGA